>NZ_CP013380.1:1356384-2034576 GCF_001513745.1 Burkholderia humptydooensis | reverse complement strand
CGCGGCGCTTCATCGCGCATGCCCGGTTTCAGCCGGCTCGCCGGTTCGCGATTCGGGATTCGGCGCGAACCGCAGGCGCACGCGCAGCGGCTGCGGCATGTCGGGCGGCGGCGGCTCCGCCAGCGGAGTCGCGGTGAGCAACTGCCTGAGCGTCGCGTCGGCGTCCGGATCGCCGAGCGATGCGAATTCGACACGCGTGACGGCTCCGTTCGCGTCCATCCACGCGCGCACGACGATCGACTGCATCGGTGCGCCAGCGCTCGCGTTCGCCACGCGCGCCGCCAGATACCGGTGCAGCCGGTCGGCCGCTTCGCCGTCGGCTTCGAGCCGCGCACGGAACTCGCCGCCGGCCAGCTCGCCGTACCTGATCCACGGCTGCGGCACGTCGGCCGTCTGCGCGGCGGCGGGCACGCCCGACGCGAGCACGCACGCGACGGCGAACGCCGGCAGCCATCGGAGCACGCCCCTTCCTCGCCTTCGCTTCATCACGCCTCCTGTTTCACTTTCCCGTTCGCACGACGCCGATGCGGCAGGCAGGCCGCGCCGGGCCACGCGCTGCCCGCCCCGGGCGCCGGCGCTCACCCCGGCTCGATCGGAACATACAATCGCGCGCCGCCGCGTTGCACGAGCAGCGCGACCGTCCCGTGCGCGAGGTCGATCTCGCTCGCCAGCGCGCCGACGCTCGCGGCCGGCGCGCCATTCACCGACAGCAGGACATCGCCGGCCCGCAGTCCCGCGCGGGCCGCCGGGCCGCTCGCCTGTTCGACCACGAGCGCGCGGCTCATGCCGAGCCGCTGCTGCTCCTGCTCCGTCGCCGCGCGCAGCGCCAGCCCGAGACGCGCGAGACGCGCGGGCCCCGGCGCGCCGCCGCTCGACGCCGTGCCGCTGTCGAACGCGCCGATCGTCGCCGTCATGTGCGTCGCGCGCCCCGCGCGCCAGACGAGCAGATCGGCCATGCGCCCTGGGCGCATGGCCGCGATCATGCCGAGCAGGTCGGCCGATTCGGCGATCGGCCGGCCGTCGACCGCGAGCACTACGTCGCCCGCCTGCAGGCCGGCCCGCGCGGCGGGGCCGTCGGGCTCGACCGTCGTGATCAGCGCGCCGTCGGGCGTCGCGAGGCCGAACGAGCGCGCGAGCGCCTGGCTGACTTCCTGCACGGCGACGCCGAGCCGCCCCCGCGTGACCTTGCCGGTGCGCATCAACTGGTCTTTCACGTCGAGCGCGATGTCGATCGGAATCGCGAACGCAAGCCCCTGGTAGCCTCCCGTCTTCGAGAAGATCATCGAATTGATCGCGATCACGCGGCCGTTCAGGTCGAACAGCGGGCCGCCCGAATTGCCGGGGTTGATCGGCACGTCGGTCTGGATGAACGGGATCGCGCGCTCGCCGGGCAGCGATCGCGATTTCGCGCTGACGATGCCCTGCGTGACCGTGTTCGCGAAGCCATACGGCGAGCCGATCGCCATCACCCAGTCGCCGACCTCGGTGCGCGCCGGGTCGCCCGTCGCGACGACGGGCAGGTTGCGCGCGTCGATGCGGATCACGGCGACGTCGGACACGGGATCGCTGCCGATCACGCGCCCCCTGAATTGCCGCTTGTCGGTCAGCTTGACGTCCACGGCAGCCGCGTCGCCGACCACGTGCCGGTTGGTCAGGATCACGCCGTCCGCGCTGACGATGAAGCCGGAGCCGAGGCTCACTTCGTCGCGATTGCCGATCACGCGGCGCGCGAGAAACGGCGCGAGCGGATGATCGGGCGGGATGCCGGGCGGAAGCTGAATGCCCATCTGCGTCACCTCGCGCGTGACGCTGATGTTGACGACGGCCGCGCCGACCCGTCTGACGAGCGCGGAGAAATTCGGCAGCGCGACCGTCGGCGCGCCGTCGGCCCGCGCCGGCCGGTCGGCGGCGCGCGGCGCGCCGCACGCGAGCGCGAGCGCCAAGCCCCCCGCGATCGCCCGGCTCACCGCCATGCCTGCCCGTTTGCCCGATTTCACGTTGCTGCTCCTCTTCGTTGCCCGGCGGCGCGCCGCCGGCCTCGCGCGCGCCCATTGCGCGACGCCGCCCCGCGCGTCATTTCGGCGGTATGGCGACGGGCGCGGCGGGCCGCTGCGGCGTCGCTGACTTACCCCAGTTCGCGCCGAAGCGGTTGCGCTCGGCCGACAGGTTGAACGTGCCGAGCCGGTTCGACGGCTGCTTCGACAACCGCTCCGAATCCGTCTGCGACGCGCCGACCTGCGGCTCGGCCTTCGGCTTCAACTGCGCGCCGAGACAGTCGTACGACAGCGCGCGCTTGCCGTCGACTTCCGCGTCGACGCACACCGGCTTCGGCGTCGGGCTCGGCCGCGCGGCCGAGCCGGCCGCATCCACGGCGGCCGCATCCACGTCGGCACGGCCGCCCTGCGCATGGGCGCCGGCCATCAGCAACAGGCATGCGCCCACGGCGATACACTTGCGTCGCACCCTCATGCGAGCCTCCTTCGAGATTTGTTCGATCACACCGCACCGCGTCGCCCTCACACGCTTTCGCCGCCGCGCGGCGGCGGGCTCGCGAGAAAACGCGCGAACGCGGCGCGATCGCGCGGACTGACGGCCGCCGCCGGCGCGTCGGCCTGCTGCGCCCATGCATCGCGCATCCCGTCGATGCGCTGCCACGCGTGCACCTGCGCGCCCGTCGGATACGGCGTGGCGAGCGGCTCGCGATAGTCGACGCGAAAGAGCCGCGGCGCGGCGGCGCCCGCCCACAAGTCGCCGATCTCGCGCACGCTCGCGTCGAACCAGAACCGCACCCAGCGCGCCGCCGGCACGAGCGCATCGGCGGCGGGCGCGTCCGGCACGCGCAGGAAGCCGGTGAGCACGAGCAGGACGGCCGCGAGATCGTCGTCGCGCAGCGCGCGGTACGACCAGAGATCCGCGACGTCCGCGCACGCGATCACCGTGACGAAGCGCTCGATCGTGAGCGCGGGCCACACGCGCCGCATCAACGCGTAATGGCGCGCCCATTGCGCGACGAAGCGCTCCCGATGGCGCGCCGAGCACTGCGCGTCGCGCGAGCCGCAGATCATCGGTTCGTCGGGCTGGTAGCGGTGGGTCGTCAGCACGCATTGCGCGGAACACCGCGCGCTCCGGTGCCGCGCGTGCCCGCTCGCGCCGGGCACGGACACCAGCGCGCCGAAGCAGAGCGGACAGTGCGTCGGCAGCTCGCCGGGCGGACGCGGCCACAGGTTGGCCTTCGGCGGGCGCACTCGCCCGATCGAGACGGCCGGGCGCGGCCGCTTCGGCATGTGCACATCGGCATGCACATCGGCATGCGCATCGGGCGGATCGATGCGCGGCGTCGGACGGGCGGTGGCCACGGGGCGCCTACCGGACGGCCGCCAGCGCCTTCTTCAGCGCTTCTTCGTTGATCGGCGCGTTCGCGGTCAGCTTCGCGAGATACGCCTGCGCATTCTGCTGCGTGCGCTGCGCGCGCAGCATCGCGCGCACCTGCTCCTTCACGTCGGCCAGCGGGCGCGGCGCGGCGGCGCGCGCGTCGATCAGCTTGACCACGTGAAAGCCGGCCGGCGTCCGGATCGGCGCGGAGACCTGGCCCGGCTTCAGCGCGCCGGCCGCCTGCCGCACTTCCGGCAGCATCAGCGGCTCGGGCACGAAGCCGAGATCGCCGCCGTTCGCCGCGCTCGCGTGGTCCTGCGAGTTCGCCTTCGCGAGCGCGGCGAAATCGCCGTTGCGCGCGCGGCTCGCGAGATCGGCCGCCTGCCTGCGCGCCTTGTCGAGCGTCGCGGCCTCCGCGTTCGGCGGCACGGCGATGTAGATCTGCGCGACGTGCAGCGCGCGCGGCGCCATGAACGCCGGGAGATTCCGGTCATACGCGGCCTGGATCTCGGCGTCCGACGGATAGTCGGCCGGCGGCGCGTTCATCGACGCGAGATAGCTGCGCACGACGATGTCGCGCCGCGCCTGCTCGATCGCCGACTGCACCTGCGCCTCCTTGTCCCAGCCCTTCGATTTCGCGTCGGCGAGCACGGCCTTCTGCGCGAGCGCCGAGCGCACGACCTGGTCCAGCGCCGCGGGGTCGGCCGCGAGCCGTTCACGGACTTCGGGGTTCACCGTCTTCAGCAGCGTCGCGAGATCCGCCTGCGTGACCGACGCCTGCGCGGCGTTCGCGATCACGTCGTCCCGCGCGTGCGCGGCGAGCGGCGCACCCAGCAAGAGTCCGCTCACCGCGATCGCCCTTATCTTCATCTTCGTCATCATGCCTTGACCGCCCTCTCTTGAGACTGCCCTCCCGAATCGCGTGCATCGCGCCCGGGCGACGCACGCATCGGCATCGTTACGTTCATTGCATCCGGCGCGCAGTCCGCAGTGCAGCGCCGATCCGGCTCGCGGCGGTCACGGCTGCGCGGCGCGCTCGTGCGCGGCTTGGGCCGCCTGCTCGCCGGGCGCCGCGCGCGCCGCCGCTTCCTGCTCGGTCATCGCGGGCCGGTTGCGCAGATGCAGCAGGAATTCCTGGATCAGGCGATCCCACAGCTCGATCGTCGAGCGCACGTGGCGCTCGCACACGCCGCCCGCGACGATGACGTCCATCTCCAGCGCGAGCAGCGGCCCGTGGTTCGCGAGGCGCGCGAAGCGCTTCGTGCGGTTCCAGTTCGCGACGAGCTCGGCCGGCAATTCGCCCTGCACCTGCAGCAGGCACGCGAGCGTGTAGTCGACGTAGAGCGCGGCGGCGGGGCCCTCGCCCGCATCGGCGGGCCGCGGCCCGAGCCCGGCGGCGGGATTGCCGAAGCGCACCGAGAAGCCGATCCCCTGGCTCGCGCTCATCAGTTGCACCGCGCCGTTCTGCTCGGCCGCCGTCACGCGATAGCCGGCGCGGCGCAGTATGTCGGCCAGTCGATCGGCGCTGATCGCCGCGATCGGCTCGTCGTCTTGCGCCGGGCGTGCGCCGCCGGCATTCGAAAGGCTGTCCTGCATGTGCGTTCTTCCTGTGTTCAACGAATGAATGGAGCCGGCCGAGCGATGCGCTTGTCCCGCGCCGCAGGGCCGCCGCGCGCTCATGGCGCGCCGGCCGCGACGCCCCCCGACGCGGCCGGCGTCGGCACCGGCGCCGCGCCGGCGGAACGCGCGGCCCGGTCGTACTTGCCCGCGTACAGCGCATCGCCGTAGCGTTGCGCGAGCTCGTCGTACTTCACGCGCGCCGACTGCGCGAACGGCTGCCGCGACGCGACGATCGCGCCGAAGCCGACGTGCTCGTATGCCTCGAGGATCTCGTGGCCCACGCGATACAGCGCCGCATTGTGTGCCTCGCAGGTTGTCAGTTGCATGTCGCGCGCGGCGACGTCGTCGCGCCATTGCGCGCGCTGCGCATCGTGGGCGCGCGCCGCGGCGAGCAGCGCCTCGTTGGACGACTTGTATTTCGCGAGCGACTGCGCATCCTGCTCGCGAAGTGCGCGCTCCTGCGCGAGCGCGCGCTTCGCGGCCGCCCCCGCGCCCGAATCGCCGCGCGCCGCGGCGAGCTGCGCCTGCGCCGTCTTCAATTGCGCGAGCGCGTCGTCGCGCTGCTTCTCGGCGGCCGCCTTGTCGGCCTGCAACTGCGCCTGGCCGTCCTGCAACTGGCGCAGTTCCTGCACGGTCGAGCGCAACTGGCTGCGCAGCTTGTCCTCGATGCCTTGCGCGCGCGCGCCGCCGGCGGCGAGCAGCAGCGCGCCGGCCAGGCCGGCCGCGAGCATCGCGCGATGGGTGGTGTTCATCCTCGGCTCCGGTCAGAAACGTGCGTTGAGCTCGAGCTGCAGCACGTCGATCGATACCGGCGGGCCGTACACTTCCTTCGCGCTCAGATAGCGGGCCGACACCCACGCGTCGCGCGCCACCGCATACGCCGCACCGATCACATAGCCGCGCGCGTTGGTGCCGCCGAGATGGAAGTCCGAATCGTTGAACGCGTCGAGCACCGCGTCCGGTTGCAGATACTTGTACGCCACCGAGAAATTCCACTGCCCCTTCGTGCGCGGCTCGGGTTCGCCGATCGTCGCCTTCGCGAGGAAGCCGTTCGGGCCGCTCCGATAATCGGCGCGCGTCGCGTTCACGGACGTCGATTCGTAGTTGTTGACGGGCAGTGACGCCGCGGTGAACGCCTTGTTCTCGTTGTACGCGAGGTTGCGCACGTATTCGCCGTCGAGGCGCAGCTTGAAGCGATCGGCGACGACCGTATCCCACTGCGTCTTCAGATCGAGCAGCCGGTAGTTGTACGCGAGGCCGAAGAGCTGCGGCTGCGGCGTCATCCCCGGCGCGAGGTTCGGGTTCTGCACGATGTTGCGCAGCGCGATCAGCGAGTTGCCGCCCTGCATGAACGCCGGCGCCTCGTTGTCGGTGCTGCAGTTCGTCGCGCCGAGATACAGCGCGCACGGCGACGACAGCGTGCCGCGCATGTTCTGGAAGTCGTAGTACGCCACCGCGCCCTTCAGGCGGTTTTTCGCGTCGATCTTCCAGTCCGCGCCGAACTGCGCGCCGAACATCCATTTCGTGTCGCTGCCCGCCTTGTCGGTGCTGTTCGACGGGAAGTTCTCGCTCGTGTACTGGATCGGGAACACGCCGAGCGTGCCGAACAGCGTGACGTCCGGATTCCACGGCAGCGCGTGGTGCAGATTCGCCGCGAGGCCGTCCATCATCAGATCGTCGGAGAACACCAGGTCCGACCTGAAGAACGGGTTGTCGAAGCGGCCGGCCGTGACGTTCAGCCAGGCCGCCGGCCGGTACGAGAAGTACGCCTTGTTCAGCCAGATGTTCTTCTTCGCGAAGCCGCCGCCCGCGGTGGCCGTCGTCGACACCGGCCCGTTGTCGTTGCCGCTCGCGAGCTGCACGCCCGCCGTCAGCTCGTCGGACAGCGTCGCCGTCACGCCGAGCCGCGCGCGGTAGCGCAGCAGGTTGTTGCGGTTCTGCGTGGTGTTTTGCGTCGGCAATTGCGTCGTGTTGGTGTTCGGGTTGATGTCGAACCCGCCGCCCTGGTTGATCGCCGCGAAGTTCGTCACGTTGTTCGCGTTGCGGCTGCCGTAGAAGTGGTATTCGTCGCGCACGCGCAGATCGCCGTCGAGCCTGATCCGCGACACCCAGTCCGGGAACGTGTTCGGCTGCGCCCAGTTCTCGGCCTTCGCCTGCGCGATCACCTCCTGCTTGACCTGGTCGCGGATCTGGTCGCGCACGACCTGCGGCACGTACGGCACCGCGACGTCGCCCGGCTGCGTCGGCGGGTTGACCACGGCGGCCCCCGCCACCACGGGCGCGCCCGACGCGCGCGCGGCCTTCGCCTGCGCGGCTTCCGCGCGCGCCTCGCTGATCAGCTCATTCGCGTTCTGCTGCGTGAGCACGCCGCGCTTGACGAGCAGGTTGATCAGGTTGACCACCACGCTCTCCGTCGGCGCGGCCTTGCCCGATGCCGCCTGCGTCTCGAGCGATTGCCCGTGCGCGGCGGACGCGCACGTCAGCCCGAGCGTCAGCACCGCCGCGCCGATGCGCGACAGGCGCGCGGACAGCGCGCCGCTGCGGGGCCCGTCACCCCGTCCGTTCATCTTCCGAATCATCAAAGCACTCCGAACAATTGCCGTTTCTTTTTCCGGCAGCATCCGTGCGACGGACCTGCCCCATGATTCATTCGCCGTTCGCATTCGCGCGCGCCGTCATGCCGGCTTGCGCCCCTGCAACCTGACGAGCACCGGATAGGCGGTCGCGGGCGGCGGCGCCTCGTCGACCCGGCCGAGCGACTCGACCGCCGCGACGACGGCCGCGTCGATCTTCGCGTCGCCGGTCGACTGCGCGATCGTCACCTTCGTGATCCGGCCCGACGGGTCCATCCACAGGTTCAGGCTGCCCGAGAAGCGCGCGCCGCCCGCCTCCTGCACGCCCTTGTCCTGCTCGATCGCGCGTTGCAGCACGTACACCATGTACTGCGCGTAGCTCGAATTGCCGAACTTGCCGCCTCCGCCGCTGCCGACCATGCCCGATCCGTCGCCCGCGCCGATGTTGAAGCTGTCGGTTCCGGCCTGCGCGGGCGCGTTCATCGTCATCTGCCGGGGCTGGTTGTCCGACGGCTTCGGCGCCTCCGACGGCTTCGGCGCGATCGTCGGCTTGTCGACGGGCATCCTGGCCTCCTCCTTCATCTTCTCGGGCGGCGGCTTCTGTTTCGGCGGCGGCGGGGGCGGCGGCAGCGGAATCACGGTCGTCACCTGCGGCGCGCTCGCGCGCTTCACGCCCGTGGTGTCGCCCGCGAAACGCCAGATCAGCGCGGCGAGCCCCGCGAGGACGAGCGCGAGCGCGACGGGCTTCACGAAGCGGCCCGGCCCCTTGTCGCGCGGGCCGCCGTTGTAGGTCATTTCCATCGCGCGTCCCTAGCCGCCCTGCTTCGCCTTGCCGGTCACGAGACCGACCTGCGACAGATCGAGGCGCCGCAGCAGATCGAGCACGTCCATGACCTTCTGGTACTGCACGGCGGCGTCGCCCTTCAGCACGATCGGGAATTCGGGGCTGGCCGCCTTCTCGGTGCGCAGGCGCGCTTCGAGCTCGTCCATCGTCACCGGGTATGCGTCGAGAAAGATCTGCCCCGAGTCCGCGACCGTGATCGCCTTCGTCTTCGGCTTCGCGAGGCTCGCGGACGAGCTCGCCTTCGGCAGATCGACCTTGATCCCCTGCACCGACGCGGTCGTCATGATGATGAAAATCACTAGCAGCACGTATGCCAGATCGAGCATCGGCGTGATGTTGATGTCGTCGTATGGCTTGTCGTCGTCCTGTACTTGCATCGCGCGTTCCCCCGTTCAATCCGCCGCCAGCGCGTGGTCCGGATTGCGATGCGCCTCCGCGAGGCGCGTGACGAACTCGTCGACGAACACCTGCATGTTCGCGGTCACGTTCTTGTTGCGGATCAGCAGATAGTTGTAGCCGAAGAGCGCCGGGATCGCGACGAACAGGCCCGTCACCGTCGCGAGCAGCGCGGCCGCGATGCCCGGCGCGATCGCGTTCACGTTCACGTCGCCCGCCGCCGCGATCGCGGCGAACGTGATCATCACGCCGACCACGGTGCCGAGCAGGCCGAGGAACGGGCCGCCCGAGATCGCGATCGTCAGCAGCACCATCGATTTCGACAGCCGCTGGTTCTCGCGCACGAGCGTCGCGTCCATCGACGCGCGGATCGCCTCGATCGATTCCGTCGTGATCACCGTGCGGCCGTTGTCGTCGACGCGGCTGTGGATCTCGTCGACGCCCGCGCGATACAGGCGATACAGCGACGATTGCGCGAGCCGGCGCCCTTCGTCCGAGCGCGCGTCGACGTGCGCGAGACCGACGAGATGCCGGCCCGCGACCTCTCGAAAGCGCTGGACGAAGTAGCCGTTCGCGCGATCGACGGCGCCGACGTAGCGCGCCTTCGTCCACATCACGAACCACGAGATGGCCGCCATCGCGAGCAGGACCGTGATCACGACCCATGCGTCGACCGTCACCGACTGGACGATCACGCCGAAATAGCCGAAGCCGAAGCCGGACTGCTTCTCGTCGGCGCCGTACGCGAGAAGCTTCGATTCGGAGCCTTGCGCCAGCGCGTCGACCGCGATGGCCTGCGGCGAGCGCGCGAGCCTCGACAGCCGGAGCTCGTCGAGCGCCCCCGCGTACCCGGCGAAGCCGGCCGGCGCGCCGGCCACGTCCGCGCCGATCGCGGCCGCGCCCGACAGCGCGGGCAGCGCCGCCGCCGCTTGCGCCACCTGCTTGCCGTTCACGTAGACGGTAAGGTTCCTGCCGTCGGCCGTCACCGCGAGATGCGTCCACTGATTCGCGCCGACGGGCGGCGCGGCCGGCGTGCGCGCCGGCGCGGCGCCGCCGTCGATCTGCGCGAACGGCACGCCGTTGTCGAGACCGATCAGCAGCGCGTTCGCGCCGTCGCGGCGGCTGTAGAGCAGCGCGTTGGGCGCGAGCGCCGACGGCTTCACCCATGCGCTGAACGTGAAGCCCGCGCCCGCGGCGACATTCAGCGACGGGCTCGCCGGCAGCGTCAGCGAACCGTTGCCGTCGAACCGCGCGCCCTTGCCGACGATGCCGTCCTCGATCGTGCTGAACGACGCGTTCTGCGCGTTGTTGCCGTAGGCCGTCGCGTCCTTCGGCGGCGCGCCCGCCGCGCCGTTGAAGTGATAGACGAGCGTGTAGTCGGCGTCGAACGTCTCGGCCGGCTTGCCGCCGTCCGGCGCCTTCTTGTTGCCGTAGTACATCCAGATCGACTCGGCGGCGCCCGCGGGCATCTTCGGGATGTCGACCCAGATCAGCGCGACGCCGAGCACCGGATCGTACTGTTCGATGTGGAAGTTCAGCGGCGTCTTGTCGTCCGATCCGACGAAGCGGATGTCGGCGCCGTTGTCGGCCAGCCCGTCGAACTGGAAATTGCCCGAATGCAGACGGATCAGCAGCGGCACGCGGCCGGCCGACTCCGTGAGGTTCGCGCCCTTGGCGCTCGCGTCGATCGTGATCGACTTGCGGTACGACCAGTCGCTCTGCCACCATGCGCTCGCGACGCCGGGCAGCGCGCCGAGCATCACCGCCAACAGGAAAAACAAGACTCGCTTCACGATCCACTCCCCGAATGTGCGGGCGTTGCGCACGTCGCGCCGCCCCGGCACGAAAAGAAAATCCGTCAGAACCCCAGCCGAACGTAGAAATCGAACCGCGGGCTGTAGCGCCGCGTATAGACCCCCGCCTTCAGCGGCCATCCCGCCTCGAAATCCGCGCTCGCGTACTTGAGCAACTGCAGCCGCGTGCCGACGCCGACGCTCAGCAGATTGAAGCGCGACGTCTGTTCCGCCTGCGGGCTCAGCAACCACAGATGCGCCGCGTCGACGAACGCGTGGAAGCGCCACTCGTTCACGCGGCTGCCGACCGCGCCGCCCAGCCATTTCGCGAGCGATGGGCTGCGCAGCTCGAGCGAGCCGATCACGCCGCTATCGGCCGTGTCCTCCGCCTGCATGTAGCCGCGCACGCTGTTCATCCCGCCTGCCGCGAACTGCTCGCTCGACACGAGCGGCGAGTTCGAGAGCTGCGCGCTCACGTGCGCATTGGCCTGCATGTCGTTCGCGAAGCGCTGCGTGTGATTGAGGTCGAACTTGCCGTAGACGAAATCCGGCGTCGCGTTGTAGCGCTTGTTGTCCCATGCGCCCCAGTCGCTGCCGATGCCGCGGATGTTCGTCGTGAGCGATGCCAGGAACGACGTCTGCGACTGCTTCAGGCTCAACTGGCCGTTGTAGGAGAACGTCACGGGCACGTAGGTCAGCGGCGCCGTCGACGTCTGGCGGCCGAACATCACGTTTTCGTCGTAATGCTTGCGGTCGATCTCGATGCTGACGGACTGCGCGTAGGTATCCGTCGCCGGCAGCGCGTAGATCGCGGTGAAGCCGTATGTCGTGCCCTTGCCGAGCACGTTCATGCCGCTGACCGACGCCACGTTGCTGTCCGAGTGGACGACGGTCGCGAGGAAGCTCCAGCGCGAATCCCGGATCGGCGCGAGGTACGAAAACGCGTAGACGCGCGCGTCGTTCGGGTGCTGCGGCGCGATCACATAGGTGGCCGACATCACGTGGCCGAGCTGCCACAGGTTCGAGTAGCTGAGGTTCGCGCTCGTGCGCAGCGTGGACGTGCCGGGGCTGTTGTCGTTGTTCAGCTCGAGCGTGCCGTGCAGCGGGCGGTGATCGTCGACCTTCAGGTCGACGTCGACGGTCTGCGGCATCGTCCCCGGCTTGAGCACGGGAATCACCTGCCGGTCGGCCGAGCGATTGAGCTCGGTGAGCTGCTGCTGCGCCTGGCTGAAGTCGGGCACCGCGCCTTCGGCGAGCGCGGGCACCGCGTCACGGATGTGCTGCGGCGAGTGGTACTTCGCGCCGTCGACGCGCAACCGGCCGACCTTCGTCTCGACCACCTGCAGCAGGATCACGCCGTTTTTCACCTGCTGCTGCGGCAATTCGACGACGACCGATTGATAGCCGCGATCCTGATAGACCTTCTGCAGCGCGTCGCGAGCCGCGTTCACGTCGGCGAGCGTTCTGCCCGGCCCTTCGAACGGATAGACGGCCTTCTCGATCTCGATCGCCTGCAACATCGTGTTGCCGCGCACGATGAATGCGTTGACGTCGAACGTCTGCGGCGCCGTCGAGGCCGCGTTCGCGGCCGGCGCGGCGGCGGCCTCCAGCGCGCGGGCGACGGGCGCGACGCTCAGCCCCCCGGCCAGCACGACGCTGGTCAGGCGTCGGCGCATCAACCGCCTTGGCTCGCGTGACTTACGGTCTACTCTCGGCGGCATGCGCCATTCCCCTTTTTGTTCCGGATCGCAACGGCGCGAACAGCGTCACCCGCTCGCCCGCTATCAAATACGTGTTTCATTTCGATGACTCTTACTTCGCCATCCTGATCATGTCCCGCGCACCCCGAGCGCCGACGAACAGCGCCGGTTGGCATCGACGGCGAGATGCGCTCCGGCGCGACAAGCGGCGTCTCACCGGAAAGGACGAAACGAAAGCGAAAAACCCGCAGCGGCCGCGCGAGCGTCGATCGCGAGCGGCACCGCGCGCGACACGCTCGATGCAACGCTCATCTACCTAGACGGAACGAAGCGCGCATTGCCGCAACCTTTTTGCGTGCGACGGCCGACTCGACGCCGCAGGCGTGCGAGCGGCGCGCATGTCGCCCCTCGGCTGCGCCCATGAAACGGCGCGGCCGATCGAGCACGACCCGCAATGCGCGCGCAGCGGATACCCCGCGTCGTTGGCGAGGACGTTGCGCATGACTGTGCTGAGCCCCGTTTCGTGTGCATATCGTCTGCCCGGCCGGCACGGATCGTCGGCGGCGCGCGCGATCGCGACGCACCCGCGGGCAGCCCGACAATCGTCGGGTTTGTACCGGGAACTTTTTGTGACATTCTCCTGAAGATTCGCACGAGTCCGCGCGCCGGCCACGCGCCCGATCCATGCCGCCGCGGCACCGCGCCCGCCGAAATCCTGCGGCTTGCGGCCGCCCGATCCGTCCTAGCTATTGAGAAAGCCCGCCAAGAGAAAGCACGTCAACGACTCGGACGAACTCATGTCATTCGCCGCGATGCTCGCACGGTGGCTCGCCGTGCGCCTGTCCCGCACCACCGCAATGCCGGGCCGGCTGCGCCCGGCCGCGGCCGGCCATGCCGCCGCGCGCCGCCCGCTGCGCTGGCGCGCACCGTGGCTCGCGTGGCAACTGCTGTCATGGATCGCGCTCACGCTGCTCGCGCCGCCGATCTGGACGATCGGCACGCTGCTGCTGATCAATTCGTCGAGCGACCAGCCGCTCTTCTGGATGCTCGCGATGGCGATCGTGCCTGTGGCGAACGCAGCCGCGATCGTCGCGACGAACCAGCGCCATCACCGCGCGCCGTTCACGCGGCGTTCGGCGGTCGCGCTCCATGCGTTCTGCGTCGCGATGGCTGTCGGCTGCACGCTGTTCGTGTTGCTGCTGTGGCGCTCGCACGCGATTGCCGGGCTCGTCGGCCCGCTCGCCGTCACGACGGGCGGCACGCGCTCCGCGACGCTCGCGTGCTGGGTGACGGGGCTCGCGGCGACATTCGGCGTGGCGTCATCCGCGCATGCGAGCATCGCGCATGCGTGGCTGGCGTTCGAAGGCTGAGCGCGGCCGGCATCGGCACGGAATCGCCACATAATCGCCACGATGGGGCACGCGATGGATCGATACGAGAAGCGAGGGGCGACGCGCGCGCGACGCGAGCACGGCATCGCGATCGTGACGGCGCTGCTCGTCGTCGCGCTGGCGGCCACGCTCGCGGCGAGCGTGCTGTGGCGTCAGCAGGTCGCGACGCGCGACGTCGAGAACCAGCGTCTCGCGACCCAGACGATGTGGGTCGAGCGCGCCGCGGTCGAATGGGCGCGGGCGACGCTGCGCGCGCAAAGCGCGACGTCGAACGTCACCGTCGTCGGTCAGACGTGGTCCGCGCCGCTCGCCGACGTGCAGCTCGCGGACCTGCTGCCGCCCGGCACCGCGGCGCTCAACGCCGAGCTCGCGCGCGCATGGATCTCCGGCCACGTCGAGGATGCGCAGGCGCGCCTGAACCTGACGAATCTCGTGTCGCGCGTCGCGCCCGGCAAGCCGTGGCAGACCAGCGGCGAAGGCGTGCTCGCCTACCGGCGGCTGCTCGGCGAGCTGTCGCTCGATCCCGCGCTCGCCCAGCAGACGGCCGACTACATGCTGCGCTCGCTGCGCGAAACGAACGCGCCCGACGGCTGGCCGCTGCAGCTCGTGTCCGTCGACGATCTCGCGCGCATCCCCGGCTACGACGCGCACGCGATCGCGACGCTCGCGCCGTTCGTGACGATCCTGCCCGATCTGACCACGGTCAACGTCAACACCGCGCCCGAGCCCGTGCTCGTCGCCGCGATTCCGACGCTCTCGCGCAGCCAGGCGAAGCGGCTCGTCGATCGCCGCCAGACCGCGTACTTCGTCAGCACCGGCGACGTCGCCGAATATCTCACGCCCGCGCAGGGCGGCAACCCGACGCTGCCGGACGGGTCGACCGTCGGCGTCGACAGCGGCTATTTCGTCGTGCATTGCCGCGTGCATTCGGCCCGGATCAACGCGCGCATCGACACGCTGATCGCGCGCTACGGCAGCGGCAACTTCAGTTGGACCGCGGTGATCTGGGTTCGCCGGCTCGCGGGCTGAACGCGGCGCGTGCCGCCGCGCGCAGGCAAGCTTCGACGCGCGAGCGCCCACTGCCGCCAGCACGCCGCCCGCGGAAACGCCGCTAGTTCAGCGACGACTCGCTCAGCGCGACCGGACACACGCCCGGCGTCGCGTCCGCGCAGTCGAACGACAGCCTCGTGAGGCTCGTCTCGCGCACTTCGCCGAGCAGCCGGTTCCAGTCGTCGATCGACACGAGCAGCGCGATCGGCCGGTTGTACTTGGTGACCATCACGAGCGCCTCGCCCGCGTGCCGCAGCGCCTTCGACGGATTGCTGCTGAAGTCGCGCGTCGCCATCGCGATCGTGCGCAGGCTGAACACGTTCGCCACGGGATCGTCGCCGTCGTCGTGCAGCAGGCGCTCGAGCGTCGCCGTGCGCAGCAGCGCCTGCGATTTCGCGGACAGCCGGTTGTCGCGACGCTTGCGGCGCTCGCTGCGCGGATCGACGTGCACGGCGAGCAGCCGCACGATCTGGCCGAGCGTCGCCGCCGACAGCCGGTCGTAGCGCCGCCACCACTCGGGCGGCAGCGCGATCATCATCCCCGCGTAGGTCGCCGCGACGCCGTCCGCGATATGCGGCGGCAGACGCTCGATATCGCGCGCGTCCAGATCGAGCGCGCCGGCGACGGCCTTCATCATCGCGCCGAGCGCGTTGTACGCGAGCGCGGCGATGCCGCGCGCGAGCTGCGCCGCGCGCGCGGGCACGTTGCCGAACCGCGCGGCGCCGAGCACGGGCTCGATCGGCAGCGGCAGCGCGTCGCGCCAGCGCGTGCAGGACAGTTGCACGACCTCGCGCGCGTCGAACGGCGCGGCCGGCAGATCGGTCAGCACGGCGATCGTCGAGCCGGGCGCGAGCGAGTCGGAATCCGAGCCCGAATCCGAGGGCGAGTGCGAGGGCGAGCCCGCGCCGCGCCGCCACTCGATCCGCCGGAACACGCCCGACATACCCGGCATCCCCGGCATACCCGACACGCCGCCGTCGCCCGCGATGCCGACCGCCTGCTCGTAGAGGCGTCCGTCGCCGAGCACGCCGGCTTCATGCCAGTCGCCGAGCGGCCGGCACGCGAGCGTGCGGCCGTATTCGCGCACGATGAACGCGCCGCCGCCGCGCGGCCAGCCCGACAGGATCGCATCCGTGTCGAAGCGGCCGTCGACGATCCACAGCTCGCCCGCCCGGACCGTTTCGAGCAACGCGGCGACGAGCGCGCGCTCGTGCGCGCGGCCGCGCTCGTACGGCAACAGATCGACGATCATGCCGAGAGCCGGATCGTAGACGGGCAGCGCCCGCGCACGCTCGGCGGCGTCGCGCGCCGGATCGTCGCAGGCGCGAGCGCAGGCGCAGCCGTCGGCTCGCGGCGCGCATGCGCCGCCGTCGAGTACGCGCAGCCGCATGCCGCCGACCGCGGGCGCGCGGTCTTCGGCGCGCATCGCCGCGAGGGGCTGCAGCAGCTCGACGCTGTCCTTCACGAGCGCGCGCCCCCAGCCGGCCCGCAGCCGGCTCATGCCGTCGTGCAGCGCCGTCACGGCCGCGCCGAGCGCGGGCGATGCGCCGGCGGCGGCGCTCCCCGGCGCGCGCGTGCGCGCGGCGATCGCCGCGAACGCGTCGACCGCGAGCGCGAACAGCGTCTCGCGTATCGGCTCGCCGTTCGGCGCGTCGTCCATGTCGGCGGCGGCATCGATCCAGTCGTCGTGCAGTGCGCATTGCAGCACGAGCCGCGCCATGATCGCCATCGGGCTCTGTTCGACGAAGCGTTCCACGATCGTGCGCATCACCTGATCACCCCGCGCTGTATGGTTGAACGCCCGCGCATGCAGCCCGGCCGTCGGCACGATCGCGCTTGACGGGCCGCTTTCGACGCCGCAGCATCGTGGGCGACCGGAGACGCACGACGACGCGCCGTCGCGCCGATCCGCCCGCAATCGATGCACGAGGCACCGGCATGTACGTAGATCCACGCGTGGCGCACGGCCGCGCCCGGTTCGACCTGAGCCGCTCTCCGCGCCTCGTCGCCGACGAGCGCCGCTGGGCAATCAGCGACGTCGTCACGCGCTGCATCGACGACTTCGCGGGCGAGCGCAATCGCCGCAACCTGATGCGGCTGCTCGAGCGCCGGATCGCGCCGAAGCTCGCGCGCCTCGGGCTCGAACCGTACGTCGGCGCGCTCGGCCGGCTCGAAGGCTTGTTCGTCAACTTCTCGACGATGAGCGCCGAGCACGGCCTGCGCGAATTCCAGCTTCAGTTGACGGTGCCCGACCTCGTGCTGCGCAGCTTCGCGTCGAACGTCATCCGGCCGCACGCGGTCGCCCGTTGCATGCAGCGCAACGGCGTGATGACGCTCACGGAAATCGAGCACGAGACGCGCATCGCGTTCGTCGCGGCGCGCGTGATGCGCGCGCTCGCGCTCGCGGAGCGCTGGCGGCAGATCGGCGTGCCGACCCCGCACGGGCTCTTCGTCGGCACGCTGACCGACACGCGCGACATCGCGATGAACACGTATTTCCGGCCCGGCGACAACGACAGGCCGTCCCGCTGGAGCGGATTCGCGGAGCTCTTCTGCGCGATGCCGCACTGGCGCCCGGAGCAGGTCCGGCACGGCGGCGATCTGCTGCAATGGATGGTCGACCATATCGTGGCCCTGAAAGAATCCGCACCGTTCTTCGAACGTTTCCCCTTCCTGCGCGAGCCCCTGCACGACGCCGGCGACCGGCTCGACGCCGCCTGGCGCGGCGCGCGCGCCGGCGCGCAGGACGCGCCGCCGTCCTGATCGCGAACGATCGCGCGGCATGCGCGGCACGCGTGACATTCGCGGCGCGACGGCCGCGATCGCTCCCCCCGCGCGCCGGGGCCTGCTTCGTCCAGCCGCGGTCGCGCTTCACGGCCCTCTCGCTCTCTCGTAAACAAGGTCGAAACGGGCTCGCCTAACCCGCAGACTTTTCTTGCCGCCCGCTCGCACGGGCGCTTCCGGGCGCGGGGCGGCGCGTCAATGCGAGCGCGTCGATCCGTCCGGCCCCTGCCGGCCGATCGACTCGAGCACCGCCCACATCCAGATCAACTCCCGGACGGTGCGCGCATGCTCGTCGCTCTGCGCGCGCCAGCGGCGGAAAGCGTCGAGCTCGCGCGCGGTCGGGCCGCCCGCGCGCAGCCACAGCAGCCAGCGCACCGCGCCCTCGCGAATGTCGTCGGCGCGCGACTGCGCGGCGCCGGAATCTGCATCCCGTTGCGATATGGTCATGATCACGCCACCGCCCGAAGCTCAATCGACGCACCTTCCCCGCTGCGCGCATCGCTGCGCGGGCCGGGGCGCTTGCCACACACGCCTCGGGTCCGACGACGCTCCACCGGGCGGCCGCTGCCGGCCCGCCCGGCGTTTGCCGGCCCTCATGGATCAGGTCGTATCGACGCGCCTTAACCCGCATGCCCCGCAGGCCGCGGGATGCCCGAAAGCGCCGGCGGAATCGCCGAAAGAAGGATGGGGAGAATGCGGACGGGTCAGCTCAGCAGCACGATGTTGCCGGGCAGACGGGTGACGCGCGCGCCGTACAGGCGCCCGACCATGTCGATCACGTCGTCGAGCCGCGCGATCGGGAACTGCGCCTGCATCCGGTTCTCGCCGAGCGCCGCGTTGCGCAGGATGACCCGGCCGGGCCGGTAGCGGTTGATCTCGGCGACGACGTCCGCGAGCGGCACGCCGTTGAACACGAGCATCCCGCGCCGCCATGCGCTGACGGCGCCCGGGTTGGCCCGCGACACCGGCTGCACGCCGCGATCGTCGTAGACGACCTGATCGTCGGCCCGCAGCGTGCGAGCGCCGCGCGGGTGGCTGAGCGCGACCGTGCCCGACAGGCAGGTCACGCACACCTGCGCGTCCGTGCGCCGCACGTTGAACCGCGCGACCGTCGCCTGCATGCGGCCGCCGCCCGCGACCACGGTGACGGGCCCGAGCAGCGCCGCGCGATCGGCCGTGGGCGCGGCCGCGTCGATCTCCGCTTCGCCCGCGACGACCTCGATGCCGTGCGCGGCGACGCGCGCGGGCAGCACGTCGACGCGCGTCTGCGTGTTCATCTCGACCGTCACCTGCGGCGACAGCGCGATGCGGCGCTGCTCGCCGGTGCCCGTGCGGTAGTCGGCCGCGAGATCGCCGAGCGACGGCCAGAGCCGCATCGGCGGGCGCAGCGCGAGCCACGACGCGCCCGCCGCGACCGCGAAGCCGACGAAGGCCCGCCGCCCCGTGCGCACCGCGCGCTCGCGCCTTGCAACGTTTGCCCACGCCGCGGCCGTCCGTTCCTCGTGCTCGAGCTCCGCGGCGGCCGTGCGCAGCGCGCTCCACGTGTCGCGCAGCAGATGCGCGGCCTGCGGGCGATCGGCGCACCAGCGCTCGAACGCGTCGGCTTCCGCTTGGCTCGCGCGCCCCGAGCGCAGACGCGGCAGCCACGCGCTCGCTTCGTCGAGCGCGTCGTGGGCGGTATCGGCCTGGGCTTTCGTCATCGTCCGGATGCTCAAAATTTACGCGGCCCGCCTCGCGAACCGGCGTACAGATCACTGTCTTCCTGCATGCGCTGCAAACAGTACTTCATCGCCGCGCTCAGCTCGCTTTCGACGAGCCGCAGCGAAATCCCGAACTGCTCGGCGATCTCCCGGTTCAGCAGGCCGTCCACGCGGGCGGCCAGCAGGATCGCCCGGCGTCGCGGCGGCAGGCCGCGCAACACGTCCTTCAGCGTGTCGACCTTGCGGCGCGCCGCGACGATCCGCTCGGGATCGGCCAGTTCGTCGGGCATCTCCAGCAGCGTCTGAACGTCGTCGTCGTGCAGATGCCGCCGTTCGCGGCGATGCTGATCGATCGCGACGTTGTTCGCCATTCCGAGTATGTAGGCGTCGGCGTTGGACACCTGCGCGGAGACGTTCGCGTTCTCGAGGCGCAGCCAGGTCTCGTGCAGCGCATCGGCCGCGCCGTCCTTCGATCCCGTCACGCGCTCAAGGCGCCTGACGAGGTACGCATAGCGCGACGCCAGCAGTTTCCTGAGCCCGCTGCGGGTGCTGTCGGACATGGCGGCCTAATTCCTCGCCGCCTGCGGACAGCGCGCATGCACGCCATTGCCGGCGGGCCGCAGCAGGATCGTGACCGGCTGCGGCAGATCCGCCGGCGGCGCGTCGTCCAGCCTCAGCGCGCGCAGCGCGCGCAGGACCGCCGCGTCGCGGGCGGCCGAACCGCTCGATGCCACCATGTTCACCGCCACCGCCGCCCCCTTGTTGTCGATGCGCATCTGCGCGACGAGTCGATAGCTGCCCGGCACCGCCGCCGGCTGCGCGCACAGCGCATCGATCAGATGCGCCTGCAGCACGCCCGCGAACGCGCGCCGCTCGCCGGAATCGCCGATCCCGTCGATGCCGTCGACCGGCAGCGCGGCCCCCGCCTGCGCGTCGCCGGCGCTCGCCGTTTCAACGGCCGACTGCGCGACGATGATCGCCTCGTCCGGGCGCGAGAACGCCGCGCGCAACCCCGTTCCGACCAGCATCCGCTCGAGTGCGTCGCGCGGCGCGAAATCGCCCTGCACCGGCGCGCTCGTCCGCCCGTCGAGCAGCGGCGCGCTCGCCAGCACGATCAGCTCGGTGAGCCGCGCAAAGTCCTGCAAGGTCTTCGCGAGGGGCTGCGCGGGCAGATCGAAGTGCGCGACGCTGCCCGGCTGGCGGCCGGCGGCACCCGTCTCCTGCGCCTGCGCGCCGCGCATGCACAACGCGGCGAACGCAAGCCACGCGACGAGCGCCAGGACACCGGTCCGCGCCCGTGAACGAGTCATGAATGCCTGGACGGAAGTGAAGTGGCACGCCCCGGCGGAGCCGGCGCATCCCATGTGCGGCTCCGTCGCAAGCGAACGACAGATTGTGCGTGGACACTATGACAGTCAGGTGAACCGTGCAGCGGCGCGAGTCAATGCGTGCACGCGTGCGTGCGTGAGCGACGAAGCCGGCGCGCCGGCCGCACGCCGGAACGCCGCGCCGTTCACGGCCCGCGCACGGCGAAGTTGCCGATGCCCGTGGCCACGACGGCGATGCGCGTGTCGCCGGACCACAGCGTGATCGTGACAGGCACGTCGATGCTTTCGTCGCCGAGCACGACGCGCGACAGCGCGTCGCCGCCGTCCGTGTAGCGTACCGACACGCCCGTCACCTCGCCGCCCCAACGACGCGCGCGAAACAGCTCGTCGGTCATCGGCGCCCACGCGCCGCTTTCGGTGCGCTGCATGAAGCGGTAGCCGCCGCCGTCAGGCTGCCATGCGATCGACGTCGAGCGCACCTGCGCTTCGTCGCCCGCCGATTCGAGCAGGTTCGCGAGCCGCTGCGCCTCCTCGGCCAGCCCGGTGCGGCGATTGCGCGACGGCGCGAGCGTCACGACCGCGACGAGCAGCCCGACGATCACGAGCACGACGAGCATCTCGAGCAGCGTGAAGCCGCGTTGCGACCGGCGCCGCCGCGCCCGTTCCCGCGGCCCCTTCGCGTGCGGCGCTCGCGTTTCGCCGTGTCGCGTCATCATGTATTCACCGGCGCGCTGAAAATCCGCTCGTCGCGACGTTCGCCGCCGGCGCGGCCCTCGTCGCCGTATCGCTAGCACGCGTGACGCGCCTGCTCCGGCGCGTCACGCGGCCGCGATCGGCGGCATCGGCGGCGACGGCCCGCAACGCGAGATCGCGCGGCCCGCCGCGCGAAATCCGAACGCGTTCGTGCGCTGAGCGCCGCATCACTGCACCATGTTGTTCAGCTCGATGATCGGCATCATCACCGCGAGCACGATCACGAGCACGACGCCGCCCATCGCGAGAATCAGCAGTGGCTCGAGCAGGCTCGTCAGGAACATCGTGCGGCGTTCGAGCTCGCGCGATTCGCCTTCGGCCGCGCGGTCGAGCATCGTCGTCACGTCGCCCGTGGCCTCGCCCGAGCGGATCAGGTGCACGAGCACGGGCGGAAACGTCTTCGTGTGCGCGAGCGCGCGCGACAGCGCCGAGCCCTCGCGCACGCGCACGATCGCGTCGTCGACGTTCGCGCGCATCGCACGGTTCGACAGCGTCTCGCCCGCCGCCTGCAGCGCGCGCAGGATCGGCACGCCCGCCGCGCTCAGGATGCCGAGCGTGCTCGCGAAGCGCACCGTGTTGTAGCCGCGCACGAGCTTGCCCGCGAGCGGCGCGGTGAGCGCCCAGCGGTCGAACGCGAGCCGCGGCCCGGTTTGCGACAGCACCTTGCGCACCGCATAGGCGGCCGCGACGAGCGCGGCGAGCGCCGCCCACCACCAGCGGCGGACGAAATCGGACAGCGCGAGCATCACGACCGTCAATGTCGGCAGTGGCTGCTTCGTGCTCGTGAACACGTTCGCGACCTGCGGCACCACGTAGCTCAGCAGGAACGTGACGATGCCGAACGCGATCAGCGTGACGACGGCCGGATACGTGAACGCGAGCAGGATCTTCTGCCTGAGTGCGTTGCTCTGCTCGATGTAGTCGGCGAGCCGCGACAGCACGACGCCGAGCTTGCCCGTGTGCTCGCCCGCCGCGACGAGCGCGCGGTAAATGTCGGGGAAATCGCGCGGATGCTGGCCGAGCGCGTTCGCGAACGAATGGCCGCCGACGACTTCCGCGCGAATCGCTGCCATCAGCTCGCGCACGTACTCGCGCTCGGCCTGCTCGCTCAGCACCGCGAGCGATTCGTCGAGCGGCAGCCCGGCGACGAGCAGGCTCGCGAGCTGGCGCGTCAGGATCGCCTGCTCGCGCTGCGACAGCTTGCGCCCGAGCGCGAGGCGCTGGTGGCGCTCGCCGTGCAGGCGCGACGCGGCCGCCTCGACGACGAGCGGCGTCAGGCCCTGGGTGCGCAGCCAGTTGCGCCCCCCGCGCGCGCTGTCCGCTTCCAGCACGCCTTTCAGCGTGCGGCCGGCAGGATCGATCGCTTCGTAGCGGAATGCCGACATGTCAGTGTTCTCCTTACGCCGGGACACGCCCCGCGGGCCGCGGGACCGCGGTCCGTTTGCGATGCCGCCGAACGGCGTCGCCGGGCAAGACTAAGGAGCGAACCGGCGCAAATTTGTGACGAATGTTGGGCTACCTTTTCGGCTCGCCGGTCACGCCGATTCGCAATTCCCGCATCTCGAAAAACGATTTTGGATCGCCAAATTCAATCGATTATTCCGATGTCGATTTCCCGTTCAAATATCGCCACTCCAATTTGTTCGCCCAATCAAAACAATGACGAATGGCAGCGAGAGAATCATCGAATCGATTACGGCAAGAATGCTCCGCTCAAGCTCCCAGCGGGCGATGCGCGACGATGCTCGTCGGCTCGATCCCGGCATCCGTTTTTTCTTTCCGTTCTGAATTTTTCCGGAATCGTGGTTTTGTCGACTCAAATAAATCGATCACATTTTTATTTAAAAATGTTCCGTACCATTCGTTATGAAAAATTCACACGCGATTGGAGAATTTCCTCCTAAATTTACTCGGCGGCCGATACGGCATTCCGTCCGCAGCAGCAGGCTTCCCGTTTATCTTCGTTCAAGGAAATTCTCATGAAATCCAGCAAGCGCAAGATCTGTCAGGTCCTGGCTCTCGTCGTTTCGGGCATGGGCGCATCGCTCGCGATGGCCGCGGGCCCGGTGATTCAAGGCGGCGGCTCGTCGCTCGTCGCGCCGACGCTCGGCACCGCTTCGCCGGCTGCCGGCGAATTCGGCCTGTATGGCACCGCCAGCGCCACGTTCACGTACTACTCGGTCGGCTCGGGCGCCGGCCAGAACGCGTTCCTGAACAACCAGCCGACGTACTTCGGCTCGGGCGTCACGGGCACGGTCGACTTCGCGAACAGCGACGCCGCACTCACGACCGCACAAGTCACGTCGTACAACGCCAGCACGGTCGGCGCGAACAGCGGCCCGTTGATCCAGATTCCGTACATCGTGACGGCGATCACGGTGCCGGTCGTCAACGGCCCGGCCGTAACGAGTTCGATCACGCCGCAAACGACGCCGGGTCAAGCGCACAGCATCGCGCTGAACGACGATGATCTGTGCGGCATCTTCTCGGGCAAGATCACCGACTGGGGCCATGTGGTCAACCCCGAGACCGGCACGTTCTATGCGTCGAGCGCGCCGATCAAGGTCGTCTATCGCGCTGACGGCAGCGGCACGACCGAACTGCTGACCCGCCACCTGGCCGCAGTCTGCACGACCAACAACACGGCTTCGGGCGTCAAGTTCATCGATTCGCTGACGTTTGCGAATACGTCGGCGTTCCCGACCGGCGTGCCGGCGAACTTCATCGCCGCTTCGGGCAGCGGCGGCGTCCGCGCCTCGCTCGCGTCGCTGTCGACGGCCGGCACGGCCGCCGTCGCGTACCTGAGCCCGGACTACACGAACACGTACATCGCATCGCAAAGCTCGGTCGTGACGTCGTCGGGCGCGCTGCAGCTTCCGCTCGCCAGCCTTTACAACGCAAAGGACACGAAGTACTACGCACCGACGTACGCGAACGCGACGACGGCAATCGGCACGATCTCGGCACCGTCGACGAAGGCCACCGCCGCCGATCCGACGCAATGGGTGCCGGTTTCCGGCACTCCTTACACCAACCTGGCCAATCCGTCTGCCGGCTATCCGGTTTCGGGTACGAGCCAGATCATCCTGAGCCAGTGCTATGCGGACGCCGCGGTGGCATCGAATGTTCAGAGCTTCCTGAACCACCACTACACGGACGCCAGCTATGCATCGGTTGTGCATGGCAACGGCTTCGACACCGTGCCGTCGGGCTTCAAGACTGCGATTTCGGCCGATTTCCTGAGCAACACCAGCGGGTACGGGCTCGATATCAACAACGCGAACAGTTGCCTCCAGTATGTGGGCCGTTAATTCGAATCACCGCTGATTCGACGCGTCCTGCTGAACCCGCCTCGGGCGCTTCGAGGCGGGTTTTTTCATCCCTCGACGCCTTCGCGATCCATCGCCGACACTCGCGGGCTGCATGTATCACGTGCTCCCCGTCTTCCGGGTCGTCCTCCGTCGAATCGGTCAGGATGCGCTGGCCGAACAGTCCATCGAACCAGCCTCTCAAACGAGTCCGATTCGGATGCGTAAAATGAAAACTCTCCGCATCGAACAGACGAAGCGGAGAGTTCTCGTTCACTCAGTCGGACTGAATCGCGAGATACCGGGTCGCGCGGTATCCCCCGGCTTCATTCAGAACCGGTTCAATTTTCCAAGCTCTTCCTTGCTGAGCAACGTCCGCTGAGTAGGCCCTGCCGCCCCGAAGCCAAGCAGCGAAACGGCGTTCGACGAATCGTAGCCAACCTGTTCCGACTTGCGGCGCTTCGACCCACCGTCCGGGCCGTTATCCCCGAAGCCCTCGACCTGCACGCTGATCGTCCAGCGGCGCGGCGCAGCGCCCGATGCATTGTTCTTCGCGATATCCTGCGCAACCTGACTCGCCGCCGAGGCGGCCGAACTCGCGGCCGTCAGCGCGCCCGTGTTGACGGCCTGCACGAGCGGAATGCCGGTTGCCTTGCCCGTCACCTGAATGTTGTCGGCGTTCACCACACGCAACGCTGCAACGTTGAGGTTGCCCGCTCGAATGCCCGCATCGCCCGCATCGACGGTGCCGCGCGGCGCGATCAGGTTGACCGTGCCTTTCAGTGCGCCCGGTATGCTTTGCAGCGTCGCGATGCCCGCGCCCGTTACCTGCCCGCGCGAGTCGACCGTGCAGTAGTGGTTCGCATCGCACACATACTGCGGCGCCGGCGTATCGGCCGACGTCTTTGCGCCCTTGCCCGCGTTGATGTCGCCGTTCGAACTCCAGATCGTCATGTCGCCGCCCTGCTCGGTGAAGATCCGGCTTTGCGCGAGCAGCACGCTTTGATCCGCGAATATGCCGACATTGCCCTTCTCGAGCGTCAGAATCCCCATCGTGCCCGGGCCCGCTACAACCTTGCCGTTGCTGTCCACGATCTGCGGCGGTGCCGTCGTGCTGCCCACGAGCGCCTGCCCGCCCGGCCCGAGGATCGTGACGTCGCCGCCCTGCTGCGTCTGAATCGTCGTGCTGCGGATGTCGAGATCGCCCGTGCTGACCGACTTGTTCGCGCCGTTTGAACCGCCACCGAGATTGTTCGCGGTATAGCTGTACGAGGCGGGGAACAGCATATTGATCGCCTGATAGCCTCTTGCGTACTGGCCGCGATACGGACTCGATGCATCGTTGAAGTCCGCGCCCACTTGCGCCAGCACGCCGAAGAGCACCTTTTCCGCAAAGAGTTGTTGAACGTAAGACGGCAACGCCTGGAATTGCTTCCATGCTTCATCGGCCGTCAACGGGCCGACCTTGGCCAGTGCCTGGTCCTTGTCCACCTGCAATCCAGTATCGACGCCAAGTCCCGCGTCGTACTGCTCCATGAACGCAATCAATGCCGGTGTCGCACTCGGTACGCCGGCAACCGCACTGCCCGGCGCGATATAAGTCGCGATGAATCCCGGCAGATCAACGCCCGGCCCGACACCGAACATCACGTTGACGTTCGCGCTCTCGTGCGGCAGATTCGGATTGTTTGCGTTGCCGACTGCGTCGATGCCCGTGAAAACGTGTGCGATGCCGCCAGTATCGGCTTGCTGGTTGTACAACTCGGCCTGGCTCGTCAGCGGGCCAATGTTGCGTCCCGCCTGCACGTCGAACCAGCCTGGGCCACCGACCGACAACACCGGCACTGCACCACCACCACCGTTGTGGGGAATCGGCGTGTCGTAAATGTCTCGGCCTGCCACGATGCGCGTTACGTCGGAGCTGCGCAAGTTCTGCCCCCAGAACGCCAGGTTGACGATGTCCTGCCCGGCTTGCATGAACGCCGGCTTGTCGATCGACAGCGTGACGAGGCTCCGGTAGAAGCCGTCACTATCACCGGGGGTATCGGCGGTGCCGTTGACGATGCTTCCGTTCAGGCTGTAGATGCGCGCAGGCAGCATGTCGCCATCATGGAGCGCAGTCAGCGCATGTGCAGCGAGCGTCGTATCCGTCAACGCCGGAATCGCTGCTTGCGGATTCGTCGGCGAAGGCATCTGCGACGGATCGGCGTCGGACAAGCCAAATGTATCAGGCAATGCGGCGCCGGTCCCCTTGGACGATACATTGGAAAGGGACACCGACTGATCCGCAACCAGATTCAACTGGCCGACTGCCGACGGATAGAGCACGCCGCCTGATTCGACATGAATCCCGCCGTCAAATGCTGTCAGATTGACGCTCGCCGGCAATACTCCATTTGCCCCCGTCAACAAGCCACCGAGCGCGCCGATTCGGATGTCTCCGGTTGTGGATAGCACATTCACGGCGGAAGTCGATGAGTAACCCTGGCTGTCGGCGTACTGTCCGTAGTTGAACAGATGAACAGCCGGGGTAGGCTGCCCGCCGGGCGGCGCGAAACTGCTTGCATAAGACGGATTCAACACTGCGCCGATGTCCGCGCCTTGACGCGCCGTGACATCGAATATGCCATTCTGCGTCGCAAGCACCGTCGATACGGCAATCGGAGCCACTCCAGTCTGTGGAGACATCACGGCAATATCCGACCCGATGCTTCCACCAGCCGATATCGTCCCCGTTCCCTTGGCGACGAAGTAGTCGCCGCTCAGAATATCGCCGCCGGCATGCACTGTCAGATTCCCGCCGCCAACGGTGACGGGCTTGTTGTTTCCATCCAGGTACCACGTAGTCGGCAACGACACGGCCAGATCCGAGATGTTGCCGCCGGCACTGATCGACACGTTGCCGCCGACGCTCATCACGCCTTGGCCAAACGCGCCGAAATCAATCGAGGACCGGGTCAACCGAGCAAGGATCGCGCCACTGATGTCGGCGGTTTCTCCCGGCGTGATCTGCATCCACTGCCACCAGTACTGGCTGATGCTGTTGCCTGCCCCGCCCGTCACTGCACCCGTCGCGTCGGTCACGCTCTGGACGCCATTGATGTCGCCCTGCACATGGAGCGAAATATCGCCGGCCGAATCCGGATTCACGGTGGGTGTGACCAGTATGTCTTGCAGACCTGGCTGGCTGCCATGAGCGACCGCCGAGGCGAGACCCAACACAGGATTTCCCTGCGTGGGCGCACCCGCCGTATACACGACGCCCGGTGCGGTTGTATCCGCCAGCGTGAAATCATTGCCCGCCGCGATATCGATCGATCCGGTACCGGTTCGGATCGTTGTCGGTTGCAACAACGTCAACCCGTTCGAATCGACGTAAGCGGTGTGCTGGTTCAACGTCACGTTGCCCGCCGGCGCGCTGCCGGCGTTGAGTGCAGCAACAGGCTGCACGGCAAGCGGATTCGCGCTTGCGAGATCGGCGCCGCCGACAATGCGATACGACGAACTTTGTCCGCCCAGCAGCGCGGCAAAGCTGATCGGCAGCGGATTGTCGGCCGTCGCGACATTCGCTGGCGTATTGCCGGGTAATGCACCGATATTGATGCCCGCCATCGGAATCGACAATGGGGCGGCGGGAGCATAGAAAAAATTATATGCGCCATGCGGGCTGATGATCGGCGAATTCGACGAAGCTATTCCGGACACCGTGTCCAGGTAATTTTTATAGACCGATACATACGTCTCATAGTCTGCCGGACTGGACGACAAAATCGGTGGAGTTGGCGTTCCGAATTTCGGAATGACTATCGATCCTTTAACCAATCCCGTAATCCCGATTTGACTATAATTCGAAAACCAGCCTCGGTATTCCGCAATATAGTCGCCGTAGGACGAAGAGCCCGACAAGACGGGAGCGGAGGTATGTAACGGTGCATAAGGCATGATATGGAAAGCGTACTTTCCACTTGCCCAGCTCCCATAATACGTACCCCATGAACTACCGTACTGCAAATAGTCCGAATAATATTGAGCTGCCTGATTCTGCAGCGGCGCACTCAGCGCGTAATTCGGATCATGCAACGGATTCGTCGAATCGGTACCGATCGAAGTCAGCGATTGACTCGACCCGTCGACAAATTGCACGGTAATTGATGCAGGATCATCCAGTGACACCAGGTTGTTGTACAGCGTCAGCGCCGCCGCATACGTCCCCGTAGCCGTCGCATTCCCCGCCGCCCCGAGAATCGTCGCCACCTCGCTCTGGAAAAATCCGTCGGTAATGCTCGCTCGCGCATCGAAATTGTTCGTCGCCCGGAACGTCAGCATCGGCGCGACCGTGCCGTGGTACCGATACGAAGGCACGATCGTCCCGCTGTTGTTCGGCAGCCCCGCGCCAAGATTCCAGTTGGACAGGATCGAGATATTGCCGCCGTTGATCGCCGTGCTCGGGTTGTCGAATTCCACGCCGGGCGCGACGCGGAAATTCGCGATGTTCGCCGTCGATCCCTGCAGCGTCGGCCCATTGGCGCCGAGCCCGTTCTGAATGAATCCCATCAGCGTTCCCGGCGTCATCGACAGCGTGCCGTCGCTCGCCTTGACGATCTGCCCACCGTAGAACGTCTGGTGATCGGCGTTCGCCGTGGTCGGCACGAAGTACGCGCTGTCCATGCCCGGGAAGCCGATCGATGAAATCCCGGTGTACAGCGAAGCAAGGTCGGCCTGACTACCCGTCAGCGTCACCTGCGCACCCGTCGCGTTGTTCGTCAGCGTTCCGCCGCCGTCGCCGTTCGCATCCGGCGCGAACGTGAAGGTCGGCGGATTGGTGCCTTGCGCGGTGAACGTGCCGGCCAGCAAATGCCCGTTGCTGTCGTACCAGCCGGCCGGATCGACGATGCCGTCGAAGTGCTGCCCGCTCGGCGACGCGTCGGTCGTGCTCCACACCGCGTACGCTTCGAGCGTCGTCGCGCGCGAACCGATGATGCCCTTGCCGCTGTTGAATGCAGTCGGCAACTGGACATCGACGCTGCCGTCCGCGAGCAGCGGCGCGCGGAAATTCACCGTGCCGCCCGACAAGCCGCCGGCCGTCCCGCCCGATACGTCGATCAGCGCATTCGCGCCGACGCGGATCGCGCCCGAGCGCGACGGATCGATGTTCTCGTAGCCGTAAGTCGCGTTGTACGGATTCGCGACGGTCGGATCGAACACCGCGCTCGTGCCAACGTTCACCTTGCCGCCGCGCTGCGTCGGATCGGAACCGCGCGCGAGCAGCGTGCCCTCCACGTCGACGCCGCTGCGGCCATACAGGTCGATCTCCCCGCCCGCCTTGCCCGACGCGTCGATCGTCCCCAGCACGTTCACATTGCCGTTCGCCGTATCCAGTGCATTGCCCGCGCCGCCGTCGGCCGTCAGCGATACCGAGCGCGCGGTCAGCGCATTGCCGGCCGACAGCGTCAGGTTGCCCGACTTCGTGTGAACCGTGATCGACTGGTTCACGCCGCTCGATGCGAGCGTCTTCGCGAGCGAATCGAGGTCGGCCGCGCCGGCCGTGTCGAGCGACAGCGAACCGCCCGCATAGCCGTTCGCCGCACCGCCCTTGATCGTGCCGTTCAGATTCACGACCTGTTTCGGCGCCGACAGCGTCAGGCTGCCCGCCGCACCGCCACCGTTCGCGCCCGAGAAATCGAGCGTCGCGCCCGGCTGCACATCGACCGTTCCCGCATCGGCGGTCAGGATGATCGAGCCGGCCGGCGCGTACTGCGTCACATCGAAGAACTGCTTCGACACGCCCGCCGAGCTGACCGTCGAGCCGCTGCCGATCGTCAGGTTGCCGTTGGTCGCCTCGAGGCTCACGTTGCCGGCCGGTGCGGCGATCGTCGCGCCATTGTCGGCAAGCATGCCGCCGACGAATTTCCACGCGCCGCCAACCGGCGTTTTCGTCAATGCGGTGCCCGCTGCACCGTTCAGCGTCAGCGCGCCGGTCGTCTTCACGGTCGATGCGGAACTCGTATCGGCGAGATACACCGGCGCACTCAGCGTCACCGGCAGCGCACCGAAATCGAACGTCCCCGTGCCTTGCCCGACGATGCCGCCGCTCGCGGTCATGTTCGCCGACGAGAATCCGTTCAGCGTCTTCGTGCCCGTGCCGAAGTCGATCTCCTTCGCGTTGACCGCCAGCGTGCCGTTGCCCGTCGCCGCCGCGCCGGCGGGCGCGCCCGTCTCGTTCGTGAACGCGATCTGCTGCCCGTTCAGCGTCACGTGGCCGCCGTCGCTCGTGAACGTGCCCGCGCTCAGATCGACGCTCTTGCCGAACGTCGCATTCACGTCGCCGACGAAGCCGATCGCACCGTAGCTGCGCAGCGTGACGAGATCCGCATTGGCGAACTGCGCGAGCCCGGCAGGATCGATCACGAAGCCCGGCAGGTTCGCCGCGGCGGAGCCGCTCGCATTGGTGAACGTGATCGCCGAACCGTCGGCCGTAATCGCCTTCGCCGACAGCACCGCGCTCGGGTCGACCTTCAGGTCGCCCGACGAATCGAGCATCAGCGCCTGCCCGCCCGTGAGCGTCGCACCTGCGCCAACCGCCAGCAACCCGGCGCCGGTGCCGCCCGTGCGCGTGAGCGGCGCCATCGCGCCGTTCGACACGCGCAGCAGCGCGCCGTCGCCGGCGATCGCGATCGGCTGGTCCTTCGCCGCCGGATAATCGCCCGCCGCCGCGATCGACGCGCCTGTGTCCACACGCAGGCCGTTCGCCGCATTCGGATCGGTGCCGCTCGCGTCGGTCTTCGTCACGAGCAGGATCTCGGGGCCCTTCAACGACGAGTTCGCATCGTTCGACACCACCACGCTGTTCGCGATCGGCGTGATCGTCACGCCCTTCGTCGTCGCCGTGCGCGTGCCGCCGATCAGCAGGCTGCCCGCGTTCAGCGAATCGAGCGCATCGCCGCCGATCTGCAGATAGCCGGGCAACCCCGCGCTGCCGTTGCCGGTGACCTGGATGTCCTGCGACGCGATGTCGACCTCGGCCGGCGCGCCGCCCGCACCCGCCGCCGCATTCAGCGTCGCGCCGAGCGCGAGCGCCTTCGTCGCGGCCAGCGCGAGCTGGCCGCCGTCCACCGGCAGCGGCGGCGTCACGTTGCCCTGCTTCGCGGCCTGCGCGGTGAAGAAGTCGTTCGCGCCCTTCAGCGTGTATTGCGAGTATTGCTGCCACACCTTGCCCGACTGCACGTTGAAGAGCGTCGGCGTCGCGCTGCGCCCGCCCGTCACCGCATCGGCGAAGTATCCTGCCGCCACGACCGTGCCGTCCGGCAGCACCTGCGATGCGCCCGGCACGACGTTGCCCGTCGTGGCCGACACTGTCACGCGGTACGCGCCCGGCAGCGTCGCGTACTTGCCCGGCAGCAGCGTGTAGTAGCCGGCCGCGAGGCCGGGTACGCCGGACAGGTACACGGCCTTGCCGATCGCGTCGTTCGTTCCGGCCTGGCCGACGCCGAGCGCTGCGGGCGTGGTCGTCGGCGTACCGTTCGCGGCGACGTCCGGCTGCACCGACTGCGCGAACACCGGATCGTAAGCAGCCACCGGCGACTGCACGCCCGGCACGATCGCGTAGACATTCCCCGCACCGGCATTGGTCGGCACCGCCGTCGCACCCTTGCCGCTCGCATAGCTCACGTTGTATTGCGAAAGCACGTCGCGCGTGCCGCCCGTGCCCGGCACCCATTCGGCCGCCTGCAGGTCGCCGCCGCCCGACAGGTCGATCGTCGCGCCCTTGTCGAGCGCGACGCTGGTGCCGTTCACGCCGATGTACTTCGCAGGCGGCGCATTCAGGTCGGATGCCGTCGTGCCCGCGAGCGGATTGAACTGCCACTCGACACCATCGATCGTGGTGCCGTAAGGAATGATCGATCCGCCGTTCGAAACCGACGTCACGCTGCCGTTCGCGAACGTCACTGAATCCGTCGCGACGAGCGGCAGGTTGCCGAACTGCTTCTGCGTCGTGCTGTTCGACGGATCGCCGACGCCGAACACGAGCGTGCCGGACGGCGCACGCACGTTGCCGCCCTGCACGATGTTCGTCGCATCGACGAGCAGCGTGCCGCCGGCCGACAGCGGCGTGCCGGACGACCCGGTCGAACCGAACGTGACGGTGGTCGGAGCGAGTTTGCCCGTAACCGGATCGGCGGGGCCGACTGCATCGACGATAAACGTGCTTCCAGTGACCGGATAAATGCTCGCCGCGCTGAACGTCACGTTGCCCGGCGTATACAGCACGCCCGGCAACAAGAGATTCGCCACCTGCTGCGACACGCTGGTCGAACTCAGGCGGATATCGCCGCTGCTATTGAGGTTCGTCTGGCCGAAATTGTTGAGCTGGAACTGATTGCGCAGATCGACGAACGACGCGTTCACGTTCAGCGTTGCGTCGGAGAGCGTCGCGACAGGAACGAATTGGGGCGACAGCGAAGTCATCGTCGGACCCACCAGCGCGACATAAGGCGCGTCGACCGTCACCGTCGTGCCGAGCGGATTGGCCGGCGGATGGGCAAGCAGGTTCGTGAGTACCGAATTGCCGCTCGCCGGCAACGCCGGGGCCGACAGCAACGTGGACAGTTGGTCCATCCCGATTGCGGCAATCCGGCCGGTATTCAGCGTCACCGATTCCGGCAATGTCAGGTTCACGTTACCGGCAAAGACGATCGGCGGCACCGGGGACGGAACGACGGCCGGCGTACTGTCGCCCAGCACGAGATTCGAGAGTCCCGAATCGTTCAGGCGGTCGGCGACAAACTGGATCACACCGGTCGGCTGTCCGATCGGCTGACCGGTCGTCGGATCGATTGCGGTGGAGAAATCCGCGCCCGGCGCGAGGCCGGCCGGCACGAGCGTGCCGCTCTGTCGCACGACGAGCGCGGTCGCGCCTGCCACGCCACTGTTCTGGTGCGGCAGGACCGTCAGCGTGCCGCCGCGCGCCTGCGATGCACCGCCATGACCGGCCAGCGTCCCGTCCGCGAAAAGGCCGTACGCGGCCGACAGCGTGATCGAACCGGCGTCGCTCCACACGGGTTGCGACGCATACGTGCCGTTCGGCTGCAATTGATCGAAGTTCGCCGATGCGCCGGACACGTCCATCTTCGAGCCGGCTTGCGTGACGACGTAGCCCGTATCGCTCGACAGCGTCACCGAGCCGCCCGGCAGCACTTTGCCGGTATTCGGCACGACGGTCGTTCCGCCGATCTTGACAGGAGCAGCGAGCGGATCGGACAGTGCGACGCCCGACACGTCGAGCGTCGCGTCGGGACCTAGCCACACCGACCGGCTGCCGCTCGGAAAACCGCCCGAGTATTGTCCTGTCTGCGCGAACTTGCCCCCGGAGGAATCCGCACTCAACGTGATCGCCCCGCCCGGCGCGCGCATGGAGCCGAGCACCGTGACTTGCGTCGGCGAGCCAAAACCGATGCTCGCTCCCGCATCCGCGTCGATCGATGCGCCCTGCGACAGCGTCACGGCTCCCGTCACGCCCGGGTATGACGGCACCGTGTTGGATAACCCCACCCACGACACGTAGGCGCCTCCCGTCATCACGAGGTTCGTGGCCTGACGATGATATGCGTCGAGCTGGCCAACCGTCGTCAGGCCGCCTGTCGACAGGTTCGCGCCCGAACCGGTCTGCTGCAACGCCAGCGCGTCCGGAATTCGATTGCGCTGCGTGAGCGCGACTGTCGCGCCCGGCGCCACCGTCGCGTCGTAATACGCATTCAGAACATACTTGCCGAAACCGTGCTGCGAGAAAAAACTCTCCGGCAGGTACACGTCCCACGGCGATGCCGCGGAAGGATCGCCGCCGATCCGGAGGCCGAGCGCCTGCAGGGACAGCGTCCCGCCGCCGGAAAAGCCTTCGCTGAGGATCGTGCCGCCCATCGCGATCGTGCCGGCCGTCGGTTGCTCGCTAGGCAGGATCGTGGCGCTGCTGACGCCGCCGAAGCCGCCCGAGCCGGACGTTGCGTACGTCTGCAGCGTCACGTTGCCACCGCGGCCGACAGGCACGCCGTTGCGCATCAACAGTTGCCCGTTCGCGGTCATCTCGCCGCCGCTGGACACGTCCAGTACGCTCCCTGGCTGAAGCAGGATCGATCCCGTCGTATCCGTGATCGGACCGCCCCGCGTCCCGATCGAAGTCGCATCGGCCGACAGCGAAATGCTGCCGCCGTTGATGAACTGACTGTTGCCCAGGGTCGTGCCCGGCGCGGCCTGCACATCGTTGTTCACCCACTGCCCGGCTGCGCTCAGCGCGCCCTGCGGCCCAACGACGACATTGCCGCCGCTCGTGATCGAAATCGAACCGGACGGCGCGGACAACCGCCCCGCAACATTCACGTCGGCACCGACCGCCGGGCTGTTCAGCGAGATCGAGCCGCCCGGCTGCAGGTTCATCTGCGTGCCCTGCGCAACCACGATGCCCTTGCCCGCGTTCTTGTCCTCGGTCACGTTCAGGCTCGCGAAACCGCCGTTGTTCAGCGTCGCGACCGGGATCACCCGAGTCGTCAGCAGATTGTTCGGATCGTTGCCCGACGGCGCCTGCGAAGCGGGCTTGTCGAGCGACGTATCGATCGAGAAACCCGGCATCAGCGCACCGAGTTGCGGCGCCTCGTCCTGCAGGATCGTCAGCCCCGAGATGCCGCTGACGGAATGGTCCACGCCGCTGGCACTGTTCCATGCGAGACCGACCAGCGCTCCACCGGCCAGCTTCGGATCGGCGCCGAGGTTGAACGTGCCGCCGGACGGCAGGCTGTTGCCCTGCATCTGCTTCGCGCCGCCGAATGCCTGCGCGCTGATGTCGCCGTCGAGTACCAGCGCCTGCGACGCGAACAGGTCAAGCGTGCCCGCATTGCCGCCGACGATGTAGTCGGACTGGTAAGTGCCGCCCGTCAACAGCGGGTTGAACCAGGACTTCGTCACGCCCCAGCGCGGATGGCTTTCGATGAACTGCCCCGCGATGCCGACATAGCGCTCGTACGGGCTCGCCTGACCGATCGGCACGATCGCGCCGTTGGCGTCGACGAGCCGTGTCGTGTTGACCATCCCGCCGTTGTAATGCACATAACCGCCGTTCAGGTTCATCGACGAACCGGCCGCGGTCATCACCTCGTTGCCGGACAGCGTGATCGTGCCACCGTTGGTCAGCAGTTGATCGACCGTGCGCGGGATCAGGTTCACGTACCCCGACAGGTTCAGGATCGGGCTGCCGACCCACTGCACGCCGTCGCTGCGCGTGCCCGCGAGCGTGCTGTCGACGACGACGCCCTTCAGCCCGAACAGGAAGCTGTTGCGCAGCAGCGGCGAATCGGCCAGTTCGTTCTGGCCGATCCGGTCGATCGTCACGAGCGTCTGCGAGATCGACGTCTGGACGTCCGCGAGCCCCGATACGTCGATCGTCGCGCCGTCGTCCACGTAGATCCGGCCCGGCACCGCGGTCTGTCCGGCCACCTTGTTCGTCACCACCGACGGCGCATAGGCCGTCACCGACACGTTCGAGCCCGGCGCCTCGATCAGCGAGCCGCCCTGGAACCACACGGAGCCGGCCGTCATCGCGATGCCGCCGGGCGTGAAGGTCGTGCCCGGCGTCGATGTCGCCGTCTGGCCGTTTTCGTCGGGCAGCACCGTCGTCACCGATCCCGGCCCGAAGCTCAGCAGGCCCGCGCGATTGACGTTGTCGCCACCGCCGGCGCCGCCCGTGACCGGCGTCGGGCCGGTGTAAGGGTTGCCGAGCGGATTGTTCGACGCGTACTCGTCCGCGGTCGAGATCGTGATCGCGCCCGGCGTGTTCACGCTCGTCGTGACGCCGACCACGCCGTTCTGCGCGACGCGGCTGCCGAGCAGGTTCACGTTGCCGCGCGCAGCCTGCACGATGCCGGTATTGGTCAAGGTGCCGGCCGGCGTGACGTCGATCGTGTAGCCGGTCTGCAGATCCGTCGTGACGATCTGCCCGCTCAGCTCCGGCAGCAGGACTTGCGGATTGCCCGTCGCCCCGGTTCCGTTGGGCCGCAGGCTCACCCCCACGCCCGCCGCGAGCACGATCTGCCCCGCCGTCGCCGAAATGCTGCCCGAGTTCGTCACGTTCGGCGCGGCGACCAGCACGAAGCCGCCGTCGCTCGCCGTGCCGTTCGTATGCGTCGTGATCGACGCGCCCTGTTCGATCGTGACGTCGCCCGGCGCCTGATACGCGCCGCTCAGCAGCACCTTGTTGCCGAGGCCCAGCACTTCGTTCGGATTGCGCGCCCCCGCCACGCCGCTCGAACTCCCCGCCTCCGGATAAGCCAACCCGCCCGTCGTGCCGGCCGGCAGGCTCAGGAACTGCTTGTTGCTCGCGACGATGCCGTCCTCCGTCGGCGCGAGCTGGTTCTTCATGTCGAGCAGGTTCAGCGACGACGCGACGAGCGAATGCACGTTGATCTGCGACCCCGCGCCGAACAGCACGCCGTTGCGGTTGATCACGTACACCGCGCCCTGCGCGGTGAGGTTGCCGAGGATCTGGCTCGGCCGGCCGCTCGGATCGTTGATCCGGTTCAGCACCGCCCAGTTGTTCGCGCCGTTCGTCTGCGTGCCGGCCGATTGATCGAAGTTCAGCGTCGTCTGCCGGCCGACGTTCATCGTCTCCCATGTCAGCACCGCGTTCTGCCCCGTCTGCTTGACGTCGACGTTCACGTGCCCGTTCGCGTCGACGCTCTGCGCGGGGGCGTTCGCGTTGAACCACAGCACGGGATTGTTCGAATTCGGGTCGCTCGACGCGCCCGCGGCGACCTGCAGCCCGCCCGGCGCGAGCCCGTTCGGCACGGTCGAAGGCAGCCTGGCGGCCGCCGCGGCCGCGTTCTGCTGCGCGGCGATCTGCGCGGCGATCGCATGCGCCGCGTAACCGAGATTGCGGATCGACGGCTGGCTCGCCTGCAGCGCCTGCTGCGGCGACATGCCGGGATTCGGCACGCCCGCCGCGCCGACGCCGCCCGCGCCGACGCCCGATGCGCGCGCGGCCGCCGCCCCGAGGTTCATGATGCCCGCCGCGTGCGCGTGCGTCGACGCGCCCGTCAGCAGCATCAGGGCGACGGCCCGAACCAGCGGCCGCAGTTCCGATTTGAGGACCGACCGCGAGCCCGTCGTGTCAGGTTGTCGTGCGATACGCGCGCGTGCTGCCATTCTTCACTCCGAATCCTGGAAAATTGCGCATGGCGACGAAACGCGCCGAAAACGACGCCGAATCGAAGCCGCGCATGTCGTTGCCCTTGGGTTGCGCCCGGGTTGCGTCCGAGCTGCACCTGAAACAGGCCGTGACAGGCCGTGGAATCGAGAGAACATACGAAGGCCCGATGGCAACGGCATGGCGGGTGTTACGGACCATTCCGGCCGCCCGCGAAAGGTCCGTAGCTTTTGTCACAGTCGGCCCGTCACGCGGGTTCCCCGCGCGATGCGCGCGGCGAGCGCCGCCGCGACGCGCTCGACCACCGGGCGCCAGTCGCCGGGGCGCGTCTGCCTGAACAGCGTCGCGCCCGGATACCACGGGCTGTCGTCGCGATCGAGCAGCCAGCGCCAGTCGGGCACGCGCGGCAGCAGCACCCATGCGGGCCGCCCGAGCGCGCCCGCCAGATGCGCGACCGACGTGTCGACGCTCACGACGAGGTCCAGCGCGTCGACGAGCGCGGCCGTCTGCGCAAAATCCGTCAGCGCGCCGTCGAACGACAGGACGCCGCTTGCGCCGAACGCGTCGGCGTCGCGCGGGCGCACCTGCGGCTGCAGGCTCACGAACGTCGCGTCGAGCGCGACGAGCGGCGCGAGCGCGGCGAACGTCATCGAGCGGTTCTCGTCGTTCGCGTGCAGCGGATTGCCGGACCATGCGAGCCCCACCCGCAGCCGGCGCGACGGCGCGGCCGCGTCGAGCCGCTCGATCCACGCGGCGCGCCGCCGCGGGTCGGCGCGCAGATACGGCACGTCCGCCGGCACCGTGTCGAGCGTCGTGCAAAACGCGTAAGGCATGCTCATCAGCGGACAGTGCAGGTCGAACGCCGGCACGGCCTGCTCTTCGGCGACGACGCCGGCGACGCCTCTCAGCGTGCCGAGCAGTTCGGCCAGCGCCTGCGGCGCTTCGATGAGCACGGTCGCGCCGCGGTCGTGAGCGAGGCTCGCGTAGCGGCAGAACTGCAGCGTGTCGCCGAAACCCTGCTCCGCGTGCAGCAGCAGCGTGCGGCCCGCGAGCGGCACGTCGCCGCGCCATTGCGGCCGGTCCGCATGACGCCGGTGCAGCGCGACGTCGGCGGCGTCCCAGCGCGCCTCGTGCTGCCGCCAGCCGGCATCGAAATCGCCCATCAGCAGGCGGCAGAACGCCTCGGATCGACGCGCGACGCCGTGCTTCGGATCGCGTGCGCAGGCGAGCGCGAAATCGGCGAGCGCGGCGGCGTGATCGCCGAGCTGCTGGCGCGCGACCGCGCGCGCATGGATCTCCTGCGCCGAATGGCCGGGCGCGACGGCGGCGGCGGCGTAACCGGCGAGCGCTTCGTCGTGGCGGCCGAGATGCTGCAACGTGAGCGCGCGGTTGCACAGCACTTCCGCATGCGGGCCGGCCGCTTCGAGCGCGCGGTCGTACAGCGCGAGCGCATCGTCGAACGCGCCGAGCGAGCGCAGCGCGCCCGCGCGATTGCGCAGCGCGTCGAAATCGGCCGGCGCGCGCGCGAGCGCCTCGCCATACGCGTGCGCGGCCTGCGCGTGGCGCCGGAGCCCGAGCAGCGCGTTGCCGCGGCCGATCCACGCGCCGACGTCGTCGCGGTTCAGCGCGAGCAGCCGGTCGCATCGCTTCAGCAATTCGTCGCGCAAGTGCAGCAGATCGAGCGCGACGCAGCTCACGAACAGCAACTGCGCGTCGTCCGGCGCGCGGGCGAGCCCTTCGTCGATGCATGCGAGCGCCTCGGCCGGCCGGCCCAGCTCGATCAGCGCGTACCCGCATGCGTAGACGAGATCGGGCGTCTTGCCGCGCACGACCATTGCGAGCTGGTAGCTGTGCAGCGCTTCGTCGCCGCGACCGAGCGCACGCAGCGCGTGGCCGCGTTCGGCGTGCGCGCGCGGGTCGTCCGGATCGACACGCAGCGCGCGCCCGACGCTGATCAGCGCGTCGGCGGGCCGGCCGAGCGCGCGCAGCGCCTCGCCGCGCCGGACCCACGTGGCAGCGCGGCCCGGCTCGCGCGTGAGCGCGCGATCGTACGACGCCACCGCGTCGTCGTGCCGGCCGAGCGCGAGCAGCGCGTCGCCGCGCGCCGCATGCGACGGCGCGTGGCCGGCGTCGCCCGCGAGCGCGCGCTCGGCGGCGTCGAGCGCTTCGCGATGGCGGCCCACGCCCGTCAGCGCCGCCGCATGATTCGCGAGATTCCACGGCTGGTTCAGGCCGAACCGCATCGACCGCGCGATCAGCGGCTCCGCGCGCGCCGGATCGCCGAGCTGCAGATGGACGAGCCCGAGCAGATGGAGCGCCTCGACGTGGTCCGGCATCATCGTCAGCACGCCTTCGTAGAGCCGCCCCGCGCCCGCGAAATCGCGCTGCTCGAGCCGCTTGCGCGCGTGGCGCAGCGCGTCGTCGACGGCTGCCCGCAGCGATGCGGCATGCACGCCGGACGCCGGCCCCGCGCTCACCGCGCGCCTGCGGCCACGAGCGCCGGCAGCGCGCCGCGGACCCGCTCGACGACGCTCGCCCACTCGCCGCCCTCGGGCTGGCGGAACAGCCGCGCGCCCGGATACCACGGGCTGTCGTCGCGATCGAGCAGCCAGCGGAAGTCGGGCGTGTGCGGCAGCATCACGGCGAGCGGCCGGCCGAGCGCGCCGGCCAGGTGCGCGACCGACGTATCGACGCTGATCACCGCATCCATCGCTTCGACGAGCGCGGCCGTGTCCGCGAAATCCGCCAGCTCGTCGCCGACGAAGCGAACCGGGCTCGCGTCGAGCGCCGGACGGTCGTCATCGCGCATCACCTTCTGCAGGCTCACCCAGTCGTAGCGGTCGTCGAGCAGCGGCAGCAGATCTGCGAGCGTCATCGAACGGTTGCGGTCGTTCACGTGCAGCGGATTGCCCGACCACACGAGACCGACGCGCGGCTGGCCGCTCGCGCCGAGACGCATCCGCCAGCGCTCGACGCGAACGGGGTCGGCCCGCAGGTACGGCACGTCCGCCGGAATCGACGACAGATCGGTGCGCAATTCGAGCGGCAGGCTGAGGAGCGGGCAATGCAGGTCGAACGGCGGCAGCGGCTCGCCGCGCGCGACGAGCGCGTCGACGCCGTCGAGCGTCGCGAACAGGGTCTTCAGCTCGACGGGCGCCTCGACCACGACGCGCGCGCCGAGCGCCTTCACGCGCGGCACGTAGCGGCAGAACTGCAGCGTATCGCCGAGCCCTTGCTCGTGGTACAGCAGGATCGTGCGCCCGTCGATCGGCATGCCGCGCGTCCAGCGCGGCTGCGCGAAGTCGCGCCGGCTTCCGTCGAGCTGGCTGTCGCGCCAGCGCCATTCGTACTCGGCCCAGCCGGCTTCGAAATCGCCGATCGACAGGCACAGGAACGCGCGCATGCAGTGCGCGGGCGCGTAGTCGGGATCGATGTCGATCGCATCCGCGTAGGCCTGCCGCGCTTCCTCGTGACGCCGCAGCGCGCGCAATGCGTTGCCGCGGTGGAAATGCGCGAGCTTCTCGCGCGGCGCGACGGCGATCGCGCGCGTGAGATCGTCGAGCGCCTCGTCGTAGCGGTGCGTCTCCAGCCTCACGCGCGCGCGCGTCAACGACGCGTGCGGATCGTGCGGCGCGAGCGCGAGCGCGCGGTCGCACGCGCGATGCGCATCGCGATGGCGATCGACGCGCATCAGCGCGCTCGCGTAGTTGCACAGCACGCCGACGCTGTCCGGTTCGACGTCGAGCGCGCGGGCGTAGCTGTCGACCGCGTCGCCGTGGCGCCCCAGATGACTCGCCGCGTTGCCGCGATTCGCGAGCGCGCGCGCGTGGCGCGGCTCGATCGCGAGCGCGCGCTCGCAGCGCGCGAGCGCGTCGTCGTACCGGCCGAGCTGGTCGAGCGCGATCGAGCTGTTGAAGATCGCGTCGACGAACCCGGGGCTCGCCGCGATCGCCGCATTGAAATCCGCGAGCGCGCGCTCGGGGTCGTGCAGGTCCAGATACGCGACGCCGCGCAGGAACAATACATCGGCGCTGCCCGGCGTCAGCGCGAGCGCGTGGCCGTAGCTGTCCGCCGCGTCGCCGAAGCGGCCGAGCGCGCGCAGCGCGAGCCCGCGCGCGCGCATCGCGTCGAACGTGCGGCCCGCGAGCGCGACCGCGCGGTCGCAATCGGCGAGCGCGGCGTCGAAACGGCCGAGCGCGCGCAGCGTGTCGCTGCGCTTCACGTAGCCGTCGGCGAAGCCGGGCGTGCGTTCGAGCAAACGATCGTATGCGGCGCGCGCGTCGTCGTGCCGCGCCAGTTGCGCGAGCAGGCCGGCCCGCTGGTACAACGCGCGCGGATGCGCGGGATTGATCGCGAGCGCTTCGTCGAGGCGCGCGAGCGCGTCGCACGCGCGCCCGAGCCCTGCGAGCACGGCCGAGTAGTTCGCGAGCGCGAGCGGCGCCGGCCGATGCTCGACCGAGCGCCGCATCAGCGGCTCGGCGTCGTCGAGCCGCCCTTGCTGGAAGCGCACCGCGCCGAGCAGATGCAGCGCTTCCGGGTGATCGGGATCGAGCGCGAGCAGCTCGGCGTATGCTTTCTCCGCGTGCTGCAGCGCGCCCTCGCGATGCGCGTTGCGCGCGCGGGCGAGCAGCCGTTCGAGCTGCGCGGCGTCGGGCGGGCGGCGATCCGGCGATCGCGGCTCCGCCAGCGCGCTCGCGAGTGTCGTCCCTTCCCCGTTCGATGTCATCGTGTGGCCCCGCTGATCGTTGTGCTTCGTTATCCCCAGGGTCTGTTTACAGACCCTAACGTGCCATCGCCTCGATCGCGGCGAGCACCGCGTCGATCACGTCCGCCCATTTGCCGGGCGCCGGCTGGCGGAAGAGCCGCGCCGACGGATACCACGGGCTGTCGGTGCGGGCGCGCATCCAGCGCCAGTCCGGCGGATCGGGCAGCAGCAGCCAGACGGGATGCCCGAGCGCGCCCGCGAGATGCGCGACCGCCGAATCGACTGCGATCACGAGATCGAGCGCGCCGATCAGCGCGGCCGTGTCCGCGAAATCGCCGAGCTCGTCGTCGACGCACCGCACGGGAACGGTCGCGAGCAGCGCTTCGTCATGCTCGCGCACGGGCTTCTGCAGGCTCACCCAGTCGATGTCGAGATCGAACAGCGGCGCGAGCCGCGCGAGGTCGATCGACCGGTTGTGATCGTTCCGGTGCGCCGGATCGCCGGCCCATGCGAGCCCGATCCGCGGCCGGCGCCGCGCGCCGAGCGACGCGTCCCACTCGCGCGTGCGCTGCGGGTCCGCATGCAGGTAGGCGGCCGCGCGCGGAATGCTCGCTTCGTCGGTGCGAAACGCAAGCGGCAGGCTCAGCAGCGGCGCGCGACAGTCGAACGGCGGCAGCGGCGCGCCGCGCGCGATTACGTCGGCCGCGCCGTGCAGCGACGCCATCAGCGTACGCAGCGGCGGCGCGACTTCGAACACGACGCGCGCGCCGCGCGCGGCCGCGAGCGGCACGTAGCGGCAGAACTGGAGCGTGTCGCCGACACCCTGCTCCGCGTGGATCAGGAGGGTCTTGCCGTCGAGCGGCGCGTCGCCGCGCCACGACGGCTGCGTGAACGGGCGATCGTGACGCGCGAGCCGCGCATCGCGCAGCCGCCATTCGTATTCGGGCCAGCCGCGCGCGAACTCGCCCGCCATCAGATGAAGCGACGCGCGCGCGACATGCGCGTCGACGTAGCCGGGATGCAGGGCGATCGCGCGGTCGTATGCGGCGCGCGCGTCGTCCATCTGCGCCATGTCCGCATGGAGGTTGCCGCGATCGAGCCAGTTCGCCGCATGATCTGGGCGCAGCGCGAGCGCACGGTCGAGCGACGCCGCCGCTTCGTCGTGGCGGTGCAGATCCCGCAGCACGCCGCCGCGAGCCATCCATGCGTGCGCGAAGCGGCCGTCGCACGCGAGCGCGGCGTTGCAACTGGCCAGGGCTTCGTCGAAGCGCTTCAGGAATCGCAGCGCGGTGCCGCGATTGCACAGCGTCTCGGCCGAATGCGGCTCGATCGCAAGCGCGCGCGCATAGCTGTCGAGCGCGTCGCCGTAACGCTCGAGCTGCAACAGCGCGTCGCCGCGGCTCGCGAGCGCGCGGGCGTGGAGCGGATCGAGCGCGAGCACGCGCTCGCAGCGCATCAGCGCCTCGTCTGCGCGGCCGAGCCGCGCGAGCGCGACCGCGCTGTCATGGAGCGCGTCGACGCACGCGGGATCGGCCGCGATCACCTCGTCGTATGCGGCGAGCGCTTCGCCGTAGCGGCCGAGAGCGACGAGCGCCCGGCCGCGCTCCGCCGCGATCGCGGCCATGCCGGGCCGGATCGCGAGCGCGCGGTCGAAGCATGGCAGCGCGTCGGCCGGCCGCCCCAGTTCGCGAAGCACGAGCCCGCGGTTGAACCACGATTCGAACGAACGCGGCTCGACCATCAGCGCGCGATCGTACGTGTCGAGCGCCTCGTCGAAGCGGCCGAGCGCGCGCAGCGCGCTGCCGCGATTGCACAGCGCATCGAGCACGAGCGGCGACACGGCGAGCGCGCGGTCGAACGACGCCAGCGCATCGTCATGGCGGCGCAGCGCGAGCAACGTGTTGCCGCGGCGCACGAGCGTCTGCACGTCGCCCGGCTCCGCGCGCAACGCGGCGGCAAAATGCTCGAGCGCCTCGTCGAGGCGGCCGCGCTCGCCGGCGATCGCGCCGAGATCCGACAGCGCGCGCACGCCCGACTCGATGGCGATCGAGCGGCGCAGCAGCGATTCGGCGTCGTCGGCCGCGCCGCGCTGGAACTGCAGCACGCCGTACAGATGCAGCGCCCGCGGATCGTCGGGCGCCTTCGCGAGCACGCGGAGATACTCGCACGCCGCGTCGTCGAGCCTTCCGGCGCTGTGCCAGTTCCTCGCGCGCGCCAGAACGGCTGCCGATTGCCATTGTCCGGACGCGTCGTTCCCCGACGCGCCCGCGTGTGCCTCATGCCGGTGCTCGACCGTCACGTTCGCCCCCTTCCCGATTGCCGGCGCCGCCGCTCGACCGTCCGAAGCGGCGGTCGCGGCGATCATGCCCACGGCGAGACTAACGGACGGCCGATAACAGACGTATGACGAAAGTTACGGACCATTTCGCCCTGGGGGGACGGCGCGCTTTTCGCGCCGGGGCGGTCGCGCTCGCGCTCGGGCGGCCCGGTCGCGCAGACGATGTGCCGATGCGCCGCAAGCGCATGCCCGCGCTCGATCCGATCCGTGCCCGGGCGCCCGCCGGGGCGCATGCGCGGCGTCGCGCGGCGCCGTCACTGCCCGATCGGAATCGTCCGCACGTATTCGACCGCGGGCGAGCCCATCGTGACCGCGAAGCGAACCCCGCGCGGCAGCGGCATCCCGAGCGACGTCGAATTGCTCACGCCGTGCTGCGCGAGGAATTGCGCGTAGGCCTGCTCGACGACGGCCTGGCTCGTGGTCCATCCGCCGGGCGGAATCCATACGAAAAGCTGCATCGACCGCGCATCGCGGCCGACGACGACGCGCGCGAACGCATCCATGTGATGCAGCGCGTCCTCGACCTCGGCGAGCGACGCGAGCGGCCGGGACGCGCTGCGCACGAGCTCGCGCCCGCGCAACTGGTAGCGCACGACCTGTACCTGCGTCGGCCCGCCGCCTACGCCGAGGTGACGCACCATCACGAGCTCGTTCGGCAGGATGCGCAGCGGCGGCCCGAACACCTCGTCGGCCGTCACGAGGTTCAGCAAGTCGAACTGCAACTGCGAGAAATAGCGGCCGAGCAGGCGCGTTTGCGCGAGATTCGACGCGATGCCGTCGCGGCCGCGGATCGTCGCGTCGAGCCCGCGCCACGACAGCAACGCGATCACGGCCAGCAGCGCGATCGCGACCAGCATCTCGATCAGCGTGAAGCCCCGTGCGCGCGCTAGCGCGCGCGGTTCAGCGCCGCGCCTCATTCTGGATCACCGTCGCGACTTCGGCGAGCACGTTGCGGCTCGACGCCGACGGATAGACGCTCACCGTCACCCGGCGCACGAGCGGGCTCGGCAGCGCCGCGACGGATTGGCGGCACACGAACGGATAACGCCCCTGCGGACACGCGAACGTGCGCGCGCCGACCGGCGGCCAGCTCGACGCGATGCGAATCTCGCCGAGCGCGTTGTCGGCGCTCCACAACGCGAGCAGGCGCATGCGGGCCGTATCGGTGTCCGACGCGAGCGCACCGATCGCGCGCATCACGGCGCCCAATGCGATCGCGACGATCGCGAGCGCGACCAGCACCTCGATCAGCGTGAATCCCTGTTCCTGTTCCCGTTCCCGTGCCGCGCGCGAACCGCCGCGTGCCGGACGATCGTGATGGTCGGTTTTGTCGTCGCACATGGCCTGCGTCTGTCGATAAGTCGCCCGGCGCCGTACTGGATGCGAAGCCGGCTCACGCGAGGCATCCCGCGCCGGCGCGGCCGGCGCCGCGTACGCACATTAAGCGACGCGTATGGCAGACACGTGTCGAATGGTACGGACCATTCCAGTCGGGACGAGACAGCCAGGCGGCGGACGTGGTCTTCGGCCTTGACGCCCAACGCGACCAGGCCGGCCGGGATGCCGATCGATGCCGAGAGCCCGCGGATCGCCGCAATGGCGGCCCGAGCGACATCGACGGTGCTCAAGCCGGCCGTATTGACGCCGAGGAGCAACGCGACGGTGGCGAAGCGTTCAGGCGCGGCAATCAGGTTGAACTCGGACACGTGCGGCAGCAGGATTGCATTGCAGACCCCGTGCGGGAGGTTGTAGAAACCGCCGAGCTGGTGCGCCATCGCGTGCACATAGCCGAGCGACGCGTTGTTGAACGCCATCCCGGCGAGATACTGCGCATAGCACATCGCCGCGCGCGCCTCCATCGATTCGCCGTTCGCGACAGCCTTCGGCAGCCATTCGCCGATCAGCGCGATGGCCTTTTTCGGCGCAGGCGTCGGTGATCGGCGTCGCGGCCGTGGAAACGTAGGCCTCCACCGCGTGCGTGAGCGCGTCCATGCCGGTTGCGGCGGTCAGCGCGGGCGGCATCGCCACCATCAGGCGCGGATCGTCGATGGCGATGAGCGGCGTGCAGCGCCAATCGACGATCGCCATTTTCACGTGATTGCTGGAGTTGGTGATGATGCAGAATCGTGTCATCTCCGCTGCCGTGCCCGCCGTCGTGTTGATCGAAATCAACGGCGTCATCGGCACCGTCGATTTGTCGATCCCTTCATAGTCGCGGATATGTCCGCCTCCGGCGGTGACGAGCCCGATGCCTTTCGCGCAGTCGTGCGACGACCCGCCGCCGAGCGAAACGATGAAGTCGCACCCCTCGCGCTGATAGAGCTCGATGCCGTCGCGGACGTTGATGTCGGTCGGATTGGGCTCCGCGCCCGGGAAGATGACGGCCTGAAGGCCGACGAGCCACGACAGATCCGCGCCGTCGAGGTAGCGCGGAATCGGGCCCGCGTACATCGGCGTGTTCATGAACGGAATCTGCACGGCGACGCCGATCGCGCAGGCCGCGAGCGCCTGCGGATTGAAGCGGCCGGAGATGCCGCCGTCCGCGACGAAGATCGACTCGATGTCGTACCTCCCCTTGTGGATCACGTGGATCAGGGGATGGAATGAGAGGCAAAAGTCTTGTTCCACAAGCCTCTCGCCTCGTGCTGTAGCAAATCTGTCGCACTGGGAAAGTGCCCGTGATCAGCGGGCTTTAGCGTATCCGGCCCTAACCGGATCGCAGATCGATTGCAACGCGGCTCTGGTTGCTCTCCACTCGCCCTCAGACATCGACACACAAACCACGCTGAAGTCCCCGCGTTCTTTCCGGGAAGACCGCTCGAGCCACCGTAATGGCTCTGACATTGGCAAAAGCCTACGCCACTGCTAAATCCCCCGCATTCATCGGGTCATTCTCCGCGAGATAGCGCCGCTGGTCACACCAGATCCCCCGCTGATCCCATAGCGCACAGGGCCACGACGTGAATGCAGCAACCGAATCGTGAACGTATTCGGCCAGCAGTTGATCGACGGCCAGCAAAGGCGGCTCGTGCTCGTCCCACGCCGACAGGATCATTTTTTCGTATGGAGTCAGTTCGCGCGGGGTCGGCGGGTAGCTATGCGGGCCGGGGCGGCATTCGATCGGGTTGCGCAGGAACTCGATATGCCGCTCCAGCCGCCGCTGCTCGCCCAATAGTTGTCTGGCTTGCTCTTCGGGATCCTTCGGCACGTCATAGACCCATTCGTTCGGCTGGCATGGCGGGTGGTCAGCGTCGGTTCCGGCCGACACGGCCGCGCAAAACGATGCGCCGACTTTTTGATAGAGCCGCCCCAATACGCGATCGTCCGCACGGTTGCGAGCAAGAACGCTGCGCCACCGGAAGTTCAGGTAACGGTGCGGTTGGATCAGCGCTTCGAGGCCATCGCCGAACGCGGCCGGAAGCGCAGCCATATACTCGTTGTATAACTTCACGATCCGAGCGTCGTCGGCCAGCTTGAAATCGTCCCGAAATCTCGGCTCCATCTGGTCTAGCGGTTGCAATGGCACGCCGGCCCGCAAAGCTTCTGCATACATGTGTCGCAGTGGAATCAACGACAAGTCCTGCTCGCGCCCCTGCTCTTCCGGCCCGTAACCGCCGCCGACATCGGAATGCACGCCCGGATATACGACTTCCTCGCAGTTGCCCGGATAGGTCTTGTCGACGCGCACCGAATCGAGCGGAAATGCTCGTCGCACCTCATGCGCCGAGACATAGTGCACGCAACGCTCCACTTCGGCCGGGATCGCCAGTTCCGACGCCCAATCAAGATGTAAAGCGGGACCGCCCACTGAAGCGACGGTATCGAACAGTCCCATAAAGTTGATACGCAACGGCACGCGCACGCCATTCGGAGCGGCCCAGTACAGCTTGCCGCCGTCTTTACTGCATTTCTGCTCCACGAATCGACGAACAAACGCTCGTGCCTCCGTTGCGCCCCGCGAAAACCCGAAAATCGCCACGGTGATTTCGCGCATATGCTTCCATGAGCCCGGTCCCCATTCAATCTCAAGTCGGCGAGAAAACTCGGCCAATGCATATTTGATACGCAGATCGCCCCCCGCGCCTAGCCCCAGTCCGGCAATCCCACCGTCATCGTCTTTCAATTGATCGGTATAACCCGCCACCTTCATAAACTTAAAAGGCGTTCCAACGCCAGGAAGATAAAGAGCCCTTGCTTCATCGCCCACGGAGTCCTTCGCAGAACGAAATAGCTTGACAACGTTCGAATGCTTTTTGAGTGGCAGGTCTCGATCCATATTATTATTCGTACCATCGAAGAAGAACGACAGTGCCGGATAGAGTCGACATGCAATCGCATCTGCCTGATTGGCTGGACACTGTCGAAGGATACGCTTCGTCGCTCCGTCAATCGCTGCACGCGCGATCTCTTCATAAGTAATCGGCTTGCCAGCTTGTCGAACTGTCATAATCGTCCCTGTTTGATAGTTTTACTTGGCCGCACACCCAGTTCCGCTAGGCGAAAAAGCCAACTCGGCAGTATTACGATCACGCAAAATAACGCAGAGGTACGCGTCCGTCTTGTATGGATCGGAACCTTGATTTGGGCCACCCGGCGGAAAATGAACTTGCACGGTATGTTTTTCGTCTGGCCGTGTTACCGCCTTTGTCTTCGGATCCTCCTCGTACCCCCATTCCCACGTCACTGTCACGGGCTTATTCCAGTCCTTCACACCGGGAAAACAGCAAGCCGTTTTCCCTCCTGCGTTATGTGCTACTGCGTCGCCAGCCCAATACTTTTCGACGAAGATGTTCACCGCATACCGATCCGTATGATTAATCGGCACCATTCCAAGTGCAGGCCCGGCTCCCTTAAGAGGATCGTCGGGCAAGAAACTAGAACCCGCGCAAGCGGTCAGCGTGAAGACAGCAAAGCCCGCCGCGAAAGCCATGCGCTGGAATGTAGCAAAGGTCATCTTGTGCGTCCTTCTTGGCAAATAGCCTGATTATGCTTGGGGTCGATCGATCGCTACCGGTAGTAGCGGTTTCAATAATGCAGCGCCTTCGGGCGATGCCTCGAACGCCTCCCCATACCGGGCGGCAAGCGAGCAGTATTCCATGAGCACGCCGACTCCCTCGATACCGCGCTGCCGAGCACGTTCAATCTGCCGGCATACGAATCCGTAGCGCTCGTCTTCCGGGATTTCAGCTAACGTCGACGGATCGCGTTCATTGAGATGCAATAGCAACCCGTCCGGCACACTCGCATCAATCAAAGCATCCACCTGCCCCTGATCGAGCTTGAACGGCGGCCTGAGCGTCGCGGCGGAGGCCGGCATCCGATCCTGACGCCAGTCGATCTGACGCAGCGCGCCTTCGCGATCCCAATACGTCCACCTCAGGATCGGCGCGAGCCATGCCTGACGCTGCGCGTCGGACAGCACCGGCCCTTTCACGAACAGCGTCTCGTCGTCTTGCGAACCGACCAGCGTCGCGAGAATCGCCGGGTCCCAATACGCGAGCACGATCGGTTCGCCATCCGGCAAGCGCACGCGCAGAAACGACTTCAGATGCTCCGCGAGCACTGCAAGCGACAATGGCGATGCGAGCATCGTCGCGCACGGCGATGACGGCCCATGTCGCTCCAGCCATGCGCGCGCCGATTCAAAGTGACTTGGAGGGATATAGACGAGATGCGGCGAAACGGCCCGCACGTCCGCTCCGCCGTCCATCAGGCACGCGACATGGTCCGACCGGACCGACAATGCACCGGGCAGACTGCCGTTCTGCAACGGGTCGACGAGCACATATAGGTGCGCCCCTAACGAATCGGCCTCGCCGAACACGGTTTGCGTATCCATCAGCCCCCCGTCGACACGAACGCCGATCGCCCCGCCGCGCGCTTCATCATGCACGGCACGCACACCGCATCCGGCTGCGTCGGCATCGGATACGGCATGCTGGCCGGGCCCGAGAAATTGTGCATGCTGCCCTTGATGTCGATCCTGCCCGGCGCATGGATCTGGATGTCCCCGTCCTTCAGCCGGATGTACGCCTGCCCCGACGTGATCAGTATCTCCTTGTCCGCCGCGATCTCGATGCGCTCCGTCGCCGACACGATCCGCACCGTCTTCTGGCCGATCAGGTCGAGCGTCTCGCGATGCGACTCGATCTGAATCGCGTCCTTCGCGAACAGCTTGATCCCGTCCTGCGCGAACACGCTCACCTTCTCGCCCGCGCTTGCCACGAACGACTTCCCCGTCGCGACGAACGCGCTTTGACCCGCGACGACGTTCACGTGCCGATCCGCCGACGCGTGCAGCGACTGAAACGTCGTCAGGCCCATGCCGCCCGCGCTGCCGAGCAGCATCGCCGGCACCTTGAAGCCGTTCGCGCTGCCCGTGCCGCCGCCCGAGGTGCGCCCGCCGCTCAAGCCCGGCTCGACCGGCTGCCGCGTCGCGTCGGTCAGTTCCGTGAGCGCGTCGTGACCCGCTTTCAGACTCTCCGCACGATGCTGCTCGCTCAGCGACGACTGCTGCGCGAGCACCTCGGCCGCGTCCTTCAGTTGATCGCGCGCCGCGTCCACCTCCAGTTGCTCGGCGTCATGGCGGGTCGAGTGCGTGCCGATGTACAGGCCGCGATTCGCGCGGACCGCGCCGTATTGGTCGGCATGCAGCGTGAAGCCCGAGCCGAGATAGCGGCCGCGCGTATTGCCCCGCTGAACGATCCCGTAGCCGAGCGTCAGATGACTGTAGTCGCCCCGCGTCTTGCTCAGCAGACGCGCGCGCACCTGTCCGGTCGCATCGTCGAGCTGCATCTCGCTGTAACCGCCGCCGCCTCCGTATTCGCGCGACTGGAAGCCCGACAGCAGCCCGTCCGAATGCCACATCGGCGGCGTCGCCCCGCCCGGCGCGCGCGATACGATATACGGGCGGTCGCAGTCGCCGCCGACGAAATCGACATAGACGGTCTCGCCGCGACGCGGCACGTGTACGCCGCCATACTGCTGCCCGGTATCCGACTGCGCGACCAGCAACGGCGGCGACGTCTCGAACGCGTCGGGCGGACTCTGCCTGTCCCAATGGAATCGCGCGCGCACGCGGTTCAGCGGATCGGTCCAGACCTCCTCGCCGTTCGGTGTGACCACCGTCGCCATCTCGACCGACATGGCCGGCTTGCGATGCTCGAACGGGCTGCGGTATTCGATGTCGGTGCGCTGCGCGTCCACTTCGATGACGTAGAGGCCCATCGCGCCGTCCTGCGGATGCGGCGCAACCGCGAACGCCGGGCCATAGCCCGAACGCGCCCGCTCGATGTCCGCTTGCAGGCTGTACGGGAAATGCAGGCCCGAGCGGGCGATCGGCACGTTGTTCTCGATCGTCCAGCGGGCCGCAACGGCGACGAATTCCCGCTCCTTCGGATCGGCTTCGGCGTGCGCCGGATGATCGCTCAGCACGAACCGGCCGCCGACATCGACCCAGCGCGAGCCGCCGACGCCGGCGTATCGCCTCGAGCGCGACTCGTATTCCTCCGCTCGAATGCGCGCCCACGCAATGCCTCGATCCGAGTCCGGATACCGGTACGCACCCGCGCTATAGTCTTCGAGCGGCGGATACGGAATCGCCTTCTGCTCCTGCGTGCGCCAGTTCGTCTGCTCGACGTAGCGGGTCGTTTGCACCGACTGCCGGACCTCGAACGGCGTCGCCGGCCGCTGGTAGTCGCCGGAACGCGAGGCGACGTGCACGCTGTTCAACTGGCGCAGCGTTGCCCATTGCGTGAACCCGTCGAACTCGTCGCCGGCATTGCCTCGATAGAAGTCGAGCGGCTTGGCGTCCGGCAGCGCCTCGACGCGATCGACGATCCTGAGCATCGTCTTCTGCTCGCGACCGTCGTGGGTCCAGTAGCCATAGAGCCCTTCGTCTTCCATGAGCCGGTTGACGAAGTGCCAGTCGGTTTCGCTCTGCCGGCAATACGAACGCTTCGCGAGCGCCCCGCTCAGCGCGAACCGGAATGCGCCCTGAAGCGGCGGATAGCGATTGAATACGTCGGACAGAATGTCCTGCGCATCGCGGTCGAGCCAGAAATGCTCGTCGCGGCGATGCCGGAGAAAGTGCAGCGCCGACGAAAAGCCGATTTGCCACGACGTCAGGCCGCCGTCGGCCCCGAGCCGGCGCACGGTATGCACGTAGCCGTGGATCGGCCGGTAGTCGGCATTCAGGTCGAGCACGCCGCGCGGCTGCTGGAGCCACAGCGTCACGGGCTGCGCGATCAGCGCGTCGGGATTCAGGTCGTCGCGCGTGGTCGCGGCGTCGATTGTCCACGTGTAATCGCGGCCGAGCCTGGCGTCGCCGACCGCGCGCAACGGAATCAGCGTGTTCGCGCCGAGCGGCGTGTCGAGCTTCAGCAGCCGCTCGCGCTGCAACAGCCCACGATGAATCGCCTCGAAGATCGGCGCAAACGCCGCCTCCTGCGGCCCGCGTGGCCCCAACGTCATGGTTCAAATCCTTTTTTTTCTCAGGTTCGCCGGAATGGGGCGCGTCGCGCCCCTTGTTGTCAGGCGATCGAGCGCGGTATCGGTACCGGCGAACCGCCTTCTTTGGCGAATAAGGATACCAAATCTGCTGGGGAAAACTTGAAAGCAGCCAGCCTCCAGCGCGCCGGCCAAGTCCGGCTAACCCAAATGGACAGATATTTTTGCGAATATTCCTCTACTTTCCACGCTGGAAAGACTGATATGAACCGACTCGCCGAGCACGCCGAGCCACCAGCAGAAGGCGCGATTGCGATAGCGGCGCGGCGGACGATCGTGCGGCCCGACCGTCAGATAGACGCGCCGGCCCGCGCGCCGCAACTCGTCGGCGATCTGCACGCCCGACGATCCCGCGCCGACCACCAGCACGCCGCCGTCCGGCAACTGGCCCGGATTGCGATAGCCGGCGGAATGGATCTGCTCGATGCGCGCATCCGGCGGCGCGATGGGCGGGATGATGGGCCGCTGGAACGGCCCCGTCGCGACGACCACGCGGCGCGCGTCGATCACGCCGTCTGACGTGTCGACGACGAAGCCGGGCCGGCCGCTCGCGCAACGCGCGTCACGTCGACGCCCGTGCGGATCGGCGCGTCGATCCTTCTCGCATACGCTTCGAAGTAGTCGGCCACCTGATCCTTCGATGCGAACGCATCCGGATCGAGGCCCTCGAACCCGAGGCCCGGGAACCGGTCGTGCCATGCCGGCCCGTTCGCGACGAGCGTATCGATTGACGTTGTTTCAGCGGTTACGGCTGTCTCCTTCAGAAAGGCGGCTCGATCGAAGCCAGCCGCCGCTTCGATGCCACTGTCGGGCGCAGCCTGTGTCGGCCGCCGCGGCGACGCGCGGCGCAACGCGCGAGTGGGAATGCAGACATTCTGCGCAGACGCCGCCGTGCGCGAAACGATGATTTTTGTCGTCGCTGGCGAGCAAAAAGCCGCTCATGCGACAGCGGGGCGCGGCGAAAGCGCCCGGTCGCGCCGAAGCGGCCCTTCATTTTGGCAATCGGCCCCGAGCCGCCGAACGCATTTGCGCGCCGGCGAGCCGATTCGCCGCCCGTATTTCGTTTTTCGCGAGAAATGCGTCAATCAAAATTCTCGATTCCACCGTTTACCGCAAGCGCACTGCCGCCCTTTATTTTTGTAAAAAACAATCCATCAAATCATCGAACACCATTCATTCAATGAAATAACCAATCGGTCTCTCTTTATTTTTAAAATCACGATCACGAACGATTCATTCTCTTTAAAAAAATTCCACCCTCCGTTTTATTGACATATCCGCATATGCACCTAGACTCCGTCCTGAGGCAAGACAATCCGCTCGAAATTTTCGGCCTCGATCCCCCCACAACAATGCGACTCGTTCACCACAGGAGTTTGCGTCATGAGGGAAATTCTCGAAACAATTCATAGAAAAAAGGCCGCGCTTCTCGACCACCCGGTCTTCCCGCAGCTCGAAGCGGTCACCCTTCCCCAAATCAAGGAAATGATGCGCGTCTGGTCGCCGCTGTTGATTCACCTGGCCATGACCTTTCGCGACATCAATCGCATGTATTACCACTACGAAAAGCCGGAAGACGAATTGCAGAACGCGATCAACGATCACGTCGACGTCGACAGCGAGCATTGGCACATGATGGTGTCGGACATCAAGACGCTCGGCGTGAACAATCGCGCGTTCGATTGCGAAAGCGCGATCAATGTGATCTGGGCCGATCTCGGCAGCCCCGTGCGCCAGTACATGTATTCGCTCGTGTCGCGCGCGCGCCGGTGCGGAAACTGTCCGCTGCTGAAGATGGCGTCGATGGAGGCCGGCGAGGCGACGTCGAAAGTCTTCTTCACGACGTCGCGCAAGCTCGCGGCGGCCTACGAAGCGGATACGGGCAATACGCTGCGCTATCTGGGCGCCGAGCACATCGACAGCGAACTCGATCATTCGATCAACGAATCGGTCTTCTTCGACGAGCCGCTGTCGGCCGACAAGCGCGCGGACGCGCAGTCGATCGTCGACGATCATTTCCGCAGCTTCATCGCGTTCCTCGATTACAAGTACGAGGTCAACAAACTGGCGCTCGCCAACTGACGAGGCCCCGGGCAGCGCCCGGGCATGATTCGCGAGGCCGGAGTCCGGCTGAATCGTCAAGCGCTCCGAATCGAATCGCCGATCCGGGGAGCACACGCGCTCGCGGTCATGACGTCCCCCATACAAGGAGAAACAAGCATGCGTCTTCCGAATCGCACACAAGTCCTCGTCATCGGCGGCGGGCCGGCCGGCGCGACCGGCGCGGCATTCCTCGCCCGCGAGGGCGTTGAGGTCACGCTCGTCGACAAGGAGGTGTTCCCCCGCTATCACATCGGCGAATCGCTGCTGCCGTCGTGTCTCGAAATCCTCACGCTGATGGGCGCGCGCGACACGTTCGACCGCCACGGCTTCCAGCGCAAGCCCGGCGCGTACTTCAACTGGAAAGGCGAGACCTGGAAACTCGATTTCGGCGAGCTGGGCGGCACCTATCACTACAGCTACCAGGTGCGCCGCGAGGAATTCGACCACTTGCTGCTGCAGCATGCGCGCACGGTCGGCGCGCAGGTGCACGAAGGCGTCAGCGTGCGCGAGATCCTGTTCGACGACGGCCGCCCGTGCGCCGCGCTGTGCGTCGCGCAGGATTCCGGCGAGACGGCGACCGTCGAGTTCGACTATCTCGTCGACGCATCCGGACGCAACGGGCTGATGTCGACCCGCTACCTGAACAACCGCAAATTTCACGAGATCTTCCGCAACGTCGCGGCGTGGGGCTACTGGGAAGGCTTGAGCTGGCCCGACGATTGCGCGCCGGGCTCGATTCTCGTCAGCTCGATTCCGGACGGCTGGTGGTGGGCGATCCCGCTCGCCGACCGCCCGACGAGCGTCGGCGTCGTCATGCACCGCGACGCGTTCCTCGCGGCGAAGCGCGCCGGCTCGCTCGAGCAGGTCTACGAGCAGGCGCTCGCGCTGAGCCCGGTGATGACGAAGCTCACGCAACACGCGCGCCTCGTCACGCCGCTCAGGACCGAGCAGGATTATTCGTACACCTGCGATTCGTTCGCGGCGGACGGCTACTTCCTGTCCGGCGACGCCGCGTGCTTTCTCGATCCGCTGCTGTCCACGGGCGTGCACCTCGCGATGTACAGCGGCATGCTCGCCGCCGCGTCGCTCGCCAGCATCCTGCGCGGCGAGGTGGCCGAGCGGGAAGCCGCCGCGTACTATCGCGACAGCTACCGGCAGGCCTATCTGCGCTTCCTCGTGTTCGTGCAGACGTTCTACGAGGCGCACGGCAAGCTCGGCTACTTCAGCAAGGCCGACGAGTTGAGCCACTACATGATCGAGGCGGGCGACATCCGGCGCGCGTTCCTGAATCTCGTCTCCGGCCTCGAGGACATCGCCGACGTCGAGCAGGCCACGTCGCACCTGATGGGCGAAATGTCCCGCCGCATCGATCAGAACCTCGCGCTTCGCAAGAACAAGGAGGCGCTCGCATCGGCGATCGGCAGCCCGGAAGCCGAGGACAACGCGCGCTTCTTCGATGCGATCGAGGGGCTGCCCTGCCTGTCGGCGAACATGGCGCTCGACGGGCTTTACGTGTCGACCCGGCCCCGGCTCGGCCTGCAGCGCGTCGCCGCGATGTAGCCCGCGCGCTTGGCGGCAATCCGCGCGCATGCGTCGAACGGCCGCCGCCGCGGCGGCCCGACCCTGCGCGCGGCGCACCGGGCCGATGCGCCGGCGCACGGCGCGCTCATCGGCATGCACCAAACGCGAGGAGCCGGGACAAGATGGCGGACTGGATACTGCAACTGTGCGTCGTGATCGTCGTCGCATTCGTGCTGGGCGCGCTCGCGCAGCGGCTCGGCCAAGGGCGCGTCGTGGGCGAGCTGCTCGCCGGGCTGCTGCTCGGCCCATCGGCGTTCGGCGCGCTCGCCGCCGCGGGGCACGGCGTGCTGCCCGGCGAGGAATCGGCCGCGATCCTCTCCCGGCTCGGCGAGCTCGGGCTCGTTTTCCTGATGTTCCAGACGGGCACGCACATCGCATGGTCGATTCCGCAAAGACGCTCCGCCGCGCTCGTCGCGACGGTCGTCGCGGCTTGCGGGATGGCGTTGCCGTTCGCAACCGGCAGCGTGATCGCGATCGCGTCGTCGCACGCGTTCCAGCCGCAGGCGTCGCCGCTCGCCTACGTGCTGTTCTGCGGCATCGCGCTGTCCGTTTCGGCGCTGCCCGTCATGATGCGCATCGTCGCCGACGCGCGCATCGCGCATCGCCCGGCGGCGACGCTGTCGATACTCGCGGCCACGCTGACCGACGCGCTCGGCTGGCTGATTCTCGCCGCCGTCGGCGCGATCGCGACATCCGGCCTGTCGCCTGCGTCGACGCTGCATGCGCTAGGCGTGCTCGTCGCGTTCTTCGTCGCGTCGATCACGCTCGTGCGCAAGATCGTCCTGTGGCTGCTCGATCGCGCGCGCCGGGACCGCAGCGGATCGGCGACATTGATTTGCGCGCTCGGCTATCTGCTGCTGTCGTCGTGGGCCGCCTCCCGGCTCGGCTTTCACAGCGCGTTCGGCGCCCTGGTCGCGGCCGTCGCCCTGTCGGGCCGCGACGATCTGCGGCAGTGGTGGGATGCGCGCTTCGCGGGGCTGGCCGACCTCGTCCTGATCCCGCTGTTCTTCGTCAGCATGGGCTTTCGCGCGTCGTTTTCCGCGCTCGACGGCGGCGCGGCGTGGGGGTGGCTCGTCGCGTTCCTGATCGGCGGCGTGGCGGCGAAATTCGGCGGCTGCTACGCCGGCGCGCGGCTATGCGGGATCGATCGCACCGAGGCGACGCTGATCGGCGTGCTGATGAACTGCCGCGGCACCGTCGAGCTGATGGTGCTCGCGATCGGCCTGCAACTGAGGATCATTCCTGTCTCGCTGTACACGGTCCTGCTGATCGCGACGCTGACGATGACCTGGCTGAGCGCCATGTCGACCCACCGGCTCGCGAAGCGGCAGTCGCCTCTCGCGCGACGCATGGCCGCCGCCGATGCGCCGCCGGCGCGGCGGGCCGCGCCGATGCGCGCGCTCGGCGACGACGCGCGTTTGCCAAACTTGCCCGACTTGCCGGAGGCATCGCGGCCATCGCGATGAACGCCCATGATGGAGACCGTCGCAACGCTTCGTTCCGATTCCGCCGCGCGCTGGCTGCCGCTCGCGCTGTCCGAGCAGGTGAGCGCCCGGGCGCCGCTCGGCGTCGTCTGCATGGGACAGCCGCTCGTGCTGTATCGGGATGCATCGGGCGCCGCCCGCGCGATGGAGGATCGCTGCGCGCATCGCCGCGCGCCGTTGTCGCTCGGCCGCGTGACGCCCGACGGCCGACTGCAGTGCGGCTATCACGGCTGGATCTACGACGGCGCGTCAGGCGCATGCGTCGCGATCCCGAATCTGTCGCAAGGCGAGCCGGTGCCGCCGCACTATGCGGTGCGCGCCTACGAAACGTTCGAGCGCGACGGCTACGTGTGGGGCCGCGCGGCCCACGGCGCCGACACGCGAAAGCCGGCCGCGCCCCCCGCGCCCGCGTCGCGTTGCGCGCAGCGGTTCGCGGGTTGCGCGGCGGTCGCCGTCGGATGCGACGAGTATGTCGCCGCGCTGGCCGACGGCCCGCATCTGCTGATGCGCATCGCCGGCCTGCGCATCACGGATTACGTGATCGCGGACCCCGAACCGCGCGGCGGCCGCATCGAGATGGAGCGCGGCGTCACGTGGGCGGCGCGCGCGCACAATCACCGGTTCGGCGCGCATTATCCGTGGACGCTGCGGCTCGCGCCGCCGCGCGACGATGCGCTCGCGTCGGTCGAGCTCGACACGCGCGACGGCGAGACGGCGCTGTGGGCGTCGATCGCCGTCGTTCCCGCGGCGCGCGGCGCGACGAACGTCATGTGGCGCGGCGGCATCGCGGCTGACGCGAGCGGCGCCGACGCCACGCTGCTGCGCCTGTGGGCGCGGCTGCGCCGCGCGCCGTTCGCGATGCGCGAGCAGATCGACGCACGCGCGCTGTCGAGGCTCGACGTGACCTGCTCGCGCGCCTGGCTCGGCCCGTACTCGCGGTCTGCGGGTGCCGCCGCCGCGCGCGGGCCCGATCGATTACCGTGTGCGAGGAAAGGATGATGCTGACCGTCGACAACGAAGATATCGAGGCGGCAAGCCGCCCGAGCGACGACTGGGTGCCCGGCGGGATTCGCCTGCGCAACGCATGGTTTCCGCTCGCCCACGCGTTCGAAGTCGGCGCGCGCGCATCGCGCTGGCGGCTCCACTCGCAACCGTGCTTTCTGTGGCGCGCGGGCGGACGCATTCACGCATCGCGGCGGCACCCCGACCTGCCGGCCGCGCGACGCCCGGCGTCCGATTCGCCGGCCGACGCCGACGACTATCCGGTGCTCGAGCGATACGGCTACGTGTGGATCTGGTACGGAGACCCCGGCGACGCGAGCGACGCGCTCGTGCCCGACGTGCCGTTTCTGCCGCGCGACGGCGGGCTGCCTCCGCACATGCAGGGCAATGTCCGGCTCGACTGCTGCTCGCCCCTCCTCGTCGAAAATCTGCTGGACCTGACGCATGCGGACTTCCTGCATGCGAACGTGCTCGGCAACGAGCGTTCCGACGAGGACCGGATCGACGTGCAGTTCACGTCCGAGACGGTGACGATGATCCGGCGCTGCACGCACAAGTCGGTCGCGCCGATCATGCGCTGGTTCGGCGGCGTGCGCGCGAAGCATCAGGACGTTCACGCGGTGATTCACGTGCACGTGCGCAGCTCGGTCGCGCTCGCGTACGGCCGCTATACGCCGGGCATCGACCTGCCGCTGTTCCACCCGTGCCTGCCGGAGTCGCGCGACCGGTGCCGGCTCAGCTTCGCGCTGAACGCGACGTCCACGCCCTGGCCGCTGCGCGTGCTGATGCCGTTGACGCCTTACGTCGTCGCGCCGCAGGACAACCGGATGGTCGGCCCGCAGAACGGCCGCTACCAGGAAGCCGGCGAGCGCCGCGACCTGTTTTCGCGCTTCGACCGCGCGGGCCTGCGCTACCGGCTCCTGTTGCGGCAGCTCGCCCAGCGGCAGCTCGACGGCGATTTCTCTTACGCCGCCGATGCGCTCCCCGGCCGGGATGCGCGCGGCATCCTCGGCATGCCGTCCCCATAGAAGGGTCTGTTCACGCTAACGACGGGCTTGCGCTCGCCGCCGGAAGGGCCGGGCGCGCCGGATCGCCCGACCGGCCTCGATCGGCGACGCGGGCGACGGCGCGCGCCCCCGGGCAGCACGCGATTCGCCGCTACGCGACGTGCGGCTGCAACGCGCGCAACCAGCACGCCACGGCGACCGCGCCGCCGTCGGGCGATCCCACGGCGCGCGCGCCCAGGTAGCTCGCGCGTCCCGCGCGCGGCGTCATGCCCGCGGTTTTTGCCGCGCCCTCTTCCGCGGCGCGCACGGCCGCCGCCCACGCATCGCTCGCGCGCCTGCCGGCCGACAGCTCGCGTTCGAGCACATCGACGGCAGGCACCAATGCATCGAGCATCGTGCGGTCCCCGGGCTTCGCGCCGCCCAGATCGCCGATCGCGTCGACGCCGCTGCGGAACGCGCCCGCCCAGTCGCGCGCGCTCGGCGCCGGCGCGTCGGCGAGCCGGCGGGCCGCCCGCACGAGCGCCGTCGCGTAAAACGGCCCGGAACTGCCCGCGATCGCCCGGCGCAGCGCGGCGCCGAGCGCGGCGAGCAGCACGGCCGGCCCCCGATACGCATCGGCGGGCAGCGCGAGAATCGCGTTCGCCGCGCGCCGCATGCTCGCGCCCAGATCGCCGTCGCCGGCGATGGAATCGAGTTCGGTCAACACCGGCTCGCTGTCGATCAGCGCGGCCGCGACCGCATGCAACGCGGGCCGCAGCCCGTCGGCACTCGCCGCGCCGCCCGTCGCCCATTCCGGCAGCCGGTCGCCCGGGCCGGGTTCGGCCGCGGCCACGCGAATGTCCCGGTTCACCGCGCCGCCGCCGGGCCACGCTCGCGCCTGCGTCGGCGCGTCGAGCAGCGCGAGCATGCCGTCGCTCAGCTTGAGCAGCGAAATCGAGCAGCCGGGCATGTCGAGCGCGGACAGGAACGTGCCCGCCCACGCGCGCGCCACCTCGACGCCGCGCCGGCTCAGGCTGTCGTAGGCCGCGCGCAGCACGATGCCGAGCTCCATGTCCGGCGTCGCGCCGAGCCCGTTCACGAGCAGCGCGACGCGGTCGCCGCGCGCGACGGGCTGATCGTCGACGATCGTCGCCACGAGCGTTTCCGCCAGCGCGTTTGCGGGCATCGGCGCCGTGCGCCGCACGCCCTTTTCGCCGTGGATGCCCAAACCGAGCTCGATTTCGTCATCGGCGAGGCTGAAGCCGGATTGTTCGACGCCCGGAATCGTGCAGCCGTCGAGCGCGACGCCCATCGTGCCCAGGTTCGCCGCCGCCTCGTTCGCGACGGCGGCCACCTGCGGCAGCGTCAGGCCGCGCTCGGCGGCCGCGCCGGCGAGCTTGTGCACGAGCACGGTGCCGGCGATGCCGCGGCGCCGCCCGCGCCCGGTGAGTTCGCGCAGCGACACGTCGTCCGCGACGACGACGATCTCGACCGGGATGCCCTCCGCGCGCGCGAGCTCGGCCGCGAGACCGAAATTGAGGCGATCGCCCGTGTAGTTCTTCACGATGAGGAGCGCGCCGTTCGGGCCCGCCGTCGCGCGAATCGCGGCGAGCACGGCGTCGGTGGACGGCGACGTGAAGACTTCGCCGCACACCGCCGCGCTCAGCATCCCCGCGCCGACGTAGCCGCCGTGCGCCGGTTCGTGGCCGCTGCCGCCGCCGGAAATGACCGCGACCGGGCGCTGCGCCGGCTCCGGCAAGGGCCGCCGGATCAGCACGTGTTCGTCGCCGAGAATGGCGACGTGCGGCGACTGCCGCGCGATGCCCTCCAGCATTTCGCGCACGACATCGGACGGGTGGTTGACGAGCTTTTTCATGGCGGCGATTTCCTGACTGTGAGTGAGGGCGGCGGCTCGTCACGACAGCGGGCGCGTGCGATTCGGCGTGCGATTCGGCGTGCGATTCGGCGCATGCGGAGCATCCGCTTCGTGCGCGAGCCTCCTCTTCGTTGCCGACCGGCACGGCCGGCACGCTGCCGTGCATTGTGCCATCGGGACCGGTTCACGGTGCGTTCGCGGCGGTCCCCGCTTTCGCTCGCAAACGGCGCGCGCTCGTGCATCGCGTCGCAGCCTGCCAGCGGGCGGACATCGGCCGCAACGGCGCGGGCAAGAGCACGCTGTTCCAACTGATGCTCGGCCTTCTCGCCGCCGACGCGGGCGACGTGCGGATCGACGGCGTGTCGGCCCGCGACCCGCGGTTCCGCGCCGTCCGGCGCACGCTCGGCTATCTGCCGGAAAACGTCGTGCTGTACGACAACCTGACCGGGCTCGAGACGCTGCGCTTCTTCGCGCGCCTGAAAGGCGCCGACGCGGCCGCGTGCGCGCCGCTCGTGGCCGTTCGTGCTGTTCTGGACGGCCGTCGTCGGCGCGTCGATCTTCGTCGAGCGGCCGTTCTGCAAGTACCGGTGCCCGCTCGGCGCGAGCCTCGCGCTGCCCGGGCGCTTGCGGCTGCTCAAGCTGCGACGCAAGCCCGAATGCACGAGCTGCCATGCGTGCGCGGTCGGCTGCGGCTCGCAGGCGATCGACACGGCCGGCCGGATCGACCCGATGGAGTGCCTGCTCTGCCTCGACTGCATGGTCATGTACTACGACGAGCACAGTTGCCCGCCGCTGTCGAAGGAACGCAAGCGCCGCGAAAAGGCCAGCCTGCCGCTCACGCCCGTCGGCAAGGATGGACGGTACATTCCGATCGAGCGGGTCTGACGCGCGGCGCGCCAGCGCGCAAAGGTCCGGCGCGGCCGGCAAAAATATTTCGTTTTCCTTTCAATTGTTTCGGATTGTCGTCGGCAATCCGCAAGCCGAAAAACCGTGGCAATCTACGACGCAATCCGGTTGTCCGTTCGCGCAACCGATCTGTAAGGTTTCCCGATGATTCATCTTGCGACATTTGCGCGCCGCGTCGCGCTGATTGGCCTATTGCATCTTTTCTGTGCGGCGCTGCCCGCGGCGGCGGCGGCCGACCTCGCATCGGGCGCCGCCGTGCCGCCCGCGCCGACGATCTCGCGCGACGAGGCGCTCGCCGAGCTCAAGCGCGTGCAGGCCGCGCTCGACCGGATCAAGCAGCAGGCGTCGGCCGCGACGACCTACAAGCAACTGGACGCGCTCGACGAATCGACGCAGGCGCTTGCGGCCGACGTCGACAAGCTGACGGCCGCGCTCGTGCCCACGCGCGCGCAGCTTCAGGCGCAGCTCGACGTGCTCGGGCCGCCGCCCGCGCCGGGCGCGGCGCCCGAGACGGCCGCCGTCGCGCGTCAGCGCGCGGATCTGAATGCGCGCAAGACGCAGTTCGACGCCGCGCTGAAACAGGCCGCCGACGAAAAGGAAAGCCTCGCGAACCTGATGCAGCAATACTCGAAGCTGCGCCGCAGCCTGCTGCGCGACCAGCTCGTGCTGCGCTCGGGCAGCATTCTCGGCGCGCAATTCTGGGCGCCGCTCGTTCATCCGTCGGACGACGACCAGCAGGAGCTCGACGCGTTCAGCGCGCAGATCGGGCAAGTGCTGAGCGCGGCATGGGAGCCGGGCCGCCGGCTCGGCACCGCGCTGCTGCTCGCCGCCGCGCTCGCCGTGTGGACGCTCGGCGGGCGGCTCGCCGAGCGCGCGCTCGCGTGGTTCAGCCTGACGAAGCTGCCGGAGACCCGCGTGCGGCGCAGCGCGCTCGCGACGTCGATCGCGGTGTCGAGCATCGTGACGACGGGCATCGCGGTGCAGTTCGTCTACCTCGCGCTCACGCGCGACGTCGTGCTGACGAGCGCGCTGCAGGATTTCGCCGACGAACTCGCGAAGCTCGCGCTGACCTGCGCGCTGATCGCGGGCCTCGGCCGCGCGCTGCTGTGCACGCGCCACCCGAGCTGGCGGCTGCCCGCGCTCGCCGACGAAGTCGCGCTCGCGATGCGGCCGTTCCCGGCGATCCTCGCGGCGCTGCTGCTCGTCGCGGGTGCGCTCGAGGAGCTGAACCGAACCGCCGACACGAGCCTGCAGGTCACGCTGTTCGGGCGCGGGATCGTGTCGCTCGTCGTCGTCGTGACGATCGGCGCATCGCTGCTGCGCGCGAACCGCGCGCGCACCGCGCTCGCGGCCGCGGGCGAGCCGCCCGAGGCCCGCTCGACGCTCGCGGGGCTGATCCACGCGGGCGTCACGCTGACCGTCGTCGCGGCGCTCGTCGCGCTCCTCGTCGGCTACATCTCGGTCGCCCGCTTCCTCACCTACGAGCTCGTCTGGTTCGAGATCGTGCTCGGCAGCGCGTATCTGCTGACCCGCCTCACCCGCGACGCGTACGCGAGCGCGTTCTCCGCGAACCTGTCGAGCGGCAGGCTGATCAAGAATCTGTTCGGGCTGAACGACGGCCACCTCGATCAGGCGAGAACCGTGCTGACCGGAATCAGCACGAGCGTGCTGCTGCTCGTCGCCGTCGTCGCGCTGCTGACGGGCGGCTTCGGAACGACGCCGAACGACCTGCTCGTGAGCGTGATCTCGATGTTCGGCGGCGAGCGCCTGCAGCGTCTGAACATCGTGCCCGACCGCATCCTGAACGCGGCGCTCGCGCTCGCGATCGGCATCTACCTGCTGCGCTCGGTGCGACGCTGGCTCGACAACGAGCTGCTGCCCGCGGTCGGCATGGATCAAGGCATGCGCGCGTCGCTCATCACGCTGTTCAGCAATCTCGGCTACGTCGCGATCGTGCTGCTCGCGCTGTCGCTGCTCGGCGTCAAATGGGACAACCTCGCGTGGATCGTGAGCGCGCTGTCGGTGGGCATCGGCTTCGGTCTGCAGGAGATCGTGAAGAACTTCGTGTCCGGGCTGATCCTGCTCACCGAGCGGCCGGTGAAGGTCGGCGACATGATCAGCATCTCGGGCGTCGAGGGCGACATCCGCCGGATCAACGTGCGCGCGACCGAGATCCAGTTGTCCGACCGCTCGATGGTGATCGTGCCGAACTCGCAGTTGATCTCGCAGAACCTGCGCAACGTGACGATGGGCAACAGCACGCAGGGCGTCGCGACGCTGATGCTCACGTTTGCGCTCAACACCGATCCCGAGCAGGTGCGCGACCTGCTGCTCGACGCGTACCGCGAGCATGCGTCGATCCTCGAGAAGCCCGCGCCGTCCGTCACGTTCAGCCAGTTGACGCCGGACGGGATCACGCTCAGCGTGACGGGCTACGTCGGCAGTCCGCGAATCACGGCGGCGACGAAGAGTGACCTGCTGTTCGAGATCCTCAAGCGGCTGCGCGCGGCGGGCATTCCGCTGTCGAATCCGCAGACGCTGATGGTGCAGAACCTGCCGCCGCCGAGCGAATGACGCGAGCCGGCGCGGATCGGCGTGGACCGATGCGGATGCGGCCGTGCGCGAATGTCCGTTCACTCCGCGGGCCCACGTCATATCGCGTTGCAATCCATTACACGCGGGAATTCGCCGGCTTTCTATGATGGGAACCACGAACCCGCTTCAATGGATGGCGCGACCATGAAAAAACTGATGATTCTGCCGCTCGTCGCGAGCGCGCTGCTCTCGGGCTGTGCGGTGTATCCGACGGAGCCCGCCGTCGGCGTGGACGTCGGCATCGGCTGGCATGGCGAGCGCTATTGGGACGGCCACCGCTACTGGGAGCGCGACGAATGGGAGCGCGCGCATCCGCCGCAATACTATCGTCGCGACGACGACCGGCGCGACGATCGCGGCGGCTACCGTGACGGCGACCGGCGCGACGGCGGCCGCTGGCGCGACGACCGGCGCGGCGACGACAATCGCCCATACTGACTGACGCCGTCGCCGCGCGTCGATCCCCGGCGACGGCCGCATGCGTCGAAAGGCGTCCGGCACGCATGCCGGGGCGCGCGCCACGCCGGAATCGAATGCGCCGAACGATCGTCAAGCATCGTTCGACGCAAGCCGGCGGAAAGGTCGGCGCACTGCAATCGCGCTATGCTCGTGCGCCCCATTTGGACAGAGGAGCCCATACGTGAAGCTTTCGATCTTCATCGCGGCCGCGTGCGCCGCATTCGCGTTGACGACGGCCGCTCGCGCGCAAACGTCGCAAACCTATCGATTCGGCGAAGGCCAGTCGGGCTTGTCGGGCCAGTCGAGCGACATGCATGCCGCGCCGCGAAGACGACGCACCTTCGCAAGCACCGCGCGCATCATGCGCGGCATACGCGCGCCGTGCGTGCGCCACGGACGTACGCGCATCACTGACGACGTGTCGGGCCGCGCGCAGGCCCGGCTCACTGCGCCTGCGACGCACCGCTTGCCGCAACCGCGCCGCTGATCCGGTCGATCAGCGACTTCGCCGCGCCCGCGGCGAGCGCCGCATCGACGTGCGACGTCTGCCATGCGCCGTCGCTGTCTTCGGTGAATGTGAGCGTCGCGCGCAGCGACGCGTCACCGTCGCTCGGCTGCCCGTCGTGCCACGCGATCGCGACGTTGCACGAATACGCGCGCTCGGCGACCTTCGTGCAATCGCCGACGGGCTTCACCGACGCGACGTCGGCCGCCACGGGCAGCGGCTGGCCGAGCATCGTATTGAGCGGCCCGCGATTCTCGGCGTCGAGCGCGCGGCGCACGGCAGCGTCGATGTCGCGCGCGCCGGGGCCGGCATGGAACCAGCCGCAGGCGGCAAGCATCGCTAACGACATTCCCAGCAGCAACAGTGTTCGGAGCTTCATCGGTTCGTGTGGTTTCGCATAGTTTCGCATCATCCGGCGCGGGGCGGCGCACGCGCGCCGCGCGTTTCGCCAACGCCATTGCGCATGCGTTTCGCGCGCCAGTCTGACGCGTGCGCGGGCCGCGATCCGTATCGATTTGTAACGGCGTGTTCGCCGCGCCGCGCGGCAAAAGCCGCGCCGGCGGCGCGACCCGACGCCCGAGGGCCCGCCGCACGCGCCCAAGCGGCGGGCGCGAGCGGTCGCGCCGACGATGCGGGGCCGGCGAACGCGGCCGCTTGTTACACGAAGCGGCGCCCGCGGGGCCCGGCCTATACTAGCCGTTGCCCGTCAACCGGCGCCGGTTCGCCGCGGCGGACCGGCACGCCCCATCGCATGAGGAGCATTTCATGTACTACCTGCTGACCTACGAACTCGTCGACGGTTATCTCGATCGGCGCGGCGCCTACCGCGCCGATCATCTCGCGCTCGCGAAGGCCGCGACCGCCCGCGGCGAGCTGCTGCTCGCGGGCGCGCTCGCCGACCCGGCCGACGAAGCGGTGCTCGTGTTCGACGCGCCGTCGCCCGCCGTCGCCGAAGCGTTCGCGCAAGCCGATCCTTACGTCGCGAACGGCCTCGTCAAGCGCTGGCGGGTGCGGCCGTGGACGGTCGTCATCGGCAAGCTCGCCGCGCCCGCGTGAATGCGGCTCACAGCCAGCCGGCCTTCCTGAAGCGCCGCCACAGGAACAGGTCGGCGGCCGCCATCACGCCGAGGCACACGTAAAAGCCGAAGCGCCAGTGCAGCTCCGGTATGTTGTTGAAGTTCATCCCGTAGATCCCGGCGATCATCGTCGGGATCGCGAACAGCGCGGCGAACGAGCCGAGCCGCTTCGTCACTTCGCTTTCCGCGAGCGAGATCATCCCGAGGTTCACCTGGATCGCGGTGACGAGCATCTCGCGCCGCCCTTCGATCGTCCGCACGATCCGCAGCAGATGGTCGTAGACGTCGCGGAAATAATGGTCCATTCCCGCGCAGACCTGCGGAATCCGCCCGCCGACAAGCTTCGCGAGCGGCTCGACGAGGGGCGCCGTGTGCTGGTGCAGCATCACGAGCTGGCGCTTGAGCGTGTACAGATCCTCGATCAGCGCGCGGGCGGCGGCCGTGCCCGTCTTCTCGAAGATCCGGTCCTCGAGCGCCTCCAGCTCGGCGCCGAGCGCCTCGAGCGTCGGGAAATAGCGGTCGACGACCTGGTCCATCAGCGCATAGAACACGAACGCCGAGCCCTCCTTCAGCAGATGCGGCTCGCGTTCGCAGCGCGCGCGCACCGCGCGGAAGTCCTGCTCGCTGTGATTGCGGATCGACAGCACGTAGTTCGGCCCGACGAACACGTTCAGCTCGCCGAGCTGGAGCTCGCCCCGCCGGTCGATCTCGACCGTATGCAGCACGGCGAACAGCGAATCGCCGTACTCCTCGATCTTCGGGCGCTGGTGGCCCTTGCGCGCGTCCTCGAGCGCGAGCTCGTGCAGGCCGAACTCCTCGCCCATCCGTTCGATCTCGTCCGGCTCGGGGTCCTTCAGCGCGACCCAGACGAAGCACTCGGGCCTGGCGACGTAGTCGCCGATGTCGTCGATGTCGATATCGGCCACTTTGCGGCCGTCCTGATATGCAGCGCAGTTGATCAGCATGCAGTAACGTGTTTCGAAGCCATTCCGGCGCACAGTTTAGCCGCTCCCGCGCGCGCCGGCGGCCGCGGTTCGCTTGCGCGGCCCGCCGATATTGGTCATGATCGACGTCGTGCACTCGTCGCCGGCCGCGCTCGCGGGCGGCGCTCCCTCGAATCGCCCGGCGGCCCGCGCGGCCGTCCTGACCGTCAAGGAGACAGCGATGTGGTACTTCTCGTGGATTCTCGGCATCGGCGTCGCGCTCGGCTTCGGCATCATCAACGCGATGTGGCTCGAAGCGAACGGCAATTTCCCGACGGGCGCCGCCGGCGACGCGCATGACGCGCACGGGCCCGCCGCACCGCCGGAGGACCCACGTTCGTGACGTATCTGGTGTTTTTCTGCGGCCATGCGGGCACCGGCAAGACGACGCTCGCGAAGCGGCTGATCCGGCCGCTGATGAAGACGACGGGCGAAGCGTTCTGCCTGCTCGACAAGGACACGTTGTACGGCCGCTACAGCTCGGCCGCGATGGGCGCGCTCACGCACGACCCGAACGATCGCGACAGCCCGCTCTATCTGAAGCATCTGCGCGATCCCGAATACCAGGGGCTGCTCGACACCGCGCGCGAGAACCTTGAGCTCGGCATCAGCGCGATCGTCGTCGGACCGCTGTCGCGCGAGGTGCGCGACCGGCGTCTGTTCGATCGCGCGTGGCTCGGCATCGGACCCAACGTCGAGCTGCGGATCGTCTGGGTCCACACGTCGGAGGACACCGCGCATGCGCGGATCGTCGCGCGCGGCAATCCGAACGACGCATACAAGCTCGCGCACTGGGAAGAATACCGGCAACGCCGCTTCATCCCGACAGGCGAGCAATGCGAGGGCCTGCTGATGTTCGACAACACCGCGCCGTCGGATGCCGATGTCGAAGCGCTCCTCGATCACATCGCGCCGCCGCCCGCGCGCGTCGCGTCGACGGTGCCGCCGCTGCCCGCCTGACGCGGCGCCGCATGCATGAAAAAACGCCGGACGCCCATCGGGCCACCCGGCGTTTTTTTGGTTCATCGCAGGAAACCGTGGAGGGTTTGATGGCGATTGCGTAACCTGACGCCTGACTTTAAGGAGGTCAGGAGGCAGAATTGCTCGATCGCAAGGCACTTCAAGCACTGGGTTGCTGGACCGGCTATCGGTTAGAGGGGGTGGAATGGCCGGAAGGAGAAGGCCGTACGCTGTCGCTGTATTTGAAGCCGGTCAGCAAGGTCATGTACTGCGAACAGTGCGGTGCACGCTGCCAGCAGATTCATGAGACGACGGTTCGCCGGGTGCGCGATCTGCCACTGTTCGAGTACCGGGTGGTACTGCACGTCCCCCGCCGCCGAGTCTGGTGCGAACGCTGCGGCGGTCCGCGACTGGAGAAACTGGCGTGGCTGGGCCGTTACCAGCGAGTGACGGAGCGATTTGCCAAGGCCTGCGAGAAACTGCTGCAGGCGGCCAGCGTGCAGGCGGTCGCCGCCTTCTACGATTTGGGCTGGCACACGGTCAAATCGATCGACAAGATGCGCTTGCGAGCGCGTGTGGCTGATCCTGACTGGTCGACGATCCGCTATCTGGCGATGGACGAGTTCGCGCTCCATAAAGGTCATCGCTACGCCACGGTGGTGGTCGATCCGATTGGTCGGCAAGTGCTCTGGATTGGAGCGGGACGCTCGCGCGAGACGGCCAGAGCCTTCTTCGAACAGCTTCCACCGGGTGTTGCCGAGCGCATCGAAGCAGTGGCCATCGACATGACCACGGCCTACGAGTTGGAGATCAAAGCGCAGTGTCCGCAGGCTGAGGTCGTCTACGACCTGTTCCACGTCGTGGCCAAGTACGGGCGTGAGGTGATTGATCGGGTGCGGGTCGATCAGGCTAATCAGTTGCGCCATGACCGGCCGGCCCGGAAGGTCCTGAAGTCCAGCCGCTGGTTGCTGCTGCGCAACCGCCACAACCTGAAGCCCGAGCAGTCCGTGCATCTGAAGGAACTGCTGGCCGCCAATCAGCCATTGTTGTGCGTCTACGTGCTACGTGACGAACTCAAGCGGCTCTGGTTCTACCGCAAGCCTGCCTGGGCGGAAAAGGCCTGGGAACAATGGATCGAGCAAGCCCGGCAAAGCGGAATTGCCGCGCTGCAACTGTTTGCGCAGCGCCTGCAGGGTTACTGGCACGGAATCGTGGCCCGCTGCCGACATCCGCTTAATACCAGCATCGTCGAAGGCATCAACAACACCATCAAGGTCATCAAGCGTCGGGCTTACGGGTACCGCGACGAGGAATACTTCTTTCTCAAGATCCGCGCCGCGTTCCCCGGTAATCCGCGATGAACCGTTTTTTTACGTCGCGTCACGCGAGCGCGTGCATCCGCTCGAGCGTGCCGCCCTCGTACAGCTTGCCGAAGCGGTTCGCGAGGAATGCGTGCAGCGGCACCTGCTCCTGGCGCACGAAGCCGCTCTGCGGCAGCTTCTTCTCGCGGAACAGATCGAGCACCGCGCACATCGCGCCCGCCGTCGTGATCTGGATCGCGCTCATCGGCATCCCGCAGATTTCCTTCGCGAAGATCTTGCGCGTGAACACGTCCTGCACGAGCTGGCCGTGCTTCACGCCCGTCACCGTGACGAACACGAGCACGACGTCCTGCTTCGTCGACGGCACCGCGCGGCGCATGATCGATTTCAGCGTGTCGCGGTCGGTCGCCAGGCGCAGATCCTCGAGCAGGAACTGGATCAGCTCGCGGTGGCCCGGATAGCGGACCGACTTGTAGTCGAGCGTCTCGACCTTGCCCTCGAGCGTCTCGCACAGCGTGCCGAGGCCGCCCGACGTGTTGAACGCCTCGTATTCGGTGCCGTCGAGCGAGAAGTGCTCGAGCCCTTCGAGCGGCTGCACCCATTGGCGGCGCCCGTCGCGCACCGCTTCGCACGGCTGGCAGTATTCGTTGATGAGGCCGTCGACGCTCCACGTCAGGTTGTACTTGAGCGCGTTGGTCGGATACTCGGGCAGCGCGCCGACGCGCATCTTCACGTCGCGCACCTCGGTGAAGCCGTTCACGAGCTCGTGCGCGGCGATGCCGATGAAGCCCGGCGCAAGGCCGCATTGCGGCATGAACGCGCGATCCGAGCCTTCGGCGAGCTCGCGGATCGCGCCCGTCGCGCGCACGTCCTCGGTCAGATCGAAATAATGCACGCCCGCGGCCTTCGCGGCGGCGGCGACATTGACGGCCAGGTAATACGGCAGCGCGTTGACGAGCGCGTCGAAGCCCTTCACCGCTTCGCGGATCGCGGCCGCGTCGGCGGAATCGACGCGCCGCGTCGCGATGTCTTCGCTGGCGAGTTTCGCGAGCGCGTCCGCATCGCGATCGAACGCGACGACTTCGTAGTCGCCGGTTTCGCGCAGCAGATGAGCGATGGTGTGGCCGATGAGACCCGCGCCGACGATGGCGATTTTCATGTCGTTCTCTCCTGACAAGGTGATTGTTTGTTGTAAACGGCGTGTTGCCCTGCAGGAAAGTGTACGGATGTGCAAAAACACTTTATAGACGAAAAGTGATGCGAAACGACGTCAATTTTCGACGATTTGACGATATGCTTCGTCGAGTTGACGTAAACGCCGTATCAATGCGCAGCGCCGGTCGCGGCGAGCGCCGCCTTCGCGCACACGCGCGAGCGTCCGTCGACGAGCACCGCTCGCGGCGCGCGCGTCGCGAGCAGCGACAGCAGCGTCGCGCCACCGCCACGCAAATCGTCGCCGGCCTGCCGCTCGAACAGGCAGAGGTCGGCCTTCATGCCCGGCGCGATCGCGCCTACGTCGTCGAGACCGAGCGCCGCCGCGGCCGAGCGGGTCAACGCAAGCGCGCAGCGGTCCAGGAGCGCAGCCGACGCACGCTCCGTCTCGCGCATCAAGCGATGCAACGCCGCGCCGCCGCGAAAACGCAGTGCGGCCCTGCCCTTTTCGAGCAGCGGCGCATAGGCGCTCCGCCCTCGCACGCGCTCGCCGTCGCGGCACGCGTCGATCACCGCATGGCTTCGCGTGCGCGCCAGCGCGGCGATGTCCCGCCCGTCGAGCGGCGCTGCGCCGAACACCGTCACCCGCTTGTCGTCGGCCATCAGATAAGCGATCAATGCCGCTTCCGAGCAGCAGAAGCGCGCGCGAAACTCGTGCGCGACATCGGAGTGCGCGGAGAACTGAATGCCGATCCGCGTGCCCGCGCGCTTCGCGCGGTGCGCCCACGCGACGATCTCGGCCGCCGACGCGAGATCGCCGCTCGCGATCACCGGCAGCGCCGTGACGAGCGACGGAACGTCCGGCGCGGCAGCGCCGGCGTGCGCGGCCGACGTGGCCGGCATCCAGCCCGGCCACGCGTCGGCCTGCTCCGGGCGCCGATCGTCGACGCGCAGCAGCGCGACACGTCGCATGGCCGCCGCGGCGGCTCCCGCATCGAGAGGTGCGTCGCCCGTGCAATGGCGGGCCATCGTGGTGACGCAAGCGGGCGGCTCGGCAACCGCGGCCCACGACGGATGGATTCGGCCGTCCGGCGGCGCGATATCGACGACGCCCGGCGTGCAGATGAGCGACGCGCCGTCGATGCCTTCGGCGAGCGCCGAGCTGCCGGCCGGCACGATAGCTGCGATCCTGCCGCCGGCGATCTCGATATCGCATCGCTCGAACGCGCATCCGGCGCTGTCGAAGCGCATCGTGTCGCTGATCACCCACGGTCGTGCTGCGCAAGACATTTCGATAGGCATATCCGTATCGTCCTGGTGCGAGCCGCCGCCCCGGCGCGCGCGGAACCCGCGCCGGGCCCGCGACGTTGTTCGCCGCTGCGGGGAGCCGCTCGCGGATGAGGTGTCGTTTCGGCCCGGCCGCCGCGCTCGCCGGCCGGGCCCCGTCAGCGAACGTGCGTCAGGTCGCCGCTCGGCCGACCTCCGAAAAGAGCTGCTGATAGGCGAAATACGAGCAAACGATCGCGAGCAGCGAACAGACGAATGCGAAGACGAAAATCGACGCATAGCCGACGTGCGACGCAATGATCCCGCCCGCCGCGCCGGCGAGGAGAATCCCGATGTCGAAGCAGGATTCATAGGTGCTCAGCGCAAGCCCGATGTTCTTTTCGGGCAGGCTCTTGATCGCGGGAAGCGCGAGCAGCGGATAGACCATCGACAGGCCGAAGCCCGCCAGCAAGGAGCCGATCGACGCGTAGAGCGGCGTGCTCGCATACGCGAGGCAAAGCAGGCCCGCCGCCTCGATCGCGAGCGAGACGACGATTGTGTTGACGCCCGACGAATCGGCGCGCCAGCCGAGCAGCAGCCGCGCCGCGACGTAGCCGATGCCGAACAGCGCGAGCGCGAGCGCCGCATAGCCGTTCCAGCCGTTGTCGAGAAACAGCAGCGCGAGAAACGACGTGACCGACGCGTATCCCACGTTGGCGAGCGCGAAGCCCGCGCCGGCCTTCCACACGCGCTTCACCGCATAACTGAGCGGCAGATGGCCTGCATCGTCATGGACGCTGACCTCCTTGATGAACCATACGACGACGGTTCCGAGCAGCGGCAGCCCCGTCATCGCCGCCGCGCCGGCGACGAGCCCCACGTGCTGATACGACCACACGCCCGCGTAGTTTCCGATCGCGAGCCCGAGGAACATCGCGATCCCGACCCACGACATGATCTTGCCGGCGTGCTCGCGCCCGACAAGCCCGATCGGCCACGTTCCGCTGCAGGTGAAGATGAGGCTCTCGCCGACGCCCATCAGCACGCGGCTGCCGAACACCACGGCAAACGAAAGGTATGCGCTCGCGCCGTGCGTCGCGAGCGCCGCGACGCACAGCGCGCCCGCGACGAACATCAGCAGCAGCCCGCGGATCATGCCGGTCTTCGGGCCCCGCGTGTCGGAGAACCGGCCGGCGTACGCGCGCGACAGCAGCGTCGAGACGGACTCGGCCGTGACGACCGCGCCGACGAAATACGGCGACAGTCCCAACACCTTGTTCACGTAGATCGGCAATATGGCAAGCGACGTGCCCAGGCTGACGATCGCGACAAAGAGAATGAGCGCAACGACGACCGCCGATGCGAAGTTTCCGGTTTTCACGTTTTCTTTCATTGAACGACCCTCACGATTCCGTCGCGAACGGCGATCCGGTCTTCCAGGATGTTCGTGACCGCGTCCGCGATGATGACTTCTTCCACCTTGATGATTGCTTCCTTCAGCGCCTGCTCCGTCATGCCCGGCGCAATGCGCACGACGCCCTGATCGATGATGGGCCCCGCATCCACTTCGTTGTTGATGAAATGCACTGTCGCGCCCGTCACCTTCACGCCCGCCTCGAGCGCGCGGCGCTGCGCGCCGTCGCCCGGAAACGCCGGCAGGATCGACGGATGCGTGTTGATCGTCCGGCTCCCGTATTTGTCGACGAAGGCCGGCGAGAAAATGCGCCGGAACCCGCCGAGGACGATCAGATCGATGTCGTTCGCGTCGAGCTGCCGGGAAATTTCGGCCTCGAACGATTCGCGATCGGCGAAATCCGAGTGCAGGACCCGGCTGACCGGAAACCGCCCCGCAAGCGAGCCGTTCTCGGCCGGAAACGCCTTGTTGTTCGTGATCACGAGCGCGATCTCCGCGGGCACCGACGATCGCCCGATGCCCTCGACGACGGAGCCGATCAGCGATCCGCGCCCGGAAAACAGAAATGCAATCTTCTTCATGCCGTCACCTCTTCTCTGAGCGCCTCGAACCGCGACCGCCATTCGTCGAAATCGACGAACGCGAACGTCCCGTCCGAGAAGATCGCCCGTCCGTCGACGAATACCTGGTCCGGGTTTTCGTTGCGCAGCAGCCGCAAATGGGAAATCGGGCTGTTGCCGTAAGCCTCCGTCAAGCGGTCGCGCCGAAAGACGATGAAATCCGCGCGGCGGCCGGCGCGAATCGCGCCGATCCCGCGCAATCCGATGCTCTCGCCGCCCGACGCGGTCAACATGCCGAGCACCTCCGCCGCGCTCAGCTTGTCGTCGAGATCGTGCTCGCCGTGGTGATAGAGGCAGAACATCGCATCGTTCGTCAGGCGGTTTTCCGGATTGACCATCGCCGCGTCCGTGCCGAGCCCCATGTGCCGCGCGCCGGCGAATCGGCGCACCGGCATCCTGCCCGCACCGACGAAGCTGTTGCTGATCGGGCAATGGACCAGGTTCGCGCGCGACCGACGGATCTCGGCGACATCGTCATCGTCCACGCTGCTCGCATGGACGAGCGTGAGGTGCTCGTCCAGCACGCCCAGCCCGCCAAGATGCCGGATCGCGCTGATGCCGTGCGCGTCGCGAAACGATTTCACCTGCGTTCGCCCCTCGTGAACATGCATCGAGAACGTCTTGCCGCGCGCCTTCGCCAATCCATGCAACTGCCGGATCAAATCGTCGCTCGCGGACAGCTCCGACGCGGTGGCCGGCTGCAGATCGATCAGCGGCGTCGCGTGCGTATCGACGGACCGCTCGTATCTGCGGATGATCTCGTCGATGCCGTACGCCGACGGCTTGCTCCCGCCGCCGAGCCACTGATCGCTCTGGCAGAACTGGACCGATGCGCGCACGCCGACGGCCTTGCACGCGTCGGCATCCGTTTCGAAGCGGCTCGTGAACACGCCGACGCTCGTCACGCCGCTGCGCACGTTGCGCATGATGCTGTAGAGCGCGGCCGCATACTGCGTTTGCGCGCTTTCGAGCCGGTTGTTCTTGTGCACGCTGTCGAGCACCGTCTGAATCGGCGAGAAGTCGTGCAGATCGCCGTACAGCTCCTTGCTCGGATGCAGGTGCGCATTGACGAGCCCCGGAAACATCACGCGCCCCGTCCCGTCCGCCGTCGCGACGCCATCGGGGCGCGGCGCGCCGGCCGGCCGGATGCTGTGAAACCGGCCGTCCTTCACGCGAATGTCGGCCGTCGCCAGCCGGCAGGTGCCGGGATCGAGATACTCGATGCCCGCATACAGGATGTCGTCGTTCATATCGCGGCGCTCGCGGTGCGTTTCGGATTCAGTGCGACGCCCAACGCGCAGCGAATCGCCGTTTCGAACTCCATGGTCCGGTCGTACAGGCCGTTCGTCAGGAATCCGTTCGTGCCGAGCACGTCGATCACGCTGTCGCCCGTCGCATCGAGTGTCTCCTTGATGAACGCCGACAGCCTTTCCCCCGGCGGCAACGCGTTCAGCAGGCCGTGCGGCAGCATCACCTTGCCGCTGCATCCATAGGCGGGCGTCTCTTCGCCCGCGCGCAGCACGGCGGCCCAGCCGTACACGAAATCGCCAAAACCGGTGCGCTCGATCAGCCCTTCGAGCGCCACCCAGTAATCGACGGCGTCGCGACAGCGCGCCTGCATGGCCACGAGGCGATTGCGGCATCCCGCCAGCGCCTGCGCGTCGCTGTCAGGCGTTTCGGACACGCCTGAGTCGACCGGCACCGGAACGATCCGGTGCGACTCGAAGACCGCGCCGGCCACGCTGCGCAGCGCATTGACTTTTGCTTCGTTTGCCGAAGCGATTGCAAGGATCGTCGGGTTATTCGGCATTCTCGTAAATCCACTTGATTACATCGGTTTTTGCCGAGCCGGCGTAGATGTCGCCCAGCGTATCCTTCGCCGACGAGATTTCCGGCATCATTTCGGTGTCGCCGCGGCCGTTCATCGCGTCCTTCGCCTTCTCCATCGCGTTGTCGTAAATCTGCGTGAACGTGGTCTTCATGATGGTCGAGCCCAGTTGCAGATCGTCGTAGCCCTGCGACACGAGATCGCTATGCACGAGTTCGTGAACGAACGAGAAGAAACCCATGTCGTACGGCAGCCCCGTGATCACGTCGGTGCTGCGCGAGATCGTCTCGCAAAACAGGTGGTTTTCCCGAATGAAGAACTGCATCCCGATCGTGCACGGAAAATCCTTCGTATCGGACTTGTGGTAGTTCTGGTTGATGTTGATGATCGCGCGGCGCGAGTCCTGGTTCGACTTCAGCATGCTGACGATCCAGTTGTACTGGTTGCCGTATTTTTCGACCGGCTCGTAGAACACGTAATACCCGTAGTTCGAATTGACGTTCCCGTCCTTGTCCGTGAGCGTCATCCAGAACTTCGACGCGTTCGCGAGGCCGTTCTCGGCCTTCAGGCTGCCGCTGAAATACGCGAGCAGTTCGCGGCACAGGTATCGCTTTGCGCCGTTTCGAAGCGAATGCACGCGGCTGCGCGGGTCCTTCAGGATGTAGTTGACGCCATACGCCTGCATCGCGTCTCCGGCGCGCGACTTGATCTTTCTTCCCTCCTTCACGATGTTGTGAATGCCCTGCCTGACCAGGTCGTCGACCGAATCGCCGTAGATGTTCGTGAAACCGTGATGAATCGCTGCCCTCGGAGTAACGTCCAGAAGTAAATTTTCCATAGTCTTGTGAATGGTTAAATTCGGACTTCTCAGTGAATGTTCATCCTTCGTGCGGACGAACGGCGCAACTTCGACATCAGCCCTCGCCCCACCTGGGGCGCGGCGGATTCCAACGCTCCAGCTCGTCGAGCAGCGCCGCGTTGCTGTCGACGCGGATGAGCAGCTTGCCCTCGAGCGGATTCGCAAAGCCGGAATCGACCACGTGCGCGATCAGATCCAGCAGACGGTCCCAATAGCGATTGACGTTCAACAGGAATATCGGCTTCTTGTGATTGCCGAGAATCAGATTCGACAGCACCTCGATCGTCTCCTCGATCGTGCCGATGCCGCCCGGCAATGCGACGAAGCAGTTGCCCAGGTCCTCCATCAGCTTCTTCCTGGCCGACATCGAATCGACGATATGCAGCGCCGTCAGCGACGTGTGCGAAATCTCCCCGCTCGTCAGCGCCCGCGGAATGACGCCCGTCACCTTGCCGCCCGCCGCCAGCGCGGTATTGGCGACCACGCCCATCAGGCCGACCTTGCCGCCGCCATAAACGATCTCGGCGCCGGACGCCACCACATCCCCGATGAATTTCTCCGTCTCGCGCGCGAATGCGGGATCCATGCCGAACGACGATCCGGCGTAGACGGTGACGCGAAAACCGCTCGGGAATCTATCCCTTCTCATAAGCCTTCCTAAATATTGTCTCGGGTCCCCGTGCTCGCAGGGACCATGAATATCGAAGCCGATCGGCTGCGCAAAATGCTGTGAGGCGAAAAACCGGGAGAAACGGGAAAACGGGCGAGTCTGACGACAGGAAAGTGCGGCGATGCGGCTCGGGCGTCACGCATGGCCGAATGGCGGATGCATCGGTCCGGCATGCCGCCAGCCATTTATCGCATGAGACGCAATCAAATTATCGCACCCAGCACCATTCTAGATACAAAACATCGCATGTCAAGCATTTATCAGATTTTTAAATGCAATGCTTAAGCCAGAATTGCTGTAAGGAATAATTTATTCGCCCAATTATGGTATGACATGCGATCTTTGATTGACTGTGCGATAGTGTCATGCCTGCAATACTTGCGCTACGATGCCGACCGTCCGCTTCGCGCGCCCATGCCGCCCCCGGAGCGCGCATGCCCTCACTGCCCGTCGCCCGGCGAACCGGCCGGCGACGAAGAAGACGCAAATCAGACAGCCACCGCTTATCGATAATGGACAGTCACGAACAGCATTCCAGCGCCATCCAGATCGCCAATCGCATCCGGGAAATCCTGACGAAGAACGGCATCAGCAAGCGCCAGCATGCGAACACCGTGAGCCGGATTCTCAATCTGAGCTTCTCGCAAGCGCATCGCAAGCTCAAAGGCCAAAGCCCCTGGGCGATCCATCAGGTCAACCAGATCACCGCGGAATTCGGAGAAGATGTCGGCCAGTTGTTCGGCGCGCCGCTCGCCGATGCCGCGCCGGTCGAAGGCGATCCCGTCGACGCGCTGCTCGCCATCGGCGACACGCGCATCGCATGCCATGCGCATATCGGCGAAGCGTTGTCCGCCGATCAGAAATCGGACCTCGTCGCCGTGCGGATCAACCATCGATGGTCGATCCATGCTCACGACCAGGCCCCGGAAGCGCCGCATTACGCCGTGCGCGAGGTCAGGATCGCGCCGACCGTCGAGGAGATCCGCAGGCTGAGCATCGCGATTCTGGACGACTCGCCGGAAGCGGCGGACGAGTTGTCGAAGTATCTGCGCGCGCAAGGTTTCAACACCTACACCTACTACGACATCGATTCGTTCAACGAAGCCGTGCGGGACAACATGTTCGACGGCTTCGTCGTCGACTGGATCATCGGCCGCGAAACGTCCGAAAGCTGCATGACGGAGATCCGGCAATCGGAAAATCCGGACGCGCCGATTCTGGTGCTGACGGGGCAATTGAACACGAGCGAGCGTGAATCGGAAATCGCGCGCGCGATGCGCACTTTCGACATTCTCGGCCCGTATGAAAAGCCGATCCGGCTATCGGTCATCAAGGCGGCGTTCGACCGCCACTTCAACCGCTGACGGAAACCAGCCGCTTCAGCGTCCGAAACAGGATCTCCCGCCGAACCGGCTTCATCAGATAATCGTCGAACAGCGCCATCTGCTCTTCGGTGAGAAGCTCGGGTGCGTGAGCGCTGACGCCCACCACGGGAATCCTGTAGTTCGGGCCGCGCGTCAGCCGCAACTCCTTCGCCACCGAAATGCCGTCGCGCTCCGGCATGTGGAGATCCAGCAGCAGCACGTCGTACGGACGGCGCATCAGCTTCTGCATCGCGCGCTCCGCCGAATCGCACGGCTCGCAAGTGCAGCCGATCTGCTCCAGCAGCGACGAAAACGAGCTCAACGCGGATTTGTTGTCGTCGACGACGAGCACATGATGCGGCGTCGAGAAAACGCCGCCGTCCTCCGCTTGCGCCGGGTCGTCGCCGCCCGCGCCCGGCCCCGCGGCGACGCGCGATATCCGGACCGGCAAATCGACGGTGAAAACGCTCCCTTTGCCGACCTCGCTGCGCACGCCGATCCCGCCGCCGAACAAGTCGACCAGCCCCTTCACGATCGACAGCCCCATGCCTGCGCCGTCGTGAATGTTCGTCTGCCCGTGATCGATCTGCGTGAACGGATGGAAGATATGGTCGAGCTTGTCGGCGGGAATGCCCGTGCCGGTGTCCTCGACCCGCAGCCGCAGGCGGCCGCCCTGCGCGCCCGGCGCCAGCTCGCAGGAGAGCTTGACGCTTCCCGCACGGGTGTTCTTGATCGCATTGCTCAACAGATTCGTCATGATCTGGCGAATCCTCGCGGCATCCGAATGAAGACACACGTCGTCGATCCCGTGGTTCTCGCAGATGAGCCGAACGGGTTTCCTGCCGATCAGCGAGACCGCCTCGGTCGCGGTGGCGGTGACGATCGGCGCGAGCCTGAAGTCGCTGTTTCTCAGTTCCAGCTTGCCGCTGTCGAGCCGCGCGTAATCGGTCAGATCGCGCATCTGCGACTCGATCTGCATCGCCGCGAGTTCCAGCCGCTTGATCGTGTCGGTGTGCTCGAGCGCGATCCGCGCGCCCGAGATCACGTCGATCGCGGACGTGATGCTCTGCAGCGGCGTCCGGAGCTCGTGGCCGATCGCGCCGAGAAACGCATTCTTCGCGCGCACCGCCTCGCTGGCGGCCGCGGTCGCGCGCCGTTCCGCGGCGAGCGCCTGCGCCTGCTGCCGGATCGTCTTTCTGCTCTGCTGGATGTTGAATATCGTGATGAACCCGATGATCGCGACCGACGAGATGATGATCGATACGCCAATCAGGATGATCGTGCGATTCTTGAGAAAGATCCGGTATGTCCGGTCACGCTGCTTCGCCTCCGCGTGCGCCGCCAATGCCGACAGGTTCAGCGCCTCGATGCGGATCAACCGTATCTTCTCGGCCACCTCCGTCAGCGACTTCTGCGTCATCCCGGGCAGCTCCATGATGCGCCCGACGTCCGCGAACAGCGTGCGAATCCGCTCGATGCGCTCGTCATAACCCTGCTCCGCATAAAGCAGGCGAGTGGATTCCGATCGATTCGACAGCACGAAGAACTTCGATTCGAGAATGTCGAATTCCGATTTCAGATCCTTGCACTCGCTGAGGCACCCCCAATCCTTCCTGTAAAGAAGCAATTCGAAGTCCGCGAGCCGGGTTTCAAACTGTGCGGTAGACGATGCGTAGTCTTCCTGCGTTCCGACGAGAGCCAGAAAGCTGCGCTCGGAAAACAGGTTGCTGTAGCAATAGATGGCCGAAGACATCGCCGCAACCATCAGGAGCGTCAGGACCAGATAAAGCCGGATGCTGCCGATCGGCGACGATTTCATTAATTTCACTTGACGACGATTTTATACACCTGCCAAAGAAATCGAGTGCTGTACAGCGGACCGCTCAATTCGGCGCCTCCGGTATCACGCGGATATATGACGAACAAAGGCCCGAAATTCTTCAGGGACAGCATTTTTCCGTTCATTTTATAGGCCAGAATTGTACCATATTTCTCAAAATCCGAAACGGGAATATCTTCGTAATAGTCATCCAGCGTATAGACGGTGATCGCCTTTCCCCTGGCGCCCACTTTTTTCAGCAGGTCGAGAATCGGCACGCCCTCGAACCGGCTTTCCGCGGTCCACGCGGTCGAGGTCCGGATCTCCCGCACCGGCATCCGCATCAATTCGGTTTCGCTGAAAACATAGCTCTTGCTTTTCGGATCGGTGTATTTATCGATATCTCCGGATATCACCAGATCGAAGGAAAATGCATTTCCGCAAGCGAACATCAGCGCGAAAGCGAATAGCGAAATCAGTTTTTTCATCTTGGCCATCGGATAGCTGTATTTTTATCGCTTCAATTGCCTCGTTGAACGCGAGGTCTGATTGATTTTCATAAAACCGCCGATCGCGACAAACCTGCGAGCGGCAAAGCACGCCGGCGAAATCGATTTTCGCGAGCGAAGCGCCCTCATTCGAAATATCCGACGCGGCGCCGACAAAACAATTACATTGCCTTTTTCGACATGAAACCGGCGATCGAGCATAACACACGGCCGGCATGCGAATTGGCTTTCCGAAACGTCGGATTTTCCGTGATCGGACACCGGAAAGCCAAAGCACGCGATCGCGGACGGACCGGGCGGACGCCGGGCCGCCGACGGCGGCTGCGATCCGGCGCGGCGCGGATCGCCTGGGCTACCCGCCCGCCGCGTCCCGTTTCGCGCCGGACGCGAGCGCGCCGCCGTCTTCCGCATGCTTGACCGATGCGCCGCAGCCGCTGCAGAACGGGAAGAACGCAAAGTTGCGCGTGCCGCATCCGGCGCACTGCTCGAACAGCCTGAGCCCGCAGTGGATGCAGAACGTCGCGCCGTCGCCGCCCAGGCTCCACGGCTTGTCGCACGACGGGCAGAGCTTTTTCTGATAGGCGGCGATCGCCTTCTCGTAGCCGATCGCCTGTGCACGCTCGCGCTGGCTGCGCCGCATCTCCTCGCGCTTGCGCTCGACGTAGCGCTGGAACGCGCGCAGCATGTAGATGCCCGCGAACACGGTGAGCACGATGCCGACGGTCACACGCACGTAGCCGCCGAAGCTAGGCAGATACGGCACGAGCTCGACGAAGAACGCCGTCAGCGCGAACATCCCGAAGCCATGGACGAACGGCCAGTAGCGCACCTTCCGGTAACGGACGAAAAGCCAGACGGCGAGCGCGAGAATCGGCAGCGTGAACGCGAGCCGCCACGCGAACACGACGAGCTCGTAGCGGCGGCTCGCCTGCTCGTAGCGCCGCTCGGCCTGCGCCTGCGATTGCGAAAGCTGCGCGCTCACGTCGTCCTGGCGCTTGCGCAGCGCGTCGAGCTGGTCGGCGATCTGGTCCTGCTGGCGCTGCCAGCCGGCCACCGCCGTCTGCAGCGCGTCAAGCTGGCGCGTGCGCGCGAGCACGTCCGGATTGCGGCTCGCGTCGCCCGTCGCGCTGCGCGTCGCGATCCAGTTGCGAAAGCTCTCCTTCGCCTGGTTGTATTCCTGCTGCGCGCGATTGCGGGCGGTCGCGAACGCATCGGCCTTGTCGGTCAGCGCGCCCTGCTCGCGCTGCAGCTCCCGCTGCGTCGCGCGCAGCGCGGCGTCGGCCCGCGTATCGGCGTAGCGCTCGAGCGTCGGCGGCCCGCCGCGCGGCGCGAACGCCATGTCGCGGATCACGAGGCTGCCGAGCATGTTGAGGAACAGCGCGAACGCCACGGCAATGCCCCACGATGCGATCTGCAGCAACCGCTCGGGGCGCGAATAGGTTTGGCTCGTCGTCATGATCCCGATCTCTCTCGTCAGGGTGGTCGTGTCCGTCGTCGTGCGTCGTGCGCGTCAGCCGATCGTCCCGCGATCGATCTTGCGCGCGAGGATGATCGACGTCGTCGTCCGCTCGACGCCTTCGAGCGCGCCGATCTGATCGAGCAGGTCGTTCAGGCGTTCGGGCGAATCGGCGCGCAGCCACGCGACATAGTCGTACTCTCCGCTCACCGCGCACAGCAGTTGCACCTCGGGCATGCGGTCGAGACGCTTGAGCACATCCTTGCCGTACTTCGGCGCGAGGATGATGCCGACGTACGCATAGATGCTCGCGTCGAGCACGTCCTGTCCGAGCCGCACGCTGTAGCCTGCGATCACCTGCGTGCGCTCGAGCCGCGCGATCCGCGCGAGCACCGTCGTGCGCGCGACGCCCAGTTGCCGCGCGAGATCCGCGACGCTCGCGCGCGCGTTCGCCTGCAGCAGCGCGACGAGGTTGCGGTCGAGGTCGTCGAGTTGATCGAGTCGGGGTGGGCGCATGGCGGATCGGCGAATGGAGGTGCCGCGATGATAGCGCCGAACGGCCGTGCGCCCAAGCCGGCGGCCGCGCAAGGGCCGTTCCGATCGTCCGTTCTATCCGTCGTTCTATCCGTCGTTCTATCCGTCGTCCTGTCCATCGTTCGAGCGGCCGTCGCCACGGCCCCGCCGCGCACCGGGCGCGCCACGATGCGATGCGTCACACCGGCGCAATGCCGATCGAATGCACGAGATAGCGGCACAGCGCCGGCTCGTCGAATTCGGGCAGCCGCGCACCGCTGCCCGCGAGGAACGCCGACGTGCTCGCGTGCTCCCGCAGCCAGGTGTGCTGGTCAGCTCGACCAGACACATGCCGAAGCACTTCGACCGCCGCCCTTCCCGGCCGCGCCCGTTCGGCGCCTGCTCGCCGTTCGCACCGCTCACTGCGCCTTCGCGTGCTGCGCGAGGCCGATCGCCTTGTAGTCGTACGTCGGATAGAACTCGGTGCGATACGCGCCCCACGCGGTGTCCTCGAGCACGCGATTCACCTCGCGCAGCCGCGACGCCGGCAGGCGCAGCACGACGACCTGGCCGATCCCCATCGCGACCGTCCAGCTCACGACCTCGACGCCCGCCGGCGGAAACGCCTTGTAAAAGCCTTGCCGTGCGAGCTGCGCGTTCAGCTCGGCGAGCGGACGCGATTCGTCGTGCCGCAGAAAGACGGTGAGCAGGATCGCGTTGTCCGGCGTCGCGACTGCCGAACCCGGTGCCGGCACGGCGCTCTGGGCTTGCGCGGCGCCGCCCGCGAGCGCGAATGCGGTGAACAGTGCGGTAAACATCGCGACCGCGCCGAGTCGCGCGGAAATGCCGGATGATGACTTCGTCGTGCGCATGCCAGGCTCCTCATCGAGAACGATTTCGCAGGCTCGCTCGCCGCCCGGCGGGCGAAACGCGGCGCCGCGCAGGCGCGGCCGCATGGGTTTCCTCAACGCGCTGACGCATCGATATCGGCGCATCGCCGGTCCGCATATCGCCGGGACGTGCGCTGCCGCAACATTCACGGCTGCCGTGACGTCCGGCGCTTGCGCGCTTCCGGCCTTTGCTCGACTCCCGCAATGCCTCGCACAGCGTCCGCGCCGCAGACGACACCGGACACCGTTCGTCGCGCCCCTGCATATTCGATGCGCGCCCGCCCCGACCCGCAACACGCATCGGCGGACACGCCGGCCGGCGCATTCCCCGCGCCGCCGCGATTTCGATTCGTTTCGGTTGTAAGCAGATGTCGCATTGCCGCCCAACGGCCCGCCGCCGTGCTACTAATAGCGCGGGACGCGCGCCGCGCAGGCGGTCGAGCGCCGCGCCCGCCTTCCGGATTTTCGTCCGACGACCACACAGGAGCTCCCATGAAAAAGATCTCGCTGACTTTCGCTGCCGCGCTCGCGCTGGCGGCCACGCTCGCGCACGCGCAAACGAGCGCGTCGGCGCCCGCCGCGGCGGCCTCCGCCCCGGCCGCCGCGGCCGCGCGCCATGAAGCGCGCGTCGAGGAGCGCATCACGTACCTGCACAACCAGTTGAAGATTACGCCGGAGCAGGAGTCGCAATGGAAGACGTTCGCCGACACGATGCGCGACAACGGCGCAACGATGGCGCGTCTTTATCGCGAGCGGATGGAGAACAAGACCGCGTCCGCGCTCGACGACATGAACCAGTACGCGGAACTCACGCGGGCGAACGCGGACGGCGCGAAAAAGCTCGCCGACGCGTTCACGCCGCTGTACGCGAGCTTCCCGGCCGAGCAGAAGGCGCTGGCCGACTCGACGTTCCGCAAATGGCTGCACCCGGAGCCGGGCAAGGCACGCGCGCGCAAGCATCCGGGCAAGGCGGACGGCCAGCCCCCCGCGAGCGCCGGCGCCGCGCAGTAACGCGAACGCGCGAGCGCGCCGGCCGCGCGCATGCGGCAACCGGCGCGCTCGCGCTCGTTCGCGACGTCCGCCCCCAACGCTCGGCGCGTGATGCAAGCGCATCGACGCTTGGCCCCGCTCCCGCCCGGCAGGCGCGCCGCCCCGCCCGTCACTCAGGGCGCGGACGTGACCCGCTCGATCATCGCCCGCACCGCGCGCATCTGCGCGCCCGACTTCCACGCGTAGTTCTGCCCGGTGTACGCGAACCAGTCCCAGCAGCCCTGCGGATCGTTCGGCGTGCTCGTCTTTGCAACCTGCGGATACAGCACGACGATGCCGTTCGCGTCGGCCCAGTTGTCGTATGTCGTCATGTCGCGCACGACGGCGGCCGACTGCAGGCAGCCATGAAACACGACGTGCACCTTGCAGCCGGCGTTCGCGTCGCACGCGCGCGGCACGTACGCATATCCGTCGGCCGCGAGCCCGCTCGACGCGGGCGCGAACTCGCGCTGGCCGAACGTGATCGCGCGCCCCGCCGGCTTCGCGGCGGGCGGCGAAAGCGGTCCGTAAATCGTCTCGAGCAGCGCGCCCGCCTGGTCGTAGCCCGATTGCCCGACCGTGCAATGGCTGATGTACGGCGAGGCGTTGGCATCGCACGCGTTGCCCGCGGACGGCGTGACGAACGCGTGACCGGCCGGGATGTCGGCGACGTAGACGATGCTCGATACGGGCACGCCGGAGAGCCAGAAGAACGACCACGCCGCGTCGACGGCCGATTGTCGGACGATCGTGTCTTTCGTTCCGCTGAACAGATAGACCTTCGCGCGCTGCAGGTTCGCGAGCGGGTCGATCTGCCCGCGCGCGGCGAAGCCCTGCGCGGCGGCGACCAGCAATCCCGGATCCGGCACCATGTTGGGCACGAGCCCTCGGCAGAGGTCGGTGTTCGCGAGGCTGCCCGCCGCGCAATAGTACGGGCCGCCCGCGATCACGCCGACGCCGATCACCGACGCCGAATACGCGACCTGATACTGGAGCGCCATGTACGCACCCGACGACAAGCCGGACACCGATACGCGATTCGCGTCCGCGCGCAGCGCGGGCAACGGCGGCGCCGCGGGCGCGGCGGCGAGCGTGATCGTGAGCGCGGCGGCGGGCATCGCGCGCGCGGCGGCATGGCGCATCTGCATGGCTTCCCCTTGGTCTGCGCCGGGCGACGGCAAGCACGGCCGGCGTCGCCCGGCCTGGTCGACACAGTCGGACGGCAAATCGAGACGCGATCACTTCATCTTTGTCTCAACGCTCGTCGCTCGCAAGGTCGGCGTTCACGCGCGCCCGGATTCGCGCTAAAGTGATGCGCCTTTATTGACGAAAATCGACATGATCGAACTAAAAAACGTCGACCTCAGCAACGATCCGGACGCGCTGCGCGTCGTCAAGGACGAGACGGTTCAGGTCGAGTTCGCCGCGCAGCCGGGCGAGCTGATGAGCCTCGAAGGCCCGAACCGCTATGCGGCGGGCGACGCGCTCGTCACCGGTTCGACGGGCGACCGCTGGGTGGTGTCGCGCGAGCGCTTCGACGCGAAGTATGCGCCCGCGACGGCGGGCGCCGCGCACGGCGCGCCGGGCGCGTACCGCAACCGCCCGGCCGTCGTGCTCGCGAAGCGGATGGACGCGGCGTTCTCGATCGCGCGCTCGGCGGGCGGCGACACGCTGCGCGGCGACGCGGGCGACTGGGTGATGCAGTACGCGCCCGGCGATTACGGCGTCGTGCAGGCGAAGCGCTTCGCGCAGGTGTACCGCAAAGCGGATTGACGCGCGGCGCATTCGCGTCGTATTCGCCCGTTGCGCTCGCCGGCGCGGCGGCCGCGTGAGCCGGCCGACTCCGGAGCCGCGACGCATCCTCGACGAATCCGCCGTACGCCGCGGCGCCCAAGCGCAGGAACGCGAGCAAGCGCCGCCTGCGAAAAAAAACAGCGCGCCACGACAAATACAAAGCCCGCCGTCTGCCGAACGGCGGGCTTTTTATCGCGATCGGAATTGGAAGCATTGGGGCATCGGACAGGCGGCGCGGCGCATGCCGGCACGCGCCGCGCGCTTGTTACGCGAACTCGTCGCCGAGCTCGAGCGTCGTCTCGCGCGGCACCGCCTCGCCCGCCGCATGCCGCTCCTCGAGCGAGCCGAGCGTCGCCTCGACGTACGCGCGCAGCACCGCATGGCTGCGCGCGCGCTGCATCGGCTTGAGCGCGAGATAGCGCTGCAGCGCGGCGCCCGCGAAGCGCACGTCGAGCGTCGTCTTGCGCGGCGTCGCGCCGAAGCGCATCGCGAGCCAGTGCACGGCGAGAAAGCGCCCCGCTTCGTCGGTGCGCTCGGCGAAGTGCGTCTGCTCGGGAAAGAGATCGCAGATCACGCGCGCGAGCTCGCCGAATTCGGCGCTCGCGCAATCGTATTGATAATCGTCCATCGTCGGGTTTCGGTTCAGCGTGCGGCGCGCGCGGGCCGGCACAGTTTCATCAGCGCGCCGGCGAAGCCCGCCGCGAGGAGCAGATACAGCGCGACCATCCATTCGAACGGCACGCCGCCGCCGTTGTAGACGATCGACGGCAGATCGATGACGGGATGCAGCACGATCATCGCGGGCAGGATCCAGCGCCGGTTCGCGCGAATGCCGCGCCACATCAGCACGGACAGCGCGACCTGCACGACGAACGCCGCGACGCGCTCGAGCGCCGACACCGCGACCGATACGGGCGACATCGTCGCGAGCATCACCTGGATGCGCAGCGCGAGATCGGCGGGCATCGTCGACAGTTGCGCGTTCAGCTCGCCGCGATTCGCGAGCCACGCGAGATAGACCCATTGCGCGAGCACGACGACGCCGACGAACCACGCCTGCGCGCCGCCATGGCCGATGCCGTTCGCGAGGCCGCGCGCGTCGCCGCTCGACGGGCCGTAGCGCTTCGCGAGAAAGCGCAGCCCGAGATAGCGGCCGACCTCCTCGAACAGCGCGGCGACGGCGGTGCCGAACACCGCGAACGTGACGGGCTTCGACAGCCACATGACGGCCGACGGCTGGCTCAGCAGCAACGCGTAGACGCCGCGTTCGAGCAGCGTCGCGAACAGCGTGTAGACGGCGACGCCGACGATCGCGTCGCGCCGGTCGAGCGCCATCGGCCGGCGCAGGAATCGATAGAGGCCGATCGGCAGCAACGCCACGATGAGCGTGGCGATGACGAGCGCCGCCAGCGTGACGGGGGCAACGGTCATGACAATCCTTGTTCGAAACGCGCACCGGTGCGGTGCGTGCCCCGAATGATACTCAACTCAGGTCGCCGTCGACGCGCGCACGCAGAGCTCGCCCGCCAGCAGCGCCTCGTGGAAGGCGCCCGTGCCGCCGTCGATCCGCTCGTGAACGAATTCGACCGCGCGATAGCCGATGTCGTAAGTCGGCTGACGGATCGTCGTCACGCCGATCAGCTCCGCCCAGTCGGGATCGTCGATCGCGATCAGCGCGACGCGCTTTTGCCACGCGTCGCCGAGCCGCGCGTGCAGATGCCGCGCGATCACGAGCGCAACGGGCGCGTTCGCCGCGAAGATCGCGGGCCGCACGGGCTCGCCCGCGGCCGCGTCGATGCGCGCATCGAGCTCGGCGAGCGCGCGCCGCGTGGATTCCGGCTCGTTCGGCTCGAGCACGATCGTCGGATGCACGGTGCGCCCGGATGCCGCGACCTGCGCGCGAAACGCGGCCTCGCGCAGCCGCCGCGAGCTCACGTGCTCGAACGGCTGCACGACGAAATGAATCGACTGGAAGCCCTGCGCGAACAGGTGCTGCAAGCCCGTCTCGATCGCCGCCGCGTTGTCGAGGCCGATCATGTCGGTTTCGAAGCCTGCGACGCTGCGATCGACGAGCACGGTCGGAATACCGCCGCCGCGCAGCGATTTCAGCGCATTCTCATCGGCGCCGAGCGCGTTGACGATCATGCCTTCGACGCGGTAGGTGGTGAGCAACTGCAGATAGCGGCGCTCCATCTCGAGTTCGTTCGCCGCGTGGCAGATGAGCGGCATGTAGCCGAGCGCGTGGCACGCGGCCTCGACGCCGCGCAGCACTTCGACCGTGTAGGGATTCGTCAGGTCCGCGGCGAGCAGGCCGAGGAGGCGGTTGCGGCCGCGCTTCAGGCCGCGCGCCATCTGGTTCGGACGGTAGTTCAGGCGCGCGATCGCGTCCTCGATGCGCTGGCGCAGATCGGCGGACAGCACGTTCGTTTCGCCGTTCAGGTAACGCGAGACGCTGGTCTTGCCGGTGCCCGCTTCGCGGGCGACGTCGCTGATCGTCGCGGGACGCGACGGCTGAGTTCGTGGATCGCTCACAGTGGCGCCTCGTGACGAGCGGCCCGCTCCGCCTCGCGAGCGGGCGGGTCATTGTTGTTGGATGGAAAGGCCAACTGACGATGTCTCCTGTCGGCCGATTCCGGCCCGGCAAAGCCTAGGACGGCGCGCGAGCGCCTATCTTGCCGCAGCGGCTGCGCGGCGATCAGCGGGCGATCATAACGCAGGCAATCGGGCCGTACCAAGATGGCCTCCTCTAGCGTGGAGGGACGCGCGGCGTCAGTCGAGTCGCGGCGCGCTGCGTCGCCCATTGTCATCGCGTTTTCTCCGCGTCGAATCCCGCACTCATGCACCAAGCCGCAAGCTGTCGGACTGCTGACGATTCGGCCGCCGAATCACGGCGCGAAGCGATGAGCCTTATCCGGCGCCTGCGTTCGCCACGTGCCGCGCGATGCGGCATGCCGCATGCGTTCGGCTCGGCGTTCACGGCGTCGATGTCGCGCGCCGCAGCGCGTCGCGATTGACGATATTGCGCGTGAGCGTGCCGTCGAGCGCCGCGATCACGTTCTCGGCCGCGCAACGCGCCATCGCGTGGCGCGTCTCGCGCGTCGCCGAGCCGATGTGCGGCAGCGCGACGACGTTGCGCATCGACAGCAACGGCGAATCCGCGGCGAGCGGCTCGCGCTCGAACACGTCGAGCCCCGCCGCCCGAATCGTTCCCGCGCGCAGCGCGTCGATGAGCGCCGCCTCGTCGACGACGGGCCCGCGCGACGCGTTCACGAGGATCGCGCTGCGCTTCATCTTCGCGAGCTCGCGCGCGCCGATCAGATGCCGCGTCTGCGGCGAAAGCGGCACTTGCAGGCACACGAAATCGGCCTCGGCGAGCAGTTCGTCGAGCTCGACGCGGCGCGCGCCGAACTGCGCCTGCGCCTGCGGGTTCGCGCTGCGGTTCGTGTAGAGCACCGGCATCCGGAACCCGAGCGCCGCGCGGCGCGCGACCGCCGCGCCGATGCGCCCGAGCCCGACGATGCCGAGCGTCTTGCCGTTCACGTCGGTGCCGTAGAGCGACTCGCCGATGCTCTGCCGCCACTGCCCCGCCTTCACGAATTCGGCGAGCTCGACGACGCGCCGCGCGCTCGCGAGGATCAGCGCGAACACGGTGTCGGCGGTCGCCTCGGTCAGCACGTCCGGCGTGTGCGCGAGCACGATCCCGCGGCGCGTCAGATCGGCGACGTCGAAGTTGTCGAAGCCGACCGAGATCGTCGACCACGCGCGCAGCCGCGGCGCGCGATCGAGCAGCCCGGGCGTGATCCTCAGGCTCGCGCCGAGCGCGCCGTCGGCGTCGGGCAGCGCGCGCGCGAGCGCGTCGGCGCCCTCGGCGAGCACGACGTCCGCATGCTCGCGCAGGGTTGCGAGCACGTCGTCAGGAAGCGGCTTGTAGACGACGATGCGATGCTTCATGTGTTCACTTTCCTTGCGACGGATGGGCGAGCGGCGGCGTCGCGCCCGCCGGCTTCACCGACAGCGTGAGCACGACGGCCGCGACGAGCGCGGCGCTCATGAATGCGTAGGACGCGGCGGGCGAGCCCGTCGCGCCGTTCAGATAGCCGACCGCGTACGAGCCGACGAACGAGCCGAGCGCACCCATGCTGTTGATGAGCGCCATCGCGCCGCCCGCGACGTTCTTCGGCAGCAATTCCGGCACGATCGCGAAGAACGGCCCATACGGCGCGTACATCGCCGCGCCCGCGACGACGAGCAGCGCGTACGACAGCCAGAAATGCGTCGAGCCGAGCGCGTACGACGCGGCGAACGCGGCCGCGCCGATCAGCAGGAACGGCCACACGAAGCCCTTGCGCGAGCCGAGCCGGTCGGACGCCCACGACGCGGCGAGCATCGCGATCGTCGCGGCGAGATACGGCAGCGCGGACAGCCACCCCGTTTCGACCATGCCGAGCGCCGAGCCGCTCTTCACGATCGACGGCAGCCACAGCACGAAGCCGTACACGCCGATGCTCCAGCAAAAGTATTGCGCGCAGAGCTTGACGACGGCGGGCGAGCGGAACGCGTCGCGATAATTGCGCACCGGCTTGAGCGCCGCCTGCTCGGCCGCGAGCGCGGCGTCGAGAGCGCGCTTTTCCTCGTCGGTGAGCCACTTCGCCTGCGCGGGCCGGTCCTGCACGAGGAACCACCAGCAGACCGCCCACGCGACGGCGGGCAGCCCTTCGGCGACGAACATGTGGCGCCAGCCGAACGCGTGAACGAGATAGCCGGACACGACCGACATCCACAGCACCGTGACCGGATTGCCGAGAATGAGGAACGTGTTCGCGCGCGAGCGCTCGCGCTTCGTGAACCAGTTGCTGATGAAGATCAGCATCGCGGGCATCACGGCCGCCTCGACGACGCCGAGCAGGAAGCGGATCGCCATCAGCGACGGGATGTTGCTGACGACGCCCGTGAGCGACGCGCACGCGCCCCACAGCACGAGGCTCCAGAACACGAGCGTCTTCACGCTGCGCCGCTCCGCATAGATCGCGCCCGGAATCTGAAAGAAGAAGTAGCCGAGGAAGAACAGCGCGCCGATCAGCGACGACAGCCCCTTGCCGATGCCGAGATCCTGATTGATCCCGGCCGCCGCGGCGAAGCCGTAGTTCGCGCGGTCGAGATACGCGAGGCTGTACGTGATGAAGACGATCGGCATGATCGTCCACCAGCGGCGAATCGCGAGCGTTGCAGGCATGGTGTGTGTCTCCTGTGTCGAGCGGCGCCGTATGAAACGCGGGATTCGCCGCGATTGTGCCCGTCCTGCGACGGGACAGGCGGTTTATCGCGCGAGCGGCGCCTCTAGGCGATCCCGCGCATTGCTCAGATTTTCGATTCGATCGAGCGCCGCGCGCGTCGGCAGTCCTTCCGAATCGCCGATCACCTGGATCGCGAGCGCGCCGATCCGGTTGCCCCGCGCCACCGCGTCGCCGATCGCGCGGCCCTCGAGCAGCGCGCTCACGACGCCGACCGCGAAGCCGTCGCCCGCGCCGACCGTGTCGACGACGTGCTCGACGCGCTCGGCCGCGACCGTGCCCTCGCAGCCGTCGGCCGTGCGGAAGTACGCGCCCTGCGCGCCGAGCTTGACGATCACGCCGCGCGCGCCCTGCGCGAGGTAGAAGCGCGCGATGTCGGCGGGCGTGCCGAGGCCCGTCAACTGGCGCCCTTCGGCGAGCCCGGGCAGCACCCAGTCCGCGTGCGCGGCGAGCGCGTTCAGCGTGCTCGCCATCGCTTCCGGCGACGGCCACAGTGTCGGCCGCAGGTTCGGATCGAACGACACCGTCCTGCCAGCCGCGCGCATCGTGCGCGCGAGATGGAACGCGAGCTCGCGCGACGAATCGGACAGCGCGGGCGCGACGCCCGTCAGATGCAGGTGGCGCGCGCCGAGCACGTAGCCGGGCGCGTAGTCGTCGAGCGACAGGCGGCTCGCGGCCGAGCCCTTGCGGAAATACTCGACGGTCGGGTCCGCGCCGTCGGTCGCGCGCGACTTCAACTGGAAGCCCGTCGGATAGCGCGCGTCGACCGTCACGCACGACGCGTCGACGTGCTCGCGCGCGAGCGTGTCGAGCACGTAGCGGCCAAACGAATCGGCGCCGACGCGGCTCACCCAGCCGACCCGGAAACCGAGGCGCGCCAGGCCGATCGCGACGTTCAGATCGGCGCCCGCGATGCGCTTCGTGAATTGCGTCGCGCTGTCGAGCGGGCCGGGTTCGGCGGCGACGAACATCGCCATCGCTTCGCCATAGGTGACGACGTCGAGCGGGGCTTGCATGGTGTGGGCTGACTCCTTCGATCAACGATCAACGGCCTGGCGTCGGCGTAAGCGTCGAGCTTAGCCGAGCCGGGCGCCGGTGGGTGGGTTTCATGCGGCCGCGAGCCACGCGACGCGCGCCGCCGCGTCGTCGGCCACGCGCGCCGCGTCGAGCGGAAATTCGATCCCGCGCGGCGCCGCGCGCGGCAGCAGCGCGAGCGCGTCGTCGCAGAAGCGGTCGCCGGGCGGAGGCGCGATCGCGAAGCGGCGCGCGCCCTCGCCGTCGACCGCCTTGCAATGGATGTATTCGACGTGCGCGGCGAGCGCGCGCGCGGCCGCAAGCGGCGCCTCGCCCGCCCATAGCCAGTTGCCGATGTCGAACGTCATGCCGACGAGCGCCGGGCGGCGCGCGTCGCGCAGCGCGGCGAACAGCGCCGTGAATTGCGCGAGCGCGCCGCCCCGCCGCAGTTGGCCGTTCTCGACCAGCACGCGGGCGCGCGCGCCGCGCGTCGCGTCGGCGAGCTCGGCCGCGTGCGGATCGGCGGCGAAGCCGCCCAACTGGAACTTGACGAAGCGCGCGCCGAGCGTGTCGGCTTGCGCGAGCGCTGCGGCGAGCGCGTCGCGGTTCAGGCCGCCGTCGTCCGCATAGAGCGTCGCGGGCGTCGAGTACACCGGCCACAGCCCGGCCGCGACGATCGCGCGGCCGAGTTCCGCCAGCGCGGGCGCGGACGCGTCGCCGCTCGACGCGAACAGCTCGCCGCGCACCTCGAAGCCGGCGGCGCCCGCGTCGGCCGCCGCGGCGACGAATGCGCGATGGCCCGCGCGGCGCACCGCATCCGCGCCGAACGCGCTCGCGACGATCACGATGTCGACCATGCTGGTTTGCCTCCTCCTCGGCCGGGGTTTCGTCGGAACACGGCAATGGAACCGGTTCCATTCGTTAATGGACGAATGGTGCGCCGAGCACCTGAAGCGAACCATAGAGGAAATCCCTAGGCACGGGCCGGCGAACCTTCGGCATCGACCGTGGGCAAACGGCGTGCCGCCGGCGCCCTCGCCGCGCTCCGCGCCGTTCGTCAGGCCGGCTCGGCCTGCGCGACGCACAGCTCGAGAAAGCGCGTCGCGACGCGCGACGGCGCCGCGCCGTGCGCAACGAGAATCGAGAAATGGCGCGTGAGCGGCTCGGGCGCGATCGACACCATCGCGAGCGCCGCGTCGTCGTGCCGCAGCGACATCGCGGACACGAAGCCGACGCCCATCCCCGCGCGCACCGCCTCCTTCACCGCCTCGACGCCCGCGATCTCGAACGCGACCGTCAGCGGCGTCGCCGCGCGCGCAAACGCGCGCTCGACGAGCTGGCGCACGCCCGAGCCCGCCTCGCGCAGCACGAGCGGATACGCGGCGAGCGCGGCGAGCGTCGCGCGCGCGCGGCCCGGCTCGCCGCGCGCGGCGAGCGGATGCGACGCCGGCACGATCGCGACGATCTCGTCCTCGCGCCATGCGTGCACCGTCGTGCCGGCCGGCAGCGCGTCGCCGGGCGGCCCTTCGATCAGCGCGATGTCGAGCGACGCGAGTGACGCAACGACGTCCGACGTGTTGCCGCTCATCGTCTGGATCGCGACGTCCGGCGCAAGCGGCTGGAACGCGGCGAGCAGATACGGCAGCAGATAGCTCGCGGGCGTCGTGCTCGCGCCGATCCGCAGCGTGCCGCGCTCGAGCCCGCGCACCGCGTCGCGGTACGCGCGCGCCTGCGCGAACGTGTCGCGCAGTTGCGTCGCATGGCGCGCGAGCGCCTCGCCGACCGGCGTGAGGCGCACGCCGCGCCCGTCGCGCTGGTATAGCGGCTCGCCGAATTCGTCCTGCAACTGGCGCAGTTGGCCGGACACCGCGGGCTGCGACAGATGCAGTGCGAGCGCCGCGCGGCTGATGTTCCGGTGCTCGGCGACTGCGGCGAACGTTATCAGTTGATCTGGGGTCATCGGCCTGAAATATCGGATTTCCGGATACTTTACACGATAAATGACGATTTTTCATATCGATATAACCAATTTAGGATTAGGCCCGTCACCACAAAAACGAACGAAGCCATGTCCACGCTTACCTCACCCCAGCTCAGCGCCGCCGCGCCGTCGATGCGCGGTCGGCTCAACGGCATCCTGTTCGTCGGCCTGTTCGCGCTCGCCGTCACGAGCGTCGCGCAACTGCCCGCCGTCGCGCATTTCGGCCTGAGCCCGCTCATCGTCGGGATCATCGCGGGCGCGCTCTACGGCAACCTGCTGCGCGACGGCATGCCCGCGAGCTGGGCGGCCGGCGTCGATTTCTCCGCGCGCAAGCTGCTGCGGATCGCCGTCGCGTTCTTCGGGCTGCGCGTGAGCCTGCAGGAAATCGCGCAGGTCGGCGTGCCGGGGCTCGCGGTGTCGGCGCTCGTCGTCGCGAGCACGCTCGCCGTCGGCACCTGGGCCGGCATCAAGCTGATGAAGCTCGACCGCGACACCGCGCTGCTGACCGCCGCCGGCAGCGCGATCTGCGGCGCGGCCGCGGTGCTCGCGTTCGAATCGACGCTGCGCTCGAAGCCGCATCAGAGCGCGATGGCGGTCGGCAGCGTCGTGCTGTTCGGCACGCTGTCGATGTTCGCGTACCCGCTCGCGTACCGCGCCGGCTGGCTGCACCTCGACGCCACGGGCCTGGGCCTCTTCTTCGGCGGCACGATCCACGAGGTCGCGCAGGTGGTGGGCGCGGCGAGCGACGTCGGCCCGGAAGTCGCGCGCGTCGCGACGATCGTCAAGATGACCCGCGTGATGCTGCTCGTGCCGGTGCTGCTCGTGCTCGGCGCGTGGCTCGCCCGCTCGGCGCGCCGCCAATCGGCGGCAACGGGCCACGGCGCGCCCCGCAGGCTCGCGGTGCCGTGGTTCGCGCTCGGCTTCCTCGGCTTCGTCGTCGTGAATTCGCTGCAGATGCTGCCCGCCGCCGCGATCGGCACGCTCAACGCGCTCGACACGTTCGCGCTGACAATGGCGATGACGGCGCTCGGCATCGAGACGCGGATGTCGCAGATCCGCGCGGCCGGGCCCCGCGCGCTGATGACGGGCTTCATCCTGTACGCGTGGCTGATCTTCGGCGGCTATGCGATCGTCGTCGCGACGGAGCGCTGGCTTGGCTGAGCCGCCGCGCGCCTCCTCGCGCCGCCGCGCCGCGTGCGCCGGGTCTGCCCCGCGCACGCGGCGCGATGCTATTCTTCCGCTCGATTTCATCCGCCGAGCCTCGTCCGTCGTGCTCTCGTTCCTGCTCAAGCTGCGCACCCGCGCGCAAACCCTGTTCCGACTTTCCGACGCGCATACGATGCTCGTGTGGTCGGTGATCGTCGGCATCGGCGGCGCGCTCGCGACGGTCGCGTTCCGCGAAGGCATCGAGCTGATCCAGCACGCGATCTCCGGCACGAGCGGCAGCTTCACCGAAATGGCGAAGCGCCTGCCGTGGCAGGTGCGGTTCTGGCTGCCCGCCGCCGGCGGCTTTCTCGCGGGCTGCGTGCTGCTCGTCGCGCAGCGCGGCGCGCGCAAGGAAAGCAAGACCGACTACATGGAAGCCGTCGCGCTCGGCGACGGCATCGTGCCGGTGCGGCAGAGCCTCTGGCGCAGCGCGTCGTCGCTGCTCACGATCGGCAGCGGCGGCTCGATCGGCCGCGAAGGCCCGATGGTGCAGCTCGCGGCGCTCGCCGCGTCGCTCGTCGGACGCTTCGCGCACTTCGATCCGCCGCGGCTGCGCCTGCTCGTCGCGTGCGGCGCGGCGGCCGGGATCACGTCCGCGTACAACGCGCCGATCGCGGGCGCGTTCTTCGTCTGCGAGATCGTGCTCGGCTCGATCGCGATGGAGAGCTTCGGGCCCGTCGTCGTCGCATCGGTGGTCGCGAACATCGTGATGCGCGAGTTCGCCGGCTACAAGCCGCCTTATCAAATGCCGGTGTTTCCGGCCGTCGCCGGCTGGGAAGTGCTGCTCTTCGTCGCGCTGGGCCTCTTGTGCGGCGCGGCCGCGCCGCAGTTCCTGCGCCTGCTCGATCTGTCGAAGACGCAGTTCAAGCGCCTGCCCGCGCCGCTGCCCGTGCGGCTCGCGGCGGGCGGCCTCGTCGTCGGCGTGATCTCGGTGTGGGTGCCCGACGTCTGGGGCAACGGCTACAGCGTCGTCAACGCGATCCTGCATGCGCCGTGGACCTGGCAGGCGCTCGTCGCGGTGCTCGTCTTCAAGCTGATCGCGACCGCCGCGACGGCGGGCTCCGGCGCGGTCGGCGGGATCTTCACGCCGACGCTCTTCGTCGGCGCGGTGGTCGGCTCGCTGTTCGGCATCGCGCTGCACGCGCTCATGCCCGGGCACGTATCCGCGTGGTACGCGTATGCGATGGTCGGCATGGGCGCGTTCCTCGCGGGCGCGACGCAGGCGCCGCTGATGGCGATCCTGATGATCTTCGAGATGACGCTGAGCTACCAGGTCGTGCTGCCGCTGATGATGTCGTGCGTCGTCGCGTACTTCGCGGCGCGCGCGCTCGGCAAGACCTCGATGTACGAGATCACGCTGCGCCGCCACCGCGACGACGAGGCGCGCACGCGCCTGCGCGCCGCGCAGATGCGTGACCTGATCCAGCCTGCCGCGACCGTCGTGCCGCTCACGGCGAGCGTGGCCGACATGACGCGCGTGTTTCTCGAATATCCGGTCAAGTACCTGTACGTGACGGATGACGCCGGGCGGTTTCGCGGCGCGGTCGCGCTGAAGGACATCACGTCCGATCTGCTCGAGAAGCGCGACACCACGCACAAGCGCGCGGCGAACTACCTGCATACGCCGTTTCCGCTCCTCACCCCCGACATGCCGATCGGCACCGCGCTCGAGCACTTCATGCAGTTCCAGGGCGAGCGGCTGCCCGTTGTCGAGCGCGTGGACGATCCGACGCTCGCGGGCGTCGTCTACAAGACGTCGCTCCTCGATGCGTATCGCCGGATGAACATGGATCTCGAACGCTGATCGATCTCGCCCGCGACAGGCGCGCCGGAAAAGCAAGCCGAACGCGGCGCGGCCGCCGTCAGTCCGGCGCGCGCCCGAGCACGACGCGCGCGAAGAAGCCGGCGAGCACCTGCTGCGTGGTATCGCCCGTCACGTGTCTCGGATCGGCCGCGTGGTACGACTGCACGCCGTCGCACAGGCTCATCAGCCCGAGCGCGAGCACGTCGGCGGGCAGCAGGAGCGGCGTGCCCACGCGGTCGGCGAACGTCAGGATGTAGTGCGTGAAGCGGTCGCGCTTTTCCTTCACGAACTCGTTGAAGCGCGCGCGGAACTTCGCGTCGCGCGTCGCCTGCAGCTTCGCTTCGCCCCACAACAGGAACGCCGGGCTGTTGCGGAAGAACTGGCTGTAATACTCGAGCGCGTGCGCCTCCATCTGCTCGCGCGTGCCGCCGCTCTCGAAGATCTTTTGCAGATCCGCTTCCGCCTCTTCGTGATCGCGCCTGAGCAGCTCGAGCAGCAGCTCGGCCTTGCCGCGAAAGTTCGAATAGAACGCGCCGCGCGTGTAGCCCGCCGCCGACGCGATGTCCTCGACGCTCGTCGCCACGTACCCCTTCTTCGTGAATGTGGCGTGCGCAGCGCTCAGCAGACGCTCGCGCGTCAAATCCTTGCTTTGTTCTCGAGTCAGGCGGATTGGCTTCATGGCCGGGAAGTCTAGCATCTTCTCGCGAATCAAAACATCTTTGCATTCAGATACAACCCCGTATTAGAATTCAGCCAAGTTTTTGTCAACAAGTCGGCAACGTGCGCGCCGATTGTTTTGCCTGTTTTGTTTTTGCCGCGCACGACGCCGGGCAAGCGCATCCGGCTTGCCGGTTTTTCCGTTTTCTCCTGTTCGAGGGGTCACCGTGAATCGTTCCGGTTCTCGCGCCGCGCTGCTGATCGGCGTCGCGCTCATCGTTGCCGCCTGTCACCGCAAGGAAGCCGCGCCGAGCGCGCCGCGCCCCGTCGTCGCGGTGCCGGCCCGGGCGGACGGCGCCGCCGCCGCCGTGTCGCTGCCCGGCGAGATCCAGCCGCGCTATGCGACGCCGCTGTCGTTCCGCATCGCCGGCAAGATCGTCGAGCGCAAGGTGCGCCTCGGCGACGCCGTGAAGCCAGGCCAGATCGTCGCACTGCTCGACACGTCCGACGTCGCGAAGAACGCGGCGAGCGCGCAGGCGCAGCTCGACGCCGCGACGCACGCGCTCACGTTCGCGCAGCAGCAGCTCGAGCGCGACCGCGCGCAGTCGCGCGAGAGCCTGATCGCGCCCGCCCAGCTCGAGCAGACCGAGAACGCCTACGCGTCCGCGCGCGCGCAGCGCGACCAGGCCGCGCAGCAGCTCGCGCTCGCGAAGAACCAGTTGCAGTACGCGACGCTCGTCGCCGATCACGCGGGCTACATCACCGCCGAGCAGGCCGACACCGGGCAGAACGTGTCCGCCGGCCAGCCGGTCTATCAGCTCGCGTGGTCGGGCGACGTCGACGTCGTCACCGACGCGCCGGAAAGCGAGCTGCCCCTCCTCACGCCGGGCCACGCGGCGCGCGTCACGCTGCCGGCGCTGCCCGGCCGCGCGTTCGACGCGCGCGTGCGCGAGATCGCGCCCGCCGCCGATCCGCAAAGCCGCACGTACCGCGTAAAGCTCACGCTCGCGCAGCCCGACGCCGCGGTGCGGCTCGGGATGACCGCGAACGTCGCGTTCTCGTCCGGCGCATCGGACAACGCGAGCGCGCAGACGCGCTTCACGCTGCCGTCCACGGCGCTCTTCCACGCGGGCAACGCGCCCGCGCTGTGGGTCGTGCGCAAGCAGGACGACACGCTCGAGCTGCGCCGCGTCGACATCGTCCGCTACAACGAGCGCACGGTGACTGTGTCGGGCGGAATCCAGCCGGGCGAGCGCGTCGTGCTGCAAGGCGTGCATACGGTGAGCGCGGGCGAGAAGGTGCGCGCGGTGCCGCCGCTGCACCCGGAGGATGTCGCGTCATGATGGCGGGCCGAGAAGAAGGCGGACGCTTCAACCTGTCCGCGTGGGCGCTGCGTCATCAGGCGCTCGTCATCTACCTGATCGCGCTCGCGACGATCGCGGGCATCCTCGCCTACTCGCGTCTCGCGCAATCGGAAGACCCGCCGTTCACGTTCCGCGTGATGGTGATCCGCACGTTCTGGCCCGGCGCGACCGCGCGCCAGGTGCAGGAGCAGGTCACCGACCGGATCGGCCGCAAGCTGCAGGAAATGCCCGCGATCGACTATCTGCGCAGCTACTCGCGGCCCGGCGAATCGCTGCTTTTCTTCGCGATGAAGGATTCGGCGCCCGTGAAGGACGTGCCGGAAACCTGGTACCAGGCGCGCAAGAAGGTGGGCGACATCTCGATGACGCTGCCGCCCGGCGTCCAGGGCCCGTTCTTCAACGACGAATTCGGCGACGTCTACACGAACATCTACACGCTCGAAGGCGACGGCTTCTCGCCCGCGCAACTGCACGACTACGCGGACCAGTTGCGCGTCGTGCTGCTGCGCGTGCCGGGCGTCGCGAAGGTCGACTACTTCGGCGACCCCGACCAGCGGATCTTCGTCGAGATCGACAACACGCGGCTTGCGCGGCTCGGGATCTCGCCGCAGCAGATCGCGCAGGCGATCAACGCGCAGAACGACGTGTCGTCGCCGGGCGTGCTCACGGCCACGCACGATCGCGTGTTCATCCGGCCGAGCGGCCAGTACGAGAGCGTCGACGCGATCGCCGACACGCTGATCCGCGTGAACGGCCGCACGTTCCGGTTGGGCGACCTCGCGACGATCAAGCGCGGCTACGACGACCCGCCCGTCACGCAGATGCGATCGAACGGCCGCGCGGTGCTCGGCATCGGCGTCACGATGCAGCCGGGCGGCGACGTGATCCGGCTCGGCAAGGCGCTCGACGCGAGCTCGAAGGCGCTGCAGGCGCAACTGCCGGCGGGCCTCAAGCTCACCGAAGTGTCGAGCATGCCGCACGCGGTGTCGCGCTCGGTCGACGACTTCCTCGAGGCGGTCGCCGAGGCGGTCGCGATCGTGCTGATCGTGAGCCTCGTGTCGCTCGGCCTGCGCACCGGGATGGTCGTCGTGATCTCGATCCCCGTCGTGCTCGCCGTCACCGCGCTCTTCATGTATCTGTTCGACATCGGGCTGCACAAGGTGTCGCTCGGCACGCTCGTGCTCGCGCTCGGCCTGCTCGTCGACGACGCGATCATCGCGGTCGAGATGATGGCCGTGAAGCTCGAACAGGGCTTCAGCCGCGCGCGCGCCGCCGCGTTCGCGTACACGAGCACCGCGTTTCCGATGCTCACGGGCACGCTCGTCACGGTGTCCGGCTTTCTGCCGATCGCGCTCGCGAAGTCGAGCACGGGCGAATACACGCGCTCGATCTTCGAGGTGTCGGCGATCGCGCTGATCGCGTCGTGGTTCGCGGCGGTCGTGCTGATCCCCCTCCTCGGCTACCACATGCTGCCCGAGCGCAAGCATCCGTCGAAACACGCCGCAGGCGGCGCGCCGCACGTGCCCGACGCCGCGCACGGCCACGAGCACGGCCACGACATCTACGACACGCGCTTCTACACGCGGCTGCGCGTGTGGATCAAGTGGTGCATCGAGCGGCGCTTCGTCGTGCTCGCGATCACGATCGCGCTGTTCGTCGTCGCGCTCGCGGGCTTCTCGCTCGTGCCGCAGCAGTTCTTCCCGAGCTCGGACCGCCCCGAGCTGCTCGTCGACCTGCGGCTGCCCGAAGGCGCGTCGTTCGACGCGACGCTCAAGCAGGCCGAGCGCTTCGAGAAGCTGATCGAGAAACGGCCGGAGATCGATCACGCGGTGAACTTCGTCGGCTCCGGCGCGCCGCGCTTCTACCTGCCGCTCGATCAGCAACTGCAATTGCCGAACTTCGCCCAGTTCGTGATCACCGCGAAATCGGTCGAGCAACGCGAGAAGCTCTCGGCCTGGCTCGCGAGCGTGCTGCGCGACCAGTTCCCGGCGGTGCGCACGCGGATCTCGCGGCTCGAGAACGGCCCGCCCGTCGGCTATCCGGTGCAGTTCCGCGTGAGCGGCGACAGCATCGCGAGCGTGCGCGCGATCTCGGAGAAGGTCGCGGCGACGATGCGCGCCGACGCGCGCGCGACCAACGTCCAGTTCGACTGGGACGAGCCCGCCGAGCGCTCGGTGCGCTTCGAGCTCGACCAGCACAAGGCGCGCGAGCTGAACGTGAGCTCGCAGGACGTCGCGAGCTTCCTCGCGATGACGCTGTCCGGCACGACGGTCACGCAATACCGCGAGCGCGACAAGCTGATCGCCGTCGATCTGCGCGCGCCGCGCGCGCAGCGCGTCGACCCGGCGAATCTCGCGAGCCTCGCGATGCCGACGCCGGGCGGCCCCGTGCCGCTCGGCTCGCTCGGGCGCTTCCACGACACGCTCGAGTACGGCGTCGTCTGGGAGCGCGACCGCCAGCCGACGATCACCGTGCAGTCCGACGTGACGGCGGGCGCGCAAGGGATCGACGTCACGCATGCGATCAACGCGAAGCTCGACGCGCTGCGCGCGCAGTTGCCCGTCGGCTACCGGATCGAGATCGGCGGCTCCGTCGAGGAAAGCGCGAAGGGCCAGACGTCGATCAACGCGCAGATGCCGCTGATGGTGATCGCCGTGCTGACGCTCCTGATGATCCAGTTGCAGAGCTTCTCGCGCGTGCTGATGGTCGTGTTGACCGCGCCGCTCGGGATGATCGGCGTCGTCGGCACGCTGCTCCTGTTCGGCAAGCCGTTCGGCTTCGTCGCGATGCTCGGCGTGATCGCGATGTTCGGGATCATCATGCGCAACTCGGTGATTCTCGTCGACCAGATCGAGCAGGACATCGCCTCCGGGCACGGCCGCTTCGACGCGATCGTCGGCGCGACCGTGCGGCGCTTCCGGCCGATCACGCTGACGGCCGCGGCCGCCGTGCTCGCGCTGATTCCGCTGTTGCGCTCGAACTTCTTCGGCCCGATGGCGACCGCGCTGATGGGCGGCATCACGAGCGCGACCGTGCTCACGCTCTTCTTCCTGCCGGCGCTCTATGCCGCGTGGTTCCGCGTGAAGCCGGACGAGCGCGATCCGGAGCCGCCCGCCACGCCTTCGGGAGCCTGACCATGCGCGTTTCGATTCCTTCGTTGCCGTCCCTGCTGCCGATCGCGGCCCGCGTCGCGCCGCGCGCGAGCGCCCTGACCGCCGCGCTCGCGCTGGCGGGCGCGACGGCCGGCTGCTCGCTGTTCGCGCCGAGCGACGCGCCGCCCGCGATGCCGTCGCCCGCGCATTACGGCGCAACGCCGCTGCCCGAGCGCACGGCCGCCGCACAAGGGGTCGCGCAGCGCTTCGACATCGGCGCGCAGCCGGTGCCCGACTGGTGGAAGCGCTACCGGTCGCCCGCGCTCGACGCACTCGTCGACGAGGGTCTGCGCAACAGCCCGACGCTCGCCGCCGCCGAAAAGAGCCTGAGCGCCGCGCGCGAGCAGTTGCGCGCGCAGATCGGCAGCTCGCTGCTGCCGTCGATCGACGCGGGCGGCCAGGCGACGCGCCAGCGCGCGCTCGGCGTGCCGACGTTCGGCCCGCAGACGGTGCTCTACAACGTGTTCGCGGGCCAGTTGCAGGCGAGCTACACGCTCGACCTGTTCGGCGCCGCGCGCTTCGCGAACCGCGCGCTGGCGAAGCGCGTCGACATGAACGCGTACCAGCTCGAATCCACGCGGCGCGCGCTCGCCGCGAACATCGTCACGGCCGCCGTCACGTCGGCCGCGCTCGCCGAGCAGGTCGCGACGACCGAGCGGCTCGTCACGCTCGCGCGCGAGCAGGCGAACGACGCGGCCGCGCGCCATCGGCTCGGCGCGGCGTCGCGCACCGACATGCTGAACGCGCAGCAGAGCGCGGCGGCGCTCGAGGCGAGCCTGCCCGCGCTGCGCCAGCAGTGGCAGACGACGCGCCACGCGCTCGCCGTGCTGCTCGGCCGCACGCCGGACGCGGCGCCCGCCGATCTCGCGCTCGCCGACATGCGGCTGCCGCAGGACGTGCCCGTCGTCGTGCCGTCGACGCTGCTGCAGACGCGGCCCGACATCCGCGCCGCCGAAGCCGGATTGCAGGCGGCCGCGGCCGAAGTCGGCGTCGCGACCGCGCAGATGTTCCCGCAACTGTCGCTGTCGGCGTCGATGGGGCACGCGGGCTTCAACTGGCCCGCGATGTTGTCGGGCGCGGGCGCGATCTGGAGCGTCGGCGCATCGCTCACGCAGCCGCTCTTCCACGGCGGCGCGCTGCTCGCGCAGCGCCGCGCGGCGCGCGCGACCTACGACGCGGCCGTCGACCAGTACAGGCAGACGGTGCTCGCCGCGTTCCAGGACGTCGCCGACAGGCTCGCCGCGCTCGACAACGACGCGGGCGCGCTCGACGCGTCGAACCGCTCGGCCGTCGCCGCGCGCGGCGCGTTCGACGACACCGCGGCGCGCGTGCGGCTCGGCGCGCTGCCGCCATCGGCCGCGCGCGCGAGCGAACAGCAGTACCGCAACGCGCGGCTCGACGAGATCCGCGCGACGGGCGCGCGGCTCGTCGATACCGCGCGGCTTTTTCAGGCGATGGGCACGCCGACCGACGACGGCAAGGACGCGAAGGACGCGGCGCGCGCGAGCGGGGCGAGCGCGCCCGGCAAGGTCGACGCGGTCGGCAAGATCCAGGCCTCGGAGACCGCCGGCGCAGCGCCGGCCATCGTCGACGCGCACGCGGCGGCGAGCGCCGAACGCGCGTTGCGCACGCAGGCCGCCGCGCGATAAGCGCGGCGGGCGCGCACCGCGTGGCCGGCCGGGCCAGGTCCGATGCACTCGCGGACTGGCGCGAAGCGCGCCCGGATGCGCGCTTCGCCATGTTTCGCGCTGCGCCGCACCGTCCCTCGTGAAATTCGCGCGCGCGCAAACGCCGCGCGCGGCGCAACCCGCGGCGCTCGCGTCGAACGGATCGAACGAATCGAACGATCAAGCGCGCCGCGCATCGCACGCGGCGGCCGCACGATTCGCCCCGCCTCCTCCGTCCACACGCTTCTTTCGCGCCGCTCCCGCGTCCGTTGCGTCCGTTGCGTCCGTTGCGCGGCCTCGGCCGCCGATTCCGCTTGACCCTCACGTAGCGTAAGGTTTCATCCTCCACGGTGCGCATGAAACGGAGGCCAAGGATGCTGCTCAAGATCGGAGAACTGGCGAAACACAGCGGACTGACGGTCCGCACGCTGCACCACTACGACGCGATCGGCCTGCTCAAACCTTCGGCGCGCGCCGACAACGGCTATCGGCTGTACGACCGCAGCGACATCGCCCGGCTCCACCAGATCCAGGCGCTGCGCCGTTTCGGCCTCGCGCTCGCCGACGTCGGCGCCTACCTGGCCCAGCCCGGCACGCCGCTCACGTCGATCGTCGCGCGGCAGATCGCGATGCTCGACCGGCAGATCGAGCAGGCGGCGCGGCTGCGCGAGCGCCTCGTGCAATTGCGGCGCGATCTCGTCGACGGTGCGCAGCCCGAGCTGGCCGACTGGCTCAACACCCTGGAGTTAATGACCGTGTACGACCATTATTTTTCCGAAGAGGAACTCGCGCGCCTGCCGATGTACCGCAACGGCCATGCACCGGCCCCGGAATGGACGGCCCTCGTCGACGACGCGCGCGCGCTGATGGACGCGGGCGTCGCGCCCGAGGACGAGCGCGTGCGCGCGCTGTCGATCCGCTGGATGACGATGCTCGTGCGCGACACGAACGGCGACCCGCGCTTCCTCGCGAAGCTGAATCTGATGCACGAGCGCGAGCCGTCGATGCAGGCGCACATCGGCATCTCGCCCGCGCTGCGCGATTACGTGCTGCGCGCGTTTGCGGAAACGAAGATGCGGATCTACGAGCGCCACCTGTCGCCCGACGAGGCCCGCTTCATGCGCGCGAACTACGGCAAGCACGCGATGGAGTGGCCGCAACTGATGGCCGACGTGCGCGATGCGATCGATGCGGGCGCGTCGCCCGCTTCGCCGGAGGGGCGCGCGCTCGCGCGGCGCTGGCGCGAGTTGTTCCGCAGCTACGCGGGCGACGATCCCGACACGCAGGCGAAGTTCATCCGGGCGCAGACGACCGACCCCGAGCTGCTGGCGGGCACATGGGCCGACGAGACGCTGCTCGACTTCATCCGCGACGCGATGCGCAATCTCGCGCAGGCGCGCTGACGGGCGGCAACAATGCGGCTTGCGGTTCCCTTCCCGCTCCTGCCGCCCCATCACACAATCATGCAAGAACGACAAATGCAAGAACGACAGGCATTCCCAAAACGGCGCATCGAACAACTGCGCCTCGTCTGGCTGCTCATTGTCGGCACCGGCTTCGTCGTGATGGCCCGCGCGATGAGCCTGCCGTTTCTCGCCATCTATCTGCACGAACGGATGAGGCTCGACGCGGCGACGATCGGCCTGCTGCTCGGCTCGGGCGCGCTCGTCGGCACGCTCGGCGGCTTCTTCGGCGGCCATCTGTCCGACGTGCTCGGCCGGCGCAAGGTGCTGACGGGCTGCCTGCTCGCATCAAGCGTGTCGTTCGCCGCGCTTCATTTCGCGGCCAATGCGTGGCAGGTCTTCGCCGTCAACCTCTTCATCAATCTCGCGAGCGCGTTCTACGAGCCGGTCTCGAAGGCGGCCCTCAGCGACAGTCTCCCGCCCGAACAGCGGCTGCGCGCGTTCGCGCGACGCTACGTGGCGATCAACGTCGGCTTCGCAATCGGGCCGCTCGCCGGCGCGTCGCTCGGCCTGCTCGACAAGTCGCCCGTGTTTCTCGTCACGGGCGCGGTCTACCTGCTGTTCTCGATCGCCATCCATGCCGCCACGGCCCGGCTCGCGCGTCGCCGTGCGCCGCACGAAGCAGCGGCGTCCGGCCTGCCGCTCGCCGTGAAGCTGCGCATCGTCGGGGCCGACCGGCGCCTCGTTCTCTTCACCGCGGGCAGCATGCTCGCGATCGCCGTGCACGGCGAAATGTCGGTCACGTTCTCGCAATACCTGATCGGCGCGTTCGACGACGGACTCGAGATGTTCGCCTGGCTGATGAGCACGAACGCGGTCACGGTCGTCGCGAGCCAGCCGCTGCTGAACCGCATCGGCGAGCGGCGCGGGCCGTTCGCGTCGCTCACGCTCGGCGCGATCCTGCTCGCGACCGGCGCGGCCGGCTTCGCGAATTCGCCGAACATGACCGCGCTCGTCGCATCGATGGTCGTCTTCACATGGGGCGAAGTGCTGCTCATTCCGTCGGAATACGCGGTCCTCGACAGCATCACGCCGGAGCCGATGCGCGGCATCTACTACGGCGCGCATTCGCTCAGCAACGTCGGCAACCTGCTCGGCCCCTGGCTAGGCGGCCTCGTGCTGCTGCATTACGGCGGCGGCGCGATGTTCTACGGCATGGGCTTCGTCGCGCTGCTCAGCCTGCTCATGTTCGTCGCCGGCGCGCGGATCGAGCCCGCGCCGCAGCGCCGGTTCGAAGTCCGGAGTCGCTGACGACGCTGACGATCCCGCCCGCCGGCTGCCCGTGTGCCGCGTCACCCCGCATCGGCGCCCGGCTCGCCTTCGAATGTCAGCAGATCGCCGGGCTGACAATCGAGATGCCGGCAGATCGCCTCGAGCGTCGCGAAACGGATGCCTTTGACCTTGCCCTGCTTGAGCAGCGACAGATTCTGCTCGGTGATGCCGACGGCCGCGGCAAGATCCTTCGAGCGGACCTTGCGGATCGCGAGCATCACGTCGAGCTTGACGATGATCGGCATGGCGCGCGCCTCAGACGAACTGCCGGTGCTCGGCGTCGAGCTCGCTCGCGTGCTGCAGGATGTGCGCGATGACCGCGATGCAGGCCGCGGTGAACAGCGCGACGACGTACGGCAGGCCGAAGCCCAGCGTGACGACGCGATGCCCGACGGGCTCGCGCATCGTCGCCCACACGCTCAGGAGCGGCTCGCACAGCACGCTCAGCACGACCCACGCGCCGACCGCGCGCCCCGTCTTGCCGAGATGGCGGGCGGCCTCGGCCGAGAAGTATTCGCGGCGCGCATACGTGCGAAACAGCTCGCGCAGATGACGCAGGCCGCTCGCGAGCGCGACGAGCGGCACGCTCGACAGCACGATGCCGCCCGCCTTCTGCCACCACGGAAACGCGGCGACGTCGGCGTTCAGGCCCGCGATCAGCGAATCGGTCAGGCCGAATCCGAGACCCGCGCCCGATTTCACCGCGTTCAGCGACGGAAACGCCCAGCACGCGGCGTTGAGCAGCATCATCGCGACGATGAAGCAGAGGGTGACGGCAGCCATCCGCTGGCTGAGACGGGCGACACGATCGGAGTGCATGGGAATTCCTCGACGATGGGGATCACGGCCCGGATTCTAGCGTTGTTTTTATCGTAAAACAATCATTAATGATTGTAGAAATTTTATTATTTGTCGCGATTCATGTATCGCATCGCAAGCGACGAGCGGCCCGGGCCGCTTTCACGCGTCCCGCGTCGCGATCCCGAGCGCGCGCAGCCGCCGGTACAGCGTGCGCTCGCTCATCCCGACGCGCTCGGCGAGCGCGCGCCGCGTGCCGCCGAACGCGCGCGCGATCCGCGCGAGCTCGTCGTCGGACAGCTTCGCCGGCGCGCCAGGCTCTGCGCCCGGCTCCGCGCACGCATCGCCCGCGCGCGCGACCTCGTCGGGCAGATGCTCGATGCGAATCACGCCGTCGTCCGCGAGCAGGCATGCGCGATCGAGCACGTTGCGCAGCTCGCGGATATTGCCCGGCCATGCATACGCTTCGAGCCGCGCGAGTGCGTCGGGCGCAACGGTGAAGCGCTGCCCGGCCACAGGCCCGAGCGCCGCGATCCGGCGCAGGATCGAATCGACGAGGAGCGGCATGTCGCCCGGCCGCTCGCGCACCGCGGGCAGCGGGATCGGATACGCGCTGATCCGGTAGTACAGGTCCGGCCGGAACCGGCCGTCGCCGATCATCGCCTTGAGCGGCTTGTGGGTCGCCGCGACGAGCCGGAAATCCGCGCGCAGCACCTCGACGCCGCCCACCCGCCGGAACGTCCCCGATTCGATGAGGCGCAGCAGCTTCACCTGCATCGACAGCGGCACGTCGCCGATTTCGTCGAGGAACAGCGTGCCGCCCTGCGCGGTCTCGACGAGGCCGGGCTTGCGCGCGGCCGCGCCGGTGAACGCACCCTTCTCGTAGCCGAACAGCTCGCTTTCGAACAGCGTCTCGGCGATCCCCGAACAATCGACGACGACGAACGGCCCCATCGCGCGCGAGCTCGCCTCGTGCAGCGCACGCGCGAACAGCTCCTTGCCCGTGCCCGATTCGCCGAGCAGCAGCACGGGCAGCATCGCCGGCGCGACCCGCTGCAGCGCGGACAGCGCCGCGTTGAACGCGTCCGAGCCGCCGACGAGCCCCTCGCCGCTCGGCTTCGCCGACGCGCTGCGCACGGTCGTCAGCCGCTCGACGTACGCGATCACCGCGCCGCGCGCATCGAAGATCGGCCGCAGCTCGACGTCGACGTGCTCGGGCCCGCGCGGCGTGTGATGGATGTGCAGCACGCGGTTCAGGCTGCGCGATTCGGCCGCCTGCTTCATCGGGCAGTGCTCGCCCGCCTGGTCGCACGGCACGTCGTAGCGATGCGACACCTGATAGCAGCGCCGCCCGACGTGCGCCTCGCCGGCGATCCCGAACTGCCGCTGATACGCGGCGTTCGCGGCGAGGACCCGGTACGACGGATCGAGCACGATCATCGGCTGCGGGTCCTGCTCGAGGTACGACACGAGCCCGCTCACGTCGGGCGGCGAGACAGGAACGATCGGGATGACGTCGTGCTGATCCATGCGTTGAGCTCCGGCTGCGCGGCCCGCGGCCACGCTGACTGCCAATTCTGCCATCGAACTGCCAATCATGGCAGCGAACCGGGACGAATACCGTCCGCGCGGCGGCGCGCAGTGCGCTGCATCGAAACAAAACACGATTTGAATCAAGTACCTGCGCCCGGCGATCGGCAATTCTGTCGGCTTGGCACGGTTCTTGTTCGAACGATCGCCATCTCGATGAATCGGCTCCAGGAGAAACCTCGTGACAACAGCGTCCACGATGACCGTCGAAGGCTTTTTCGATCCGGCGACGTGCACCATCAGCTATCTGCTGCTCGATTCCGGCAGCGGCGAATGTGCGCTGATCGACAGCGTGCTCGACTACGATCCGAAATCCGGCCGCACGCGCACCGCGAGCGCGGACCAACTGATCGCGCGCGTCGCGGCGCTCGGCGCGCGCGTGCGCTGGCTGCTCGAAACGCACGTGCATGCCGACCATCTGTCGGCCGCGCCATACCTGAAGGCGCAGATCGGCGGCGAGATCGCGATCGGGCGCCACGTGACGCGCGTGCAGGATGTGTTCGGCGCGCTGTTCAACGCGGGGCCCGCGTTCTCGCGCGACGGCCGCCAGTTCGATCGCCTGCTCGACGATGGCGACACGCTCGCGCTCGGCGCGCTCTCGATTCGCGCGATGCACACGCCGGGCCACACGCCCGCATGCATGACCTACGTCGTCGCCGAAGGGCGAGCGGCACGACATGACGCACCCCACGCGCACGAGGCGCACGAGGTGCACGAGGTGCACGAGATGGCCGCCTTCGTCGGCGACACGCTCTTCATGCCCGACTACGGCACCGCGCGCTGCGACTTCCCCGGCGGCGACGCGCGCACGCTGTACCGGTCGATCCGCAAGGTGCTGAGCCTGCCGCCCGAGGCGCGCCTGTACATGTGCCACGACTATCAGCCGAACGGCCGCGCGGTCCAGTACGCGAGCACCGTCGCCGACGAGCGGCGCGAGAACGTGCACATCCACGACGGCGTCACCGAGGACGATTTCGTCGCGATGCGCACCGTGCGCGATTCGACGCTCGACATGCCGGTGCTGATGCTGCCTTCGGTGCAGGTCAACATGCGCGCGGGACGCCTGCCCGAGCCCGAGGACAACGGCGTGCGCTACCTGAAGATCCCGCTCGACGCGATCTGAGCCTGCCCGCCCCAACGACGACACGACACATACGACACGCCAACCATGGAAATCCGCAAGCTGACCGACACGCTGTCGGTCTCTCCCCAGCTCGTCGCCGCCGATCTGCCCGCGATCGCGCAGGCCGGCTTTCTCTCGATCGTCTGCAACCGGCCGGACGGCGAAGGCCCCGACCAGCCGACCGTCGCCGAGATCGACGCGGCCGCGAAGCCGTTCGGCATCGCGGTCCACTATCTGCCCGTCGACTCGGGCAAAGTCACCGATTCGCAAGGCGAGCAGTTCGGCGCGCTGCTCGGCACGCTCGCCTCGCCCGCGCTCGCGTACTGCCGCACCGGCATGCGCTCGGCGACGCTGTGGGGGCTGTCGCAGGCGGGCCTGCGTCCGCTGAACGACATCGTCGCCACGGGCCGCGCGGCCGGCTACGACCTCGCCGCGCTCGGCCGCCGGATCATGCAGCGCAGCCAGAGCGCGGCGACGCAAACCGTCGAGGCAAGCCACGACATCGTGATCGTCGGCGCGGGCGCGGCGGGGATCGCGGTCGCGTCGAGCCTGCTCGCGCGCGAGCGCTCGCTCGACATCGCCGTCATCGATCCGGCCGACACCCATTACTACCAGCCCGGCTGGACGATGGTCGGCGCGGGCGTGTTCCAGCCGAAGACGACCGCGCGGCAGATGGCCGCCGTGCTGCCGCGCGGCGTGCACTGGATCAAGGCCGCTGTCGCCGCGTTCGAGCCCGATACGCACACGGTCGTGCTCGACGGCTGCCGGCTCGTGCGCTACCGGCAGCTCGTCGTCTGCCCGGGGCTGAAGCTCGACTGGCACGGCATCGAAGGCCTGCCCGAGACGCTCGGCAAGAACGGCGTCACGTCGAACTATCGCTACGATCTCGCGCCGTACACGTGGCAGCTCGTGCGCGCGTTCGCCGGCCGCCGCGCGCTGTTCACGCAGCCGCCGATGCCGATCAAGTGCGCGGGCGCGCCGCAAAAGGCGATGTATCTGTCGGCCGACCACTGGCGGCGCACGAAACGCCTCGACACCATCGACATCGAGTTCTTCAATGCGGGCGCGGCGCTCTTCGGCGTCGCCGATTACGTGCCGGCGCTGATGGAATACGTGAAGCGCTACGACATCGCGCTGAATTTCGGCCACAACCTGATCGCGATCGACGGCGAGCGCAAGCGCGCGACGTTCGCGCGCACGCTGCCGGAAGGCGGCGCCGAGACCGTCACGCGCGAATTCGACATGATCCACGTCGTGCCGCCGCAGAAGGCGCCCGATTTCGTGCGCGCGAGCCCGCTCGCCGACGCGGCCGGCTGGATCGACGTCGATCCGGCGACGCTGCGCCACCGGCGCCACGCGGACGTGTTCGCGCTCGGCGACGTGACGAACACGACGAACGCGAAGACCGCGGCCGCCGCGCGCAAGCAAGCGCCCGTCGTCGCGCACAACGTGCTCGCCGCGCTCGGCAAGGCCCACGGCGACGCGACCTACGACGGCTACGGCTCGTGCCCGCTGACCGTCGAGCGCGGCAAGATCGTGCTCGCCGAGTTCCTGTACGGCGGGAAGGTCGCGCCGACCTTCCCCGCATGGCTCATCGACGGCAAGCGCCCGTCACGGCTCGCGTGGCTGCTCAAGGAGCGGCTGCTGCCGCCGCTCTACTGGCAGGCGATGCTCAAGGGCCGCGAATGGCTCGCGAAGCCCGAGATCGCCGGCTGATCGCCGCCCTTCGATGACCCTCGTCCGGAACAACGAAGCATGCTGATTTCTCTGGTGCTGGGCAGCATCGTCGGCGCGGTGCTGGGATTGACGGGAGCGGGCGGCGGCATTCTCGCCGTGCCCGCGCTCGTCGTCGGAATGGGCTGGCCGATGCAGCAGGCGACGCCCGTCGCGCTCGTCGCGGTCGCGGGCAGCGCCGCGCTCGGCGCGCTCGAAGGCTTTCGGCGCGGGCTCGTGCGCTATCGCGCGGCGTTCCTGATGGCCGCGGCCGGCGTGCCGCTGACGGCGCTCGGCGTGCGCCTCGCGCACGTGCTCCCGCAGCGCGTGCTGCTCGCGCTCTTCGCGCTCGTGATGCTGATCGTCGCGGTGCGCCTGTTGCGCCACGCGCTCGCGCATGCCGCAGGCGAGCCGGCCCGCTCGCCGCTATGCGTCGGCCGCATCAACCCGGATACGGGGCGCCTCGTCTGGTCCTGGCCGGCCGGCATCGCGCTCGCGTCGACGGGCGCGCTCACGGGGCTGATGACGGGCCTGCTCGGCGTCGGCGGCGGCTTCGTGATCGTGCCGATGCTGCGCAAGTTCACGAACGTGACGATGCACGGCATCGTCGCGACGTCGCTGATGGTGATCGCGCTCGTCGGCACGGGCGGCGTGATCGCGACGATCGTGAGCGGCACGCCCGCGCCGCTCGACGTCACGTTGTGGTTCACCGTGACGACGGCGCTCGGCATGGCGGCCGGGCGCTGGGTGTCGCGCTTCGTGTCCGCGCGGCACGTGCAGATGGGCTTTGCGGCCGCGCTCGCGTGCGTCGCGGCCGGGCTGCTCGCGAAAGCGGCGCTCGGCTTCTGACGCCGCGCGCGGCGCACGCGGCGCGGCAAAAGCCGGAGCGTGCCGGCCGCGTCAGACGGCTTCGGCCATCCTCTTTCTTTCCTGACGCTGCATCACGTAGTTCGCCCCCACGACGCCGATCGTCACGGCGACGATGAAGAGCGTCGCGAGCGCGTTCATCTCCGGATTGAGGCCGAGGCGCACGCGCGAGAACACGACGAGCGGCAGCGTCGTCGAGCCGGGCCCGGACAGGAACGCGGACAGCACCAGATCGTCGATCGACAGCGTGAACGACAGCAGCCAGCCCGACACGAGCGCCTGCGAGATCAGCGGCAGCGTGATCGAGAAGAACACCCGGAACGGCGTCGCGCCGAGATCGAGCGCGGCCTCCTCGAGCGACGGGTTCAGCTCGCGCACGCGCGACTGCACGATGATCGCGACATACGAGATGCACAGCATCACATGGCCGAGCCAGATCGTGAACATCCCGCGGCCGGCGGGCCACCCGAACCACTTGCCGAGCTCGATGAACAGCAGCAGCAGCGAGATGCCCTGGATCACCTCGGGAATCACGAGCGGCGCGTTGATCATCCCGCTGTAGAGCGCGAAGCCGCGAAAGCGGCCCATCCGCGCGAGCACGAAGCCCGCCCACGTGCCGATGAACACCGACGCGAACGCGGTCATCACCGCGATCTTCAGCGAAAGCCACGCGGCCGCGATCAACTCGTCGTCCTCGACGAGCGCCGCATACCAGCGCGTCGAGAAGCCTGACCAGACGGTGACGAGCTTCGACTCGTTGAACGAATAGACGACGAGGCTCGCGATCGGGATATAGAGGAAAGCGAAGCCGATCGCGAGCATCAGCACCTGCAGATAGCGATTCGGCCTCATCGGCGGCGGCCCTCCTGCTCCTTCGCCTGGAAGTGCTGGAACATCGCCATCGGCACGAGGAGCAGCAGCACCATCGCGCAGGTCACGGCCGACGCCATCGGCCAGTCCGCGTTGTTGAAGAACTCGTTCCACATCACGCGGCCGATCATCAGCGTGTTCGCGCCGCCGAGCAGCTCCGGAATCACGTACTCGCCGACGGCCGGAATGAACACGAGCAGGCAGCCCGCGATGATCCCGTTCCTCGACAGCGGCAGCGTGATCTGCACGAACGCCTTCCACGGTTTCGCCCCGAGATCGTACGCGGCTTCGAGCAGGCGCAGGTCCATCTTCACGAGGTGTGCGTAGAGCGGCATCACGAGGAACGGCAGGTACGAATAGACCATGCCGATGTAGACGCCGACGTTCGTCCGGTACAGCTCGATCGGCGCGCTGATGAGCCCCGTCCACATCAGGAAGTTGTTCAGCAGCCCGTTGTTCTTCAGGATCCCGATCCATGCGTACACGCGGATCAGGAACGACGTCCAGAACGGCAGCATCACCGCCATCATCAGCAGGTTGCGCGTGCCCGGGTTCGAGCGCGCGATGTAGTACGCCATCGGATAGCCGATCAGCAGGCACAGCAGCGTCGTGACCGCCGCGACGACGACCGAGTTCACGTAGGTCGCGAAGTACAGGCTGTCGCTGAACAGGAACGCGTAGTGCTGCAGGTTCAGCTTGATGCCGAGCACGCCGTCGGCGAACGACGTGAGCTCCGTGTACGGCGGAATGCCGAGCTGCAGCTCGGCGAAGCTGATCTTGACGACGAGGATGAACGGCACGAGAAAGAACAGCACGAGCCAGAAGAACGGGCCCGCGATCACGGCCGTGCGGCCCGTCAGGCCGAACTTCCTGACCGGCCACGCAAAGAACGACGAAAGCGCGTTCATGACGTGAGCACCACGCCGGCGGCGGCGCTCCAGCGCACGTAGATTTCGTCGCCCCAGCCGGGCGAATCGAGATCGGCGATCGCGAGGCTCGACACGTTCGCGATCACCGTCTTCCCGGAATCGAGCTTGACGTGATACAGCGAATAGCCGCCCATGTACGCGACGTTCGTGACGACGCCGCGCCCCCAGTTGTACGCGCCGTCGGCGGGCTTGCGCGTGAGCGCGATGCGCTCCGGGCGCACCGACACCGCGACCGGCATCCCGAGCGGGCCCGTGATCCCGTGGTTCACGTACAGCCGGCACGACAGATCCGGCGATTCGATGAACACGTGATCCGGCTCGTCCTCGACGGTCACGCCCTCGAACAGGTTCGTCGAGCCGATGAACTCCGCGGAGAAGCGGCAGTTCGGATATTCGTAGACTTCGTGCGGCGTGCCGATCTGCACGATCTGGCCTTCGCTCATCACGGCGAGCCGGCCCGCCATCGTCATCGCCTCCTCCTGGTCGTGCGTGACCATGATGCAGGTGACGCCGACCTTCTCGAGGATGTTGACGAGCTCGATCTGCGTGCGCTGGCGGATCTGCTTGTCGAGCGCCGACATCGGCTCGTCGAGCAACAGCAGCTTCGGCCGCTTGACGAGCGAGCGCGCGAGCGCGACCCGCTGCTGCTGGCCGCCCGACAACTGATGCGGCTTGCGGCCCGCATAGCGGGCCATCTGCACGAGCTCGAGCGCGTCGCGCACGCGCTCCTTCAGCTCGGCCTTCGGCACGCCTTCCTGCTTGAGGCCGAATGCGACGTTCGCCTCGACCGTCATGTGCGGGAACAGCGCATACGACTGGAACATCATGTTCACGGGCCGCTTGTACGGCGGCATCTGCGCGAGGTCCTCGCCGTCGATCAGGATCTTGCCGGAGGTGATCGTCTCGAGGCCGGCGAGCATGCGCAGCAGCGTGGACTTCCCGCAGCCGGAGCTGCCGAGGAGCGCGAACAGCTCGCCCTTGCGCACGGTCAGGTCGACGTTGCGCACCGCGACGGTCTCGCCGAACTTCTTGACGACGTCGATGATCTGGACAAAGTTTTCGGCGCGCTCGTCGGCGCCCGCCTGAGGCCGATAGGACGGCGCGCCCGCCACTGCCACGCCCGACTGACTATTCATGATGTGCTGCCGTGCTCCTACGTTTGACGAACAAAGCCCCCGGGGGCACCAGGGGCTTCTCAGGTTTGCCGCGATGCTGCGCGCTTCGCGTCAGCGTCCCGATTTCAGCTCGGTCCAGAGACGCGTCTGCAGGCGCTGGATCTCGGGCGGCAGCGGCTTGAGCAGGAACAGCGTCTTCACGACGTCCGGATGCGGGTACACGGCCGGGTCGTTCGCGACGTCCGGGCGCACGTACTTGCGCGCTTGCGCGTTCGCACTCGGGTAGTAGACGGCGTTCGTGATCGCCGCGTGAACCTTCGGATCCTCGATGTAGTTGATCCACTGCAGCGCGGCGTCCTTGTTCTTCGCGTCCTTCGGGATCGCCATCACGTCGAACCACACGGGCGCGCCGCCCTTCGGCACATAGTACTCGACCCTGTACGGCTTCTTCGCCTCGAGCGCGCGGTGCTTCGCGATCACGACGTCGCCCGACCAGCCGAACGCGAAGCAGATGTCGCCGCCGACCATGTCGTTGATGTAGCCCGACGAATTGAACTGCGTGATGTACGGGCGGATCTTCTTGAGCACCTGCATCGCGGCCTGGTAGTCGGCCGGGTTCGTACTCATCGGGTCCTTGCCGATGTAGTGGAGCGTCGCCGCGAACATCTGGTCGGGCGCGTCGAGCACCGACACGCCGCACGCCTTCAGCTTCGAGATGTTCTCCGGCTTGAACAGGATGTCCCAGTTGTCGAGCGGCACCTTGCCGAGGATCTTCTGCGCCTTGTCGACGTTGTAGCCGAGGCCCGTCGTGCCGTATGCCCAGGGCACCACGTACTTGTTGCCCGGATCGGCGCCCGCGACGAGCGCCATCAGTTGCGCGTCGAGATATTTGAGGTTCGGAAGCTTCGATTTGTCGAGCGGCGCGAAGATGCCGGCCTGGATCTGCTTGCCCGCGTAGTTGCTCGTCGGCACGACGATGTCGTAGCCCGAGTTGCCGGTCAGCAGCTTCGCCTGCAGCGTGTCGTCGCTGTCGTAGTTGTCGTAGCGGACCTTGACGCCCGTCTGCTTCTCGAAGTTCGGGATCGTGTCCTTCGCAATGTAGTCCGACCAGTTATAGACGTTGAGCTGCGTATCCTTTGCCGCCGCCACCGTTGCGCCCGCGCAGAGCGCAAGTGCCGTCAACCGGCCCGCCACCTTTGCCTTCATCCCGTTCTCCCTGATCGAACCGATTCGATCGTCGTCAGCCTCGCCACTGCGGCGGCGCCTGTTTCCCGTTTCGCGCCGCCCCCTTGAAAACCCCGAAAGCTACCACTAATCCGGCCCCACCACAAAAATTTCCCGCCGTTGTCGCACAAACGGAACACATTTGCGCTTTTCAATTGCACAGCGCGGGGCCACCGCTACGCAGCGGGTGGGCGCAATTTTATCGGGTTATCGGCGCGTGTCCATCCGGGAAAAAGGCCCGCCCGGGCCGAACGGATCACCTACCCTAAATTCAGGCGGCGCCCGTTCGTCATTCCGGATAGGAGGACGCGCACCGGCCCGTCCGAACGCCGCGCCCGCCGCCCGGCCGTGCGCGGCGAACCGTTCGCCGAACCGCCATCATGAACAGTCGCCCGCTTGCCGCCCGCTGCACGCCGCCGCGCCGCCCGTCCGCCTCCGGCGGGCCGGGCGGCGGCCGCCGCTGGGCCGCGTTCGTCGGCGCGGGCGTGCTCGTCGCCGTCGGCTACATGGACCCCGGCAACTGGGCGACCGCGCTCGCGGGCGGCGCAGGCTACGGCTACGCGCTCCTCGGCATCGTGATCGCCGCGAGCCTGATGGCGATGCTGCTGCAATGGCTCGCCGCGCGGATCGGCGTCGTGTCCGGGCGCGACCTCGCGCAACTGTGCCGCGAGCGCTTCGACCCGCGCGTCACCGTGCTGCTGTGGATCGCCGCCGAGATCGCGATCATCGCGTGCGACGTCGCGGAGGTCGTCGGCGCGGCGGTCGCGCTGCAGATGCTCTTCGGCGTATCGCTGACGGCGGGCGTGCTCGTGTCGGCGGTCGGCACGCTCGCGATGCTCGCGCTCGAGCGGCGCGGCCGGCGCACGCTCGAAGCGGCGATCGCGTCACTCATCTTCTTCGTCGGCTTGTGCTTCGTGATCGAAGTCGCGCTCGCCCGTCCCGACTGGCACGCGGCGCTCGCGGGCGCCGCGCCGCCGCCGCGGCTGCTGCGCGAACCCGGCATGCTGTGGCTCTCGGCCGGCATCCTCGGCGCGACCGTGATGCCGCACAACCTTTACCTGCACTCGATGCTCGTCAAGCACCATGCGAGCGAGCGCGACGAGCAGTCGATCCGGCGCGCGCTGTTCGGCGTCAATCTCGATACGTTCGTGTCGCTCGGGTTCGCGTTCGTGATCAACGCGGCGCTTCTCATCGTCGCGGCGGCGGTGTTCCATGCGAGCGGCCACGACGACGTCACCGATCTTGCCGACGCGCACCGGCTCATCGCGCCGCTCGTCGGCAACCGCTGGGCAGGGCTGCTGTTCGCGGCCGCGCTGCTCGCGTGCGGGCTGTCGGCGACGGTGACGGGCACGCTCGCCGGCCAGGCGATCATGGAAGGCTTCCTGAAGCTCACGCTGCCGCGCTGGCAGCGCGCGCTCCTCACCCGCGCGCTCGCGATCGGCCCCGCGCTCGCCGCGGTCGGCCTGTTCGGGCAGCACGGATCGAATCAACTGCTCGTCGCGAGCCAGGTCGTGCTGAGCCTGCAATTGCCGCTCGCGATGGTTCCGCTCGTCGTATTCGCGTCGAGCCGCGCGCTGATGGGAAACTGGCGAGTCCGCGGCTTGCCGCTCGCGGCCGCGTGGGCGTGCGCCGCCGTGATCCTGCTGCTGAACGGGGCGCTCGTCTGGCAGGTCGTCGCGTCGGAGTGAGCGGAAGAAATTGGCGCACGGCTCGTGCGCCGGCAGCAGCGACGGCGGCGGCAATTTACCCAGCCATTCACCCGTTCGATTGAAAAACCGCAGCGACGCTCGCACGCATCATGCGCCTCGGCGCGCCACGCCTCCTCCTTCCGGGCCGCCCCGATCGACCGCGCCAGGCGTTTCGCGCGCATGCTTTAACATAACGGCTTGCCGCTCGCGCGGCGATCACCGAATTCCATGCTCCGATGACCTCGAATCTTCACGACAAACCCGACAGCCCCTGCATCGGCGTCTGCTCGACGCTCTTCGACGAAGTCTGCAAAGGCTGCGGTCGCACGGCGCTCGAAGTCGCGAACTGGGTGTTCATGACGGACGCCGAAAAGCAGGCGGTATGGGAGCGCATCACGCGCGAAGGCACCGCGATGCGCTTCCAGTACGACAAGCTGTAGTGCTGTCGACTCGCAACGCGCGGCGGTTGCAGAGTATGCGCATGCGCATTCGATCAGCATGCCGAAACGATCGGAGCAAAAAAAAAGGACGGCACGCATGAAGCCGTGCCGCCAACCCCAACACTTTTCGATTCCGCCGATTCCTAGAACTTCATCCCGACGCCGACGCCCACGATGAGCGGATCGATGTTCAGCCGGCCGAGCGGCTGGCCGCCGAGCGTCGCATCGGTGTGCATCCAGATCTTCTTCACGTCGACGTTGACGAACACTTTCTTCGTCACCTGCACGTCGACGCCGAACTGCAGCGCGGGACCGAAGCTGTGGTTGTTGATCCCGATCCCCTCGCCGCCCGCGTGCAGCCCGTTGTTGTAGAACAACGTATAGTTGATGCCCGCGCCGACATACGGACGCACCTTGCCGGCGTGATTGAAGTGGTACTGCAGCAGCAGCGTCGGCGGCAGCACGCCGACGCCGCCGAGATCGCCGAGCGACGACGTGATCTGATGCCGCGATGTGCCGAGGATCAGCTCGACGCCGAGGTAATCGCGAATCATGTACGTGAAGTCGAGCTCGGGGACGATCGCGTTGTTCACGCCGACGTTCAGCGCCGACAGCGTATTGCTCGTGCGCTCGTCCGGCATGATGCTGATCCCGCGAACGCGCGCGATGATGTCGCCTTGATTGATGCCCTCCCCGGGCGAAGCCGCATGCGATAGCGACGGAATCATCGCAAGACCGGCTGCGCAGGCGATAGCGGTGGTGCAAGTACGGATTGTTTGACAACGCATCATAAGGACCCCCTAAGAACAGGCTTCATTCTCCGGGGATGGTTCCCTACTTATATTGACCGACATCAAGCATCACGACAGCGAGAAAGTGGGACGGTTTGCCGCAGCCTCGGGCGCGGCGCCCGTGAGCAGCAGGTCGAGCAGATCGCGCACGCTGCGAATCGCCTGCCCGAACGGCAACGACTCGCGGCCGCGGAAGAACAGCCCGTTCGCGACGTCGCCGCGCAGCGCGGCGGCAAGACGCGTATCGATGCAGAAGTGACCGAAGCGCTCGATGCCGTCGCGCAAACCGCACACCGTCAGGCATTCGAGCGCGGACGGGCAGCGCTGCTTGAGTGCGCCGATCTTCGCGCGGATGCGCGCCTCGTGCCGCAGATAGCGCTCGAGCCACGGCGTCTTCACCGCACGCGCGGGCAGCCCCGTGACACTGACGAATTCGACGATGTCGTCCGGCTGCGCGTTCGCGAGCACGCGCTTGAAATTCGGATGCGCATCGCCCTCCTCCGTGACAGCGAACGGCGTGCCCACCTGCACGCCGTCCGCGCCTTCGGCGAGCGCCGCGCGCACCGTCTCGTGGCTGTTGATGCCGCCCGCGACGACGAGCGGAATGCGTTCGCGCTCGAGGCCGAGCGACACGAACGTCTGCCGGGTTTCGTCGATGACGCGCGCGAATTCGAAGCGCGGATCGTCCATGTCGTCGAGGCTCGTCACGCCGAGATGGCCGCCCGCATGCGCCGGATGCTCGATCACGATCGCATCGGGCACGCGCCCTTTCTTCATCCACTTCTTCAGCACGAGCGCGATGCCGCGGCTGTCCGACAGGATCGGGATCAGCGCGATATCGTGCCCCTGCGTCATGTCCGGCAGATCGAGCGGCAACCCTGCGCCCATCACGATCGCGTCCGCGCCGAATTCGCACGCGATGCGCACGTAGTCCGCGTGCGAGCGCACCGCCTTCATCACGTTGACCGCGATCATGCCGCGGCCCTCGCTCCACGTCTTCGCGCGCTGGATCTCGCGCGCGAGCGCCTCGAGATTCGCAGCCTCCATCGTCTCGCGATCGGGGTGCAGCCTGCAGCGCTCGATCAGGTCGGTATGGTGATGGCGCAAGTCGATGCTCGCGATCGTGCCGAGCGCGCCTTCGCGCGCGACGCTTCCGGCGAGCCGATGCGCGGAGATACCGACGCCCATCCCGCCCTGCACGACGGGCAACAGCGAGCGGCCGCGAATCCTGAGCAGCGGAAAGGGAATGGGACCGATCATCGCAACCTCTCGATACAGCAGAAAAAATTCGATGATCGGCGATTGCCGGCGAAACGCCTTGACCGTCATCAAGAAAAACGGCACGCGTGCGCATGGACGCGTGCCGTGTCGTCACAAAAAGAGGCGCGCTCGATGTGTGCTTATGCGTCCTTCGCGCGCGCTTCACGCGCTCGTTACGCGCCCTTCTTCGGCCGCAGTTGCATCGATTTGTATTCGAGATATTCGTCGAGCCCATACGTGCCGTTCTCGCGGCCGATCCCCGACTGCTTGAAACCGCCGAACGGCGCGGCCATGTTCCAGGCGCCGCCGTTGATGTCGACCTGCCCCGTGCGAATGCGGCGTGCGACGCGCATCGCGCGCTCGTCGCTGCCCGACCACACCGCGCCGCCGAGGCCGTACGGCGAATCGTTCGCGATCCGCACTGCATCGTCTTCGTCGCGATACGTGATGATCGACAGCACCGGGCCGAAGATTTCCTCCTGCGCGATCGTCGCGCCGGGCTCCACGCGCCCGAACACGGTCGGCTTCACGAAGAAGCCGCGCGCGATGCCTTCCGGCATGCCGAGGCCGCCCGTGACGAGCTCCGCGCCTTCGTCGATGCCGCGCCGGATATAATCCTGCACGCGCTTTTGCTGGACTGACGACGCCAGCGCGCCGAGCCGCGTCGCATCGTCGCGCGGATCGCCCGCGACATAGGTTTGCGCCGCGGCCTTCGCGAGGTCGCGCGCTTCTTCGTAGCGCGATTCCGGCACGAGCATCCGCGTGTGCGCGGAGCACGTCTGGCCTGCATTCAGATAGCACGCGGACACCGTGCCCTTCACCGCGGCCGCGAAGTCGGCGTCGTCGAGAATCACCGACGCCGACTTGCCGCCCAGCTCGAGCGCGACGCGCTTCACGCCGGCCGCGGCGAGCTCGGCGACGCGCTTGCCCGCGCGCGTCGAGCCGGTGAACGACACCATGTCGACATCGGGGTCGCTCGCGAGCGCCTCGCCGACGACGGGCCCGTAGCCGCACACGAGATTGAACACGCCGGCGGGCAGCCCCGCGTCGTGAATCGCTTCGGCGAGGATGAACGCATTGAGCGGCGCGACTTCGGACGGCTTCAGCGCGACCGTGCAGCCGGCCGCGAGCGCGGCGGCGACCTTCAGCGTGATCTGGTTGAGCGGGTAGTTCCACGGCGTGATAGCCGCGACGACGCCGACGGGCTCGCGCACGACGAGCGAATTGCCGACCTGTTCCTCGAACGCGAAGGTCTCGGCGAGCTTCGCATACGCACCCCAGTTGTAGATCGGGCCGCCGACCTGGATCGCGCGCGACAGCTTGATCGGCATGCCGACTTCGCCCGTGATCGATTGCGCGAGTTCCTCGCTGCGCGCCTTCAGGTTGTCGGTGATCCTGTGCAGATAGCGGGCGCGCTCGGCGGGCGGCGTCGCGGCCCAGTCGTCGAACGCCGCGCGCGCGGCGGCGACGGCCGCTTTCGCGTCTTCGGCGGCGCCTTCGGGAATGCGGCCGATCACGGCCTCGGTGCCGGAGTCGATCACGTCGATCGTGCCCTTGCCCGCGCTCGGGCGCCACGCGCCGCCGATGTAGAACTGTTCGCAGGTTTTCATCGCAGCCCTCTTGATCCCGGTGGAAATACGGTCATTCTACCCAGTCGAGCACATCGACCACTCGGCATCCCCCCATCGTTTCGGAGAAGGTCCAATGTGCCGGACAAACTACACTCGAAGAATTGCGTTTCGGCAGGAGACGTTTCTCGCTCCGCAACGGTTCGCAGACTCATGTCATCAAACCGATCGACGCCGCTACCGGCTTTCGGCGGCGTGCGCTGACCCGACTTCCCGCCCGCTCTGCAAATCGCCGTTTCATCGAAAGGACGTACGACCATGCCAAACTCACTCGAAACCCAGATTCGCCAGGCAATGAAAACAGGCGGCACCCTCACTATCGAATTCGATCAGGCTCTCAATCAGAAATCGCCGGGCACCTTGAATGTATTTCTTCACTCGACGAAAGGCGGCGTAAGGATAGATCTCGATTCGGGCAATCAAGGCGAACCGGCGAAAATACTGTGGCTACCGTGGAAGCAAGGCGAACTGCAAACGCTGCAACCCGGATCGATCTCGACCACGGGCATGCTGTTCTTCACCTACTACCTGACTGGTTGCAAAGTATTCGCCGCCAGCGGCGGCCCCGTCTGGCACATCGATGCGCCAGTCGAGGTCGAGCAGTTCTGGCCCAGAATGTCGAGCGACGAATGGATGGAGGATTGGGAGATCGGCACCGATCAAGCGGTTGCCTATCTTCATCGCGCGGGCCAACGCGACAACCTGTGGAATCTATCCAAGTATCTTGAAGGCCCCGCCCCGAGCACATACGGACGCGACAATCTGGGAGAGGCGGTGGTGGGTGGAATCGTCAGCGGCCCCCGGCAAATGGACCTGTACCAGTACGCCACGACATCTTCGGGCTCATCTCCCTGGAGCCGATTGGCGTACACCAATCAGCGACGCAAGCAATAGGCGGGAGCGGAGGCGGGGGGCGTTCGTCTTCGTCCGGACCGACGACGAGGCCACATCGCCGACCGAGGACGGGCCTCTTGTCGGCCCCTTCCCGCCCTGCGTCGCACGAAGCCGGATCGGATGATCGGGCGACCCGGTTTCGATCGGGCCGCCGTCACGATTTCGTTTACTGCAAACCCTTGCTCGCGAGGAAATCCTCGTAATTCCCGCCGAAGTCAGTCAGCTTGCCGTCCGTCGTCACTTCGATGATCCGGTTCGCGAGGCCGCTCACGAACTCGCGGTCGTGCGACAGCCCGACCCAATCTGATTTCCTGTAACTATATGGAGGTCAGAATGGCATCTATCGTTCAACGTGGGTACAAATGGCAGGCCAAAATCCGAGTCCAGGGCCAACCGATTCGCTCCAAAACTTTCGATACGAGAGAGGCTGCCGAGTCATGGGCGGCCGAACAAGAGGCAATCAAGCCAGTTCTCAAGCTGCCCCGCAAGGTTCGCGAGAAGCCCCCTACGCTCACCGTGGGAGACCTCTTTGCGCGGTACATCAAGGCACCTCTACCGGGCCGTCGCAATGTCGAATGGGAGAGAGGAATATGCCGCCGATTCATACGAAATGAAAAGAGGCTGTGCGCCATCCCGGCCATGAAGCTCGACAAGCCGCATTTGGTCGAATGGCGGGACCGGCGTATCGGAGAGGTTGCTCCTAGCACGGTAATCCGGGAGCTAGACGCCATTTCCGCCGTGTACCGCCTCGCAATTGACGAGTGGGCTGTGGGTCTGACGGTCAACCCAACCAAGGGACTACGCCGGCCCAAGCTCCCGCCTCCCCGTGACGTGCGGCTCGCCATAGGCGACGACGAAAAGCTGATCGCATCCGCTATCGACTACAACCGGGAGATTGCCCCAGCCATCGTTCTGGCAATTGAGACAGCCATGCGTCAGGGTGAGATAGCCAAGCTCCGCTGGGAGCACATCGACCTGGACGCCCGGACGGTTCTGCTACCTATGACCAAGAACGGGACACCCCGAAAGGTTCCTCTATCGAGCCGGGCAATCGAGGCTCTAACGTGGTGTCCTCCGCCGCATCGTGGTCGCGTGTTCAAGCTCACGCAGTCGGCCATGAAATACGCATTCAGTCGTGTACGCGAAGAGTGCGGCCTCGGGACAATCCATTTCCACGACCTACGACACGAAGCGACAAGCAGACTGTTCGAAAAGGGATTGAACGTCCTTGAGGTAGCGACAATAACCGGCCACAAGAACCTCAAGCACCTGCAGCGATACACGCACCTCCGAGCTGAAGACTTAGCGAAAAAGCTAGGCTAAATCGCCGCTTCCGTCAGGGCCCCGTACCGCTGGTTGGCAAGCGACCGGCAAGAAAAAACCCGCGTCAGCCTGAGCTGACGCGGGTTCTTGTCTGGTCGGGGCGAGAGGATTTGAACCTCTACGAACCCACGGTGGAACAAGGCTTTCTGGGTAGTGTGCCGGTCAACACCGCCATGAAAATTGACACAGTCGCACGAAGTCTAGCACGCCCCGCGTTACGGCTCTTGCCCCCGAATGAGGAGCAGTTGTCAAATCTGGTGTATCAGCAGTCGGCGGCATGATCAGGCGGCGAGCGGTTGCTGAGCCGGTGTGCTTTCGATCACCGGGGTACCATCCTTGAAGGGAATGCCCTTCATGAGCTGTTCGATCTTGTCCACGCCGCGGATACGGCGCCACGACTGTTCAGCCGATTCGATCAGCTTGAATGCCAGACCAAGGAAGGTCGCGCGCGACAGACAGTTGCGCGTACGCGTTGTGCGATGACGTACCGTCGCAAACGTCGATTCGATCGGGTTGGTCGTTCGCAGATGCTGCCAGTGTTCAGCTGGAAAGTCGTAGAACGCGAGCAACTCGTCGCGGTCCTTCGTGACCTTCTCAGCGGCCTTGGGATATTTGGCCGAATACGTCGCAACGAACTGGTTGAACGCGACGATGGCCTCGGCTCGCGTTGCCGCATTCCAGATTTCAGACAGGGCAGCCTTGGCGCGGCCGTGCTGCGATTTCGGCAGAGCGTTGAGCACGTTGCCGATCTTGTGGAACCAGCAGCGTTGTTGCCTGGTCTGCGGGAACACTTCTTCAAGCGCCGCCCACAGGCCCATCGCGCCGTCGCCAGTAGCCAGCAGCGGGCCGGCCTGCAGCCCGCGTGCCTTCAGGTCCAGCAACAGGTCACGCCACGAATCCTTCGATTCGCGATAGCCGTCGGCGAGCGCCACGCGCTCCTTGCTCCCGTCCGGCTTCACGCCGATGATCACCAGCAGGCACTGGCCATCGGAGTCTTCGCTGCGCGCGCCGGTGTGAATGCCATCAGCCCACCAGTAGACCCAGCGCGAGCCCGACAGGTCGCGTTTGTTCCATCGCTCGAACTCGTCGGCCCATTGCGCCTTCAGGCGCACCACGACATTGGGCGAGAGGCCTTTGGCTTGTTCGCCGAGCAGCACGCTGAACGCTTCGCTCATGTCGCCGGTGGAAACACCGCGCAGGTAAAGCCACGGCAGCGCCGCGCTCACCCGGGGCGACTTGCGCACGTAGGGCGGCACGATGTTCGAGTTGAACTTCACGCCCGAGCCCGAACGGTCACGCACCTTGGGCACCTGAACCGGCACGGGCCCGACTGCCGTGACGACCTCGCGTTCGGGCAGATAGCCGTTGCGCACGATCGCGCGCCGTCCGTCCAGCGTTTTCACGTTCGAATACTGCTCGAGCAATGCCGCCAATTCCGCCTCGATCGCCTGCTGGATAATCTGCCGCGCGCCCTGCTGGATCAGGTCGTCCAGACCGGGCAGGCCCTTCACTTCCGTTGCTGCTTGACTGCCGTTTGTTTCCTGCGTACGTTTCGCCATGGTGGTGGAGTTCGGTTGCTGGGTGTTACCGTGGAAAGCAACATTTTCAGCTAACCGCCACCGCCTTCTCATTTCCCGCCGACCACCCGCCGTACACCAAATTCGACATTAGCTCCCGAATGAGATTCTCCGCCATCTTCGTCGCAAGGAAGTCCGCCTGAAGCATGGGCTTGATCGCCCTTCCCCACGCTTTGCGTTCGTCCTCAGGCATCGCGATCGATGCACTGATTACGCGCCTTTTCTCCCACTCGTCGCATCGGTCAAACCACTCACGGATGGTCCGAAATTCCTCACGCGTCAGATGCCCACGCAACCCCTCCAGGGCGATCATCGACGGGTAGGTAACACTATCTTTCGCTGGCGCCTTAACGATATGGATGAGCGCAGCCTTTCGAAAATACCCTTCGCTAGAAAGAAGCTTCGCAAGTGTGGCCTGGTGCCATTCGAGTGCTCCAAAACCTGACGACAACACCAACTGAGAGTAGTGGCTGGTAATATTTTCTTTATTTTCCAGAGGAATAACGTCACTATTTTTTAGCAACATATCGACAAAATACTCCAATGAATACAAATACTCTCCACACAATATGGCAACTTTCTCCAAGAGATTAAATTTTTGCTGGACAAGACATGAGATAATTAATTTTTGGATACCCGAAAACTCCGGTATACCAGTAGCCTTGAGCACTTCAATCTCTTGCGGAATATCGATCTTCTCGAACGCATCGTACTTGTCACTGGCAGGCATAATAAATGTTCGAGCCACTCGATTGTATCCACCCGTAAGTTTTGTCACCTTCTTTATAATTGCCTCAGGAGTATCATCAGGCTGATTTACGGCGACCTCGTCGTCCTTACTGGCAAGATATAATTTTGTCTTCCCCGTATTTAGCATCAGGCCGTCTCTGAACAGACGCGTGGTAAGCAGGTTCATCCATCTTTGCGCCGTAATCAAATCAGGCGCAAAAATTCGGAAGTCATCCACGTATCGCACAAACTTTACGCCCTCATCAATCAGGTACCTATCAATATCAATGAGTGCCGCCTCAGCAACGATGCGACTGGCTGCGTTGCCGACCGGTATTCCGTAGCTGTCCTTTTTAGACCACAGTAATAGCAAGCCATTTAGCGCCGAGACGATTTGCTTATCAACACCGATACTAAGCAACGTCGATTCCACGCGATGTATATTTATCCTATCGTAAAAGGAAGCGATGTCGCATTGCACAACATACTTACAGGAGCTATCGTTAGCCAATTCCTTTACGCGTTCACGCCAATCTCCGTACCCAATATTTTTATCAAAAATCGCACCCTCATTTGGTGCAAATCGCGCCGAAAACACAATCCTTTCCGAAACCGGAATCCGCGCCCCCTCGATTTGCTTTGCAGCTTGAAGAACGATTGCGGTGTACTTCGCAAGACATAGCGGATCAATTATCGCCGCCTTCCGATAATCAAATACGTATCGATTTTTCGGCGTTAATATATACTGGACCGGCTTGAATCCCATGCCGTTTACATCACCACCCCGGACCTTTGCTCGAACCTCTGAAATTAGTTCGGCCTTATGGGCCAGGATAAGCGCGGTCTCCAAAGATTCACGCGTAATATCACTTGGACCATGTGCTGCCAAATGCTCGATACTGAGACTGCATGCGTCATCCAGGTTCATAACGTAGCGCGTATCTAGACTTATGTGGATATTCCGCGTACCGCTTGGAAGTACGGGCCTGAGGCAGCATACGGGATGCCTCCTCATTCAAGCAATAGATCGCGCCGCTTTTAACGACAAAAAAATGGCCCGCGCCAAGGCGGGCGTAATGTGAGCTTTCCGTTACGGATCAGTGCTTTAGCTGAAACCGTACAGGCGCGGCGGCTCCCGTAGCGGTGTCCACGACGGGCGAACGACACAAGGGGTATTGGTGACGCCCGCTGCGGGCAGGTATGCCCTCATCGAACAAACAGCGGCTTAGCATTGTGAGCCCTGACAGCCCAACGTTCCGCCTCTGATTCACGGAATGCCTTGGCTTTCTCCGCGCGAATCTCGGCGGCCTTGGCGTCATCGACCTGAAGACGAAACCCGTAGTGAAGCGTGTACTGGTTGTTGTTCCGGTCGTACACGGCGACCACTCCTGACGGCAGATTTTCCTGGAGTAGCTTCGCCGCCGCCTTCGGGTCCGAAGGGACTTGAACCTGCACGAGATCGCCCACGGCAGGCCCTTTCCCGACAGCGCCTGCACCGCCCGCGGCATCCGGGGCCGCCGCGTCGGTCGCGATGGGCCGCGGAGCAGTCCTGTTACGGATGGCCAAATTCTGCCCCCCGTGGATAATCAAGGGGCTGTCCATCGAGTCGTGAATCTCGGACAGGCCCGTGCGGTCCGGGCGCTTCAGCGCGAGGCCAGCAGAGTCCGGGACCAGGCCGGGAAGCGCCTTGCTGAGATTGCTCAGGTCGTCCTGCGCCGTCTTGAACGGGTCCTCCGACTGATTCGCCTTGTTCATCATCGGGAATGACGAGTAAATCGCCGTGTAGCCTTTGGTGATCGAGTACGGGTGATTGGGGTCCGCGTTGATTGGTGAGTCCGCAGCGCGGCCCTTACCTTTGAACGGGTCCGCAATGATCTTAACCGTGCCGTTCATGCCGATCGTCGCCATACGCGTGCCCTTAAACACCGTGGCCGCGTTCTCGACAGCGGTGTCCAGGTCGATCTTCCCATTGGCACGTTGAGCCATAAGCTGCTGGATAACGATGCCTTGGAACTGTTGGCGGAGGTCCGAGGACATCGAGGTCGCCGGATTCCAGATGAGGCCCTTGCGCCCCACGTCTTCCAGCATCGCCTTCCCCATCGCCTTGTTGACGGCCACATCCACGTCGGCCTGCTTCTTACCGGGAAGCAGCGGCTCCCAGTTGATGCTGCCGCCGTTACCGACCTTCTCCAGGACCTTCGAGTCCATGCCGCCATCGCGGATGGCCTTGTAGACCTGGGACACGTCGCCATTCGTCGGAGCGAGCGCCTTGACGCCCCAGTACATCCCAGATGCCTCGTCGTCCTTCCCGAGATACTGGCCGAACGCGTGATCGCCCACGATGTCGTGGATGCGGTCCATGACGCGCCAGGCCCGTGAGGCGCGGTCCGGGTCGCCCGACTTGATTGCCGATGTCAGGTCCTTCTGGATGCGCGGGGGCATCGTGCCGTCCGAGATGTCCCGGATGCCGGGGGCAGTCACCCACCCCACAAACTCCGAGCCAGCCTGGTCCGACGCGAGCGGGTCCGGGAGACCGGCATTGCCCTGCATCGACGCGGCGAGCGCCGGATACTGGCCGCTGCTTTGAAGCTTCTGGACCATGTATTTGTCGAAAGACTTCTTCACAGCCTCCGCCGGATCTACACCCCACAACGCTGCAACGGTATGGATGTTGTGTGAGCCGTTGTAGCCACGCTCGGCCAGCGACATGTAGTTGATCGTTGCCTGCTGCTTCGACGCCTCCAGCAGCCCTTGATATACGGCACCGAACTTGTCCATGCCGACGCCGTGATTGGCATCCACGCGATTCGCCTGATACACCAGGTGCGCCCAGTCTTCGGGCGTGGAGCTCGGGTTGGCCTTGAGTGCGATGGCCGCGAGGCGAACACCATCGACCTCCTGCGCAGCCTGAATCGACTTCACGGTCTGAATCTGCTGCACGGCGTCGTGGGACATCTTGTCGTAGGCAACCGGGTTACGGTCGGCCCACCCGGATTGCTCCAGGGCGTTGAGGAGTCCCAGTGCTTGCGTCTTGTTGCGGACGCTGCCCATGAAGCCGCCGATCATCTTGTCCGCGAGCGTCTGGTCCCCACGGGTCAGCGCCAACACGCGTTGCTCCAGTGTGGTAAAGCCCGCCTCGGAGAGGCCCTGCGGCGAGTTGATTTGCGCGTTCGCGCTGTTCTGAATCTCCAGCGCAGTGTTCTGCTCCTGCGTCTGCGCGACTTGCTCCGACACTTGCGCCACCATCGTCTGTGCGGCGGGCGCGAAGCGGCCAACGAGGGCGGAGTCGAAGTCTGCGTCCCCAGTGCCCGCGCCGTAGAAGTCCTTCCAGACTCCCTTGGCGACATCATCGGGCGACACGGAGCCGTCCTTGGGCATGTCGCGCAGGCGCTTACCCAGTTCCTGCTGCATCTCGAACGCCTGGTTCTGGGCGAACGATTGCTGGTACGCGTTCCAGTAGGACTCGCGATTGGCGTGTGCCTCATCGGGCGCACGGCCCGCTGCCTGGTCAGCCTGGGCCTTCTTTGCCAGCGCCTCGTTCTCGCGATGGATGTCGGCCGTGCGGGCGTGCTCCGTGGCCGCATTGACTCGCTGGAGGTCTCCCTGGAGATTCCCGAAGAAACCGCCGAAGGAGTTTGCGAGTGACTGGATCGCCGACACCTGGCCTGCCGCGTCTACGCGCGGGGTTGCTGCCTGCGCCCGTGTCGTGGTGACACTGGCGGCCGCCGAGGCATCGAGACCCGGTAGGTTGATGGGGCGAAACGATTGATTTTGCTGACCCGACATTTGGGTTCCTTGTCAGTGATCGGTGAGGAAGAATGGGAATAGAGTCGAGAGCGGATACAGCGCTCCAGACGGCCCTTTGCGGGCAGAGGATGCGAGCGGGGCTATTTTCGACGCGGCATCGGGGGACGCCCGAGTGGGCCTTAGGTGGAATCGGCGGAGGCGGCCTCGACCGTCCGTGCCTTCTTACGGCTGCGCGAGCGCGGAACCTGCCGGATGGTGTCGGGCATGAGGGAGCACGAATAGTCCATCTCGTAGCAGTCGCCTTGCTTCAGGCCCAGGAGCAATGCGCCAACGTCGTAGTCGTAGCCGTAGTAATGGTTCGCGATGCGGCGGGTGGTATCCAGCGGGGCGCGAATCTCCCCATGCTCGCCACGGGTCCACTTGCGACGGGAGATACCTTTGGCGTGGTGGAGCCAGTGCCAATCCAGGATTGCGACGCGAACGAATTGCTCGGAGTTCGCCAGCGGGACCTCCACATGGTCATCTCTGAACCGCAAGCGGCGGCCATGCGCTTCGCGCTTGATGAGGACCTCGGCCAGTGCCCCTTGCGGGGCTCCGGTTTGCGGGATGATCTCTACGCGGCGCGTGCGTCGCCTGAGCGTCTCCGGCTTCTCAGCAGCGGCCAGCGATGCCAGGGCTGCTGCCCTCTGGGCTCGTGTGAATGCAGGGCGCGGCTTATGCTTGCGCGCCTTCTTGATCGGTTGCGGGGCCATGCGCGGCTCGGCGCGGCTGATGGTCGCCAACGTCATGCAGGTACAGCGTCAGCCGGGAGCGTCGAGCCGACGACTACGGGAGAGTGGTGCCGGTAGGCGGTCTCGCCGGGTTGAGTCGAGCGCACGCCCATGTCGGCCTCGTCTACCAGCAGCATTGCAGTTACCGTGTTGGCGGCGTCGGCCAGAATGATGAAGGGATAGTCCATGTGTTCTATCGTTAGAGCGCCTTGCGACGCGGGTGGTGTTTGGATAGGCCCGTGGTATCGCGGGGCCGCTCGGGCCGTCGCGGGCGGTCCGTAGACGCGACCACGAACGGAGCTATCTCGGGCTTGGCGTCGGCAGGCAAGGCGGCCCACATGCGGCGGATGCGGTCCCGGAAGGCTCCGGGGTTGAGGTCGTAGGCTTCTTGGGTCAGACGGAACGCGTTCGAGCGCTCCGGGCCATCCGGGGATGTCATCAGGACGGCTTGGGCCAGCTTGTGCCGCTCGGCGGGTTCCTTCGGGTCCGACAGGAGCAGGTGCCGCACGGCGGCGGCGTAAGTGCTCATCGGAAGTAGCGCTCTGCCGTTTCGCGAGCTACGCGGGCCGCATACTCTGTATTGGCGGCATCATGGGCCTCCAGTTCCTCGGGTGTCATTGCCGCTCGCTTCAGGTAATAGTCCGCGCGACCACTCAGCTTGCTTTGGGTCGGCTTGGCGTCAGTCGGAGTCTGCCCACGGGCCAATGGGAAGGTAAGGTTGTGCGGGACGGTCAGCGGATCATTGACCGGGTTCCAGACAAGGGAGTCCCTAAAAGCGGCCCGCTTAAAGTCATCAATGCGCGTCGAGATAGTAAGGACGGCAACGTCGTCAAAGGGGTCTGCTTCAAGGCGCTTCGCAGCGAAGCGGATTTCCTCGGCGCGGCCCTCCAGTACAGGATTGGCGGACATCGCCTCAGCGACCTGCAGGAGCGCTGCTGCGGGGCGGGGTGAGCGTCGGGCGGCTTCGAGCTTCTCAGCGATCTCTGCTGCGCTCAGGGGCGCTTTGTTCGGCTTGTTCGTCATGGTGTCGTGTTCGGTGGGATCGATTACAGGGGAGCCGCGCTACCTTCGGGGGCCGCGACCTGATAGCCGTATTTGGCGGCAAGGTAGTCGCGAATGGCTGCGGTGTCCTCGGGACTCGGGGCGTTGTAACTGCCACTCTGGGTGCTGTTCTTCGGTTCGGCGTAGCGGATCGTCTGGACGGATTCGGCCCGCTCGGCATGGTTGAGGGACTCGGGGCCAGCGTATGCGACGCATTGGCCCTGGACGTTGCGAATAGGAACGCCTTGATGGTCGCACTCGACGTAATGGGCCAGACCCGCCTCGATGTCTGCTTGGGTCGCAGGTTGACCGGTGCGGTAGTTCAAGAAGCGGATAACGTTACTCATGGTTGATATTCCGTGTGGATGGTCGGGTTGAATGAATGGGTTGGTCGAACTAGGAGCGGTTACAGGAGTTCCTCGTTCGGGAGGTCTGGGGTGTCGTGAGTAGTCCCATGTATTGCCGGGGGCGTCATGGGAGGTCTGAGGTCGTCTCAGGTATACCGCTACTGGGAACACCAATAGAGCTATCCTTTGAGGGAGGCTCTGGGCTGCTGCATCAGTGACAACCGATGTAAGCATTACTGCCTCCACCCTCTTAGGTAATCATAGGCATGGCCCCGGCAGTCCTCACCATGTGCTGATTTATTCAGCCCCGCGACTGATACGCTGAACTGCTAAAACAGCGCGTGCATGTGATGTGCTCTGCTAGCCCCTACGAGGGCCGTGCGGGCATCTGTCTGCGCTTCTCTCGACGGATATAGATGTGAAGCATGAGATCGTGCGCCGCCATATCCTTCCCGGCTGCAAAGTCGCGATCGAATCGGGCCAGGAGGTCCGCAGGGCTCAGGTCGCTTTTGCGCACGTTGCAGACCCTGCACAAATAGGCCACGTTGCCGGGTTGATACGGCAGTGCAGTATCGACACGATCTAGATGGAGTCGCCGGAAGTCGGCGGGTGCAAATCCGCAGCAGGCGCATTGGCCGCTCTGGATCGCCTCCAGATACTCGGGGGTCAGTCCGACTACAGCACCTCGACTTCGGGCGTCGATAATGTCCCGCGCGGCCCAGTGCTTTCGTTGGTGGCGGCTGTTGTGCACTGATACACGCTCGGGATTCCTTGCCTTCCAGCGGGCAACCGATGCCCGATGCTTTTCCGGGTTGGCGGCACGATAGCGACTGTGACATCCCTTGCAACACGACCGCAATCCGTCGGGCTTCGACGCATCCCGATGAAACTCGGACCGCTCTTTAGTCAGGCCACACTTCGGACAACGTCTGGTGTCCGCCATTACTCACCGCCCCCGGCAAGACTGCGGGCTATCGCTTGCTCCCGGCGCTGCTCGGCGGCGTCGCGGACTTTTTTACGCTCCCGCTGTTCCTTGCGGAGCGCTGCGCCTGCCTGCGGGTTCGCCGCGTATCGCCTGCGCTTGTCGGTCGTCACGCACTCAATACAGCGAGCCGCGTAGCGTGAGCGGAGCTTGGGGCTAACGCTCTTGTCCTCGTAGAAGGCCGTGATCGGCAGGAGTCGCCTGCAACAGCGGCATACGCGTTGCGCAGGTGGGATGAAGTTGGTCGGTAGGTATCGCATAGTGGGTGTCGTTTCGGCAAAAATCAGAGGGCCTCAAATGCTCGCGCATGCGAGCAAACGCGCTGAAAAAGAAAAAACCCGCGCGGCGGCGGGCTTGATTGGCAGATTAGGGCCTCTACCATGTGCGGAGTTGATCGGTAACATGTGAAAAAGGCCCGCCGAAGCGAGCCTGGGGATGCGTGCGATTGGTGCGGGTTTAGGGTCTTCTACCCTGTGCTGATTTATTCCGTGAACCCGTATTGATGGGCCAGGTCCGGCGCAAACGGCGTGATCATTTCGACCACCAGCGCCTTATGGAGAATCTCATCAGAATCCGGCCGACTCGTGCGGCTCTCGATGCCCGCGAATTCCAGGATTGCCTCCTGTTGAACCACAAGGGCGGCCCCGTCGGCACGGAGGTTCCGCCGTCTCGCTTGGACGCCCTCGGCCTTCAACAGCCGCGTTGCGGTGTCCGCCGCTCGATTAAGAATGGGCACGATGTGGGCCGGGATAGCTCGTAGTGCGGCCTGACGCTTGGCACTCAATGCCGCCGCTGCGGGGCCTGCCGCATCAATCAGCTTCGCCTCCACGTCGGCGGGAATGCGGTAGGCGCGGATAGTTTGTTGCGCGTTCTCTTTCTGCATGGTCTCTGTGCCTTGTCGATAGTGGCGTTATTGCCGCTCGACGGCCGCCCCGCTCATAGCTGAATCCAGCGCGGCATACTGCGATTCCAGCGCGTCCAGTTCCTTAGCGAGGAGCAGTTGTCAAATCTGGTGTATCAGCAGTCGGCGGCATGATCAGGCGGCGAGCGGTTGCTGAGCCGGTGTGCTTTCGATCACCGGGGTACCATCCTTGAAGGGAATGCCCTTCATGAGCTGTTCGATCTTGTCCACGCCGCGGATACGGCGCCACGACTGTTCAGCCGATTCGATCAGCTTGAATGCCAGACCAAGGAAGGTCGCGCGCGACAGACAGTTGCGCGTACGCGTTGTGCGATGACGTACCGTCGCAAACGTCGATTCGATCGGGTTGGTCGTTCGCAGATGCTGCCAGTGTTCAGCTGGAAAGTCGTAGAACGCGAGCAACTCGTCGCGGTCCTTCGTGACCTTCTCAGCGGCCTTGGGATATTTGGCCGAATACGTCGCAACGAACTGGTTGAACGCGACGATGGCCTCGGCTCGCGTTGCCGCATTCCAGATTTCAGACAGGGCAGCCTTGGCGCGGCCGTGCTGCGATTTCGGCAGAGCGTTGAGCACGTTGCCGATCTTGTGGAACCAGCAGCGTTGTTGCCTGGTCTGCGGGAACACTTCTTCAAGCGCCGCCCACAGGCCCATCGCGCCGTCGCCAGTAGCCAGCAGCGGGCCGGCCTGCAGCCCGCGTGCCTTCAGGTCCAGCAACAGGTCACGCCACGAATCCTTCGATTCGCGATAGCCGTCGGCGAGCGCCACGCGCTCCTTGCTCCCGTCCGGCTTCACGCCGATGATCACCAGCAGGCACTGGCCATCGGAGTCTTCGCTGCGCGCGCCGGTGTGAATGCCATCAGCCCACCAGTAGACCCAGCGCGAGCCCGACAGGTCGCGTTTGTTCCATCGCTCGAACTCGTCGGCCCATTGCGCCTTCAGGCGCACCACGACATTGGGCGAGAGGCCTTTGGCTTGTTCGCCGAGCAGCACGCTGAACGCTTCGCTCATGTCGCCGGTGGAAACACCGCGCAGGTAAAGCCACGGCAGCGCCGCGCTCACCCGGGGCGACTTGCGCACGTAGGGCGGCACGATGTTCGAGTTGAACTTCACGCCCGAGCCCGAACGGTCACGCACCTTGGGCACCTGAACCGGCACGGGCCCGACTGCCGTGACGACCTCGCGTTCGGGCAGATAGCCGTTGCGCACGATCGCGCGCCGTCCGTCCAGCGTTTTCACGTTCGAATACTGCTCGAGCAATGCCGCCAATTCCGCCTCGATCGCCTGCTGGATAATCTGCCGCGCGCCCTGCTGGATCAGGTCGTCCAGACCGGGCAGGCCCTTCACTTCCGTTGCTGCTTGACTGCCGTTTGTTTCCTGCGTACGTTTCGCCATGGTGGTGGAGTTCGGTTGCTGGGTGTTACCGTGGAAAGCAACATTTTCAGCTAACCGCCACCGCCTTCTCATTTCCCGCCGACCACCCGCCGTACACCAAATTCGACATTAGCTCCTTAGCGAGCCTCAGCATCTGGTCTTCCAATGACGCGGCCCAATGCAGGGCAAGTTCTCCAGTTGGCATGGCTGCTATGCCACGGCGAGCGAGCGCAATGGGGGCGTCAGACACTGCCCGTTCGCTTTCGGGCTTCACGAGCCACGAATGATCGCCGTGCAATCCGGTGTGAGAAAACGCAATACGGGCGCGGATGAGTTGCGTATGCGGTCCGATCATTCGGCTGCCTCCTTGGAATTGGTGGTGCTTACGGAATTCAATGCGCGGGAAATGGTGGCAAGTCCTACGCCAAAGTGTTCCGCGAGAGATCGCACGGAGCCGCCGTGTTCCGCGTGATACGCCCGGACTTCAGCGTAATCCACGGCAGGCTTACGGCCCTTGTACTTCCCTTCAGCTTTGGCTACGGCGATCCCCCGCGCCTGCATCTCGCGCCGGTTCAGATAGTCCGCCGCGCCCTGCGCCGCCATGAACGCTAATAGCGCATCGCGAATCCCGAGCCGCAATGGGTCGGTCTCTTGCCCGTCGAACACCATATCGTTGAGCGTGCATTCAACCCGAACGCCCTTCTTCATAAGGCGCTGCATGGTCTCGGCTAGTTCGCCGTAATGCCGCGAGATGCGGTCGAGCCAGCGAACAACCAGGACCCCGCCCTTGCGAAGGTCGCGCTCCACGTGCTGCCACTGTTCGCGCTCGGCGGGCGGAACGTGATACCCACTCACCCCTTCATCTACAAACACGTCGTCTGCGGCTATGCCCTGGGCGGCTGCGTCTGCGTATTGGCTCGCGGCGGTCTGCCCGTCGAGCGTCGATACACGCCCGTAGTAGATACGTCTCATATGGTGCCTTAACTCGTTCCGTTGAAGTGGTGTTTCGAATTATCCACCGTTCCGAAAATCTGTCAACTTCAACGGAACGGAAGCGCATAGGCGTTGCGCGTTCGCTACAGGTATACCCAAACGGAACGCACCGAAACAGCGATAGAGAAAGGCCAAGGGCGTCCACGCCCTGCATCCTCACGATCCTCCTAGCCGCTCGTTGGTGACCACCAGCGCTCGGGCAAGGATTTGCATTGGGTCCTCAACGGCCTCCCGTGCGACCTCCTGCATCATGTACATCCCGTGCTTACGGATGGACGGCAGGACTTCCGACGTGACCCACTTGCGGAACTCCCGCGCTATCGGTTTGTTAGAACGCATCACGAGCGCGTAGAGGCCCGACTCGGAGATCACGGTCGTATTCTCCGGCCCCCCCCAAGGGTGTGCAAAAGTCGCACACCCTTTTCGTCAGAATCCAGCGTCCTAACTGCGCTTCCAAGATGCGCGATGCCCACGGCAATACACATGTCCTTCGCAGGGAACCACGGCTCCCCGTCGATCTCCACGACGCGGAGACTCATGTTCGGAGCCGCCCCGCACGCAGCAGGATTGCTGCATCGGGACCAGGAAGCGCCGGGGAGGGCATGGGGGGATTTTGGCTCGCGCGGCCGGGGACACCTTGTCACGCATTTCTGGGAAAAAAAACGAGGCTGCCGTCGGCGTCGGAGTACATTGCTAGTGCAACGATCCTAAAGCCGCATTACATAATGCCTACGAAGACAAGCCATAAGCGCTAAAAAATGCCAAACACGATAGAGATCAATAACTTAAAGCACATTCGCACGCTCGCTTTCGAAGTGCCCCCACCCGGCGTCCACTTGCTTTCCGGCTCGAATGGCGCAGGCAAAACATCGGTTCTAGCGTGCTTGCGAAGAATCGGTCATCCCAATGCTTTTGCGCAGCATTTCCGGCCGTCGCAGATTTCCGACGCACTCGATAGCTTTGACGGAGCGGAGATCGTTTATACGGTCAATGGCCGTCGCGTCACGTATGCTTACGCAGGCGAACGATGGGTGCCTCGTCCAAGGTCCGCTAACCGCCTGCTGCAAAATTTCGGATATCCCACGGTCATCTATGTCGGTGCAACGGCTGACCGCATCACTCCGCGACCAGAGGATTTTCGACCTGCTCGTATAAGGCCAGCCCCACAGGCGCTACGCGATGCCGCCAACGAGATACTTGAGACCGACAAATTTGACGCGCTAAAAGTCATCAATTTAACTCCCGGTGGAGGCAATCGTGCCTTTGTGCTTCAGACAAAGGCACCTCCTCAAGCTAAGTACGTATCTGAGCGAAACCTCAGCCTTGGCGAGCTTTGCGTCATGAAGCTAATCCGAAGTTTGCTGACATGCGCTAATAACTCCCTGATTCTGATCGATGAACTGGAGCTAGCTCTCCACCCGCGAGCCCAGATTGGACTTTTGCGGTATCTGCAAACGATCGCACAGGACAAGCAGTTGACAATTATTTTCTCGACACATTCGGTCAGTCTGTTGAAGCGGGTACCTCGCGACAGGATTATTTTCTTGGAAGCTGACGATGGCAACGTTTCTGCGATAAAGGGATGCTTCCCTACCTACGCTCTTGGCAATATTGCGTATGATGAAGAACGCGGCCCTGATCTCGTCATATATGTAGAAGACGAGGCGGCCTTGTATGCGACGGAAGCACTAACGCAACTCGCGATTGGCCACAGATTCAGGAACGACGAGTCTCTTTTCCCGACAGTACACGTCATTCCAATCGGCCCTTTCATGAGCGTTGTCCGCTTTCTCGATCGAAGCCGCGCCCTGCTGCCCATATCTTGTACCTCAGTTGCTCTCCTTGACCGAGATGTTAAGGACGAGACAATCGCGAATTGGGAGGCTGAACGAAATCATGTCGCGCTTGCAGAATTCCAGAGACACGAGCAAACGATCGACTATCTCCCGTGGACGCCAGAGGTAGCATTTGTTGATTTTTTGAGAAATCACAGACAAACGGCACTTAGATTAATACAACAACATTTCCATAATATTCACTTAAACTATGGCAATGCCGACATAGGCGATATTCCAGCCGCCGCAGGGAGCGAACAGCGCAATAGGTGCAAGACCGCTTTCCGGAACGTTGTTGCGCGGATTGCTGGTGCATTGCCGAATGACTCTGAGGCCGACGTTCGTAAGGCGTTGATTCGCTTGTTCGCGCAATGGTACTGGGACAATGAAAGGGCGGCGGTGCTACAGCTCATCGGACCTCACCTCGCTGCAGCGATGAGACGGCAGCAATAGGAAGATCGGCAGCCCGTCGGGAGCGAGTGAACGACTCAGTCGTTGACAGGAACAGACATTTGAACGTTCGACTGAGTAAGCGACCGATTGACGGCTCATGGCCGGACTGAGTCAGATGCCCTAACGCTGTCCGTTTGGCCTAATCTCGCCTTATACACGTCTCTTTATCGCGATGTTCACCTTGCCGATAAGCCGCGCAGCCTCGTCTAGTGCCGCTGCGCTGCGTCGAGCATCCCGCGCGGATTCTCGTAGCAACGCCGCAGCCTTTTGGAGCGCGGCGACATCAGCATCTGTTATTCGGTCGCCATGAGCACGTCCGGATGCTACAGCCGCTCGTTTGTTCGCCCATCGCCTTATGACCGTTGGACTCGCGATGTCGTCCGGTAGCTCCCCGAGCGTCTCCATGTTCGCAGCTAACCATATGGCGTCCTGCCGAATCTTGAACCCGATTTCGTCAAAACCGTGGCCCGTTACCCAAGCAGAAAAGGACTGATTCGATACGCACTTACGCTTTCCAGCCGCCAGCGCCTCACCGACTTGGACCCACCAGCGCCGGTGCGCGTCATGAGACCGCTCACGCCTTTCCCTGGCCTTGTCACCTGCTCCCCGCGATAGGGCGCGGCGTCGCGGAGCATCCTCCTTCAGGTACTCCCATGCCTCCTGCCCACGAGCGACAACGGGGTTATCCGATCTCTTTGGTTTCATCAGGATTGAACGGTCGAGCCGTTACAGCGCTGCGTACCATGCCCGTGCGAGCAATGCCCCGGCGACACTTAGAGCAGCGACCGCGAGCGGCACCCACCACGGCATGCGGGCGAGTCGCCGTGTTTCTGCGACCTGTCGTTCCGCTTCGTCCAATAGTTGCATGGTAAAAGCATCGGACCTCGCGGCGAATTCCTCAGCTTGGCGCGAGCGCATATGATTCCTCGGGCGTAATCACGTTGGTTGCGAATTCTAACGCCCTCCCGCTTCACCCGCCCCAAGTGTCTTGATCTCGTCAGCAGATATGCTGACATCCCGTGTGTCCCGGGCTTATGCTTGTGGGCACAACATCACACAACGTCACACGGGGATTACTACGATGGATATGCAGCAATTGACGGCAGCAGCGGCGTCGTTGAAAACGGCAATGGATTTCGGTAGGGCCGCACTCGAACTGAAGAGTTACAACGATATGGCTGCGAAGGTTTCTGACCTGAATAGCAAGATTCTCGACGCACAACAGTCACTGTTCGCGCACAACGTACAGTTATCGGAATTGCAAGAGGAACACAGGACGGCATTACGCGACCTCGAAGCAGCGAAGACCGCCCTAGCCGAGCGCGGCCGCTATTTACTGCACGCAGTAGCCCCGGGCCGCTTCGCATACCGAGCAGAGGCAACGGCAACCGAGCCGGAGCACTATATCTGCCAGCCGTGCTTCGACGGCCCAGATCGGCGCAAAGCTGTTTTACAGGACCACCCTCCCACGCAGCGGACGGCCGGTTATTTGTTGTGTCCGGTATGTACCGTTAATGTTCGATACGCCAACTCTACCGGTCAAGGTCAACGGTCTGTGGCTGGAGGACGGAATAGCTGGATGGCGCGGTGATCCTGGGCAAGTCGATGCGGTCGAGGGGCTAGCCTGGGTACAACAAAAAGCCCGCCGAGTACAACTTAGCGGGCCTCTTGGGTACAATTGGGTACATCAGATTGGGTACATTCGACGGTTTTACTCCTGCCCCTGGCTCGTCAGGAACTCCTCGTAATTGCCGCCGAAGTCGAACAGCGTGCCATCCGTGCGCACTTCGATGATCCGGTTCGCGAGGCCGCTCACGAATTCGCGGTCGTGCGACACGAAGATCAGCGTGCCCTCGAACTTCTCGAGCGCGATCTGCAGCGACTCGATCGACTCCATGTCCATGTGGTTGGTCGGCTCGTCCATCAGGAGCACGTTGTGGCGGCCGAGCATCAGCTTGCCCCAGATCATCCGGCCCTTCTCGCCGCCCGACAGCACCTTCACCGATTTCCTGATGTCGTCCGCCGAGAACAGCAGGCGGCCGAGCGTGCCGCGCACCATCGTTTCGTCGTCGCCGTCCTTGCGGTACTGGTCGATCCAGTCCATCAGCGTGACGTCGTTCGGGAACGCTTCGTAGGTGTCCTGCGGCATGTAGCCGACGTTCGCGTTCTCGGCCCACTTCACGGTGCCGTGCTCGAGCGCCAGGTTGCCGAGCAGCGAACGCAGCAGCGTCGTCTTGCCCGCGCCGTTCTCGCCGATGATCGCGATGCGCTCGCCCGGCTGCACCGACAGGTTGAAGTTCTCGAAGATCGTGCGCTCGTACTTCTTCGTGATCTCTTGCGCGACGACCGCGACGTTGTGCAGCTTCTTCTCGTACTCGAAGCGGATGAACGGGTTCTGGCGCGATGACGGCTTGAATTCCTCGATCTTGATCTTGTCGATCTGCTTCGCGCGGCTCGTCGCCTGGCGGGCCTTCGACTTGTTCGCCGAGAAGCGGCGCACGAAGTCCTGCAGCTCGGCGACGCGCTCCTTCGCGCGCGCGTTCGCGGCGGCCTGGCGCTCGCGCGCCTGCGCGGACGCGAGCATGTAGTCGTCGTAATTGCCCGGCCAGACCTTCAGCGTGCCGTAGTCCATGTCGGCCATGTGCGTGCACACCGAGTTCAGGAAGTGACGATCATGCGAGATGATGATCATCGTCGAATCGTAGTTGTTGAGCGTGTCCTCGAGCCAGCGGATCGAGTTGATGTCGAGGTTGTTGGTCGGCTCGTCGAGCAGCAGCACGTCCGGGTTCGAGAACAGCGCCTGCGCGAGCAGCACGCGCAGCTTCCAGCCCGGCGCGACGTCGCGCATCGGGCCATTGTGGAATTTCTCCTCGATGCCGATGCCGAGCAACAGCGCGCCCGCGCGCGCCTCGGCGTCGTAGCCGCCGTATTCGGCGAACTTCGCCTCGAGCTCGGCTGCGTGCATGTAGTCGTCGTCGGTCGCCTCCGGGTTCGCGTAGATCGCGTCGCGCTCGGTCATCGCGGCCCACATCTCGGTGTGGCCCATCATCACGACGTCGAGCACGCGCACGTCCTCGTATGCGAACTGATCCTGGCGCAGCTTGCCGAGACGAACGTTCGGCTCGAGCGCGACGTTGCCCGACGATGGCTCGAGATCGCCCCCCAGGATCTTCATGAAGGTCGACTTGCCGCAGCCGTTCGCTCCGATGAGGCCGTAGCGGTTGCCCTCCCCGAACTTGACCGAGATGTTCTCGAACAGGGGCTTGGGCCCGAATTGCATCGTGATGTTGGCGGTAGAAAGCACGGCAGATCCCGTTAAGAGATAGATCGACGGAAAACCGGGCATTTTAGCAGGAGTCGATGAATCGCTGCGCCGCATGCCCTTCGGGCCCCGAAAACGGGCGCGCCATTCGCCTGTCTTTTCATCCCGCGGCCGGCATAAATTGCCCGGCGCGCCGATCCGTCAAGCCCGCGCCCCCGTCACTTGCGCGCATTCGCCGCCTGCTGCGGCGCCTTCAATTGCGCGAACAGTTCCGGGCACGGCACGTCCTTGTTGTTGCTCGGCGCGATCAGCGGGATCAGCGCCGCGAGCGGATTCACGAGCCCGAGGCCGACCATCGCGCCCGCGCGCAACGCGAGCGCGCCCGCATCGACGCCGACGTCCGGATTCTTGAACGTCCCCTTCACGTATAGCGGCGAGCGCAGCGAGAACACGCGGAATCCCTTCGTATGCGGATGGACCTTCAGGTTCATCGACTCGTTGCGCAAGTCGATCGGGCCGTCGATGTTGATCAGCGCGTCGTCGGTATCGAACGCGAACAGCTTCGTGTCGAGCAAGCCGTTGGTCGCCACGAAATCGACGGCCGCGCAATTGATCTTCACGTCGTGGCCGCCGAACATCTTCTCGTAAAGGACGTTGGCGACGTTCAGGCCCGCCGCCTCCATCAGCAAGCGGCTGATCGCGCCGTTGGTCATCAGCATCTTCACTTCGCCGCTCGACGTCGCCGCGAGCGCGGCGGGCGAGTTGCCGGTCGCCGACAGCGCCGCATCGCCGTTGATCTCGCCGAACGCGGACTGCATGACCTTCTGCGTCGGGAACAGTTGCCTGAGCTTCAGATGCCGCGCGGCCACCGCGAAGCGCCCCTTGAGCGGCGCGGCGCCGCCGTCGAGATGCGCGGTCGTCGCGAGCGAGCCGCCCGCGACGCCGAACTTCAGCGGCTCGAGCGACAGCACGCCGTCCGTCATCACGATGTGCGTGTACAGATCGGTGATCGGCAGCGCGGCGCTCTTGATCAGCTTGCGGCCCGTGAACTTGACGTCGGCGTCGAGCGCGCGCCAGCGGTCGGTGCGGAACGTCTCGACAGGCAGCACGCGGCCGGGCGGCTGCTTCGTCGTGTCCCCGCGCTGCGCCTTGCTCGCGGCCGTGTCGGCGCCGACGATCGGCGCGAGATCGGAGAATTGCAGCAGATTCGACACGAGCTCGCCGGACAGCAGCGGCCGGGGTGCGCGCTGCTGGTACGTCAACGTGCCGCGCAGATCGCTGCCACCGACGCGGCCGTTGAAGTTCTCGTAGCGGAACGTGCTCGCGCCTCGCTTGAAATGGCCGATGAGCCGGCCTTCGGTCGCGTAGGGCGGCGTGTCGGGCAGCGTCACGCCCGTGAGCGGATACAGATGCGACATGCTCGTGCCCTGCAGCCACAGCCGCAGATCGATCGCGGCGAGATGGACCGGATCGGTGAGCGTGCCGACGATCGCGAGGCGCGTGTCGCCCGCCTTCACGTCGGCCTGCAGCGGGAACGGCCGCGATGCGTCGCGAAGCGACAGCACGCCGCCCATCTTGCCCGTGCCGGCGATCGGCACGCCCTTGTAGCGGCCCTTGACGGTCAGGCCGAATGCGTAGGTCGGACCGGCCGGCCGCTTCGCCGCGGCAGCCGCGCTTGCGCCGCTTGTGTCGTTTGTGCCGCTTGCGCTGCTTGTGCCAGGCCCGGCCGCGGTCGTCGATACAGCGGCGGCGGAGGCCGCTGCGGAAGCGGCCGCTCCGCCTGCATTCGACGCGGGCACCTTGCCGGCGGCAATCGCCGCGGCGCTGCCGCCTGACGACGACGCAGCAGTCTTCGGCGAGCCGCCCGCATTCGCCGAAACCCGATTGCCCGCCGCCTGCGCCGACGCCGCCTGGCTGCCCCCGGAAGCCTTGCCGGCCGGCGCCGCGCCATTCGCGCCATTCGCGCCATTCGCGCCATTCGCGCCGCTCGCCGCCGAAGCGCCGCCCGTTCCGGGCGCTTCGGCCGCCGACGCTGCCGACGCTGCCGACGCTGCCGACGCTGCCGACGCCTCGGACACAATCTGGGCCTTCGCCTTCGCGGTCAGTTGCGCCGCCCCCTTCTTGCCGACCCGCTGCGCCGACGCCGCTCGCGACGTTTCCTCCTGCTGCCGGAGCACGTCGCCGAGCGGGATCGGCTGGCCGAGCGTGTCGACCGCGACGCTCAGATCAGCTTTCGTGATCGCATCGCGATACGCGACCGTGCCCTTCGCGAAGCCGAAGTCGCGCAATTGCACCTTCCACGGCGACGGGCCGGAAGACTGCTTGAATTCGAAGGTCCAGTTGTTGCGGCCGTCGGCGAGGCGCTCGATGTCGAGCGCCGGATTGACGAGCTCGATCGTCGGGATCACGACCTCATGGGCGAGCAGCGGCAGCAGCGCGAGCTCGAAGCGCGCTTCGTCGAGCGTCGCGAAGTCGGGCGCCTTCGCCCAGGGCGGGTTGCCGATCACGACCTGGCGCGCCGAGAACATCGGCCACGGCACCCAGGCGCGCCAGCCGGTCTCGCCGTCGGGCCGCCGCCAGCCGACCTTGATGTCGCCGCGGATCTCGAATGGCCGGCCGATCGACGCGCTTGCCTGCTCGTTGATCCACGGTTTCGCGCGGCTCCAGTCGAACGTGAAGATGAACACGCCGACCGCCGCGGTCAAGACCGCGAAGATGCCGACGATCCACGCCGCCGTTTTGCCGAGGGTACGGGTGAGCGTCATGCCAGATTCCGTCGTTGTTCTTCCTGAACCGGCAGCGCCGCGCAGCGTGCGCGACGCTGCCACTGACAGTTATTATGGCGCACGATGCGGCGCCACCCGCCCCCATTTACCGTTTTTTGCGTTTTTTGCATTTATGACAGCCGATGCCCTGATCGAAGCCCGACAGATCACGCGACGCGACGCGGCGAGCGGCAAAACGCTCCTGGCCCCGACCGATTTCTCGCTCGCGGCGGGAGAGCGGATCGCGCTCACCGGCCCGTCGGGCTCCGGCAAGAGCGTGTTCCTGAGGGTTCTCGCGCGCCTCGATCCGATCGACGGCGGTCAATTGCTCTGGCACGGCAAGCGCGTGCCGCGCGCGGCCATCCCGCGCTACCGGCGCAGCGTCGCGTACGTTCGGCAGCGCCCCGCGACGGCCGACGGCACGGTCGAGGACCTGCTGCGCTACCCCTATTCGCTCGCGGTCTATCGCGATGCGCACTTCGACCGCGCGCGCGTCGCGCGCCTCGCCGCGCAAGCGGGCCGCGGCGACGATTTCCTGCGCAAGGCCGCGAGCGAGCTGTCGGGCGGCGAGGCGCAGATCGCCGCGCTGCTGCGCGTGCTGCAGCTCGCCCCCGACGTGCTGCTGCTCGACGAGCCGACGTCCGCCCTCGATCCCGATTCGACCCGCGCGATCGAGGCGCTCGTGGCCGCCTGGTTCGCCGCGGCGCCCGCCGCGCGCTCGTATCTGTGGATTTCGCACGACCCGGCGCAGGCGGCGCGCGTCGGCCGCCGGCGCCTGACGATGCGCGCCGGCGCGCTCGGCGATGCCGCGACGGAGAACATGCGATGAACACGCCGCTGCAAGACCTGAGCCTCGTCGACGTCGGGATCGCGGCGGCGCTCGTCGCGATCAACGGCGCGATTTCGGTCGCCCTGTCGCTCGGCCTCGGCCGCAAGCTCGCGTGGGCTGCCGCGCGCACCGTCGTGCAGTTGCTCGCGATCGGCTACGTGCTCGGCTGGGTGTTCGGCCATCCGCGCTGGTACGTCGTGCTGCCGCTCGTCGCGCTGATGACGCTGATCGCCGGCTTCGCGGGCGCCGCGCGCGGCAAGCGGGCCTACGCGGGGCAGCGCGCCGACAGCATCCTGTCGATCTGGGCGAGTAGCTGGTTCGTCGCGGCAATCGGGCTGTTCGTCGTGATCCGCATCCATCCGTGGTACGAGCCGCAATATGCGATCCCGATCCTCGGGATGATTCTCGGCAACACGCTGACAGGCGTGTCGCTCGGCATCGAGCGGATGATGGAGGAGCTGACCGCGCAGCGCGATCGCGTCGAGACGGCGCTCGCGCTCGGCGCGACGCGCTGGGAAGCGGCGCAGGACGCGGCGCGGCAGGCGGTGCGCGCCGGCATGCTGCCGACGCTCAACCAGATGGCCGTCGTCGGCGTCGTGAGCCTGCCCGGGATGATGACGGGCCAGGTGCTCGCCGGGCAGTCGCCGCTGCAGGCCGTCCGCTATCAGATCGTCATCATGTTCCTGATCGCGGCGGCGTCCGCGCTCGGCACCGTCGGCGCGGTGCTGTCGACTTATCGGCGGCTCTTCTCCGCCGAGCACCGGTTTCTGGCATCGCGGCTCGTCGAGCGGGAAAAAACCGCGAATCGCGGGTGAGACGCGCACGCCCGTGGAGTGGACCCGCTCGTCGGACGCTTGATGGTTCGTCGATTCGCGTGGGACGTAACGGCTTGGCGAGTCGGCGGACTGGCGATTGGCGCGAGCCTTGTCGCCGATCCGAGTGATCCGAGTGATTATCGAGTCGCGCGCCGACATCCGGCGTGTCATGCGGCGTGCGTGCCGCGCCGCCGCCATCCGCCACGCGAACGCCGCCGCGCCACCCCGTTACCGCTTGATCGACACCGTGATCTTCGTGCCGTCGCGCATCGCGATCGACTTCGAGCCGCCCGTCGGGACCGACAGCCATTTGACCTGGCTCACCGATACGACATTCGGGCATTGCAGCGTCTTGCCGTTCAACGTGACCTTCTTCGCGCCGTTCGGCGCGCTCGCCTGGAAGCTCAGTTGCACGTTCGCGACGCCCTTGCTGTCGACGGATGGCGCGAGCCGCACCTGCGCCTGCCGGACCATCGCGCCGTTCGCGTCGCGCGGCAGCGTGTCCGCATTCGGGCACGCGTCGGGCATCGGCACGGCGCCCGACGGCGGCACCGACTTCCAGTTGTAATCGTCGGTTTCGCCGGAGCGGATCTTGCGCGTCTCCTGCATCGTGCCGAACTGCTTCGAGTCGACCTTGACCGTGTATTGAAGCTGGCCGTCGTTGCCGCCCAGCACACTGCCCTTGATGGGCGGCGCCGCATGCGCGGCGAAAGCCGAGAGCAGCGCCGCGGCGGCGCACGACGCGACGAGCGGCGACAGAATGCGTTGACTCATGCTGACCTCTCCTTTTATGACGACGTGCTGCGCGAATCGCCGGGTTATCGATGCATGACGCAATGCCAGTCTAACGCGAAGCGGCACGCGTGGCGCCTGCCGCGCATCGGGTGTTACCCCTGCTTGCACGATCCGCGCCGAGCGTGCGTGGCGCGCGATCACGGGCTCGATACTCGCCTCGGGGCGCTCGCTTCGCGCGGCATCGCCCGGAATGGACGAGATGCATCGCGGATACGTCATGCTCGCTCGCATGCTGCCGGAACGTGAAGCCGTCGACGGCGAAGACGCCAAGCGCGCGCACGACAAATTTGATCCATCACAAATTTTCACGCCTTGTTGCTCGAACCATCGAATCGAGATGACGGCGACGTCCGGTATCAAACGCTGTCCGCACGAGAGCCGAGAGCCGGAAATCGCCAGTCGGGAATGCGCAGCGATCAGCCACGCCCCGCCCGCCACCGTCCGATCGGACACGCCCGAGTCCTCCCCCTACCGCCCGTCCGCTGGCGCTGCGTCGCAACCGGCTACAATAACGGGTTCGCCGCATCGCCTTGGTCGGCGCCGCCACCCGCTCCACCGTGACACTTCCATGACCACGAATCTCGTCGTTCAAAGCACTGCGCCGCTCTCCGACGCGCATCACAAGCCGCTCGCCGCACTCGCGCGCGGCGCGCGCGTCGTTCCGCTCGACGCGCAGTCGATCCGCATCGAGGGCGCCGACCCCGCGCAGCGCGCCGACATCGACGCATACTGCGGCGCGCACGCGCTCGACTACGCGTTCGTCGACGCGGCCCGCAAGCTTGCCGACTTCGGACTCGTCGCGATGGACATGGATTCGACGCTGATCACGATCGAGTGCATCGACGAGATCGCGGACTTCTGCGACCTGAAAGCCGAAGTCTCGGCGATCACCGAGGCGGCGATGCGCGGCGAGATCAAGGATTTCAACGAGAGCCTGACCCGCCGCGTCGCGCTGCTCGCGGGCCTCGACGCGAGCGCGCTCGAGCGCGTCTACGAAGAACGGCTACGGCTGTCGCCGGGCGCCGAGTCGATGCTTGCCGGCGTGAAAGCGGCGGGCCTGAAGACGCTGCTCGTATCGGGCGGCTTCACCTTCTTCACCGAGCGCCTGAAGGCGCGGCTCGGCCTCGACTTCGCGCACTCGAACACGCTCGAGATCGTCGACGGCAAGCTGACGGGCAGGGTCGTCGGCGAGATCGTCAACGCGGACGTGAAGGCGCGCGCGGTGCGCGATACGTGCGCGGCGCTCGGCATCGAGCCCGCACGCGCGATCGTCCTCGGCGACGGGTCGAACGATCTGAAGATGATGGCCGCCGGCGGCTTCTCGATCGCGTTTCGCGCGAAGCCGGTCGTGCGCAGCGCGGCGAGCGCCGCGTTCGATCACGTCGGCCTCGACGGATTGCTGCGGCTGTTCTGAGGCCGCGCTCAGGCTCGCCCGGCCCGCGCGCGGCGCGGCCGAAAGAACCGCCGCCGCTGTCGTCCGCCGCGGTCCGATGTCGCGCGTTACGCGAACGTTTCGGCGAATGCGCGCTCGATGTCCGCGCGCAAATCGGCTTCATCTTCGAGGCCGACATAGAAACGCACCAGCGTGCCGCGATGCGGCCACTTGCCCGTGCGCATCGACTGCACGTCGTACGGCATCGCGAGGCTGCATGCGCCGCCCCAGCTCCAGCCGATCGCGAACAGCGCGAGCGCCTCGACGAAGCGGTCGACCTGCGCGGCATCGTAGCGCTCGTCGAACACGACCGAGAACAGGCCGCCCGCGCCCGTGAAGTCCCGCATGAAGGCCTCGTGACCGGGGCAATCGGGCAGTTGCGGATGCAGCACCGCCGCGATCTCCGCACGCGTCTTCAGCCAGCGCGCAAGCGACAGCGCGCTGCGGCCGTGCGCCTCGAAACGCGCACGCATGCTCGGCAGGCCGCGCAGCACGAGCGAGCAGTCGTCGGCCGACACGCCGATGCCGAGCCGCATCCGCGCAAGCTTCAGCTTCGCGTGCAGTTCGTCGTCGGCGGTGATCGTCGCGCCCATCAGCACGTCGCTGCCGCCCGACTGATACTTCGTCAGCGCCTGCACCGAGATGTCGACGCCGTGCTCGAACGGCTTGAACGCAAGGCCCGCCGAATACGTGTTGTCGATCGCCGTGACGATCCCGCGCGAGCGCGCGACCGCCGTGATCGCCCGCACGTCGGGCACCTCCATCGTCACCGAGCCGGGCGCCTCAAGCCAGATGATGCGTGTGTTCGGCTGGATCAGATCGGCGATGCCCGCACCGATCATCGGATCGTAAAAGCGCGCAGTGATGCCGAAATCCTTCGCCAGCCATTTGCCGAAATCGCCGTTCGGCCCGTATGCGTTGTCCGGAATCAGCACGTCGTCACCTTCCTTGACGAGGCCGAAGTACACGTTCGTGATCGAGGAGAGCCCCGACGGCTGCAACAGCGCGTGCGTGCCGCCTTCGATCTCGGCGAGCCGCTGCGCGAGCGCGAGCGACGTCGGCGTGGCGTGCAACCCGTAGCGCCACTGGCCATCCTGGCGCCAGTCGAGGTTGCGCATCGTCGCGAGATCGGGGAACACGACCGTCGACGCTCGCGCGACCGGCACGACGAACGATTCGAAACCGGCGGGAATGCGATCGTCCGGCTGGACGACGCGCGTCTGGAGCGCGCGCTTGGGAATGGATGCGGTCATCACTGGGAGGGCTCGGCGCAAAACGAGCCGGAAAAGATTGGAAACCCGGCTAGCTTAGCCGGATTCCGCACGTTTGGCCCGGTACAGTCGGCGCGGCCGCGACCGTGCCGGCGAGAGGCGTCCGCGCCCGAGACCGATGCGGGAGCGGGGGCAACAGATGGGGCCGGTAAGGGGGACTGGCAAGAGGACCGGCAAGAGACCGCCGAGCCCCGGCCGCATCGCCCAAAACCGTTGAGCTACCCGGCCCGTTGAGCCGCCCGGCAAGCGCCGATCGGCGACCGGGAGACTCGGCCGCCGCGCCGACCCGCCGCGTTCGCTATTCGGCGGTCCGCAGATTGCTCACGCCGTCGATCGACTGCCCCCGGACGCCCGCCTGCGGCGCGCCTGCGGCGGCCGGCGCGGGCTGCGCGCCCGCCGCATGCGACGGCGCGGGCGCGCCGCCCGCCGGGCGCAGCGCGACGGGCAGCGGATCCGACTGATCGGCGTTCATCCGGTCGGCGGACAAGCCGCCTAACGCATCGAAGCGGCCGATCCACACGCCCGTGATGTTCGTGCCGTCGTCCGATTCTTCGATCTCGAGCGTGTCGCCGTCGCGATCGCCCGCGAGCAGGACGACCGCCCCCGTGTCGAGATACTGGCACTCGCCATGCACGCCCGGCTCGTCCGTCTTCGGCCCGAGACGCACGACGACCTGCCGGCCGCCGACCGTCCCTTCGTAGCGCGGCAGCCGCGCATACGCCGGATTCGGCTTGAGCGGCGCGGCGGGCGGCGGCGCGTCCGCCTGCGGCGCGGCGGCGGACGCCGCATCGGCCGCGCCCGCGGAAGCCGCCACGCCCTGAGAGGGAGACTGCGCGAACGCGAGCCCCGCCGCCGTCGCAAGTGCGGCGGCGAGCGCCGCGCCGCGGATTCCGGTGATCAGCTTCAACTGCGCGGCCCTCTCGTTACAGACGCTCGAACACCGCGGCGATGCCCTGCCCGCCGCCGATGCACATCGTGACGAGCGCGTAGCGCCCGCCGGTCCGTTGCAGCTCGTACAGCGCCTTCACGGTGATGAGCGCGCCCGTCGCGCCGATCGGATGGCCGAGCGAAATGCCCGAGCCGTTCGGGTTGACCTTCGCCGGATCGAAGCCGAGCTCGCTCGACACCGCGCACGCCTGCGCGGCGAACGCCTCGTTCGCCTCGATCACGTCGAGATCGGCGACCGTGATGCCCGCGCGCCCGAGCGCCTTCTTCGTCGCGGGCACGGGGCCGATGCCCATGTACGCCGGATCGACGCCCGCGTGCGCATACGAGACGAGGCGCGCGAGCGGCTTCGCGCCGCGCTGCTCGGCAACGCTGCGCTCCATCAGCACGACCGCGGCGGCAGCGTCGTTGATGCCCGATGCGTTGCCCGCCGTCACCGTGCCGTTCTCCTTGGCGAACACGGGCTTGAGCTTCGCGAAATCGTCGAGCGACGCGTCGTGGCGCACGTGCTCGTCGGCGTCGAACACGACCGTGCCTTTGCGCGATGCGATCTCGATCGGCAGGATCTGCTCCTTGAAGTAGCCGGACTTCGTCGCATGCGACGCGCGCCGATGCGATTCGACCGCGAGCGCGTCCTGCGCGTCGCGCGTGATCCCGTACTTCGCCGCGACGTTCTCGGCCGTCACGCCCATGTGAATCGACTGGAACGGATCGCTGAGCGCGCCGACCATCATGTCGACGAGCTTCGCGTCGCCCATCCGCTGGCCGAAGCGCGCGACCGGCACCGAGTACGGCGCGCGGCTCATGTTCTCCGCTCCGCCCGCGACCGCGATGTCCGCGTCGCCGAGCAGCACGCCCTGCGCGGCCGACACGATCGCCTGCAGGCCCGAGCCGCAGAGGCGGTTGAGCGTCAGCGCGGGCGCGTGCTGCGCGATGCCGCCGTTGATCGCCGCGACGCGCGCGAGATACATGTCCTTCGGCTCCGTGTGCACGACGTTGCCGAACACGACGTGGCCGACTTCGTCGCCCGACACCTGCGCGCGCGACAGCGCTTCGCGCACGACCCGCGCGCCGAGCTCGGTCGGCGCGAAGTCCTTCAGGCTGCCGCCGAAATCGCCGATCGCGGTGCGTACGCCGCTTACCACCACTACTTCGCGTTGCATCGTTGCCTCCCTCTCTTCTCTTGATGAAAACCGATCGAGCGCGCGACCGCGATCGTGCGCGTCATGCATTCGGATCAGCTCTGGATTCACGCATCGGATCACGCATCCAATAGCCGCTCGACCGCGTCACGCGACGGAATCGGCGCGACCGCGCCGAAGCCTTGCGTCGACAGCGCGGCCGCCGCGTTCGCGTAGCGCGCGGCCGAGAACGGATCGTCGCCTGCGGCGAGCCGCGCGACGAACGCGCCGCCGAAGCAGTCGCCCGCGCCTGTCGCGTCGAGCGCGTCGACGGCGAAGCCGGGCACGGCGCGCCGCTCGTCGGGCGTCGCGACATACGCGCCTTCGCGGCCGAGTTTCAGCGCGACGATGCTCGGCCCCAGGCCGAGCATCGCATCGACGATCGCGTCGCGCTCGACGAGCCCGGTGAGCGCCGTCACGTCATCCCAGCTCGGCAGGCAGACGTCCGTATGGCGCAGCGCCTCCGTCATCACCGCCCGCGCGCGCGGCAGCGGCCAAAGCTTGAGCCGCAGGTTCGTGTCGAAGCTCACGCGCGCGCCGTTCGCACGTGCGTGCCCGATCGCGGCGAACGCCGCATCGCACGCGCTCGTGCTGATCGCGAGGCTCACGCCCGACAGATGCACGAAGCGCGCGGCCGCGAGCGCGTCGAGCGGCAGATCGCGGATCGCGTAGCGGCTCGCGGCCGAGCCCGCGCGGAGATAATCGAACGCGTGGCCGTGCTCGCCGTGCGACACGAAATAGACGCCCGTCGGCGCGCTGCCGTCGATCCGCACGCACGACGTGTCAACGCGCTCGCGACGCCACAGATCGAGCAGCAACCGGCCGAAATGATCGTCGCCGACCGCGGACACGAAACCCGCGCGCGCACCCTGCCGCGCGGCGGCGATGCAGAAGTTCGACGTATCGCCGCCGAAGCCCTGCAGATAGTTCGGCTCGCCCGGCCGTGCCTGATTGAATTCGACCATCGCCTCGCCGAGCGCGAGCACGTCCAGAGACGTCGCCGGCATCGTCAGACCTCGCCCCAAAGATCGTGGCCGTCGGCGCCCGTGATCTTCACGGACACGAAATCGCCGACCTTGTACCGCTTCGACGCCTTCGTTGCCGGCTCGACGTAGACGACGCCGTCGATCTCGGGCGCGTCGGCCGCGGTGCGGCCGACGCCGCCCTCTTCGTTGACCTCGTCGATCAGCACCTTGAGCGTCTTGCCGACCTTGCGTTCGATGCGCGCGGCCGACACCTCCTCGGCGACTTCCATGAAGCGCGCGCGGCGCGCCTCGCGCATGTCGTCGGGCAGCGCGCCGTCGAGCTCGTTCGCGCTCGCACCCTCGACCGGAGAATACGCGAAGCAGCCGACGCGATCGAGCTCCGCCTCGCGAATGAAGTCGAGGAGTGTCTCGAATTGCGCTTCGGTCTCGCCCGGAAAGCCCGCGATGAACGTGCTGCGAATCGTCAGATCCGGACAGATCTCGCGCCACTTCTGCACGCGCTCGAGCACCCGCTCCGCGTTCGCCGGGCGCTTCATGCGCTTGAGCACGTCCGGGTGCGCGTGCTGGAACGGCACGTCGAGATACGGCAGCACGTGGTCCTTGAGCGGGCCTTGCGCCATCATCGGGATGATTTCGTCGACGTGCGGATACGGATACACGTAATGCAGACGCACCCACGCGCCGTACTGCGCGGCGAGCTCGCCGAGCGCGCCGACGAGCTCGGTCATCCGCGTCCTGAGCGGCCGTCCGTTCCAGAAGCCCGTGCGGTACTTGACGTCGACGCCGTACGCGCTCGTGTCCTGCGAGATCACGAGCAGTTCCTTCACGCCGGACTTGAACAGGTTCTCGGCTTCGAGCATCACCTCGGCGACGGGCCGCGACACGAGATCGCCGCGCATCGACGGAATGATGCAGAACGAGCAGCGGTGATTGCAGCCTTCGGAGATCTTCAGATACGCGTAGTGGCGCGGCGTGAGCTTGATGCCCGCGGCCGGCACGAGATCGACGAACGGATCGTGCGGCTTCGGCAGATGGCTGTGCACGACCTGCATCACTTCGCCGACCGCATGCGGGCCGGTGACGGCGAGCACCTTCGGGTGCACTTCCTCGATGAGGCCGGAGCCGCTCGCGCTCTTCTTCGCGCCGAGGCAGCCGGTGACGATCACCTTGCCGTTTTCCGCGAGCGCTTCGCCAATCGCGTCGAGGCTTTCCTGGACCGCTTCGTCGATGAAGCCGCAGGTGTTGACGACGACGAGATCCGCGCCGTCATAGGTGCCGGAGATTTCGTAGCCTTCGGCGCGCAGTTGCGTGATGATCTGCTCGGAGTCGACGAGCGCCTTTGGGCACCCGAGCGAAACCATGCCCACCTTGGGCGCGGCAAGCGGCTTACCGCGTGATTTCAATGAATTTTCCAACTATCGCTTCCATGCGTGAGGGGACGGCGTCCGGTGGCGGCACGCCTTGGGTTTGCCGGCATTTTACCCTCCGCGCGGCGACGTTTCCCCGAGGGAGCACACCGAGCGCGTCGCCCACCCGGACCGCATGCGTGACGCCGATTGCGAGCTGCTTGGTGACGAGCCTCATGAGCCGGATCGCCCCGACGTAGCACGCGCCCATCGCGCTCGTACACGGCAGACGCGCGAGGCCGGCCGACAGCTTCAGGAGACGAGTTCGCGAATGCGGCGCGTGCGTCGCAGACGAAACGGCCGCCTGCCCGTCTGCCGCGGCGGCATCACTCGGGCGCATCCCACCCCGAAAAGAAACGGCGCCTGCGCGGCGCCGTTTCCTGCATGCGATTGCGACATCCGCCCGATGACGCGCGGCAAGCCGCGGCCCCTCGGGCGATGCGCCCGCCGAGCGCAATCGATGCCGCCCCGCCGAGCCGCAAGCGGGTTCACGGAGCGACGACACATGCGGTATCGCAACGCAGCCGGGTCGCATTCCGGCCACGGTCCCGGCGAAAGACGTCGCACGACGTCGCGCGTTGCGTCTACTTTTTCTCCGGCTCGCTGCCCGGCGGCGTCGCCGGCTTGAACGGGAACGAGCTGAACATCGTCTTCGCCTGGTTCTGCATCTGCTCCTGCATCTGCACGAACATGTTCTTCGACTGCTCGATGTAGCTCGTCATCATCCCTTGCATCATCGGCGCCTGCATGTTCATGAACTGCGACCAGACTTCCGGATTCATCGCGTTGTTCTCGTACAGGTTCTTCGACTGGTCGGCAAGCTTGCTCTGGATGTCGATGAACGCCTGGATGTTCTTCTCCAGATACGCGCCCATCATCCCCTGCATCGCATGCCCGTAGAACCGGATGATCTGCGAGAGCATCGACGACGAGAACATCGGCACGCCGCCGCTCTCCTCTTCGAGAATGATCTGCAGCAGGATGCTGCGGGTCAGGTCCTCGTTGCTTTTCGCATCGATGACCTTGAAGTCCTCCTGCTCGAGCACGAGTTGCTTCACGTCGGTCAACGTAATGTAGGTGCTCGTCTCCGTATCGTACAAACGGCGGTTCGGATACTTCTTGATCAGCCGTTCGCCAGTTTTCTTTGTAGTAGTCATGTAACGCCTTTGAGCGCCTGATGCGCGCAGTGACGGCGCCCGGCGCCGCACGCGGGCGCGAGCCGCGCGCGGAACCGGGCGTTCCCGGAACATCCGACCCACACGGCCGGACGGCATGCGCCGCCCGGCCGAATGGCTCAGCCCATATGCAAGCCGCCGTTCAGCGAAAAATCGGCGCCCGTCGCGAAGCCGGACTCTTCCGACGCGAGCCACGCGACGATCGAGCCGATCTCGTCGGGCGAGCCGAGACGGCGCACCGGAATCGTCGCGACGATCTTCTCGAGCACGTCCGGACGGATCGCCTTCACCATGTCCGTGCCGATGTAGCCCGGCGACACCGTGTTGACCGTCACGCCCTTCGTCGCGACCTCCTGTGCGAGCGACATCGTGAAGCCGTGAATGCCCGCCTTCGCGGTCGAGTAGTTGGTCTGGCCGAACTGCCCTTTCTGGCCGTTCACCGACGAAATATTGATGATGCGCCCCCAGCCGCGCTCGACCATGCCGTCGATCACCTGCTTCGTGACGTTGAAGAGGCTCGTCAGGTTCGTGTCGATCACGGCCGTCCAGTCTTCGCGCGTCATCTTGCGGAACACGACGTCGCGCGTGATGCCCGCGTTGTTGACGAGCACGTCGATCTCGCCGATCTCGGCCTTCACCTTGTCGAACGCCTGCTTCGTCGAATCCCAGTCGCCGACGTTGCCTTCGGATGCGTAGAAATCGAAGCCGAGCGCCTTCTGGTTCTCGAGCCATTTCACGCGGCGCGGCGAATTCGGGCCGCAGCCCGCGACCACCCGGAAGCCGTCCTTGTGCAGGCGCTGGCAGATGCTCGTACCGATGCCGCCCATGCCGCCCGTTACGTAAGCAATTCGCTGAGACATAACCATCACTCCATTATCGTTTTGAGAAGCGCCGAGCGGCAACCTCTCCGTCGCCTGCATGCCGATCCGCCCGTTCGCCGGGCCGCGCGCCCGTCGGCGCGGCCGGCTCGGGTGCCTCCTGATTGGCGTTACGGGCGCTCGAGCGCGAGCGCGACGCCCATCCCGCCGCCGATGCAAAGCGACGCGAGGCCGCGTTTCGCATCGCGCTTGCGCATTTCGTGCAGCAGCGTGACGAGAATCCGGCAGCCCGACGCGCCGATCGGATGGCCGATCGCGATCGCGCCGCCGTTCACGTTGACCTTCGACGTGTCCCAGCCCATCTGCTTGTGGACCGCGAGCGCCTGCGCGGCGAACGCCTCGTTGATCTCCATCAGGTCGAGGTCGCCGACCGACCAGCCCGCGCGCTCGAGACAGCGGCGCGACGCCGGAACGGGGCCCATGCCCATCACGCTCGGATCGACGCCCGCGTTCGCGTAAGCCTTGATCCGCGCGAGCGGCTCGAGGCCGAGCGCCTCGGCCTTCTTCGCCGACATCACGAGCACCGCGGCCGCGCCGTCGTTGATGCCGGACGCGTTCGCGGCCGTCACCGTGCCGTCCTTCGCGAACGCGGGTTTCAGGCCCGCGAGCGCCTCGGCCGTCACGCCGTGACGCACGAACTCGTCGGTCGCGAAGCGAAGCGGCTCGCCCTTTCGCTGCGGGATCTCGATCGGCACGATCTCGTCGTCGAAGCGGCCCGCCTTCTGCGCGGCTTCCGCCTTGTTCTGCGACAGCGCCGCGAACTGGTCCTGCTCTTCGCGCGTGATCCCGTATTCCTTCGCGACGTTCTCCGCGGTGACACCCATGTGGTACTTGTTGTAGACGTCCCAAAGGCCGTCGACGATCATGCTGTCGACGAGCTTCGCGTCGCCCATCCGGAAGCCGTCGCGCGAGCCCGGCAGCACGTGCGGCGCGGCGCTCATGTTCTCCTGACCGCCCGCGACGACGATCTCCGCGTCGCCCGCGACGATCGCGTTCGCGGCGAGCATCACGGCCTTCAGGCCGGAGCCGCACACCTTGTTGATCGTCATGCCCGGCACGGCGTTCGGCAGCCCCGCCGCGATCAGCGCCTGACGTGCCGGGTTCTGGCCCGAGCCCGCCGTCAGCACCTGGCCCAGAATCACTTCGCTGATCTGCTCAGGCTTCACGCCCGCACGCGCGAGCACCGCGCGGATCACGGTCGCGCCGAGCTCGGGCGCGGCGACCTTCGCGAGCGAGCCGCCGAACTTGCCGACCGCGGTGCGCGCGGCCGATACGATCACTACGTCAGTCATTTCACTATCCTCCGAACGAACGCGGCACGGCGCGCCGCGAACCGCCCTGTTAAAAATCGGTGGCGACGCAAAGCGTGCTCCGCCTTCCGTCGTTCGTCAATCGCGTCGCATCACATACCGGCCGGGCGCGGGCTCGATCACCGGGAAGTGCGCGGAGCCGGGCTGCGTGCGCGGCTTCACCTTCTTGCCGCCGTACTGATCGAGCCACTCGATCCACACCGGCCACCAACTGCCCGGATGCTCGACGGCCGCGTCGAGCCAGTCGTTCGCCGATTCCGGCAGCGCCTTTGCATCCGCGTCGTAGCTCCAGTAGCTGCGCTTGTTCTTCGCGGGCGGGTTGATCACGCCCGCGATGTGGCCCGACGCGCCGAGCACGAACTTCAGCGGCCCCGTCAGCAGCGACGTCGATTCGTACGCGGTCTGCCACGGCACGATGTGATCCTCCCGCGAGCCGTAGATGAACGTCGGCACGTCGATCCGCGACAGATCGACGGGCTCGCCGCACACGGTGAGCGCATCCGGCTCGCGCAGCTTGTTCTCGAGATAGGTGTTCCGCAGATACCACGCGTACATCGGGCCCGGCAGGCTCGTCGAATCGCCGTTCCAGTACAGCAGATCGAACGGCGCGGGCGTGCGGCCCTTCAGGTAGTTGTCGACGACGTAGTTCCACACGAGATCGTTCGGACGCAGAAACGAAAACGTGTTCGCGAACTCGACGCCGCGCATCAAGCCCGCCGGCGCGCCGTTCTTGCCGCCGATGGTCTGCTCGCGCATCTGCACGTGCGCTTCGTCGACGAACACGTCGAGAATGCCCGTGTCGGAGAAGTCGAGCATCGCGGTGAGGAGCGTCATCGACGCGGCCGGGTGCTCGCCGCGCGCGGCGAGCACCGCGAGCGCCGTCGCAAGCATCGTGCCGCCGACGCAGAAGCCGAGCGTGTTGATCTGCTCGCGCCCGCTCACCTGCTGGACGACGTCGATCGCGGCGAGCAGGCCCTCGTCCATGTAGTCGTCCCATGTCTTGTGCGCGACCGATGCATCGGCATTGCGCCACGACACGAGGAACACCTGATGGCCGCACGACAGCGCGTGCGCGACGAGCGAGTTCTCGGGCTGCAGATCGAGGATGTAGAACTTGTTGATGCACGGCGGCACGATGAGCAGCGGCCGCTCGAAGACGGTCGGCGTCGTCGGCTTGTACTGGATCAACTGGATCAGATCGTTCTCGTAGACGACCGCGCCTTCCGACACCGCGAGATTCTCGCCGACGACGAACTGCGATTCGTCCGTCTGCGAGATCTTGCCGCGCTGCATGTCGGCGAGCAGGTTCATCATCCCGAGACGCAGGCTCTCGCCCTGCGTCTCGACGAGACTCTTCTGCGCCTCCGGATTGAGCGCGAGGAAGTTGCTCGGCGACGCGGCGGCCGTCCACTGCTGGACCGTGAAGCGGATTCGCTCGCGCGTCTTCGGATCGGTCTCGAGCGCGTCGGCGAGCTCCTGCAGATAGCGTGCGTTCAGCAGATACCAGGCGGCCGCGAATCCGTGCGCGGGCGAAGCCTTCCACGCATCCGAGCTGAAGCGCCGATCCTTCAGTTCAGGAACGGTCGGCGTCGCGACGTTCGCCTGCTGGATCAGCGCGATGCACTCGCGCGAGTAATCGGCCTGAAGCTTCTGCAGCCGCGCGGGCGGCACCGACGCGACGGGCGCGAGCCCGGCGGGCGACGCGGCCGCGCCGGACCAGTCCGGCATCGGCGGCATCTTCGGCATCGCGAACGAAAACGGCAGAGGCGTCTGGAACGCCGCGAACGGCGACTGCGCGGGTACGCCGCCCGCGGCCGCCCGGGCCGGTTCCGCGAAGCTGCGCCATGCGTCGAGCCAGGACTCGAACAACTGTTGCATGGGCTGGGCCGCCGATCCGGCTGTGTTGCGGCCCTGGGGAGTATCCGTGTGAGAGGACGTCGACGATTTTTTCGATGCTGTCATACCTGCCTTAACGGTGGTTCCTCGGTGTTTCCTCGGTATTGCCTGCGGGGTCCCTGGAAATCCTGCTCGAGCCGCATGAAGTCGACCACCCACTGCGCGCCCCGTCCGGCCGGGCGTCGTGTTCCGGAGCGCTTCTCCAGATTCTGCCGCAGTGCAGTAGTTTTATCATTATCGTTTTCCCCATGTGATCCGTCACCTCCGACAACACATGCTTCGACAACCGGAATGATTGTTGCGGGACGCGCCGCGCGACGCGCGGCGGGGATGTCCGGCCCCGTTCGGCCGGCGAGAGTCTAAGCGATCTCGATGACAACCATCGCACGGTGCGGCGCAGCAATCCGCGCGCCGCGGCGCGGCAGGAACAGCGCCGGCATGCCGTCGCGGCCGGTCGCCACGACGCCGCTCGCAACCGGCGGCCGTCAGTCGGCGAGCCAGATCATCGCGGCCATCCGGCCCGTCACGCGATCGCGGCGATACGAATAGAAGCGCTCGCGCTCGGTCACCGTGCACGCGGTGCCGCCGCTCACGCGCGCGACGCCGGCACGCGCGAGGCGCAGCCGCGCGAGCGCGTAGAGATCCGCCAGATACTTGCCGGGCGCGTCCGCGCGCGGCGCGAATGCGCGTTCCGTCGCCGCGTAATCGGCGAGCGGCGCCGCATCGAGAAAGGCCGAGCGCACGTCGGCGCCGACTTCGAACGCGGTCGGCCCGATCGCCGGGCCGAGGTACGCGTGCAGGCTGCCGGCGCCGGCGCCCGCCAGCGCCGCGACGCGCTCGGCCGTCTTCTCGACGATGCCCGCGACGAGGCCGCGCCAGCCCGCATGCGCGGCGCCGACCGCGCGGCCCGCTTCGTCGCACAGCAGCACCGGCAGGCAGTCGGCGACCATCACGACGCAGACGGCGCCCGGCGTCGCCGCGACGCTCGCATCCGCGCGCACGACGCCGCCCTCGCCCGCATCCGCCGCGCTTGCGGCGAGCACGTCCTCCGCGCGCACGACATCCGTGCCGTGGACCTGCTCGAGCCACGCGGCGCGCGGCTGGCCCGTCAACGCGAGCAGCCGCGCGCGATTCGCATCGACATGCGCAGGATCGTCGCCGGTGTGCCGGCCGAGGTTCATCCCGCCCGCGACCTCGCCGCCCTGACCGCCCCGGCCACCCCAGCCGCTCCACCCGCCATAAGGCGGCTCGCTCACGCCGCCGTTGCGCGTCGAGACGAGCGCGCGCACGCGCGGCGGCGCATGCCAGTCGGGTTGCACGCAATCGGCCAGCGTCAGGGGTCGCAACGTCGTCATCGGCAGTCAGTCCTCATCGTCGTCGGCATACGGGATGCCTTCATCGTAACCGTCGTCATAGACCGCGTCGTCGTCGCCGAATTCCGCATCGTCCGCGCCGAAGCCGAGTGCCTCGACGAGCGCCGCGAGATCGGCCGGCAGCGGCGCGCGCCATTGCATCGTCCGGCCGGTCGCCGGATGAACGAGGCCGAGCCGCCATGCGTGCAGCGCCTGCCGCGCAAAGCCGCCCGGCAGCGGCGTGACCGAGCGCTTGCCGCGCGCGCGGCCGTACACCGGATCGCCGAGCAGCGGATGCCCGACGTGCGCGCAGTGCACGCGGATCTGGTGCGTGCGCCCGGTTTCGAGATCGCAATGGATCGCCGACACCGGCTGACGCTCCCACAGCGTCGTGTCGACCGCGCGGAAATGCGTGCGCGCAGGCTTGCCCGCCGCGCCCGTGACGACCGCCATGCGCGTGCGTTCGCGCGGATCGCGGCCGATCGGCGCGTCGATCGTGCCCTTGTCGGGCATCTGCCCCCACACGAGCGCGAAATAGCGGCGCTTCACCGTGCGCGCCTGCAATTGACGGATCAGATCCGTCTGCGCGGCGAGCGTGCGGGCGACGACCATCAGGCCCGACGTCTCCTTGTCGAGCCGATGCACGATGCCCGCGCGCGGCAGGCCGGCCGCGTCGGCATAGCGGTGCAGCAGGCCGTTGAGCAGCGTGCCGCTCCAGTTGCCGGCCGCCGGGTGAACGACGAGGCCGGCCGGCTTGTCGACGACGACGATCGCTTCGTCCTCGTAGACGATCGAAAGCGGCACCGGCTCCGGCGTGAACGCGAGTTGCTCGGGCAACAGATCCGGCAGCAGTTCGATCGTCGCGCCGAGCGGCACGGGCTGCCGGATCTTCGCGGGCGCGCCGTCGACGCGCACGCGGTCCGACTCGATCCACTGCTGCAGACGGCTGCGCGAGAACTCGGGGAACAACTGCGCGAGCGCCTTGTCGAGGCGCTCGCCCGCGAGCGCGGGCGGCACGCCGACGACGCGCGGCGCATCGGCGCCGGCATCGGCGCCCGCCGGCGCGACGAGCGCGTCGCTCGTCAGATCGTCGTCGAGCGAATCGCCGGCAGAAGCGTCGGCGGGGCTGGCGCTTGGGCTATAATCGTCGCGGTTTGACTTGCCCGCACGGGCATTCAACGAACTTGAACGGGTCATTTAAACTGGGTCACTTGAGACTTGAAGCTAGGACAATGCGAGCCCTTTTCACCATGATGCATTCGACCAAACGCGTCGCAAAACCTGCGGCCGCCTGGGCCGCGCTGGCGGCGGCCGCGGTGCTCGTCGCGGGTTGCCACGGCTTGCCGCAGAAGAGCGACGAGACGGCAACCTGGTCGAACAACAAATTATACTCAGAGGCTCAGGATGCATTGACGGGCGGCGACTGGGGCAAGTGCGCGAAATATTTCGAGGCGCTGCAGGGGCGCGACCCGTTCGGCCACTTCGCGCAGCAGGCTCAGATCAACGTCGCCTACTGCAACTGGAAGGACAACGAAACGGCCTCCGCCGACCAGGCGGTCGACCGCTTCATCCAGCTCCACCCGGATCACCCGGATGTCGCGTACGCGTACTACCTGAAGGGGATGATCCACTTCAACGACGACCTCGGTCTCTTCGGCCGCTTCTCCGGCCAGGACATGAGCGAGCGCGATCCGCAGGCGCTGCGCGAATCGTATGACGCGTTCAAGGTCGTCGTCGACCGCTATCCGAAGAGCAAGTACGCGCCCGATGCGGCCGCGCGGATGCGCTACATCGTCAACGCGCTCGCGTCGCACGAAGTGCACGCGGCCGACTACTACTACCGGCGCGGCGCTTATGTCGCGGCGATCAACCGCGCGCAGCTCGCGATCAAGGAATACAAGAACGCGCCGGCGATCGAGGACGCGCTGCACATTATGACGCTGTCGTACGCGAAGCTGAATCAGCCGCAGCTCGCCGACGACACGAAACGCGTGCTCGCGTCGACGTTCCCGGACAGCCCGTACGTCACGGGCCATGCGCGGCCGGGTGCGAAGAAATCGTGGTGGCAGTTCTGAGTTGAGCATCGCGCGTCGCGCTTCGTGCGCGACCGGCGCATAAAAGAAAAACCCGGCCTGGTCGAGCCGGGTTTTTCTTTTTGCGCGCCTGCCCCTGCCGCGCAGGCTCAACGATTACCGCGCGCTCAAGCCTGCTCGGCTTCGCGCCGCTCGGCGAAGAACTCGCGCACGACGTCGATCTCGCGCGTTCGCTTGAAGGGCGGCAGGCTCTGCCAGATACGACGGCCATATGGCTTGTCGACGAGGCGCGTGTCGCAGATCATCAGCACGCCGCGGTCCGTCTCCGCGCGAATCAGCCGCCCCGCGCCCTGCTTCAGCGTGATGACGGCCTGCGGCAACTGATGGACGGCGAACGGGCTCAACCCCTTCTTCGTCAGCGCATCGAGCCGCGCGGCGAGCACCGGATCGTCGGGCGGCGCGAACGGCAGCTTGTCGATCACGACGAGCGACAGCGCGTCGCCGCGCACGTCGACGCCTTCCCAGAAGCTCTGGCTGCCGACGAGAATCGCATTGCCGTATGCGCGGAACCGGTCGAGCAGCTCAGTGCGGCTCGCATCGCCCTGCACGAGGAGCGGCGTGTTCCAGCCGCGCGCCTCGATCGTCTCGCGCAACTTCATGGCGATCCGGTCGACCGCGCGCAGCGTCGTGCACAGCACGAACACGCCGCCGCCCGACGCCTCGATCGCCGGCAGCGCGGCGTCGAACACCGCGTCGGTGAACGCGGGCGACGACGGCTGCGGCAGGTTCCGCGGCACGTACAGGAGCCCTTGCGTCTGATAGTCGAACGGGCTCGGCAGCGTCATCGAGCGGCGCGAATTGAGCCCCATCTGCGCCGCGTAGTGCGTGAAATCGCCGCGCACCGATAGCGTCGCCGACGTGAAGATCCACGCGCGCGGCACGCCCGCGCGCTGCTTCGCGAAGATCGGCGCGACGGACAACGGCGTTTCGTGCAACTGGACCGTGTGCGCGAACACCTCGACCCAGCGCACTTTCTCGTTCGGATCGTCGCGCTCGCCCGCTTCCGCAGCGGCCTTCGCATCGGCCGCATCGTCTTTCGCACCGGGCGCAACCCAGCCCGCGAGCAACTCCTGCAGCTCGCGCGCGCGGCGCTGGCAGGCGGCGATCGATTCGGCCCGCTCCGCCTGCCCCGCGAGCGCCGTCGACAGCGCGTCGAGCGCCGAATCGACCGCATCGAGCGCGCCGAAAAGCGGATGGCCGTCGCCCAGTTGCGCGAGCGACATCCGGACGATCCCGTCGTCGGCGAACGCGAGCCGCACGTCGCGCGCCGCACGCTCCAGCGCGCCGCCGAGCTTCACCCATTCGACCGCATCGCGCGCATGCGCGAGACCCTCGACCACCGCATCGCGCGCGAGCTCGAGCAGTTGCGTCGTCGACAGCGTCTCGCCGAAAAAGAGCGTCGCGGTCTCGGGCAACTGATGCGCCTCGTCGAAGACGATCGTGTTCGCGCTCGGCAGCAATTCGGCCATCCCGGTGTCGCGCAGCATGATGTCGGCGAAGAACAGGTGATGATTGACGACGACGATGTCCGCCTGCTGCGCCTCGCGGCGCGCCTGCATCACGAAGCAGTCCTTGTAATGCGGGCATTCCTGGCCGAGGCAGTTGTCGCGCGTCGACGTGACCATCGACCACACGGGCGACGTCTCCGGCACGCTCGCGAGCTCGGCCTTGTCGCCGCTCTTCGTGATCTTCGCGAAGCGGATGATGTCCTGCAGGTACGCGGTGTCCTGTCGCGACGGCAAGCGGCCGTTGTCGGCCGTGCGTTGCAGATAGTAATGACACAGGTAATTCGCGCGCCCCTTGAGCATCGCGACCGTCACGGGCACCGCGAGCGCGTTGCGCACCGTCGGGATGTCGCGCTGGAACAGTTGATCCTGCAGGTGCTTCGTGCCCGTCGACACGATCACCTTGCCTCCCCAGAGCATCGCCGGGACGAGGTACGCATATGTCTTGCCGGTGCCGGTGCCGGCTTCGACGATCAACGTGTTGTCGCCGTTGTCGGCGCCTTCGTCGCCGGACGACGTGGCGTGCGCATCGTCACGGCCGGCGGATGCGCCGTCTTGCAGGCGCCGCGCGGGGCGCTTGCGCGCCTCGAAGATCTCGGGCTCCGGCATCAGCTTGCCCGATGCTTCCATCGCGGCGGCAACGGCGCGCGCCATGTCGATCTGCGACGCGCGCGGGCGGTAGTTGTCGAGCGCGCGCGCGAACAGGCCGCCGTCGCCGAAGATGGCGTCGAGCTCGACGATGCGCTTCACGCTCGGCGTGTACGCGCCCGCGGCGGCAACGGCGCTGCCGCCGGACGTGCGGGAGCGCGCGGCGGACGAATCGTCGCGCCGCGCGTCGGGAGTGGCATCAAGCGGTGAATTCAAGGCAAGCGGTTCCTAATATCATCCGGCGCCTGCCGCGGCGCCGGCGCTTGCCAGGCCGCGCGTCAAGCGCGCTTATCCGGTTCGAGCTGCGATTGCAGCATGATGATCTTGTCTTTGGCCAGCAGCTTTTCCTTCTTCAGCCGGTGCAGCGCCAGGTCGTCGATGTCGGAGCGTCCCTCTTTCTGCTCGATCTCGCGGGCAAGCTGCTGGTGCAGCTCCTGCAAAGACACCAGTCGGTTGTACAGTTCCTGTTGCGTTTCCGCCGAACGGGTTTGCATACTTGCCTCCTCATTGAATCGGCATGCCGACCGAGCCGCCTGCATGCCCGAGATTGCCTTGCGAAACCACCACCCAACGCTGCCGCGTGTATCCCTGCTGCTAACCGTTACTGCTGCTGTTGCTTCTGCTTCGCCTTCTCGGCGGCCTGCCGCCGGCGTTCGTCGACGTCCGCCTTGTGCTGCGCCGCGTCACGCTGCTTCTGTTCGTAGCGCCCTGCGTTCTCCGCGCGCTGCTGCGCATCCTTCGCCGCCTGCGCGTGCGCCGCGTCGAGCTTGCGCTGGAACTCGGCCTGCTTCGCGTCATACGCCTGCTGGTTCGCCGCGCGTTGCGGCGCCTGCGCGTCGCGCTGCGCGCGCTTGAGCGCGTTTTCCTGCTGCTTGCCTTCGTACGCGGCCGCGTTCGCCTGTTCGTTCGCCGCGCGCTGCGGCGCCTGCGCCTGCCGCTCGGCTTCCTTCAGCGCGAGTTGCCGGTCCCGCTCCTGCGCGCGCACCGCCCGTTGCTCGTCGTCGAGCGCGAGCTGCTCCTGGCTGACGCTCGCGCGCTCGGCCCGCATCGTCTCGCGCGCCTTGTTCAGGCAGTGATTGACGAAAAACGTGCTGTAGCAATCGTGCTGGGCCACCGCATAACGATAATCGTTTTCCGACGCGCGTTGATTGAGCACTTTTTGACGCGCGTCGAAATTCGCCTGCGCGCCGAACGTGCCCGCATCGGATGCGGCGGCGGCAGGCGCCGCGACGGCGGATGCGGACGTCTGCGCGATGCCGGCGACGGGCGCGCAGAAGAGCGTCGCCGCAAGCGCAGCGGCGAACGCGAGAGCGGAAAATCGGGAGGTTGGCAACGTCGTAGGAAAGCTGCGGATCATGGGGCGAATTCTAACACCCGCGGCTAGACCCTTTCGCATTTATGGCAAAATGCCCCGCTCCATTCACCCGCCCGGGCCGACTCGAGGGCGCAGCCGGCCGGACCGGGCGATTTCTGCAGGCAGTAGACGCACATCACGACATGACGGAAACCGTAGCACTCAAGATCGTACAGCGCATCGCCGACGAACTGTCGGTCCAGCCCCGGCAAGTCGCCGCGGCAGTGCAACTCCTCGACGAAGGCTCCACCGTTCCGTTCATCGCCCGCTACCGGAAGGAAGTCACGGGCAACCTGGACGACACGCAGTTGCGCCAGCTCGAAGAGCGCCTGCTGTATCTGCGCGAGCTAGAGGAACGCCGCGCGACGATCATCGCGAGCATCGACGAGCAGGGCAAGCTGACGGACGAACTGCGCGCGGCGATCGACGCGGCCGACAGCAAGCAGACGCTCGAGGATCTGTACCTGCCGTACAAGCCGAAGCGCCGCACGCGCGCGCAGATCGCCCGGGAAGCCGGGCTCGAGCCGCTCGCGCAGGCGCTCCTCGCGAATCCGCTCCTCGATCCGCAAACGGAGGCCGCCGCCTACGTGAACGCGGACAAGGGCGTCGCCGACGTGAAGGCGGCGCTCGACGGCGCACGCGACATCCTGTCCGAGCAATTCGGCGAGACGGCCGAGCTGCTCGGCAAGCTGCGCGACTACCTGTTCGAGCGCGGCGTCGTGTCGTCGGCCGTCGTCGACGGCAAGGAAGGCGAGGAAGGCGAGAAATTCCGCGACTACTACGACTACTCGGAAACGCTCAAGACCGTGCCGTCGCACCGCGCGCTCGCGCTGTTCCGCGGCCGCAACGCCGGCGTGCTGACCGTGAAGCTCGGCCTCGGCGAGGAGCTCGACGCGCAGGTGCCGCATCCGGGCGAGGCGACGATCGCGCGCCATTTCGGGATCGCGAACCAGAACCGGCCCGCCGACAAGTGGCTGTCCGACGTATGCCGGTGGTGCTGGCGCGTGAAGGTGCAGCCGCACATCGAGACCGAGCTGCTCACGCACCTGCGCGAGACGGCCGAGCATGAAGCGATCCGCGTGTTCGCGCGCAACCTGAAGGACCTGCTGCTCGCCGCGCCCGCGGGCCCGAAGGCCGTGATCGGTCTCGACCCCGGCCTGCGCACGGGCGTGAAGGTTGCCGTCGTCGATCGCACGGGCAAGGTGCTCGCGACCGACACGATCTATCCGCACGAGCCGCGCCGCGACTGGGACGGCTCGATCGCAAAGCTCGCGCGCCTCGCCGCGCACACGCAGGCGGAGCTCGTCAGCATCGGCAACGGCACCGCGTCGCGCGAAACCGACAAGCTCGCGAGCGAGCTGATCGCACGGCATCCCGAGCTCAAGCTGCAGAAGATCGTCGTGTCGGAGGCGGGCGCGTCCGTCTACTCGGCGTCGGAGCTCGCCGCGAAGGAATTCCCCGAGCTCGACGTGTCGCTGCGCGGCGCCGTATCGATCGCGCGCCGGCTGCAGGACCCGCTCGCCGAACTCGTGAAGATCGAGCCGAAGGCGATCGGCGTCGGCCAGTATCAGCACGACGTGAACCAGCGCGAGCTCGCGCGGTCGCTCGACGCGGTCGTCGAGGACTGCGTGAACGCGGTCGGCGTCGACGCGAACACCGCATCGGCCGCCCTCCTCGCACGCGTGTCGGGCCTGAACCCGACGCTCGCGCGCAACATCGTCGACTACCGCGACGCAAACGGCCCGTTCCCGTCGCGCGAGCATCTGCGCCGCGTGCCGCGCCTCGGCGACAAGACGTTCGAGCAGGCGGCGGGCTTCCTGCGCATCAATGGCGGCGAAAATCCGCTCGACCGCTCGTCGGTGCACCCGGAGGCGTACCCCGTCGTCGAGCGGATGCTCGCGAAGATCAGCAAGCGCATTGACGACGTGCTCGGCAACCGCGACGCGCTCGCGGGCCTGTCGCCCGCCGAATTCGTCGACGAACGCTTCGGATTGCCGACCGTGCGCGACATCCTGTCCGAGCTCGAGAAGCCCGGCCGCGATCCGCGGCCCGAATTCAAGACCGCGACGTTCCGCGAAGGTGTCGAGAAAGTATCGGATCTCGCGCCGGGGATGGTGCTGGAAGGCGTGGTGACGAACGTTGCGGCGTTCGGCGCGTTCGTCGACATCGGCGTGCATCAGGACGGGCTCGTCCATGTGTCCGCGATGTCGACGAAATTCATCAAGGATCCTCACGAAGTCGTGAAGGCGGGCCAGGTCGTCAAGGTGAAGGTGCTCGACGTCGACGTGAAGCGCCAGCGGATTTCGCTGACGATGCGGCTCGACGACGACGCGGCGCCGAGCGCGGCCGGCAATCGCGGCGGCGCGGAGCGCGGCGGCGCGAGGCCGCAGCGCTCGCGCGAGCCGGAGCCGGCGGGCGCGATGGCCGCTGCGTTCGCGAAGCTCAAGCAGCCGCGTTGAGCGCGACGCGCCAGTCACAAAAAAGCCCGCTTCGAAGCGGGCTTTTTTGTGACTGGCGACGTCTGGATCGACGGGGGCGATTCGGCATCTCCGCCCGATAGCGCTGGCATCGATTCCTGTCGCGCGAAAGCGGTGGAACGCGCCGCACGTCGACAACGAACGGCGCGCGGCACTCGCCGCTCAGATCTCGATCTTCGTGCCGAGCTCGACGACGCGGTTCGCCGGGATCGCGAAGAAATCGGTCGGCTTCGCGGCGTTCTGATGCATCCACGCGAACACGCGCTCGCGCCAGATCGACATGCCCGGCAGATGGGTCGGCACGACGGTTTCGCGCGCGAGGAAGAACGACGTGTCCATCAGCTCGAACGTCATTCCGCGCTGACGCGCGACCTCCTCGAGCACCGCCTTCACGTCCGGCGTCTCGTTGAAGCCGTATTCCGCCTTGACGATGTAGAGCCCTTCACCCGCATCGTGAATCGTCACCCGTTCGTCGTCCTTCACATACGGGATGTCGCGCGTGACGAATGTCATGAAGATGGTCCGCTCGTGCAGCACCTTGTTGTGCTTCAGGTTGTGCAGAAGGCTCACAGGCACCAGCGTGTCGTTGCCCGTCAGATAGATCGCCGTGCCCGACACGCGGTGCGGCGGATGCGCGAGCAGCCCCTGAAGGAACGGTGCGAGCGGAATGCCGTCGGCGGCGGTGCGCTCCTTGACGATATGACGGCCCTTGTACCAGGTCATCAACAGGAAGAACAGCAGCGCGCCGATGCCGAGCGGCAGCCAGCCGCCCTGCTCGACCTTCAGCAGGTTCGCGCCGAAGAAGCCGAGGTCGACGACGAGGAACACGCCGATGATCACCGCGACGAGCAGCTTGTTCCAGTTCCAGACCTTCACCATCACGACCGCGGCGAGGATCGTCGTGATCACCATCGTCGCCGTCACCGCGATGCCGTACGCGGCCGCGAGGTTGTCGGAACTCTTGAAGCCGATCACGATGCAGAGGATCACGAACAGCAGCAGCCAGTTGACGACGGGCACGTAGATCTGCCCGATCGCGAGCTCGGACGTATGCAGGATCTTCATCCGCGGCACGTAGCCGAGCTGGATGGCCTGGCTCGTCAGCGAATACGCGCCCGAGATCACCGCCTGCGACGCGATGACGGTCGCGACCGTCGACAGCACGACGAGCGGCAGCGCCGCCCATTGCGGCGCGAGCAGGAAGAACGGATTCTCGATCGCCTTCGGATCGAGCAGCAGCAGCGCGCCCTGGCCGAAGTAATTGAGCACGAGCGACGGCATCACGAGCACGTATGCGGCGAGCCGGATCGGCTTCGCGCCGAAGTGCCCCATGTCCGCGTAGAGCGCTTCCGCGCCCGTCAACACGAGCACGACGGAGCCGAGCACCACGTACGCGAGCAGCACGTGCTCGGACATGAACGAGAACGCGTAGTACGGATTGATCGCCCGGACGATCATCGGCGCGCGCGCGATGTGATAGACGCCGAGCGCGGCGATCGTCACGAACCAGAGCACCATGATCGGGCCGAACAGCTTGCCGACCATCGCCGTGCCGTGCCGCTGAATCCAGAACAGCGCGATCAGGATCACGATCGTGATCGGCAGCACGAGGTGCGACAGTTGCGGCGTCGCAACCTCGAGGCCCTCGACCGCCGACATCACCGAGATCGCGGGCGTGATCACCGCGTCGCCATAGAACATGCACGCGCCGAAGATGCCGAGCGCCATCATCAGGCCGGTGATACGCGACTTCGGATTCAGCGGCCGCAGCGACAGCGCCATCAGCGCGAGCACGCCGCCCTCGCCGTTGTTGTCGGCGCGCATCACGAACAGCACGTACTTGATGCCGACGACGAGAATGATCGCCCAGAACAGGAGCGAGATCACGCCGAGGATCGAGCTCGGCGTGAGAGGAATGCCGTGTGCCGGACTGAACGCTTCCTTGAGCGAGTACAGCGGGCTCGTGCCGATGTCGCCGAAAACCACGCCGATTGCTGCAATCGCGAGCGATTGCAGCGAATGCTGGCGCATGGACGAGTGATTCGTGTCGGTCATAAAAGCGGTATAAATCCGTGCTGGGGTCGGAAAAACGAGCGCTACTCTAACTGGGCACGCAAAAATGCCGCCCACTGGCGTTGTCGGCACACCACTTGCTGCGGCGCGCCAAGTGTAGCATGGGGGCGCGATGCCTCCTGCCGCGATGGGGCGTCATGATAGCCGTGCGCGGGCGCCGCGCCTACCCTCGTCGCGCGATTCTTCGGATACCGTAAAGAAGACGTAAAAGATCGAACGCACCCCCTAAAAAAAGGTTCATCGCAGGAAACCGTGGAGGGTTTGATGGCGATTGCGTAACCTGACGCCTGACTTTAAGGAGGTCAGGAGGCAGAATTGCTCGATCGCAAGGCACTTCAAGCACTGGGTTGCTGGACCGGCTATCGGTTAGAGGGGGTGGAATGGCCGGAAGGAGAAGGCCGTACGCTGTCGCTGTATTTGAAGCCGGTCAGCAAGGTCATGTACTGCGAACAGTGCGGTGCACGCTGCCAGCAGATTCATGAGACGACGGTTCGCCGGGTGCGCGATCTGCCACTGTTCGAGTACCGGGTGGTACTGCACGTCCCCCGCCGCCGAGTCTGGTGCGAACGCTGCGGCGGTCCGCGACTGGAGAAACTGGCGTGGCTGGGCCGTTACCAGCGAGTGACGGAGCGATTTGCCAAGGCCTGCGAGAAACTGCTGCAGGCGGCCAGCGTGCAGGCGGTCGCCGCCTTCTACGATTTGGGCTGGCACACGGTCAAATCGATCGACAAGATGCGCTTGCGAGCGCGTGTGGCTGATCCTGACTGGTCGACGATCCGCTATCTGGCGATGGACGAGTTCGCGCTCCATAAAGGTCATCGCTACGCCACGGTGGTGGTCGATCCGATTGGTCGGCAAGTGCTCTGGATTGGAGCGGGACGCTCGCGCGAGACGGCCAGAGCCTTCTTCGAACAGCTTCCCCAGGGTGTTGCCGAGCGCATCGAAGCAGTGGCCATCGACATGACCACGGCCTACGAGTTGGAGATCAAAGCGCAGTGTCCGCAGGCTGAGGTCGTCTACGACCTGTTCCACGTCGTGGCCAAGTACGGGCGTGAGGTGATCGATCGGGTACGGGTCGATCAGGCCAATCAGTTGCGCCATGACCGGCCGGCCCGGAAGGTCCTGAAGTCCAGCCGCTGGTTGCTGCTGCGCAACCGCCACAACCTGAAGCCCGAGCAGTCCGTGCATCTGAAGGAACTGCTGGCCGCCAATCAGCCATTGTTGTGCGTCTACGTGCTACGTGACGAACTCAAGCGGCTCTGGTTCTACCGCAAGCCTGCCTGGGCGGAAAAGGCCTGGGAACAATGGATCGAGCAAGCCCGGCAAAGCGGAATTGCCGCGCTGCAACTGTTTGCGCAGCGCCTGCAGGGTTACTGGCACGGAATCGTGGCCCGCTGCCGACATCCGCTTAATACCAGCATCGTCGAAGGCATCAACAACACCATCAAGGTCATCAAGCGTCGGGCTTACGGGTACCGCGACGAGGAATACTTCTTTCTCAAGATCCGCGCCGCGTTCCCCGGTAATCCGCGATGAACCTAAAAAAAACGGCGCCATCGAGGCGCCGTTTCCGGTGCGACATCCCGCGCGCTTATGCGGCGGACGCGTCGTCGCGCTGCGCGTTGCCGCGCTTGATCCACGCCGCGAGATTGTGCGGACGCACGGTATCCCATTCTTCGAATGGCTGATGAATCCACGGATTCGTCGGCAGATACTGGACGTGATAATCGGGCTTCACCGTCGAGCAGCCCTTGTACCAGAGCACGGCCGAGCGCACGGCTGTCACGGCCGGATAGCGCTCCTTCAGATGCTGCTGGACGCGCGCGAGCGTCACGCCCGAATCGACGAGATCGTCGACGAGCAGCACGTTGCCCGTCAGTTCGCCGCGCGTCATCGTGATGTACTGCGCGATATCGAGATCGCCCTGCTGCGTGCCCGCCGCCTCGCGATACGAGCTCGTCGCGAGAATCGCGAGCGGCAGATCGTAGATGCGCGAGAGCTGATCGCCGACGCGCAGCCCGCCGCGCGCGAGGCACAGGATCTTGTCGAACTTCCACCCGGAATCGTGCACGGCGAGCGCGAGCATCTCGATCAGCCGGTGGTATTCGTCCCAGCCGACCCAGAGATTCTTGTCGTCGTTGCGCGGATCGGACATCTTGAGCGCGGTCATGAGGTTCTGCGTCATCGGCGATTTACACCTTGAACGGATGACGCAGCAGGATCGTCTCGTCGCGATCCGGGCCCGTGGACACCATGTCGATCGGCACGCCGGCCACTTCCTGCACGCGCGCGAGGTACGCGCGCGCGTTCTCGGGCAGCGCGTCCCACGAGCTGATGCCGACCGTGCTTTCCTTCCAGCCGCCGAACGTCTCGTAGACAGGCTCGCAGCGAGCGACTTCGGCCGCGCCGCGCGGCAGCAGATCAGCGTCTTCGCCGTCGATCTTGTAGCCGACGCACAGCTTCACTTCGTCAAGGCCGTCGAGCACGTCGAGCTTCGTCATGCACAGGCCCGACACGCCGTTGATCTGGATCGAGCGGCGCAGCGCGGCCGCGTCGAGCCAGCCGGTGCGGCGCGGACGGCCCGTGACGGAGCCGAATTCCTTGCCGACATTCGCGAGCGTGATCCCGATCTGATCCTGGCGGCTCGGATTGTCCGCGTCGTACAGTTCGCTCGGGAACGGGCCCGAGCCGACGCGCGTGCAATACGCCTTCGTGATGCCGAGGATGTAGTTGAGCTTCTGCGGGCCGACGCCCGCGCCCGCCGCCGCCGCGCCCGCGACGCAGTTGCTCGACGTGACGAACGGATAGGTGCCGTGATCGATGTCGAGCAGCGTGCCCTGCGCGCCTTCGAACAGCAGGTTGCGGCCCGCGTGGTTTTCTTCGTACAGGCGGCGCGACACGTCCGCGACCATCGGCTTCAGGCGATCCGCGTAGCCGAGCATCGTATCGAGCGTCGCCTGGAAATCGACGGCCGCGCCGCCGAGATACTGCGTCAGCACGAAATTGTGGAAGTCGAGATTCTCGCGCAGGCGATCGGCGAACGTTCTCGCGTCGAACAGGTCTTGCACGCGCAGCGCGCGGCGGCCGACCTTGTCCTCGTACGCAGGGCCGATGCCGCGGCCCGTCGTGCCGATCTTGCCCGCGCCGCGGCGCGCTTCGCGCGCCTGGTCGATCGCGATGTGATACGGAAGGATCAGCGTCGCCGCCTCGGAAATGAACAGGCGCTCGCGAACGGAAAGACCGGCCTCTTCCAGCTCGCCGATTTCCTTGAACAGTGCCTCGGGGGACAGGACGACGCCGTTGCCGATGTAGCAGGCAACGCCTTCGCGCATGATGCCCGACGGGATGAGGCGCAAGATGGTTTTCTTGCCGCCGATGATGAGGGTGTGGCCGGCGTTGTGGCCGCCCTGGAAACGCACGACGCCCTGAGCGTGGTCCGTCAGCCAGTCGACGATCTTGCCTTTGCCTTCATCACCCCATTGAGTCCCCACGACGACGACGTTGCGCCCGGGAGTCACGTTCACTGCGCTGGCAGACATGTTGATTCGTTAGCTGGTTAAAAACGTATTCTACCTAGGTTCGCCGCCGGCTCCGAATTTTTCCGTTTCGCTTCAACAACATTGCACGCTGGACGCGCATCGGAAGCCCGGTGGCGCAACACGTTCAGCGGGGCTCGACCACCCACGCGCCGTCGCGCTCGACGAGCGCGCGATCGCATGCGAATTCGTCGAGCACGTGATCGTGCCCCGGCAGCGCCTGTATCACCACCTCGCCCGCGTCGCGCAGCGCGCCCACCGCCGCGCGCAGCGCGTCGTCCTGCTTCCACGGCGCGAGAATCGCGGAGCCGCGCGCCTCGACCGGCGAGATCCGCGCGATTTCGCGCAGGTCGAGCGAAAAGCCCGTCGCCGGACGCGCACGGCCGTAAGCCTGGCCGACGTGGTCGTAGCGGCCGCCGTGCGCGACCGCGTTCGGCACGCCGTCGACGTACGCGGCGAACATCGCGCCGCTGTGATACGCGTAGCCGCGCAGATCGGCGAGATCGATCGCGACCTCGGCATCCTTCACCTGCGCGACGAGATGCGCGAGATCGTCGAGCGCGCGGGCGATCTCCGGCAGCGCCGGCAACTGGCGGCGCGCCTCGTCGAGCACTGACGCGTCGCCGTACAGGCGCGGCAGCGCACGCAGCGCGGCGCGCGTATCGGCGCCGAGGTCGTCGGTCAGCTCGGTGAGGCGCGGCACGTCCTTGCCGGCGAGCGCGTCGTAGAGCGCCTCGCCGCGCTCGGCCGCAACCGCGTCGCGCGCGAAGAGCGCGGCCAGCACGCCCGCGTGACAGAGGTCGAGCCGGATTTTCTTCAGGCCGGTCAGGTGCAGCGCATCGAGCATCAGTTGCTGGATCTCCTGATCGGCCTCAAGGCCCGCATGCCCATAGATTTCCGCGCCGATCTGCAACTGCTCGCGGCTCGCGTGCAGCCCGCGCGGACGCGTGTGCAGCACGGGGCCCGCATAGCAGAGGCGCGTCACGCCCTGGCGGTTCAGCAGGTGCGCGTCGATCCGCGCGACCTGCGGCGTCATGTCGGCGCGCAAGCCGAGCGTGCGGCCCGACACCTGATCGACGAGCTTGAACGTGCGCAGGCGCAGCTCGTTGCCGCCGCTCGTCAGCAGCGACTCCAGATACTCGAGGAGCGGCGGCATGACCATCTCGTAGCCGTACGAACGAAAGCGGTCGAGCAGCCTGCGACGCAGCTCCTCGATCTTGCGCGCCTCCGACGGCAGCACGTCGGCAATATTCTCGGGAAGTAACCAGGTCGACATCGTGGCGGTCCTACGACAGGAAACACGGCGCGCGCGTCGCGCGCCTCGGATTGGAATCGGGTCGGCGCCCGGCGCCTCGGCGGATGGCCGGGCGGCGCCGAACGGGCGCAAGCGGCCGGATCAGGTGACGAGCAGAAGCAGCGCGAGCCCGAGCGCCATCACGATGAACCCGCCGATCCGGATATGGTGCGGGGGCCGCTCCGCTATTCTACGGAACGTGTCGCGCCACGCGCTCGGAAACACGAACGGAAAGGCGCCCTCGATGATGAGCATCAGCGCGAGAGCGAGCAGTAACGAGCCAGCGAGATCCATGCAGACGACGACGCCCCTTGCACATCAACGGTTGCGGGGCGCGGCAGCCGGCGCCGCGGCGCCGCCCGTCGGGCTGCGCATGAAGCGGAAGAACTCGCTGTCCGGATCGACGACGATCACGTCGTTCGGCTTGAAGCTGTTCCGATACGCCTGCAGGCTCGCGTAGAACTGGTAGAACTGCGGATCGCGGCCGAACGCGTCGGCGGCGATCGACGCGGCCTTCGCGTCGCCCTCGCCCTTGATCGACTGCGCGGATTTGTAGCCTTCCGCGAGAATCGTCTGCTGCTGCCGGGCCGCGTCCGCCTTGATCTCTTCCGCCTGCGCCGCACCTTCCGCGCGCTCGCGCTCGGCCTCGCGCTGCAGCTCGGCCGTCATCCGCTGATACGCGCCGTCCGCCTGCGCGGCGGGCAGGTCGACGCGCGTCAGTTGCACGTCGACGACGTCGATGCCGAGCGGCGCCGCGTCGGCCTGCAGCGCGCGCTTCGCATCGTCGGCGATCGCACGCTGGCTGCCGAGCGCGTCGTCGAGATCGCGCTTCGCGAACGCGGCGCCGAGCGCGCCCCTGGCCGCCGCCGTCAGGCGATCGACCTCGCCGCGCGGCGCGCCGCCCGTCTCCCTGTAGTACTTGAGCACGTCGGCGATCCGGTATTTGACGACGGGGCTCACGAGCACGTCGCTCTTGTCCTTCGTCGCGAGGCTCAGCGGATCGGCCGAGTCGAGCGTCTGCACGCGGACGTCGACGAGCGTCGCCGTCTGCAACGGCTGCGGCAGCTTGAAATGCAGGCCGGGGCCGGCGAGCGCCGGCGTGTCGCCGTCGCGCGACGACAGCACGGCCGTATGGCGCGGATCGACGACGAGCACCGTCGACGAAGCCACCAGCGCGACGATGACGATCGCTACGACGAGCGCGATGATTCGGTTCATGTAAAGCGCTCCTCGTTACTGCAGATCGTCGGTGCGCGAACGGCTGCGGAACGCCTCGCGCGAGCGCAGCGAATCGCTGCCGGACGCCGGGCTCGCCGCGGCGGGCGCCGACGCGCGCGGCGCGCTCGCGGCAGCCGCGGCCGATGCCGGCGCGGAAAACGCGGGCGTGGGCGCTTGCGCGCCGCTCGCAGGCGTCGCGGCGGCGGCGCTCGCCGCCTCGGCCGCGCGCTGGCGCCCCGCCTCGACGATCTTGTCGAGCGGCAGATACAGCACGCTGTTGCCCGCCTTGTTGCCGACGTACACCTTCGTCGTGTTCGAATAGATCTCCTGCATCGTCTCGAGGTACATCCGCTCGCGAATCACCGCGGGCGCCTTCGAGTACTGCGCGTAGACCTGCTTGAAGCGCTCCGCGTCGCCCTCGGCCTGCGCGGCGACGCGCTCGGCGTAAGACTTCGCGTCGTCGACCATCTTCGCCGCGTCGCCCTGCGCGCGCGGCAGCAATTCGCTCGCATACGCCTGCGCGGCGTTCTTCGCGGCCTCGCTGTCCTGGCGCGCCTTCGCGATGTCGTCGACGGCCGCCTGCACCTGCTCGGGGGGCGCCACGCTCTGCACGGTCACGCCGGTCACGACGAGGCCCGTGCGATAGCGGTCGAGGTCGCGCTGGATCGCCTTCGCGAGCGCATCGCGCAGCGCGTCGCGATCCTGCGCGAGCACGTCTTCAGCACGCTTCGCGCCGACAATCTCGCGCACCGCCGCCTGTGCGGCCTGCGACACGCTGCGCTCGGGGTCGACGGCGCGAAACAGGTAATCGGTCGGGGATCCGACCCGATATTGAACGGCGAAACGCACGTCGACGATGTCGGCATCGCGCGTGAGCATCGACGCGTCCTTCACGTTCGCGAGCCGCACAACGTTGTTGCGACCGATCTCGATCGAGCGCACCTGCGCGGTGTCGACGATCTCGTGCGATTCGAACGGATACGGCAGGCGCCAGTGAACGCCGTCGCCGACCGAGCCTGTGTATTCGCCGAAGCGCAGCACGACGCCCGTCTGGCCATCCTGAACGATGAAGATGCCGCTGCCGAGATAGATCGCGATCAGCACGCCCGTGACAATGCCGACGCCGACGCGCGCGGCACGCCCGTTGTCGGGACGAAAGCCGTTGTTGCCGCCGCCCTTGCCGCCGAACCAGCCGCTCAGGCGACGGTTGAAGTTCCGCCACATTTCGTCGAGATCCGGGGGGCCGTCGTCGCGCCCGTTCGGGCGTTTCGATTCGTTCGCGCGCGGCTTGTCGCCGTTGCCGCCGCGTCCCCAGCGGGGATCGTTGATCGACAGCAAGGCGCGCATTCGCCGCCAGGTACTCCGCTCGTTGTAATCGTTCACCTGTATTTGTTCACCAGATTGGAGCAACTCGATCGGCCGCAGCCGTCAGCGCCCGTGTTCGGAAACCGGGTGGTCTTCGTGTGGTTGCGCCGGCGCGCCGCCGAGCGGCACGGCGCCGACAAGATGTTCCGCGGTAGCGATCTCGGCGATGGCGGCACGCAGCGAATCCAGACCCTGGCCCGTGCGCGCGCTCAAAAAGACGCGCGAAATATTACCATACTCGTCCCGTTCGACCGCGCCGCCGCGGGCCGCGAGCTCGGGCACCGCATCGATCTTGTTGAACACGAGAACCTGGCGGATCGAGTCCGCCCCGATTTCGCGCAGCACGTCGTTGACCTGCTCGATCTGCTCGAGCCGCACCGCGCTCGACGCGTCGACGACGTGCAGCAGCAGATCCGCGTGGATCGTCTCCTCGAGCGTCGCGCGAAACGCCGCGACGAGTTGGTGCGGCAGTTCGCGAATGAAGCCGACGGTATCGGACACGACGATCTGCCCGACCTCGTCGCCGAGATACACGCGCCGCGACGTCGTGTCGAGCGTCGCGAACAACTGGTCGGCCGCGTAGGCCTGCGCTTTCGTCAGCGCATTGAAGAGCGTCGATTTGCCCGCGTTCGTATAGCCGACGAGCGACACCGACATCGCGCCGCTGCGCGCGCGCTGCCGGCGCTGCGTGTGATGCTGGCGGCGCAGCCTGTCGAGCCGCGACTTCAGCATCTTGATGCGCTCGCCGATCAGCCGGCGGTCGGTTTCGAGCTGCGTTTCGCCGGGGCCGCGCAGGCCGATGCCACCCTTTTGCCGCTCGAGGTGGGTCCAGGCCCGAATCAGCCGGGTCGCGAGATACTGCAGTTGCGCGAGCTCGACCTGCAACTTGCCTTCGTGGCTGCGCGCGCGTTGCGCGAAGATGTCGAGAATGAGGCTCGTGCGGTCGACGACGCGCCGATTAAGCATTCGCTCCAGATTGCGTTGCTGGGCGGGTGCGAGCGCGTGATTGAAGATGACAATTTCTACGTCGTTCGCTTCGCAGGCAAGCCGCAGTTCCTCGGCTTTGCCGCTGCCAACGAACATCGCGGCGTCGGGACTCGCGCGGCGGCCCGTCAGCGTGACGGCGGGATGGGCGCCCGCGCTGGAGGCGAGCAGGCTGAGTTCTTCGAGACTGGCTTCGAAATCGGTCTTGCCGAAATCGATGCCCACTAACGCTGCGTTGATCAAATTATCGGACGTCAAGATAAGGCGGCTGGCATCGGCTGCCGGCGGCGACGCAAGCCAGCCGCGGCATGGGTTAGGACGCTGCTTCCGCATCCGGGTGGAAGTTCACCGGACGCGCCGGCACGACCGTCGAAATGGCGTGCTTGTAAACCATCTGGGTAACTGTGTTCCGGAGCAACACGACGTACTGGTCGAACGATTCAATGTTCCCTTGGAGCTTGATGCCGTTGACGAGATAGATCGAAACCGGCACGTGCTCTTTACGCAGTGCGTTCAAAAACGGGTCTTGTAACAATTGCCCTTTGTTGCTCATGGCGTACTCCATCTTTTTTGCAGGTTGAACTAGATTGGGGCGAAGAAAAAGAGAGCCGCCGCCAATCGCTACACTATAGCCGATTTTGTCCGCCCCGCCCGGCTCTGCCGACCGGCCGACGCGGCGCGCGCCGCTCAGTCCTTGTCGGCGTACGGGTTCGTCGACGAGCGGAACTCTATGCGCAATGGAGTGCCCGTCAGCGAGAAAGTTTCTCGGAAACGATTCTCGAGATAGCGCTTGTACGTTTCCGTCACGGCGTCGAGCGCGTTGCCGTGGATCACGATGATGGGCGGGTTCTGTCCGCCCTGGTGCGCATAGCGCAGCTTCGGCCGCACCGGGCCGCGGCGGCGCGGCTGCTGGAACTCGACCGCCTCGATCAGCGCGCGCGTGAGCTTCGGCGTCGGCAGTTTCTTCATCGCGGCCGCGTACGCGTCGTCGACCGAGCGCATCAGCGCGCCGATGCCCGTCTTCTCCGCCGCCGAGATGAAGTGGAACTTCGCGAAATCGAGGAATTTCAGCTTGCGCGCGAGATCCGCCTTCGTGCGCTCGCGCACGTGCGGGTCGAGCCCGTCCCACTTGTTCACGCCGACGACGAGCGCGCGCCCCTGCTCGACGACGAAGCCCGCGATGTGCGCGTCCTGGTCGGAGATGTCCTGCTGCGCATCGAGCAGCAGAATGACGACGTTCGCGTCGGAGATCGACTGCAGCGTCTTCACGACCGAGAATTTCTCGATCGCCTCGAACACCTTGCCGCGGCGGCGCAGGCCCGCCGTGTCGATCAGCGTGTACTGCTTGCCGTTGCGCTCGAAATCGACGTAGATCGAATCGCGCGTCGTGCCCGGCATGTCGAATGCGATCACGCGGTCTTCGCCGATCAGCGTGTTGACGAGCGTCGATTTGCCGACGTTCGGCCGGCCGACGATCGCGATCTTGGTGCCGCGCGCGGCGGCGTCCTCTTCGCTCTCTTCCGGCTGGCCCGCGTACGCGACTTCGAGCGCCTCGTTGATCATGTCGGTCACGCCGTCGCCATGCGCGGCCGAGATCGCGCGCGGGTCGCCCAGGCCGAGCTCGTAGAAATCCGACGCGACCGCCGTGTATTTCATCCCCTCGGCCTTGTTGACGACGAGGAAGATCGGCCGGCCGGTCTTGCGCAGGTAATCGGCGATCGACTTGTCCTGCGGCGCGAGGCCGTTGCGTCCGTCGACGATGAACACGACGACGTCCGCCTCCTCGACCGCCTGACGCGTCTGCCGCGCCATCTCGTGCAGGATGCCGTCCTTCGCGACGGGCTCGAAGCCGCCCGTGTCGACGACGAGGTACGGCCGCGCGCCGACCCGCCCCTCGCCGTAATGGCGATCGCGCGTCAAGCCGGGCAGATCGGCGACCAGCGCATCGCGCGAGCGCGTGAGCCGGTTGAACAGCGTGGATTTCCCCACATTGGGGCGCCCAACGAGGGCAATGACCGGTTTCATCTGATGATGTCGTCTACGTGAAACGCAGCGGCGGTGAGCCCGCATGCCGCAGGCGGCTGCGCTTGATGGAAATTAGCACGAATTCGCGCCGCGTCGGCGCGCAGGCGGCGGCATACGTGTCGCGCCGCTCATTTTTTTCGATTCGCTCCCGGCTGCCCGCCGATCGCGCGATGCCGCGCCGCCGGGCCGCGCCCGCCCGGCCAACGCCGAGCGCGCGCGCAAAAAATGCGACGCGCGGCCGGCGAAGCGCACGGCCGCGCGAAAAACGTCGCGCGCTTAGCGCGGACGGAAACCGTATACGCCGCCGTCCTGCGTCAGGACGACGAGCGTGTTGCCGGCGAGCACGGGCGCCGCGGCGATCGCGCTGCCGTCCGTCTTCATCCGGGCGACGAACGTGCCGTCGTCGCGCGACAGGAAGTGCACGAAGCCCTTGTAATCGCCGAGCACGACCGCGCGGCCGAGCAGGTACGGCACGCCGACGTCGCGGCTCTTCAGCTTGTCGTTGCGCCAGAGCTCCTTGCCCGTCGCGACGTCGTAAGCCGACACGACCGACCAGTCGTCGCCGCCCGCGACGGCCGTATCGTCCTGCGCGACGCCGCTGCGGCTCGAAAACGCCTTTTCCCACAGCGGGCGGCCCGAGTTCGCATCGAAGCAGCCGAGCTGGCCCTGGAACGTCACCGCGCACGTCTCGGCGCCGACGAGCGTCGGCGCGCCCGTCACGTCATTGATCCGCTCGACTTCGGTCACGCCCTTCGGAAACGACACGGGCGTCTGCCAGAACGGCTCGCCCGTCTGCAGGTTCAACGCGACGAGGCCGCCGCCCGGGAAGCCCGCGAGCACCGCGGCGTCGCCCGCGAACGTCATGCCAGCCGACACGCGCAGGTTGAGCGGCACCGCGCGGTTGCGGTAAGTCCACTTCTGCTCGCCCGTCTGCGCGGCGAATGCGATCACCTGGCCGTCGATCGTGCGCACGATCACGAGACCGTTGCCGACGAGCGGCGGCGAGAAGATCTCGCCCTGCACGGTGCTCTTCCACAACTGCTTGCCGTCCGGGCCGAGCACGAACACGCCGCCCTTCAGCGCGCCGACCGCGGTCAGGTTGCCGTCGCTGCCGACGCCCGCCGACAGGTCGGAGCCGATCTTCGCGCGCCAGACTTCCTGGCCCGTCTTCGCGTCGATCTTCTCGACCGAACCGTTCGCGCCGGCGACATACACCGCATCGCCCACCGCGACGGGCGAGAACGAATAGCGGCCGCCCTTGCCGACGCTCGCCTTCCACACCTGCTGCACGTCGAGCACGGGTTTGAACTCGGTGAGCGGCGTCGGCACGCGGCGCGCGTCCTTCGTTGACGAACAGGCCGCGAGAACCAGGACGGCCGCCGCGCAGGCAACGGGTGCAGCGTAACGTTTCAGCAGATTCATCGATAGCGAAGCAAAGTTAAGTTGTAAAACGAAAGCGTGGGCGCTCAGCCGCCGAGCGCGTCCAGCTTGAACTGCACGAGTTGACGAGCGGATGCGTCGTCCTTCGGCAGCGCGTCGAGCGCGAGCTTGTACGCCGCCTTCGCATCGTCGCTCTTGCCTTGCGCGGCGAGCAGATCGCCGCGGCGATCGGCGACGGCGCCCTTGAACGCGTCCGAAGGCGTGCCCGACAGCAGCGCGAGGCCCGCATCGTACGCCTTCTCGTCGAGCAGCAGCGACGCGAGGCGAAGCTTCGCGATCTGCTTGTACTCGTCGTCCTTCGCGTGATCGGCGGCCCACTGCAGTTGCGCCTTCGCGCCTGCCGCATCGCCCGCGCCGTACAGCGCCTTCGCCGCCTCGAGCGCCGTCATCTGCGCATAGGCGGTGCCGCCGAACTTGTCTTCCATGTCGGACGCGACGCGCGAGACCTTCGCCTTGTCGTTCGACTGGACGGCCTGCTGCACCTGCTCATAGAGCACGGCCGCCTGAGACGCCTGACGGCGCTGCCAGTAGTTCCAGCCGTTCCAGGCGGCCGCGGCGGCAAGAACGGCGATCGCGATCCAGGTCGTCAGATCGCCCCACCGGGCCCACCACGCCTTCAGGTTTTCAATCGATTCTTGTTCGTCGTGATAACTCATCGCCTAGCGATTCCTTCCTGTACACGCTTTTTGTCGAGCGGATGCGCCGCGATCAGTCGTCGCCGTCTTCGGCGGTTGCAACCATCGCATTGATTAGAAATTCGGTCAAGCTTTCGACCGGCACGGACTGCTGAACGTTCTTCTCGCCGTCGGCGCCCGCGCCGCGCAGCGGCTTCACGCTCGCCGCGCCGTTCGCGACCTCGTCTTCGCCGAAGATCACCGCGAACGCCGCGCCGCTCGCGTCCGCGCGCTTCATCTGCGACTTGAAGCTCGCGCCCGCGCCGTCCGCGCTGCAATGCAGGATCACGTCGAGGCCCGTGTCGCGCAGGCGCTCGGCGGCGATGAACGCCTGCTCGCGCGCGGCGTCGCCCTGGTGGACGACGTACACGTCGACGCCTTCCTGCTCCGGCATGAGGTTCTCTTCCTTCAGGAGCTCGAGGATACGCTCGACGCCCATCGCCCAGCCGCACGCGGCGGTCGGCTTGCCGCCCAGTTGCTCGATCAGCGGATCGTAGCGGCCGCCCGCGGCGACCGTGCCCTGCGCGCCGAGCTTGTCGGTCACCCACTCGAACACGGTCAGGTTGTAGTAGTCGAGCCCGCGCACGAGGCGCGGATTGATCGTGAACGGCAGGTTGTTCGCCTTCAGCAGCCGTTGCAGGCCCTCGAAGTGCGCGCGCGACGCGTCGCCGAGGAAATCGATCAGCTTCGGCGCGTTCTGCACGATCTCCTGCAGCGCCGGATTCTTCGTGTCGAGCACGCGCAGCGGGTTCGTGTAGAGGCGGCGCTGCGCGTCGTCGTCGAGCGACTCGGCATGCTGCTCGAGATACTTGATCAGCTCGACGCGGTGCGCGGCGCGCTCCTCGGCGAGGCCGAGCGAGTTGATCTCGAGCTTGATGCCGGCGAGGCCGAGATCGTCCCACAGGCGCTGGCACATCATGATGATTTCCGCGTCCGCGTCCGGGCCCGCGAAGCCGAGCGCCTCGACGCCGACCTGATGGAACTGGCGATAGCGGCCGCGCTGCGGACGCTCGTGGCGGAACATCGGCCCGAGGTACCACAGCCGCTTCGGACCGTCGTACAGCATGTTGTGCTCGATCGCCGCGCGCACGACGGCCGCAGTGTTCTCGGGACGCAGCGTCAGGTGCTCGCCGTTGAGCGAGTCGACGAAGCTGTACATCTCCTTTTCGACGATGTCGGTCACTTCGCCGATGCCGCGCGTGAAGAGCTGCGTGTGCTCGACGATCGGCGTTCGGATGTTCTGATAGCCGTACGCGCGCAGCAGCGACTTCACCGTCGCTTCGAAGAATTCCCACAAGCCGGCATCCTGCGGGAGGATGTCGTTCATGCCCTTCACGCCCGTCAGCTTCTCGAGCTTTCGCTTTTGTTCTGTCATCTGAAATACGGTGGACGAATTAATTCTGGACCGCGGCGCGGCCGTAGGTGCGCGCGACGTAGTCGCTCACGATCTGCTGGAACTCTTCCGCGATGCGCTCGCCGCGCAGCGTCTTCACTTTCTCGCCATCGACGAACACGGGCGCGGCCGGATTCTCGCCCGAGCCCGGCAGGCTGATGCCGATGTTCGCGTGCTTCGACTCGCCCGGGCCGTTGACGATGCAGCCCATCACCGCGACGTTCATCTTCTCGACGCCCGGATATTCGTCGCGCCACACCGGCATCTGCTCGCGCAGGTATGTCTGGATCTGCAGCGCGAGCTCCTGGAACAGCGTGCTCGTCGTGCGCCCGCAGCCCGGACACGCGACGACCATCGGCGCGAACGAGCGCAGCCCCATCGTCTGCAGGATTTCCTGGCCGACCACCACTTCGCCCGTGCGCGCCGCGCCCGGCTCCGGCGTGAGCGAAATGCGGATCGTGTCGCCGATGCCTTCCTGCAGCAGCACGCCGATCGCGGCCGTCGACGCGACGATGCCCTTCGAGCCCATGCCCGCCTCGGTCAGGCCGAGGTGCAGCGCGAAGCCGCAGCGGCGCGACAGCTCGCGGTACACGGCGATCAGGTCCTGCACGCCGCTCACCTTGCACGACAGCACGATCTTGTCGCGGCCGAGGCCCAGCTCGACCGCGCGCTCGGCGGAGCCGATCGCCGACTGGATCAGCGCCTCGACCATCACGCTCTGCGCTTCCCACGGCTTCGCGCGCGCGCCGTTCTCGTCCATCATCCGCGCGAGCAGATCCTGATCGAGACTGCCCCAGTTCACGCCGATTCGCACCGGCTTGTCGTACTTGATCGCGGCTTCGATCATCTGCGCGAACTGCGAATCGCGCTTCGCGCCCTGGCCGACGTTGCCCGGGTTGATCCGGTACTTCGACAGCGCCTCCGCGCAGCCCGGATAACCACGCAGCAGCAGGTGGCCGTTGTAGTGGAAATCGCCGACGAGCGGCACCGACACGCCCATCCGGTCGAGCTGCTCGCGGATCGCCGGCACGGCGGCGGCGGCCTCCGGCGTGTTCACGGTGATGCGCACGAGCTCGGAGCCCGCGTTCGCGAGCTCCTTCACCTGGATCGCGGTGCCGATCGCGTCGGCCGTGTCGGTGTTCGTCATCGACTGCACGCGCACGGGCGCCGTGCCGCCGATCGTCACGAGCGTGCCGCCCCAGCGGACGTCGACCGCATGCGACACGCGCCGCGGCGCATGTCCGCCGAACACCGGCTCGGTTGAACAAATCTGACTGCTGCGTGGGGATTGAGCTTCGGATTGCATCGATAGATCCAATTTACGCCAAGCGCGCCGCCTGCCCGGCTGCGCGCGAAAGGGAAAAGCGCCGCGACCGGGCCGGCCGCGGGGCGCTTGCCGTCAGGGCAATGCGAAACGCGCGACGTTGCCCCGAGCCGTCGAGTATTTTGCCGGATCGACAGGCTTGCCGTCGAAAGCGACCGATTCGAGCCCGGCCTTGTTGCCGATCGTGACCTTGAGCGGCGCGGCGCCCGCGACCTGCTTCGTCTCGCCGGCGCGCACGAGCGCCGAGAACAGCTCCTTGCCATTCTTGTCGCGCACGCTGAACCAGCAGTCCTGCGCGACCTTCAGCGCGACGACCGACTGGCCGGTCGCGACCACGACGGCTGCGTTCGCGCCGTCGGCCGCCGGCGCGGCCGGCTGCTGCGTCACTTGCGCCGGCTGCGCGGGTTGCGCTGGTTGCGCGACGGCAACCGGCGTCGAAGCGGGCGGCACGACCACCGTGCTCGCGACGACGGGCGCCGAGCCCGCGGCCGGCACGCTCGCCGATGCGCCGCCGATCGGCTGCGTCGCGGGCGCCGCGATCGCACCCGCCTGCGTCACCGTGCCCGACACCGCCGCACTCGCCGGCAGATCGGACGCGGTGCCTTCCTGCTGCGCGTGCGCGCCCGACGCGGCCTCGCCCGCGCCGCTCGACTTGAAGCGCGCGAGCCAGTTCGACGATTCGCCGCCCGTGCGCCACATCGCCGCCGCGACGAGCGCGACGACGACCGCCGCAACCGCCCACAGCCACGGCCGGCCGCGCGACGAGCCGCCGAGCGGGATCGACACCCGGCCGCGCGGCAGATCGGTGCCGGCCGAAGCGGGCATCGACAGATCGACCTCGGGCACGCCCTTCTCGCGGCGCAGCGCCTGCGCGAACGGCTCCGGATCGACGCCGAGCATCTTCGCGTAGCTGCGCACGAGGCCGAGCGCAAACGTCGTGCCCGGCAACCGGCTCGTATCGCCCGCCTCGAGCGCCTGCAGCTTCGGCACCGCGACCTTCAGCCGCGCGGACACGTCGTCAACCGACCATCCCTTCGACTCACGCAAGGCCGCGAGCCGTGCGCCCACCGCCGCGACCGACGCAATGCCGCCGCCGGCCGCCGCCGGTTTCTCGCCTGCGTTCGTCTCTGGGCCCTTTGACGGCTGCGGTTCGCTCATCCTCATCCTCGCGTCGATTCTTCTTGCCTGCACGCCCGCGCCAGCTCCGGCCGGGCCCGCAACACCACCGTTGTCACACACTGCGCGGCGCCGCGCGCCGCCCCCGATCGCTTTACGCGCATTTCACTACCGGCCCGGACATCCCCATCAAACCGCCCGGACCTCGATAACCTTCGTCGTCCCCGTCCGCTCGGCAAGGCGCGTGCGATCCCTGACCGCGCCCGCCAGTTGCCCGCAGGCGGCGTCGATGTCGTCGCCGCGCGTCTTGCGGATCGTCGTCACGATGCCGGCGTCGATCAGAACCTGCGCGAAGCGCTTGATCTGCTCTGTCTTCGAGCGCACGAGCCCCGATTCCGGGAACGGATTGAATGGAATCAGATTGAATTTGCACGGCACGTCGCGCGTCAGCGCGAGCAACTCGCGCGCATGCGCTTGCGTATCGTTGACGCCGTCGAGCATGCAGTATTCGAACGTGATGAAATCGCGCGGCGCGACCTTCAGATAGCGCTGGCACGCGGCCATCAGTTCGCGCAGCGGATGCTTCCTGTTGAGCGGCACGAGCTCGTCGCGCAGCGCGTCGTTCGGCGCGTGCAGCGACACCGCGAGCGCGACGGGCAGCTCCGCGCCGAGCCGGTCCATCATCGGCACGACGCCCGACGTCGACAGCGTCACGCGCCGACGCGACAGGCCGTACGCGTTATCGTCGAGCATGAGGCGCATCGCGGGCACGACCGCCGAATAATTGAGAAGCGGCTCGCCCATGCCCATCATCACGACGTTCGTGACCACCCGCTCGGCCTTTCCGTTCGGGCCGGGCGCGCGGCCGAGCGACGCGCGCAGCGCGAATTCCGCCATCCGCAACTGCCCGACGATCTCGCCCGTCGACAGATTGCGGGAAAAACCCTGCTTGCCGGTCGAGCAGAAGCGGCAATTGACCGCACACCCCGCCTGCGACGACACGCACAGCGTGCCGCGCGTCTCCTCGGGGATGAACACCGTCTCGACCGCATTGCCGTTGCCGACGTTGATGAGCCACTTGCGCGTGCCGTCGGCCGACACGTGATCGCTCAGGATGTCGGGCGTGCCGATCACGGCGCGCCCCTTCAACTTCTCGCGCAGCGATTTCGCGAGATCGGTCATCCCGTCGAAATCGGCCGCGTTGTATTGGTGGATCCAGCGCTGCAGTTGCTTAGCGCGAAACGCCTTCTCGCCGAGGCTGCCGCAATACGCGACGAGCCCCTCGGCGTCGAGGTCGAGTAGATTGACGATGGTTTCGCCCGCCATGATTGCCCTGCCTTGCCGCCGAACGCGCCGGACCCCGACCCGCTTAGCGCGAGTAGACGTTCATTTCCGGGAAGAAGAACGCGATCTCGACGCGCGCCGTTTCCGGCGCGTCCGAGCCGTGCACGGCGTTCGCGTCGATGCTGTCCGCGAAATCGGCGCGGATCGTGCCCTTTTCCGCCTTCTTCGGATCCGTCGCGCCCATCAGGTCGCGATTCTTCAGGATCGCGTCCTCGCCTTCCAGCACCTGGATCATCACCGGGCCCGAGATCATGAAATCGACGAGATCCTTGAAGAACGGACGCTCGGCGTGCACGGCGTAGAACTTCTCCGCATCGGCGCGCGACAGGTGCGCCATGCGCGCCGCCACGATCTTCAGGCCGGCGTTTTCGAAACGGCTGTAGATCTGGCCGATCACGTTCTTCGCCACCGCATCCGGCTTGATGATCGACAGGGTGCGCTCGAGTGCCATAAAAACTCCAAGAAATTAAGAGGTTACAGTTCCAAATGAATCCGTTATTGTAACACGATCCCGTGTATCATTGCGATTGAACCCTTACACGGCAGAAAGGTTCTAATACTTCGTGTTTCGCAGGCGCCAAGGCGTTGAAACCTCCGCCGTCGAAACCCATCATAGGGGTAGCGGCTTCACGGTTTTTTGCGGCGCAACAGGCGCGTCGCCCGCCGGCGGTGCCGCCACGTTCCATGCTAGGAGAAACCATGAACGATTATCCGTACAACTTCGGCCGCGGCGGCGCGATCAGCACCGCCGAGACCCGCAACCGCGTGCTGCGCAATACCTACTGGCTCCTCGCGCTGTCGATGGTGCCGACCGTGCTCGGCGCGTGGGTCGGCGTCGCGACGGGTTTCTCGCGGTTCGCCGCGACGAGCCCGATAATGAGCCTCCTCGCATTCTTCGCGATCGCGTTCGGCTTCATGTTCGCGATCGAGCGCACGAAGAACAGCTCGGCCGGCGTGTTCGTGCTCCTCGGCTTCACGTTCTTCATGGGCCTGATGCTGTCGCGCCTGTTGAGCTTCATCCTCGGTTTTTCGAACGGCCCTTCGCTCATCATGCTCGCGTTCGGCGGCACCGGCGTGATCTTCGCCGCGATGGCGACGGTCGCAACCGTCAGCAAGCGCGACTTCTCCGGCCTCGGCAAATGGCTCTTCGTCGGCGTGATCGTGCTGCTGCTCGCGATGGTCGCGAACATGTTCCTGCAGTTGCCGGCGCTGATGCTGACCGTGTCGGTGCTCGCGATCGTAATCTTCTCGGCGTACATGCTGTTCGATGTCCAGCGCGTCGTGAACGGCGGCGAGACCAACTACATCAGCGCGACGCTCGCGATCTACCTCGATCTGTACAACGTGTTCACGAACCTGCTCGCGCTGCTCGGCATCTTCGGCGGCAACCGGAACTGAAGCTCGGCGACACGTCGCCGCGCGTCACGAAAAACCGGCCTCGGGCCGGTTTTTTCATGCGCGCGCCGCCCGCATTCCACGTCAGCCGCGCTCGAAGAGCGCGATCGATTCGACGTGCGACGTGTGCGGGAACATGTTGACGACACCCGCGCCCTTGAGCCGATAACCCGCCTCGTGCACGAGGAGACCCGCGTCTCGCGCGAGCGTCGACGGATTGCACGACACGTAGACGATCCGCGCGGGCAGCGGCCCTTCACCGCTCTGCGCGATCTCGGCGAGCGCCTTCGACACCGCGAGCGCGCCTTCGCGCGGCGGATCGATCAGGAACTTGTCGAATGCGCCGAGCGCGCGCAGATCGTCCGCCGTCACCTCGAACAGGTTGCGGCACGCGAACGACGTATGACCGTCGACGCCGTTTTCCTTCGCGTTCGCGAGCGCGCGCGACGTCAGCGTCTCGCTGCCCTCGATCCCGACCACCTCGCCCTCGCGCGCGAGCCGGGCGAGCGGCAGCGTGAAATTGCCGATTCCGCAGAACAGGTCGAGCACGCGGTCGCCGCGCTCGGGCGCGAGCAGGCGCAGCGCCCGGCCGACGAGCACGCGGTTGATCTGGTGATTGACCTGCGTGAAATCGGTCGGCTTGAACGGCATCCGGATCCCGAATTCGGGCAGCGTGTAGTCGAGCTGCACGTCGAGCGGATAGAACGGCGCAGCCGTATCCGGCCCTTTCGGCTGCAGCCAGAACTGCACGCGGTGCGCGTCCGCGAATTCGCGCAGGAGCGCCTCGTCGGCCGCGTCGATCGGCTCGAGCACGCGCAGCACGAGCGCCGTCACCTGCGAGCCGACCGCGAGCTCGATCTGCGGCATGCGATCGCGGATCGACAATTGCTCGACGAGCCGGCGCAGCGGCACGAGCATCGCCGACACGTGCGGCGGCAGCACTTCGCAGCTCGTCATGTCGGCGACGTAGCTGCTTTTCTTCTCGTGGAAGCCGACGAGCACGCCGCCCTTCTTCGCGACGTGGCGCACGGTGAGGCGCGCACGATAGCGGTAGCCCCACGACGGGCCGTGAATCGGCGCGAACATCGCCTCGGCGCGCAGCTTCGCGAGATGCCACAGATTGTCTTCGAGCACGCGCTGCTTGATCGCGACCTGCGCGCGCATGTCGAGATGCTGCATCGAGCAGCCGCCGCAGGTGCCGAAAAACGCGCATTTTGGCTGCGTGCGCATCACGCTCGGGCGCAGAATATCGACGACCTGCGCCTGCTCGTAGGTCGGCTTGCGGCGAAAGCTCGAATAGGTGACGCGCTCGCCGGGCAGCGCGCCCTCGACGAAAATCACCTTGCCGGGCTCGCCGTTTTCGTCGACGACGCGGCCGACGCCGCGCGCTTCCATGTCGAGCGAATCGATATCGAGAACCGGGGCGCGATCAGGCGCGGCGCCCGCATGGGACGCGCGGCGCGTGGAGAGAGGGACGGCTTCTGACACCAGCTTTTCCTGACGAACGATTGTGGGGAAAGGCGAGATTGTAGACGAACGGCCGTCATGCAACGGAGATTCGACGATGCGACTCATCAGTTGGAACATCCAATGGGGACGGGACGCGAACGGCACGGTCGACCTCGCGCGCACCGTCGACGCCGCGCGCGGCCTCGGCGATTTCGACGTGCTGTGCGTGCAGGAAGTCACGCGCGGCTTTCACGCGCTGCCAGGCGGGCCGTCCGGCGATCAGTATGCCGAACTGGGCGCGCTATTGCCAGCTTACGTGGTGTTCGACGCGCTCGGCGTCGATCTGCCGCCGCTCGAGCCGGGCGCGCCGCGCCGGCAATTCGGCAACGCGCTCGCGACGCGGCTGCCTGTCGAGCGCGCGATGCGCCACGCGCTGCCGTGGCCCGCGAGCGCCGCTGCGCCGTCGATGCCGCGCTGCGCGCTCGAAGTCACGCTGCGCGCGCCGTTCGGGCCGCTGCGCGTCGTCGTCACGCATCTCGAGTACTACTCGGCGCGGCAGCGGCTCGCGCAGGTCGATGCGCTGCGGCGCCTGCATCGCGAGGCGGCCGCGCACGCACGCGAGAGCGCGCCGCCGGAAACGCCGACGGGCCCTTTCGCGCCGTCCGCGCGCGCGGCCGACGCGATCGTCTGCGGCGACTTCAACAGCGCGTACCGCAGTGACGCGTACCGGCGCTTTCTCGCGCCGTTTCCAGACGCGCCGCGCTTCGTCGACGCATGGCTCGCGCGCCATCCGGGCAAGACGCCGCCGATGACGGCGGGCGTCTACGACACCGCGCAATGGCACGAAGGGCCGATGACCTGCGATTTCGTGTTCGTCACCGATACGCTCGCGCACCGCATATCACGCTGCGAGATCGACGGCGCGGTGCGCGCGTCGGATCATCAGCCGATCGTGCTCGAATTGAGCGACGCGTAGCCGGGCGATGCGCAAGCGGATCGAGATGAACGGAAAGCGCGACGTCCCCGTCACGCGTTGCGCATCGCGCGCCGCGTCACGCGCCGAACGCGGCGAGGTATTCGGCCCAGTGCGGCGCCGGCTCCTGCACGAGCGCGCTCTTCACGAGCACGATCTCCTCCGCGTATTCGGCGGGCGACAGGCCGCCACGCATCTGCTGGAACCGGCAATACAGCAAGTACGTGTTCACGACGTCGGTCTCGCAGTAATTGCGAATCTCTTCGATTCGCCCTTCCTGGAATGCCGTCCACACCTGGCTGCCGTCCATCCCGAGCTTGCCCGGGAAGCCGCATAGCTTCGCGAGCGCGTCGAGCGGCGCGCTCGCGCGCGGCTGGTAGAGCGCGAGCAGATCCATCAGGTCCAGATGCCGCGTGTGGTAACGCGACAGATAATTGTTCCACTTGAAGTCGCGATCGTCCTCGCCCATGTCCCAGTAGCGCGGCGCCGCGACGCCGTGCACGAGCGCGCGGTAATGCAGCACCGGCAGATCGAAGCCGCCGCCGTTCCAGGACACGAGCTGCGGCGTGTACTTCTCGATCACCCGGAAGAACGACTGGACCAGCGTCGCTTCCGGGTCGCCCGGCGTGCCGAGCGAGCGCACGCGAAAGCCGTTGCTGTCGCGGAACACGCACGAGATCGCCGCGATCCGTTGCAGATGGTGCGGCAGGAAATCGCTGCCCGTCTTCTCGCGGCGCGCGGCGAACGCGTGCTCGGCCACTTCGGCGTCGGCGAGGTCGGCGGGCAGATCTTCGAGACGGCGAATGCCGTCGACATCGGGAATCGTCTCGATGTCAAAAACCAGAATCGGTGTCATCGATGAATTACAGAACGGCGTCCTTGCGCACGCCGTTGGAGGCAAAAAACCGCTTGAGCCGCACGAGCGCTTCCTGCTGGATCTGGCGGACCCGTTCGCGGGTCAGCCCCATCTCGTCGGCAAGCTCCTCGAGCGTCGCGGGTTCGATATGGTTGAGGCCGAAGCGCCGCTCGATCACGTGGCGATGCTTGTCGGACAGGCGCGACAGCCACGCGCGCGTCAGCGTCTCCAGTTCGCGGTGCTGAACCTCAGCGTCGGGCGACTGGCTCTGGTCGTCGGGCAGCAGATCGAGCAGGCTGCTCGCCGGATCGAGATCGAGCGGCGCGTCGAGCGACGCGGTGTGCTCGTTCAGCGCGAGGATGTCGGTGACTTCCTCGGCCGTCTTGCCGGTCAGATACGCGATGTCGTCGATGCTCGCCTCGCGGCGCTCGGCCGCCGCGCCCGTCGACAGCGAGTTCTTCTCCAGATGTCGCTTCGCGCGCAGCACCTGGTTCAGCTCGCGGATCACGTGCACCGGCAGCCGCACGGTGCGCGCCTGATTCATGATCGCGCGCTCGATGCTCTGGCGGATCCACCAGGTCGCATATGTCGAGAAGCGAAAGCCGCGCGTCGGATCGAATTTCTCGATCGCGTGCATGAGCCCGAGGTTGCCCTCTTCGATCAGATCGAGGAGCGGCACGCCGCGATTCAGATAGCCTTTCGCGATGCTGACGACGAGCCGCAGGTTGCGCTCGATCATCACCTGCCGCGCCTCGAATTCGCCCGCCTTCGCGAGCCGCGAATAGCGCTGCTCTTCCTCGACCGTCAGCAGCGGCTTCACGCTGATGCGGTTCAGGTAGTGCTGGATCGTGTCGGCGGTGAGCTCCGCCTGCAGAAGCGCCCGGAAGTCGTCCAGATCAGGCGACGCGTCGGCCGCGTCGCTGCGCCCTTCGCCCGAATCGTCCGAATCCGCGTCGCGCGGCTCGTAGTCGCGTTCGCTGTCGGCAGCGTCTTCGTCCTCGTCCGTCGAAGCGCCAGCTCGCTCCGCCGATGCTTGCGTGGCTCGACTGATCTTCTCAGACTCGGCTTGCGGATCGTGGCGCTTCGATTTCGGCATGGTCGTCTCGTTTATTGAGGCGGCAAATACTTCAGCGGATCGACAGGTTTACCCTGCCGGCGAACCTCGAAATGCAGCATCACGCGGTCGGAATCGCTGTTGCCCATCTCTGCGATCTTCTGGCCTTTCGTCACCGCGTCCCCCTCTTTTACCATCAAAGCGCGATTGTGTGCATACGCCGTGAGATAAGTTGCGTCGTGCTTGATGATAATGAGGTTGCCATAGCCTCGCAGCCCGTTGCCCGCGTATACCACGCGGCCATCCGCGGCGGCCTTCACGGCCTCGCCGGCCGGGCCGCCGATGTTGATCCCCTTGTTCTTCGAATCGTCGAACGTGTTGAGCAGCGCGCCGCGCACCGGCCACGCAAACGACACGTTGCTGCTCGCGGCGAGCGCGCCCGTTTCGGTCGACGCGGTCGCGGCCGGCGCAGTCGGCGCGGCGCTCGCGCTGGAACCGGAGCCATAGATCGGCGGCACCGCGGCGGAGCCGCTCGACGGACCGCTCGACAGCGGCGGCGTGACCGCGGCGCCCGCGACCGGTGCGGCCGCCGTCGCGCCGCCCGCGGTCGGCGACACGCGCAGCAGTTGATCGACTTCGATCTGGTTCGGGTTCGTCAGGTTGTTCCACGCGGCGATGTCGCGATAGTTCTGGCCGTTCTCGAGCGCGATCCGATAAAGCGTGTCGCCCGGCTTCACCCGGTAGTAACCCGGAGGCGCAGGCGGCAGCGGCGCGGGCGGCTGCGCGGCGGCGGTCGTGCCGAGCGAGCCGGAACGGTCGACGACGGGCGCCTGGTCGAGCCGCGTCGCGCACGCGGCGAGCAGCGTGAACGCCGCCATGCAAATCGCGCGCTGAGCGAGCGAGAGCGGAACCTTCGAACGATTGTTTTGCATCGCGCGCAGCATACTCATCGGTATCAAATCACTCCGGATTTTAAAGGGACAAAGAAAACGCGATCAAGCCGCGACTCGCGCCACTGCGCGGGTGCGACACGCTCCACGAGCGTCAGCACCTGCTCGCCCGCCTGCTCTCCGACAGGCGCGACTAGCCTGCCGCCGATCGCCAATTGTTCCAACAGCGCCCGCGGCACGTCGAGCCCCGCCGCCGCGATCACGATCGCGTCGAACGGCGCCGCGGCGGGCAGGCCCACGCGTCCGTCGCCGTAGTGCAGGCGGATGTTCGGCACGCGCAGCGGCCGCAAATTCAGTTTCGCGCGCTCGTAGAGCGGCTTCACGCGTTCGATCGAATACACGTCGCGCGCGACGCGGCTCAGCACCGCGGCCTGATAGCCGCAGCCGGTGCCGATTTCGAGCACGCGCTCGAGCGTGCGGCCCGCCGCCGCGAGCTCGATCATTCGTGCGACGACCGACGGCTTCGAGATCGTCTGCTGATGGCCGATCGGCAGCGCGGCATCCTCGTACGCCTGGGCCGCGAGCCCGGGATCGACGAACATGTGGCGCGGCACGGCCGACATCGCTGCAAGCACGCGCGGATCGCTCACGCCGTTTGCCAGCAGCCGTTCGACCATGCGCTCGCGCACCCGTTCCGAAGTCAGCGAGAGCGCGCTGCTCAACGCGACGTTCGGCGCAGCGCCCTTGTCGCCGTTCTTCGTGCCGGCGGACAACGCGCCCTTCGCGACGCCGGGCATCGCGGGCGCATGCTGCTTCGCGCGCACGGATTTCGAAACGGACCCGCCGCTACCCGACGCGCCGGCCGCGCGTGGCGCGCGGCGCCCGGACACGATCGGGGAAGCGGCTGCGGGCGCGGCTGCCGCCGCCGCGGTGAGGCGCTGGCGGGCGGCGTCGCCAGCCGCCTGGCGCTCGGCCGCGCGCCCCTCGGGCTTGCGCGGCTCGCGCTTCAGGTCCTCGAGCGCGAGCGGAAACCGCTTCGCGCGCTCGCCGCTCATGAAGCGCCGCTCCCGGCACGCGCCCAATCGCGCGTGGCTGCGAGCATCTGCGTGTGCGTGAGATCGAGCTGCAGCGGCGTGATCGACACGTAGCCCGACGCGGCCGCGTGAAAATCGGTGCCCTCGCTCGCATCGAGCGCGTCGCCCGTCGCACCGATCCAGTAGATCGGCTCGCCGCGCGGATTGGTTTGGCGAATCACCGGCTGCGACGGATGGCGCTTGCCGAGCCGCGTCACGCGCCAGCCCTTCAGCTCGTCGTATGGCAGGTTCGGAATATTGACGTTCAGGAGCGGCGGGCCGGGCAGCGGATGGTCGAGGTAATGACGCACGATCTCCGCCGCGACGCGCGCCGCGTCGTCGAGGTGCGCCCATTCCTTGTGAACGAGCGAGAACGCGATCGCCGGCACGCCGAACATGATGCCTTCCGTCGCGGCGGCGACCGTGCCGGAATACAGCGTGTCGTCGCCCATGTTCTGGCCGTTGTTGATCCCCGACACGACGAGGTCCGGCTTCGCGTCGAGCATGCCCGTCAGCGCGACGTGCACCGAATCGGTCGGCGTGCCGTTCACGTAGTAGAAACCCGTGGCCGCCGAGCGCGACACCGAGAGCGGACGCGACAGCGTGAGCGAGTTCGACGCGCCGCTGCAATTCTGCTCGGGCGCCATCACGACGATCTCGGCGAGCGGGCACAGCGCTTCGTACAGCGCGGCGAGGCCGGGCGCGAGATATCCGTCGTCGTTGCTGAGTAGTATTCGCATCCGGCGATTGTAACCGAGGAAAGATTGCGCGAGAGCGACAGCCAGGGCCGCGCGGCGCGCCGCGCGCGACGGCGCGCAAACGCACGCCGCGCGGCCCTCGGCGCTCAGATCGCGCGCTTCTCGCGCAGCGCGGCGATCGCCTGCGCGTCGTAGCCGAGCGCGCCGAGCACCTCGTCCGTATGCTCGCCGAGCGCCGGGCCGAGCCAGCGCGTTTCGCCCGGCGTGTCGGACAGCTTCGGCGTCACGCTCGGCAGCGGGATCTCCGCGCCGTCGGCGAGTTTGAAACGCTGGATCATCTGGCGCGCGACGAATTGAGGATCGGCGAACATGTCGGCGACGCTGTAGATGCGCGACGCCGGCACGTCAGCCGCGTTCAGCACCGCGAGCGCGTCGTCGATCGTGCGCCCGGCGAGCCATTCGGCGAGCGCCGCGTCGATCTCCTGCGTGCGCGGCACACGGCCGTCGTTGTGCGCGAGCGCCGGGTCGTCGGCGAGATCGTCGCGCCCGATCGCCTTCATCAGGCGCTTGAAGATCGGATCGCTGTTGCCGCCGATCACGACGCTGCCATCGCGGCACGGATACGTGTTCGACGGCACGATGCCCGGCAGCGACGCGCCCGTGCGCTCGCGCACGAGCCCGTAGACGCCGTACTCGGGCACGACGCTTTCCATCATGTTGAAGACGGCCTCGTACAGCGCGACGTCGACAACCTGTCCCGCGCCGCCGTTCACGTTGCGATGATGCAGCGCCATCAGCGCGCCGATCACGCCGTGCAGCGCCGCGATCGAATCGCCGATCGAAATGCCGATGCGCGGCGGCGGCAGCTCGGGGTAGCCCGTGATGTGGCGCAGCCCGCCCATCGATTCGGCGATCGCGCCGAAGCCGGGACGGTCGCGGTACGGGCCCGTCTGCCCGTAGCCGGACAGGCGCACCATCACGAGGCCCGGATTGCCGGCCGACAGCACGTCGTAGCCGAGGCCGAGTTTCTCGAGCAAGCCGGGGCGGAAGTTCTCGACGACGATGTCGGCGTCGCGCGCCAAGCGGCGCACGATCTCCTTGCCCTCGTCGGACTTCAGGTTGATCGTCACCGATTTCTTGTTGCGCGCCTGCACCGCCCACCACAGCGACGTGCCGCCCGCCTCCGGATACAGCTTGCGCCACTTGCGCAGCGGATCGCCGCCGTTCGGATCTTCGATCTTGATGACTTGCGCGCCGAACTCGGCGAGCAGGCGCGCGGCGAACGGGCCGGCGATCAGCGTGCCGAGTTCGAGCACCTTGACGCCCGCGAGCGGGCCGGGGGTTGCGCTCATGTCGCTTCCTTGGATCGTTGAACGAAACGCGCGGCGCCAGCGGGCCGCGCGGCCGGCTAGAGCGTGCGCCGATCGAGCATCGCGCGGGCGATCGTGCCGGCGTCGACGTATTCGAGCTCGCCGCCCACCGGCACGCCGCGCGCGAGCCGCGTGACGGCAAGGCCACGTGCCTTCAGCGTCTGGCCGAGATAGTGCGCGGTCGCCTCGCCTTCGTTCGTGAAGTTCGTCGCGAGCACGACCTCCTTCACGACGCCGTCGGACGCGCGGCGCACGAGCCGGTCGAAATGGATCTCCTTCGGCCCGATGCCGTCGAGCGGGCTCAGGCGCCCCATCAGCACGAAGTACAGCCCGCGATAGGTCATCGTCTGCTCGAGCATGATCTGGTCGGCGGGCGTCTCGACGACGCAGAGCAGCGCCGGATCGCGCTCGGGATCGCTGCAGACCTCGCAGATCGGCGCTTGCGTGAACGTGTTGCACTTCTCGCAATGCCGCAGATGCTCGGTCGCGAACAGCAGCGACCGCCCGAGGCGCTCGGCCCCCTCCCGATCGTGCTGCATCAGGTGGTACGCGATGCGCTGCGCGGATTTCGGCCCGACGCCCGGCAGCGCGCGCAGCGCCTCGACGAGCTCGGACAGCGCGGACGGCGGCTTGATGCTCATGCGCTTGCGGCGTCGGCCGGACGGTTCATCGTCAGAACGGCAGCTTGAAGCCGGGCGGCAGCGGCAGGCCCGCCGTCATCCCGCTCATCTTCTCCTGCGACGTCGCCTCGGCCTTGCGCACGGCGTCGTTGAACGCCGCGGCGACGAGGTCCTCGAGCATGTCCTTGTCGTCGGCGAGCAAGCTCGGATCGATCGACACGCGGCGCACCTCGTTGCGGCAGGTCATCGTCACCTTGACGAGCCCCGCGCCCGACTGGCCTTCCACTTCGATGAGGGCCAGTTGCTCCTGCATCTTCTTCATGTTTTCCTGCATCTGCTGGGCCTGCTTCATCAGCCCGGCGAGTTGGCCTTTCATCATGGACTTGCTCCTTCGTAATCGATTGCGAACGGGCGCGATCTTAGCGCCCGCGCGTGAATAGGGAAACCGGACGCGCGCGGCGCCCGGCTCGCGTCAATGCAGCGTCGGCGCGGCGCCGTCCGCGGCGCCCGTTTCCGGGCCGACGGGCCGAATCGAGCCTTCGACGATGCTCGCGCCGAATTCGCGCAGCAACTGCTGGACGAACGGATCGGCGCTCATCTCCTGCTCGGCCTCGCGCTGCCGCTTCGCGCGCTCGGCGGCAGCGATCGCCGCCGCGGTGCGGCGCGCCGGCCCGACCTCGACCGTGACGTCGACCGGCTTGCCGAGCGCATCCGCAAGCGCCGCCTTCAGCTTCGCGACCTGCGCGGCGTCCGCGTATTGCGGCACCGGCACGGCAAGCTTGAGCGCGCCGCCGCCGGCCGACGTCAGTTCGCTGTTGAACGCGAGCTGGTAAGCAACGCCCTTGAGCGGCAGGCTCGCCGCGAGCGTCGGCCATTCGCCGTCGTAGCCGATTGCGTCGAGCGGAATCGGCTCCGGCAGCGGACGCGCGTCGACGGGCGGCGCGGGTGCCGGCTTCGGCGCGACGCGGACGTCGTCGGGGCCGCCGTCGAACACCGGGACGAAACCGTCGTCGGGCGGGATGAACCCGTCGTCCATCGACAACGGCACGTAATCGTCGGGCGGTATGTCCTCCCACGGCGGCGGCGCGTTGCGAGACCCGGATCTCGCTTCGGCGCGCGCGGTGCCGTCCGGCGGCGCATCGCCGGCCGACGCGCGGGCGCGCGGCGTCGGCACGGGCACCTGCACGCGCGGCGCGGACTTCGCGGCGGACGCCGTGGCCGGCGCGGCCGGGCGCGCGGCGTCTGCGCCGCGGCCACGATCGGACGACACGCGCATGCCCGCATTGCGCAGCACGTCGAGCGCGGCGGCCGCGCCAGTCGCGCGCGGCGCGGGTGCGCCGGCAGCGGATGCGGGTGCCGGCGCTCGGGATTCGGCCGCGACGGGCGCGGGCGCCGCGGCGACTTCCTCAGTCGAGGCCTCGGTCGCTGCCTCAGTCGATGACGCGGCGACCGGCGTGGCCGACTCGGGTACGGCGGGCGCTGCGGACACGGCAGCGGGCGTCGATTCGGACGACTCGGCCGCGCGCGGCGCGGATTCGGACGCAGCGTCCGACTGCGTGCCCGATGATGCGCTCAAGTCGGCGCGCGGCGCGCCGGCATGCGGCCGCGCGTCGCGCTCGTGCTCGCCGGGGCGTGCGTCGGCCGGCACGCGCGCGTTCGCGGACGCGTCTCCGCCCCGCTCGGCCGTCGCCGGCGCCGCTTGCGCGGGCGACGGCGTCTCGGCGCGCGTTGCCGCACGCGCGCCGGCCGCCCTTGGCGTTTGCGCCGCCGCAGCAACTGCGGGCGCCGCCGCGCCGACGGCAGCAGTCGCGCGCGCGCCCGACTTCGGCGCGGCGCCGGCCGCCTGAGCGGGCAACCCGCCGCCCGTCGCGCCGCCGCCCGTCGTCGCCGGCTCGAACGCCAGCATTCGCAGCAGCGTCATCGTGAAGCCCGCGTATTCGTCGGGCGCGAGGCCGAGCTCGCCGCGCCCGAGCGTCGCGATCTGATAATAGAGCTGCACCTGCTCCGGGCTCAGCAGCTCGGAGAAGCGGCGCAGATCGGCCGCTTCCGGCCATTCGTCGAGCACCGACGCGGGTGCGAACTGCGCCCACGCGATCCGGTGCAGCAGGCTCGCGAGATCCTGCAGCGCGGCCGAGAACGACAGGCTGCGCAGCGCCATCTCGTCGGCGACGGCGAGAATCTGCGGACCGTCGGCGGCGGCGAGCGCGTCGAGTAGCCGCACCATGTAGGTCTGGTCGAGCGTGCCGAGCATGCCGGATACAGCGGTTTCGGTCACTTCGTTCGCCGAATACGCGATCGCCTGATCGGTCAGCGACAGCGCATCGCGCATGCTGCCCTGCGCCGCGCGCGCGAGAAGACGCAGCGCCTGCGGCTCGAACGCGATCCGCTCCTCGCCGAGAATCCGCTCGAGGTGCGACACGATGTGCCCGGCCGGCATCTGCTTCAGATTGAACTGCAGGCAGCGCGACAGCACGGTGACGGGAATCTTTTGCGGGTCGGTCGTCGCGAGGATGAACTTGACGTGCGGCGGCGGCTCTTCGAGCGTTTTCAGCATCGCGTTGAACGCGTGGTTCGTCAGCATGTGCACTTCGTCGATCATGTAGACCTTGAAGCGCGCATCGACGGGCGCGTACACCGCGCGCTCGAGCAGCGCGGCCATTTCGTCGACGCCGCGATTGCTCGCCGCGTCCATTTCGACGTAGTCGACGAAGCGCCCTTCATCGATCTCGCGACACGCGCGGCACACGCCGCACGGCTGCGACGTGACGCCCGTCTCGCAATTGAGCGCCTTCGCGAAGATGCGCGACAGCGTCGTCTTGCCGACGCCGCGCGTGCCCGTGAATAAATAGGCGTGATGCAAACGCCCGCCGTCGAGCGCGTGCGTGAGCGCCCTGACGACGTGCTCCTGGCCGACGAGCGAAGCGAAATCCTTCGGACGCCACTTGCGTGCGAGAACTTGATAGGTCATCGGGAAATTGTATCAGCAACGCTGCGCCGCGCCGACAGGTTGAATGCCGCGAAGCACGCGCATATCGAGCCGATCAGGGAAGCGAAGAAAAAGGGTGAGAAAACGGAAGAACGCGAGCAGCGGAATGCGGGTGAAGCAAGTGGAAGGTGACGAGCCCGACCCTCGGCACTGGCGGAAAACGGCTGTGGCTGCTTCGTTCCCGACCTGACCAGGTTGACCGCCCCACCATGCGAGGAGGCCCGTCACGGCGCATTCTAGCATCGCTTGGCGCGCCGCGCGACCGTTATTCGCATACGAGACGACAAATCGCGCGGCGTCGCGCGCCCGATTCCGCCCATCCGCGCGCGCCGGCGCCGCGCATCGCCCGCCCCTTGCAATTCACGACGCCGCTCCCATTTGACACACACGCGGGACACACTCGGGCGGCAAGCCCGAAACCGCATCACATCCCTGTTCGCATGACGACTACTATCGCCATCAACAGCGGATAGCGATTTAGGCTAATATGACGCCCGAATGACCCGCGAGCCGCGGTACGCAGCGCTCACGCCCTTCTTTTCGCAAGAGCGGAGCTTCCTGCCCCGGCGACCGGCAAGGCCCATGGGCGGCCGGCGCAGGCAGTCCCCGAACCGAAAGAGGTATTGACCCAATGAGCGAACAGATCAAACACATCAGCGACGCATCGTTCGAGCAGGACGTCGTCAAGTCCGACAAGCCGGTCCTGCTGGACTTCTGGGCCGAGTGGTGCGGTCCGTGCAAGATGATCGCCCCGATCCTCGACGAAGTCGCGAAGGACTACGGCGACAGGCTGCAGATCGCGAAGATCAACGTCGACGACCACCAGGCGACGCCCGCGAAGTTCGGTGTGCGCGGCATCCCGACGCTGATCCTCTTCAAGAACGGCGCGGTCGCCGCGCAGAAGGTCGGCGCGCTTTCAAAGTCGCAGCTCACCGCGTTCCTGGACAGCCATCTCTAAATAGATGCGCCGCGGCGCACGTGTTGTCAGCCGGCAACACGTGCGCCGTTAAATCCGCCGATCGGTCGCTCAAGCCCGAATCGGCCTATGCTAGAATCAAAAACGTCGATAAGACGCATTTAAGTCTCTGAGCGCTTCCGCTCGCCCTCCTCCCTATATCTTTCGTCGCATCTCCTCCCTGGCGGGATCTCCGTATGCATTTATCCGAGCTCAAGTCTCTGCACGTCTCCGAATTGATCGAAATGGCCAATGGCCTCGAGATCGAAAACGCGAACCGCCTGCGCAAGCAGGAGTTGATGTTCGCCATTCTCAAAAAGCGCGCCAAGACGGGAGAAACGATCTTCGGCGACGGCACGCTCGAAGTGCTGCCCGACGGCTTCGGCTTCCTGCGCTCGCCTGAAATGTCGTACCTCGCGAGCACGGATGACATCTATATCAGCCCGTCGCAGATCCGCCGCTTCAACCTGCACACCGGCGACACGATCGAAGGCGAAGTCCGCACGCCGAAGGACGGCGAGCGCTACTTCGCGCTCGTGAAGGTCGACAAAGTCAACGGGCAGCCGCCCGAGGCCTCGAAACACAAGATCATGTTCGAGAACCTCACGCCGCTGCACCCGAACAAGCCGCTGTGGCTCGAGCGCGAGATGCGCGGCGAGGAGAACGTGACGGGCCGCATCATCGACATGATCGCGCCGATCGGCAAGGGCCAGCGCGGCCTGCTCGTCGCGTCGCCGAAGTCCGGCAAGACCGTGATGCTCCAGCACATCGCGCACGCGATCAAGCAGAACCACCCGGACGTGATCCTGTTCGTGCTGCTGATCGACGAGCGCCCCGAAGAAGTGACCGAAATGCAGCGCTCGGTGGCGGGCGAAGTGATCGCGTCGACGTTCGACGAACCGGCCACGCGCCACGTGCAGGTCGCCGAAATGGTGATCGAAAAGGCCAAGCGCCTCGTCGAGATGAAGCACGACGTCGTGATCCTGCTCGATTCGATCACCCGCCTCGCGCGCGCGTACAACACCGTGATCCCGGCGTCGGGCAAGGTGCTGACGGGCGGCGTCGACGCGAACGCGCTGCAGCGCCCGAAGCGCTTCTTCGGCGCGGCGCGCAACATCGAGGAAGGCGGCTCGCTCACGATCATCGGCACCGCGCTGATCGAAACCGGCAGCCGCATGGACGACGTGATCTACGAAGAGTTCAAGGGCACGGGCAACATGGAGGTGCACCTCGAGCGCCGTCTCGCGGAAAAGCGCGTGTATCCGTCGATCAACCTGAACAAGTCGGGCACGCGCCGCGAGGAAATGCTGATCAAGCCCGAGATCCTTCAGAAGATCTGGGTGCTGCGCAAGTTCATCCATGACATGGACGAAGTCGAGGCGATGGAATTCCTGCTCGACAAGATCCGCCAGACGAAGAACAACGCCGAGTTCTTCGATCTGATGCGCCGCGGCGGCTGATTCCCGGCCGCACGCCCCGCAGCGCGAAAAACCGCCCGATTCCCCGGGCGGTTTTTTTATCGGCAAACTTGTACGTGAACGTACACGTTGATCTATAATCGCGGACATCGATCCTTCGTCATCCGGAGAATTCCGCGCCATGAGCGACGCCCCGCCCACCCTGCTTCTGACCGTGCGCGACGCCGCCGAGCGGCTCGGCGTGACGCCGCGCACGCTCAAGTACTACGAGGAGCGCGGGCTCGTCACGCCGTCGCGCAGCGAAGGCCGCTATCGGCTGTACGACGCCGCGGACCTCGAGCGCTTCGAGCGCATCCTGCGGCTGCGCGCGATCGGGTTCTCGCTGCACGGCATCACCGAGATGCTCAAGCGCCCGCTCGAGCCGGCGGGCGACGGACGGCGGCGCTATTCGGACGCGTCGCTGCGCGATATCCACGCGGATCTGTCGCAGCAGATCGCGACGCTCGATGCGCGCATCGCCGCCGCGCAGCGCGAACTGAAGGAAGTGCGCGCGCTGAAGAAGGAGTTGCAGCACGATATCGACTACGTCGAGCGCCGGCTCGCCGGCGAAAACCCCGACGAGCTGATCGCGCAGCGCCGCGCCGCCGCGCGCGGCGGCAAGACCCGCAAGACCCGCGAGATCCGCAAGACCGGCGGGCCCGGCGCATGAACGCGACGCCTGGCCGGCCGCCGCTATGGAACGCCGCCAATCTGCGCGGCGATTTCTTTCCGTGGGTGCTCGCGATCGTCACCGGCCTCGACTACTTCGACAACGCGACGTTCTCGTTCTTCGCAAGCTATATCGCGGGCGGCATCAACGCGTCGCCGGACGAGCTCGTGTGGGCGTCGAGCGCGTACGCGGTGACGGCCGTGCTCGGCATCCTGCAGCAGCAATGGTGGGTCGACCGGCTCGGGCACCGGCGCTACGTCGCCGGCTGCATGCTGATGTTCTCGCTCGGCGCGGCCGCCGCGGCGCTCGCCGACACGTCGCTGCAACTCGCGTTCGCGCGCGGCTTCCAGGGCTACTTCATCGGCCCGATGATGGGCGCGTGCCGGATCCTGATCCAGGTCAGCTTCGCGCCGAAGGATCGCCCGCCCGCGACGCGCGCATTCCTCATCATGCTGCTGCTCGGCAGCGCGCTCGCGCCGATCGCGGGCGGCCTGCTCGTCGCGCATTTCACGTGGCGCGCGCTGTTCGCGTGCACGGTGCCGACGGGCATCCTGTTCGCAGCGCTCGCGTTCGTCGCGCTGCCCGATTCCGGCCACACGCCGCCCGACGAGCGCGGCGGCGCGCACTTCTGGCCATATGTGATCTTCGCGCTCGCGCAGGGCGCGCTGCAGATCGTGATGCAGCAGGTGCGCTTCCAGCTCTTCGCCGGCTCGCCGCAGCTCGTGCTGCTCGCCGCCGGCGGCCTCGCGGCGCTTGCGTGGTTCGGCCATCACCAGTGGCATCATCCGGCGCCGCTCGTGCGGCTGCACGCGTTTCGCGAGCGCACGTTCCAGGTCGGCCTGCTGCTCTACATGTTCTATTACTACGAGACGACGGGCTACAGCTATCTGATCTCCCGCTTTCTCGAAACTGGGCTCGGCTATCCGGTCGAGAACTCGGGGCGGCTTGTCGGCACGATGTCGCTGATCTCCGCGAGCGCGCTTTTCGTCTATCTGCGCTACGCGAAGCGCCTCACGCACAAGAAATGGATCATCGTGCCCGGCTTCGCGCTCGCCGCGTTCGCCGCGCTGTGGATGACGCGGATGTCGCCCGATGCCGGCGAGGCGGCACTCGTCGCGCCGCTCCTGATGCGCGGGCTGCTGCTCCTCTTCATCGTGCTGCCCGTCGCGAACCTGACGTTCCGCGTGTTCGCGATCGATGAGTATTCGCACGGCTACCGGCTGAAGAACATCGTCCGGCAACTGACGATTTCGTTCGCGACCGCGTCCGTCATCATCGTCGAGCGGCATCGGCTCGCCGTGCACGAGACGCGGCTCGTCGAGCAGGCGAACGTCTACAATCCGCTGTTCCAGCAGACCGTCGACACACTCGCGCGCGGCTTTGCGGCCGCGGGCCACGCGCTCTCCGACGCGCATGCGCTCGCGCTCGTCACCGTGAGCCGCACGATCGCGCAACAGGCGTCGTTCCTCGCGTCGCTCGACGGCTTCTACTTCCTCGCGGGCGTCGCGATCTGCGGCGGCCTCTTCGCCGCCTGGCAAAAAGAGATCGATTGAGGTACGTTTAGCGCCTGTCGCTTCACGCCCTTTCCGCTTCGATGCTCTCCAAGCTCAACCAATGGCTCGACGCGCGCCGCCGCAATCGCGCACTGCGCTCGCATCCGATTCCCGACGCGCTGTGGCGCGAGACGCTCGAGCGCCTGCCGTTCCTGTCGTACCTGTCCGGCGAAGACCGCGCACGGCTGCGCGAAACGACGAGCCTCTTTCTCGCGCAGAAGTCGTTCTCGACCGCGCACGGGCTCGAGCTCACCGACGCGATCGTCGTCGGCATCGCCGCGCAGGCGTGCGTGCCCGTGCTGAACCTCAGCCTCGACCTGTATCGCGGCTGGGTCGGCATCGTCGTCTACCCGGGCGAATTCGTGATCCGCAAGACGGTCGAGGACGAGGACGGCGTCGTGCACGAGGTCGAGCACGACGCGAGCGGCGAAGCATGGGAAGGCGGGCCGGTGATCCTCTCGTGGGAGGACGTGCAGATGTCGGACGGCTCGGACGCGTACAACGTCGTGATCCACGAATTCGCGCACAAGATCGACATGATGAGCGGCGGGGCCGACGGTCATCCGCCCCTTTTTCGCCGCTGGCATGCGCCGGAGCTCGACGCCGAGCGCTGGGCCGACGTGTTCGACCATGCTTACGATCAGTTCTGCGACCGCGTCGACGCGGTGCCGGACCACGCGTGGGCGCGCTTCGAGCGCGACTCGCTGATCGATCCGTACGCGGCCGACCACCCGTCGGAATTCTTCGCGGTCTGCAGCGAGGCGCTCTTCGTCAAGCCGCGCCCGTTCGAGGCCGAATTTCCGGAGCTGTACCGGCTGCTCGCCCGTTACTACCGGCAGGACCCGGCGCAAACGGGGTGTCTCTCGCGCCTCGTCGCGCACGTCTGACGAAAAATTCGCCAAGCGTCTGATTTTCTGGCATAATCGCGAGCTTTCGACCTTAGGCAAGTGGCTCGCGCCGGGCTTTCGCGCCACGATGCGCAAGCGGCGGGCTGGCTACCGCTCTCACACAGGAAAAACCATGAAACAAGGCATTCACCCGGATTATCGCGAAGTCGTCTTCCAAGACATGTCGAACGGCTTCAAGTTCATCACGCGCTCGACGATCCAGACGCGCGAGACCATCGAACTCGACGGCAAGACCTACCCGCTCGCGAAGGTCGAAGTGTCGTCGGAATCGCACTCGTTCTACACCGGCCAGCAAAAGATCATGGATACCGCGGGCCGTGTCGAGAAGTTCAAGAACAAGTTCGGCGCACGCGCCAGCGGCAAGGCCGCGAAGTAAGCTTCGCGCCCGCACGGCACCCGGCGTCGCGCCGGGCCGGTTCCCGCAAAAAAAGGCAGCCTGGGCTGCCTTTTTTTGTCCCTGCCGATCCCGCGTCGCCGCCGGGCGCCGCGCGGGCCTTCCGGTTCGCTGACGCGCGCCGCCCGGCGCGTCTACAATGCCGGATGCCCGAACCGCCCGCCGCTCGCGCGTCGGCATGCCGCTCATCCTCTTGCCCCCATCTGCATGAAGCCTGTCGTTCGCCTTACCGCTTCCGCCACCCGCGCGCTGCCGCGCTGGCTACTGCTCACGCTCTGCATCGTCTATGCGGCGTTCGGGCTGTTCGGCCGCGATCCGTGGAAGAACGAGGACGCGGCGGGCTTCGGCGTGATGTGGACGATGGCCCAGGGCGGCCTGCACGACTGGCTGCTGCCGAATCTCGTCGGCAAGTTCGTCACGTCCGACGGGCCGCTCGGCTACTGGCTCGGCAGCCTCGCGATCCGCGCGCTGCCGTGGGTCGACGCGAGCAACGCGTCGCGCGTCTACACGGGCGTGCTGTTCTGCGTCGCGTCCGCGTTCGTCTGGTACGCCGCCTACCTGCTCGGCCGGCGCGCCGAGATCCAGCCGTTCAAGTACGCGTTCGGCGGCGAGCCCGAGCCGCGCGACTACGGGCGCACGCTCGCCGACGGCGCGCTCCTCATCCTGCTCGCGTGCTTCGGCCTCGCCGAGCGCGGCCACGAGACGACGCCGCAACTCGCGCAGTTCGCGTGGATCGCGATGTTCGTCTACGGGCTCGTGCGCGCGATCGACAAGCCGGTGCAAGGCGCGCTCTGGTGGGGCCTCGCGCTCGGCCTCGTCGCGCTGTCGGGCAACCCGGTGCTCGTCGCCGCGCTCGCGGTCGGCACGCTCGCGCTCTATCTCGTCACGCCGGAGATCCGCTGCGTTCAGGTGCCGGCGATCGGGCTGCCGCTCGCCGTCGCCGTGTTCGCGATCTGGCCGCTCGCCGCGCACGTCGCGTTCCCCGACGACGCGAGCTGGTTCTTCAACCAATGGCTGCACGGCAGCCTCACGCGCTTCTCCGGCCCGCCGACGACGGTGCTCGCGTACGCGGCCAAGAACCTGCCGCTCTTCACGTGGCCCGCGTGGCCGCTCGCGATCTGGGGGTGGGTCAGTTGGGCGGGGCTGCGCCGCCGGCCGCACATCGCGATTCCGCTGTCGGTCGTCGTGCCGCTCCTCGTGCTCGTGATCCTGCAGAGCCAGCAAACGAACCGGATGTACATGCTGCTGCTGCCCGCCCTCGCCGTCGTCGCGACGTTCGCGCTGCCGACGCTCAAGCGCGGCGCGATCAACGCGATCGACTGGTTCGCGGTGCTGAGCTTCACGATCCTCGGCACGTTCGTGTGGCTCGTGTGGCTCGCATCGCTGACGGGCTTCCCGCACCCGCTCGCGCGCAACCTCGGGCGCCTCGTGCCGGGCTACGAGCCGCACTTCAAGGTGCTGTCGTTCGTCTGCGCGCTCGCGGCGACCGCATGCTGGCTGATGCTCGTGCGCTGGCGCATCTCGCGTCAGCCGAAGGTGCTGTGGCGCAGCGTCGTGCTGTCGAGCGCCGGCACGACGCTGATGTGGGTGCTGCTGATGACGCTGTGGCTGCCGATCGTCAATTACAGCCGGACCTATCGCGACGTCGCGCAGCAGATCGCCGCGCACCTGCCCTCCGACTACGAATGCATCTCGCCCGTGCGGCTCGGCGACGCGCAGATCGCGACGTTCGCGTATTTCGGCGACATGCATTTCTCGTTCACCGACGACTGCGACGTGATCCTGCGCCAGGATCGCGCGGACTTCGGCGAGCCGAGCTCGATCTCGCAATACGTGTGGCGTCTCGTGTGGGAAGGCCGCCGCGTCGCCGACCGCGACGAGCGCTTCCGCCTGTACGAGCGGATCGAGCGCCCGAAGACGCCAGTCAAGCGCCGCGCGCCCCGCAAAGCCCGCTGACCGATGTTCGGCGACATCCGCCGGATCGTCGTCAAGGTGCCGCTCAACGTCTGGTTCATTTTCGGCGGCCTCGGCATGCCGGCGCTCGGCGGCCACCAGATCGCCGGCAACGTCGGCGCGGTGCTGTACATGACGCCGCTGTCGATCGGCGTCGCGTCGTCGACGCTCGTCGCGCGCACGCTCGGCGCAAAGCGCTTCGACGAGGCCCGCGCGCTCGGCCGGCACGGCATCGCGCTCGCGTGCGGGCTCGCGTGCGTGTACGGCGTCGTCGTGTTCGCGCTGCGGCCGCTGATCGTGGCGGGCTACACGCCGAACCCGGCCGTCGTCGCGGCCGCGATGCCGCTCGTCGCGATCGTCACGTTCTATCACTTCTTCGACGCGCTGCAGATCACGACCGCGTTCGTGCTGCGCGCGCACAAGGTCGCCATCGTGCCGACCGCGATCTATGCAGTCGCGCTATGGGGCGTCGGGCTCGGCGGCGGATACCTGCTGGGGTTCGACGTCGGCGGCGCGGTGCCCGCGTCGCTCACGGGCGCGCGCGGCTTCTGGATCGCGAACGCCGCGAGCCTGATGCTCGCGGTCTATCTGCGACGCGTCGGGAAGCGGGAGTCGGGCGGCGCGCCGCAGTAGCCGCGGCCGGCCGTGAAAGCCTTGCGTGCGGGCGTCGGATGCGCGCCCGTCACGCTTCGCTCGTCCGGCCCGCAACGCCCCCGCTCACGCCCTCCGGCTTCCTGTCGTTCCCGTCGTTCCCGTCGCCGCCCGTTCGGCTTCCCGGCATCGGATTTCGGTCTTTCGAGCGTCGAACCGCGCGCGCGGCCCGCCGCCGCGCCCGTCGATTCGACGGCGGCGGCCGGTTCGGGCGCGACGCGCCATCGTCAGTCTCCGAGGAACGCGTCGACCAGGCGGTTCACGTCGGCCGCCGCCTCCATCTGCACCATGTGGCCGCGCCCCGCCAGCACCTCGGCGCGCACGCCGTCCGGCAAATCGCGCGCATGATGCGCGGGGATCACCTGGTCCGCCCCGCCCCAGATCACGAGCGTGCGCGGCGCGAGCGACGCGATGCGCTCGCGGAACACGCGGCGCTGCGCGGCGCCGTCGAACGCCGCGCCGGCGATCTTGCGCAGCGCGGCGTCGACGCCCTCGAGCCGCTTGTACCGGACGAGGTCCTCGACGAGCTGCCGCGTGACGAGCGAGCCGTCGGCGAAGAGCTTCGTCAGGTGCGGTCTCAGCGTGTTGCGGCTCGTGGCGGCGACGAAGCCGTCGATGTAGTCGCGGTCGATCTCGCTGCCGAGCCCCGCGCTCGCGATCAGCGTGAGCGACGCAACGCGCGCGGGCGCGCGCTCGGCCGCCGTCATCGCGACCGCGCCGCCCATCGAATGGCCGACGAGATGCGCGCGCTCGACGCCGCGCGCATCGAGCAGCGCGAGCACCGCGTCCGCGAGCTCGTCGAGCCCGCCCGTCTCGACCGCCTTGCCCGACTCGCCGTGCCCCGGCAGATCGAGCGCCCACACCGGCCGGCGCGCGGCGAGCGCCGCGTGGTTGAAGAGCCAGTTGTTCAGGTCGCCGCCGAAGCCGTGGATCAGCACGGCGGGCGTGCCGCCGCCGTCGCCGAGCCGCAGGAAGCGCAGCGTGCGCCCGCCGATCCGCGCCTTCTCCGGCTGCGGTCCCGCGTCGCCGTCCGCGCCGGCGTCCGGCACGAAATCGCGCTGGAACGCGGCGACGGCCGCATCGATGTCCGCGTCGCTCGCGTCCTGCGCCGCGACGACGCCGAGCAGCGCGCCGACGGGCAGCGTCTCGCCCGCCTGCGCGAGCTGCCGGCGCAGCGTGCCGTCGAACGCGCATTCGACGCCCGACGAGATCTTGTCGGTCTCGACGTCGACGAGCTCGTCGCCTTTCGCGACCCGCTCGCCGATCGCCTTCAGCCAGCCGTTGACCTGCCCCTGCTCCATCGATAGCCCCCACTTGGGCATCGTGATCATGTGAATCGACATCGTGTCAGCTCCTCGTTTTCAGCACGGCTTGCGCAATCGCATCGGACGACGGGATGTACAGCTCCTCGAGCACGCTCGCGAACGGCACCGGCGTGTGCGGCGCGGTGACGAGCTCGATCGGCGCCTGCAGCGATCTGAACGCGCGCTGCGCGATCAGCGCGGCGATGTCGGTCGCGATCGAGCAGCGCGGATTCGCCTCGTCGACGACGACGACGCGCCCGGTGCGCGCCGCGCTCTCGAGGATCGTCTCCTCGTCGAGCGGCGACGTCGTGCGCAGATCGATCACGTCGGCGTGCACGCCGTCCTTCGCGAGCTTGTCCGCCGCCTGCGCCGCGACGTGCACCATCCGCCCGTACGTGACGATCGTCGCGTCGTCGCCGTCGCGCACGACGCTCGCCTCGCCGAACGGAATCGCGTAGGACTCCTCCGGCACGTCGCCGTCGCGGCTGTACAGCAGCTTGTGCTCGCAGAAGATCACCGGATCGTCGTCGCGGATCGCCTGGATCAGCAGGCCCTTCGCGTCGTACGGCGTGGCCGGGCACACGACCTTCAGGCCGGGAATGTGCGTGAAGAGCGACGTGAGCATCTGCGAATGCTGCGCGGCCGCGCGCAGCCCCGCGCCCATCATCGTGCGAATCACGACGGGCGTGACCGCCTTGCCGCCGAACATGTAGCGGAACTTCGCCGCCTGGTTGAATATCTGGTCGAAGCACACGCCCATGAAGTCGATGAACATCAGTTCCGCGACGGGCCGCATCCCGCACGCGGCCGCGCCGACCGCCGCGCCGATGAAGCCGCCCTCCGACAGCGGCGTGTCGAGCACGCGCCCCGGAAACTTGTGATAAAGCCCCTTCGTCACGCCGAGCACGCCGCCCCAGGCGTCGTCCTCGCCCGGCGCGCCCGCGCCGCCCGCGTTGTCCTCGCCCATCACGATCACGCTCGCGTCGCGCGCCATCTCCTGCGCGAGCGCTTCGTTGATCGCCTGCGAATAGCTGATTTTCCGTGCCATGTCTGTCTCCTGAGTGTTGTTCGATGTCGGCTCGCCGCGCATCGCGCGTTCACGGGTACGACACGTAGACGTCCGTGAGCAGATCGGCCGCGTCGGGCAGCGGCGCGGCCTTCGCTTGCGCGAGCGCGTCGTCGATCAGTTCCGCGACCGCCGCGTCGACCGCGCGCAGATCCTCGCGCGCGAGCGCTTCCGCGCGCACGACGCGCTCCTCGAAGCGCTTCAGGCAATCCTTCTCGTCGCGCAGCTTCTGCACTTCGCCCGGCGCGCGATAGGTCTGCGCGTCGCCCTCGAAGTGGCCGAAGTAGCGCGAGAACTTCACTTCGACGAGCGTCGGCCCGCCGCCGCCGCGCGCGCGCTCGACCGCCTCGCCGAGCGCCTCGTGCACCGCGAAGAAATCGAAGCCGTCGACGATCACGCCGGGCATCCCGAAGCCGTTCGCGCGATCGGCGATGTTGTCGGTCGCGACCGACCAGCTCGATGCGGTCGCCTCCGCGTAGCCGTTGTTCTCCGCGACGAAGATCGCGGGCAGCCGCCACACCGACGCGAGATTCATCGATTCGAAGATGACGCCCTGGTTCGACGCGCCGTCGCCGAAGAAGCACACGCCGACGCCGCCCGTGCCGCGCAGCTTCGCGGCGAGCGCCGCGCCGCAGACGAGCGGGCCGCCCGCGCCGACGATCCCGTTCGCGCCGAGCATCCCCTTCGCCAGATCGGCGATGTGCATCGAGCCGCCCTTGCCGCGGCACACGCCCGTCCTGCGGCCGTAGATCTCGGCCATCATGCCGTGCACGTCGACGCCCTTCGCGATGCAGTGGCCGTGGCCGCGGTGCGTCGTCGCGACGTAGTCGACGTCGTTCAGATGAAGCATCGCGCCAACCGCGGACGCCTCCTCGCCCGCATACAGATGCACGAAGCCGGGTATCTCGCCCGTCGCGAACTCGACGTGCAGGCGCTCTTCGAATTCGCGAATCGTGCGCATCAGGCGATACGCGTGCAGCAGCCGATCGCTGCCGAGCTGATTCGAAACGGACATGTCTGTCTCCTGGATGGGTTATCGTTGAAGCCGCGCCGCGGCCTGTGCCGCGAGGCGGCGGGACGACGGCTCGCGCCGTCGCGGCGCGCCGTCGCAAAATCGAGCGGCGCCGAATGCGCGGGCCTCGACGCGCTCAATGAAACGTGAAGCCGCCGTCGACGTTCACCGCCTGCCCGGTCACGTTGTCCATCGTCGCGAAGAACACCGCGAGCCGGCCCATGTCCTCGGGCGTCTGCGCGCGGCCCTGCGGAATCAGCGTCAATTGATGGCGCTGCCACGACTCCTCGACCGTCTCGCCCGCCTGCTTCCATTCGTCGGACAGCCGGTCCCACATGTACGTGCGCACGATGCCGGGGCAGATCGCGTTGACGGTCACGCCGTCGCGCGCGAGCTCCTTCGCGAGCGCGTTCGTGAAGCCGACGACCGCGAACTTCGGTGCGCTGTAGTGCGCGAGATTCGCAAAGCCCTCCTTGCCCGCGATCGACGCGACGTTGATGATCCGGCCGCGTCCTTGCGCCTTCAGATGCGGCAGCGCCGCGCGGCAGCCGAGGAACGTGCCCTTCGCGTTGACGTCCATCACGAAATCCCAGTCGCGCTCGGTGAGCTCGGCGACGGGCCGGATGCCGATCACGCCCGCGCAGTTGACGACGATGTCGAGCCCGCCGAGCGCGTCGAGCGCATGCGCGATCATCGCGTCGACCTGCGCCTGCTGCGTCACGTCGACCTCGAGCGCCGCCGCGCGCCGGCCGAGCGCGCGCACGTCGCGCGCGGTGGCGTCGAGCGCGTCGGCGAGCAGATCGGCGAGCAGATCGGCGAGCAGGATGTCCGCGCCGGCCGCGGCGAGCGCGAGCGCGATGCCGCGGCCGATGCCGCGCGCGCCGCCCGTGACCACGGCGACCTGTCCTTCCAGTGGTGTCGTCATGCTTCTTGTCTCCTTCTCGGTTGGAATCGTGGATGCGCCGCTCAGTCGGCGGCGGGATACGGAAATGCGTCGCCGGGATAGGCGTCGCCGAGCGCGCGATGCGACGCCGCATGGCGCAGCGTGCGCTCGACGTCGACCGTGAGCGGGCCGCGCCAGTCGAGCGCGATCTCGTAGCGCTCGCCGCGCGCGACTTCGATTTCGCGTTCGCCGTCGAACGCGAGCGTGCCTTGCTCGAGTTCGATCGGCGTCCACGCGTTCGCGTCGAGCCGCTCGCAGCCGCGCATCACGACGCGCTCGATCCGGCCGGGCGCGATCGGCGCGACGAGCGGCGTGCCGCCGCGCTCGCCGGGGCGCGCGAAGCGCATCGCGAGCCCGTGCGGCGCGCGCCGCTCGATCGGCGCCCACGCGCCGCCCAACGCGGACAGGCCGATGCCGTGCGGCTGCGCGAACGTCAGGTACAGCGCGTCGATGTCCTCCGGCGCCGAGATCGCGCGCGCGCCGATGAAGCGCTGCCGCGCCGCGCACACGTCGACGAGCGCGATCTCCTCGCGGCCGCGGTCCGGCCCCGCGACGCAGCGCACGACGAGCCGCTTGTTGCGCGCGAGCGCGACGTCGGGCGGCACCGCGCCCGTCGCGACGAGCGCGCCCGCGAGCCCCGCGACGGTCGCCTCGCGCAGATCGGGAAACGCGTTGTTCGTGCCGGTCGACAGCGTGAGCAGCGGTGTGTCGCCGCAATGCGCGGCCACCGCGCGATGCGTGCCGTCGCCGCCCAGCACCGCGATCAGCGCGACTTCGGCGCGGCGCATGTAGGCGGCGCCCGCATGCGTGTCCGCGACGCTGTCGGTGATCGGCAGATCGACGAATTCGACGGCGGGCCAGCGCGTGCGCCGCTCGACGGCCGCGTGCGTGTCGAGCGCGCGCAGGATCAGCGTCGCGATGCCCGTCTTGTCGCGCAGCGCGAGCACGCGCTCGACGCCGAGCGCGCCGAGGCCCGCGAACAGGCGCACGACCATGTTCGCCTTCTCGGCGGTCGGAAAAACCGACGCGTGCGTCGTGAGACGACGGATGTCGCGCCCCGACGCGGGGTTCGCAATCACGCCGACGGTAACGGGCGAGGTCACGGGCTTGTCTCCTGTTCGCAGCGTCAAGCGCGAACTGTTTTTCATCGGCGGTGCGGACGCACCGTGCTTGCCCGTGATCTCTGCAAGCGGCATGCCACATTGCGCAGCAGACCTGACGATCGGCGCGAGCGCGCCGCCGCGCGCGGCTTCGCGGCCGATCTGGCGATGCGCGGCGATGCGCGCGCCGGGGGCGACTCGTGCGACGCGTCTCGCCCCCACGTCCCTGCGACCGCTGCGACGCCTCGCCTCGACTGCCGCGCGCGGCCCGCCGCGCGGGCATCGGCGCGCGTCTCACGCGCGTGAGACGCGCGCTGAGACAATTGTCTCAACCGTTTGCCGTGCTGCAATGCAGGGTGATCGCGCGAACCGGATGTGCTACAAAACGTCGACATCCCTGCCGCGAAGAGTCAGCCGATCATGCCTTACGCCGCTTCCCAGACCCGGCACGCGGACCGCGTGCGCGGCGCGCTCGAAGGCCGCCTGCCCGCGCCCGCCGATTCGCCGCGCCTCGCGTCGTCCTGGCAGCGCTCGTTCGAGCGCTACCGGCTCGACCCCGCGTCGACGATCGGCCCGCGCGTGCTGACCGCGGCGGAATTGCGCGAAGTGCGCGACAGGGAGGAGGCGTTCCTGCGCGCGTCCGGCCAGTGCCTGACGCGGCTGCACGAGATGATCCGCGTCGCCGACTACTGCGTGATGCTGACGGATGCGCACGGCGTGACGATCGACTACCGGATCGACCGCGAGCGGCGCGGCGACTTTCGCCACGCGGGGCTGCACATCGGCTCGTGCTGGTCCGAGAGCGAGGAAGGCACGTGCGGCGTCGCGAACGTGCTCGCCGATCTCGCGCCGATCACCGTGCACAAGACCGATCATTTCCGCGCGGCGTTCACGACGCTCACCTGCAGCGCGGCGCCCATCTTCGCGCCGACGGGCGAGCTGATCGGCGTGCTCGACGCGTCCGCCGTGCAGTCGCCCGACAACCGCGACAGCCAGCGGCTCGTCTTCCAGCTCGTGCGGCAGAGCGCGACGCTGATCGAGAACGGCTACTTCCTGCATCGCACCGCGCAGCACTGGGTGCTGTTCGGGCATCCGAGCCGCCATTTCGTCGAAGCGCAGCCGGAATGGCTGATCGCGTTCGACGAATGCGGCAACGTCGTCGCCGCGAATCGTCCGGCGCGCGACGCGCTGCCCGAGCTCGCCCATCCGCGCCACATCGACGAGATCTTCGACACGGTCGATCTGCCGTTGCGCGACGCGGGCCGCATCGATGCAGTCGTCGCGCTGCGGCTGCGCGCCACCGGCGCGACGCTGCACGCGCGCATCCGCGCGCCGCTCGCGCGCGCGCCGCGCGACGCGGGCCGCGCGGCGCACCGCGCATCCGATGCCGCCGCGCGCAGCGTCGGCGCGCTGACGCCGTTCCTGCGCAGCGCGGACCCGCGCATCGCGCGCCACGCGGAAATCGCGCTGCGCGTCGCGAGCAGACGGCTGCCGATTCTCGTGCTCGGCGAGACGGGCGTGGGCAAGGAAGTGTTCGCGCGCGCGGTGCACGATGCGGGCGCGCGCCGCGCGCGGCCGTTCGTCGCCGTCAACTGCGGCGCGCTGCCCGAGGCGCTGATCGAAAGCGAGCTGTTCGGCTACGCGGCGGGCGCGTTCACCGGCGCGCGCCGCCAGGGCGCGCGCGGCAAGATCGCGCTCGCCGACGGCGGCACGCTGTTCCTCGACGAGATCGGCGACATGCCGCTCGCGCTGCAGACGCGCCTGCTGCGCGTGCTCGCGGATCGCGAAGTCGTGCCGCTCGGCAGCGACGCGCCGGTACGCGTCGACATCGACGTCATCTGCGCCACGCACCGCGATCTCGCACGGATGGTCGCCGACGGCGGCTTTCGGGAAGATCTGTACTACCGGCTGAGCGGCGCGGTGTTCGAGCTGCCGCCGCTGCGCGAGCGCGCGGACATTCGCGAGATCGTCGATGCGGTGTTCGGCGAGGAAGCGCAGGCGGCAGGCCACGTGCTGACGCTCGACGCCGCGCTCGTCGAGCGGCTCCGCGCGTTCGCGTGGCCCGGCAACATCCGCCAGTTGCGCCACGCGCTGCGCTATGCGTGCGCGGTGTGCGACTCGGCGCGCGTCGAGCTGCGCCATCTGCCCGCTGGGCTCGCCGCGCAACTGGGCGACGCGGCGCCCGCGAACGCCGCGCGCGCCGCGCACGGCGGCGCGGCCAGCGCAACCGGCGCAACCGACGAGCGCAGCCGCATCGTCGCCGCGCTCACCGCGCATCGCTGGCGGCCCGACGCGGCTGCGCGCGCACTCGGCATCTCGCGCGCGACGCTCTACCGGCGCATCGCGAAATACCGCATCGTCGCGCCGCATCGCGTGTGAGCGCGCCGCCCGCGCGCGAAGCCGCCGCACGCGACGGCTTCGTCACGCATGCGCGGCGTCGCGCTGCTCGAACACGTCGCGCGCGGCGAAGAGCGCATTGAGCGCGGCCGGAAAGCCCGCGTACAAGGCCATCTGCATGAACACCTCGACGATCTCGTCACGCGTGCAGCCGACGTTCAGCGCCGCCTCGATATGCACCTTCAGTTGCGGCTGCGCGTGGCCGAGCGTCGCGAGCGACGCGATCGTCGCGATCTCGCGCGACTTCAGGTCGAGCTGCGGCCGGCTGTAGATGTCGCCGAAACCGAACTCGACGAGCAGCCGCCCGAAGTCCGGCGCGATCGGCGCAAGCGCCGCGACGACGCGCTCGCCGACTTCGCCGTCGATTTCCTTCAGCGTGTTCCAGCCGCGCGCGTAGCGGTCTTCTGCGATTCGTGGTTCCATCGTTCGTCCTTGTCCGGTTGAGGTTGAGTCGTCTGCCCTGTCTGTCGAATCGCGTCGCGCCCGGCCCGCTCGTAATACGCGATCTTGTCGACGATCGCGTCGAGGTTCGTCTGCAGCGCGTCGATCTGCGCACGCACCGCGTCGCGATGCGCGGCGAGGAGCGCGCGCCGCTCGCCGAACGTCGGATCGCCTTGCGCGCGCAGCTCGGCGAACGCCTGCATCCCGGCGATCGGCATCCCGGTCGCCTTCAGCCGCATCACGAAACGCAGCCAGTCGAGATCGGCGGGCGCGTACAGCCGGTGCCCCGCCGGCGTGCGCGAGATCGACCTCAGCAGACCGGCCTGCTCGTAATAGCGCAGCGTGTGCGTCGACACGCCGACGAGCGCGGCCACCTGGCCGATCGTCAAGGCGCGCGGGGACGTTGGCTTCGATGCGTTCGACATGACGTTCTCAAGGTTAGGACTTAGAGTGCACTCTAAGTCAAGCGCCGCGCGATGGCCAGCGTCCGGGCGGCCTGCGTCGCCGCTTCGCGCCGTCGCCCGGCCCGTTTTTCCGTCAAAGATGGTCAAAACCCGCCCGCACGCGACGCGGCAGCCTTTACAGTGTCGCCGTCGATGCGCAACACTGCCCCCGCTGTCTTAAAAAGGGCACGCATTTGTCCTATGCTTGAACGCGACGCCCGGCTCGCGCCGCGCGCCGGCGTTCGTTCCGACAGCCATTCATCCGTTCCATCAAAAGGGAGCTCCCGCCATGCTGAAAAAGCTGCTGATGCTGGTCGTCGCACTGTCGCTTTCGCTGACCGCCGCGCTCGCCGCCGCGGTCGAAGTCAACACCGCCGACCAGGCGGCGCTCGAATCGGTGAAGGGCCTCGGCCCGGTGAAGTCGAAGGCGATCATCGACGAGCGTGCGAAGAACGGCCCGTTCAAGGACGCCGACGATCTCGCGAGCCGCGTGAAGGGTCTCGGCGCGAAATCGGTCGCCAATCTCGAGGCGGCGGGCCTGACGATCGGCGGCTCGACGACACCGCCGACGGGCGCGAAGGCGAAGACGAGCGCGGCGAAGCCGGCCGCGACCACGACGACCGCGACGACCGCAGCACCCGCGCCGGCCCCGTCCGCGACGACGCCCGCCCCCGCCGCGACCGCGCCGGCGACGGCGGCGAGCGCCCCGGCCGCGAAAAAGACCCGTTCGTCGAAGAAGAAGGACAAGGCCGCCGCGGCGAGCGCCGCGGCAGAAGCGAGCGCGCCTGCCGCCGCGTCGTCGATGAAGGCGAAGGGCTCGAGGAAGAGCAAGAAGAACAAGGCGGCGACGCCCGCGTCCGCGGCATCGGGCGCATAAGTCGGGCGCCGCGCGTTGCGCGCGGCGTCTTCGTTCCACCGGCGCCGTTCGCGGCGCCGCCTCAACCTAGCAGGTGAATCATGGGTCTACTCGACATCGTTGGCGGTCTGATCGGCGGCCAAGGCGGCAATCAGAACGCGCTCGTCAGCGCCGCGCTGGAGTTCATCAACAACCAGCCGGGCGGCCTGAACGGCCTCATCGAAAAATTCAAGGCGGGCGGCGCGGGCGACGTCATCGGCTCGTGGGTCGGCACCGGCGAAAACCAGCCGATCTCGCCCGAGACGCTGCAGAACGTGCTCGGCTCGGATACGGTCGGCGCGCTCGCGCAAAAGGTCGGCATCGATCCGCAGCAGGTGTCCGGCCTCCTCGCGCAGGTGCTGCCGCACGTCGTCAACGGCGCGACGCCGAACGGCGAAGTGCCGGCGAATGGCCAGCTCGACACGTCGAACGTGCTCGGCACGCTGTCGCAGCTCACGGGCCTGTTCGGCAACAAGCAGGCGTAACCGCACCGCGCCCCGCGATCGCGGCCGACCGCCGAAACGGCATACGCCGATCGAGTAGGGTGAGGGGTTACCCCCTCAGCCCTCTCACACCACCGTACGTGCGGTTCCGCATACGGCGGTTCAGTTAATGCTCTGGAGGCGATCCACCGTCCGACGGATCGAGACCAGTCCCCGTGCATCGAAGTAGGCATTGGGTAACGCCTGCTTCAAATGGTGAGAACCGGCGTTCCACCAAGGTCCTCGCCCGTTCACGCTCGATTTCCATGCCCGCTCCGGGCGTAGGCCCAGTGCGATCATGTTGCGCTCTCGGGTTCGGGGGCGCTTCCACTGCCGCCAGATCAGGCAGCGCAAACGCCTTCGCAACCATCCGTCCAGCCCCTCCAGCCGCTTGTGCTGCTGGCTGAGCCGGAAGTAATTTGCCCCGTTACTATCTTCATGCCCCGATAATCGGGGCTTTGGCCAGCCAGGCCCGGCATGATTCCCGCCCCCAGTCGCAGTCATGATCCGGGGGGTGTTGTCACCGGGCCCGGTGGGTGGCTGGTGATCGCTGATAGGGGTTTGGCCGGGCTTTCCCGACGCCGTCCGTAACGTGGATGCCGAGACTTGCCACCGTTGTTGCAGGCCAATCCGTTCACTCTGCACAAACCGCGATGCAAGAAACCAAACAACATGACGCCGTCGATGTCTTCGTCGGCGTCGACGTCGGTAAAGGCCAGCATCACGCCGTCGCACTCGATCGAAACGGCAAGCGTCTTTACAACAAGGCACTACCCAACGACGAGGTCAAGCTGCGCGCCCTCATCGCCGAACTCAAGACTCACGGTCGACTGCTGTTCGTCGTCGATCAGCCTTCCACCATCGGTGCGCTTCCTGTAGCCGTCGCCCGCGCTGAAGGCGTACTCGTCGCCTATCTGCCCGGACTGGCCATGCGCCGCATCGCTGATTTGCATGCCGGCGAAGCCAAGACCGATGCCCGCGACGCCGCGATCATTGCTGAAGCCGCCCGCTCGATGCCACATACGCTGCGCTCGCTTCGACTGGCCGACGAGCAGCTCGCCGAACTCACCATGCTCTGCGGCTTCGATGACGACCTCGCCGCTCAGGTCACGCAAACCAGCAACCGCATTCGCGGCCTGCTTACTCAAATCCATCCGGCGCTCGAACGCGTTCTCGGACCGCGCCTCGACCATCCGGCGGTGCTCGATCTGCTTGAGCGCTACCCGTCCCCGAGCGCACTTGCTGCTGCCAATGAAAAGACGCTCGCCAACCGCCTGACCAAGCTCGCACCGCGCATGGGCAAGAACTTGGCGGCCGAAATCGTTCAAGCGCTGAACGAGCAAGCCGTAATCGTGCCCGGCACGCAGGCCGCCACCATCGTCATGCCTCGTTTGGCCCAGCAACTTGCCGCCTTGCGCAAGCAGCGTGACGAAATCGCTGCCGAAGTTGAGCGGCTGGTGCTTGCTCACCCTCTTTGGCCAGTCCTGACCAGCATGCCGGGAGTCGGCGTCAGGACCGCTGCCAGACTCCTGACCGAAGTCGCCCAAAAAGCCTTCGCCACGGCTGCTCATCTGGCGGCCTACGCTGGTCTCGCGCCGGTCACCCGGCGCTCAGGCTCGTCGATCCGGGGCGAACACCCGTCCAGACGTGGCAACAAGGTGCTCAAACGCGCCTTGTTCCTCTCCGCCTTCGCTGCCTTACGAGACCCAGTCTCACGGGCCTATTACTTGCGCAAGATCCAGCAGGGCAAGCGCCACAACCAGGCACTCATCGCGCTCGCACGGCGACGCTGCGACGTCCTGTTTGCCATGCTGCGCGACGGCACCATTTACCAACCCAAGTCAGCCCCTGACGCTTGACGAAACACATAGGGGCACCCCCCGTAGGACCGGGTTGAGCTTCCGGATCGTCTGCTCAAGGGACCCGCTTCTTCCCTTCAACGTCAGATCCCGCACCCGCGTCATCAATCGCTTGATGCTTTCCGGTGCAATCCGGATCTGTGCTTGACCCAACCTCACCGCCACCCGGTATCCCAGGAACTTCCGCGTGCTCGGCCGCGCCACCGCACTCTTGGCCTCGTTCACGCGCAGCTTCAAGACCTTCTCGAGATAGGCCCTGATTCTCGCCATGACGCGCTGTCCTGCTTGTTGGCTGCCAACGTAAATGTTGCAGTCGTCAGCGTACCGGCAGAACGCCAGCCCTCGGCTCTCCAGCCTCCGATCCAGATCACTCAGCAATATATTCGACAGTAGCGGGGACAGCGGGCCGCCTTGCGGCGTGCCCTCCGTCCTCGCACGCGTCACGCCGTGCGCCATCATCCCCGCTTCGAGGAAGCGGCGAATCAGCTTCAGCGTCACTTTGTCTTTTACATGCCTCGCAACCCGGCCCATCAGCACATCATGGTTGACTCGATCGAAGAACTTCTCCAAATCGATATCGACCACCCAATGCCGACCACCCTGAACATAGGCTTGCGCCTGACGCACCGCGTCCAACGCACTCTTGCCCGGTCGGAATCCGTAACTACTCGCCGAGAACGTCGGCTCCAAGATCGGTTGCAATACTTGGTGCAGCGCTTGCTGGATCAGTCGGTCCACCACGCTTGGCACGCCCAGCGTCCTCACCCCGCCTTGCGGCTTCGGTATGTCCGCCCGGCGTACCGCCTGCGGTACGTACCGCCCTTCCAGCAGCGCCTGCTTCACACTCGGCCAGTGCATCTTGAGCCAGTCACCAAGGCCTTCCACGCTCAGCCCATCTACCCCGGCTGAACCCTGGTTCCTCAGCACCCGGCGGTATGCTCGCCTCATGTTGCCGCGTTCCACGACGCGCTCCATCAGCGCGTCGCCCTCCGATTTCGTTTGCCCAGATGTCGCCGTGCCCGTCTCCGCACCCCGCACGCAGCCCGGTGGCTTCCGGCCACCCCTCGCGTGCTCGGCCACTGTCTCCAGCGCTTCTGCATCCATAACAGGCTTCGAGATCATCCGTCCTACTCTCGGCATTCACTGTTCCGGCCTTCGGTCCCGGTCCTCTTCGGCTCTCCGCCTTCGCCTTGACCTACTATGCCTTCTGCTGACTTCTGCTTCCGCGTCCCGCCGCCTCTCGACCTCGGTAGCTGGCCTTACCGCGCCAGCACAGAAACAGATCTCCCCGGGTATTGCGCACTCACCTTCACGCTTATGCCTGTCGGATCTACGTAACAACGTCGGTGCAAGTTTCGGGCTTCGGTGAATTGGGACACCTTACCCAGTCGCTACGCCTCATATCCGCTTCCTGTTCGTCAGGCCAGCGCTTTGCCTCCCAGCTTCCTTCAGACTCCCAGTCACCCGGGAAACCCTTGCCTTCGGCTAACTCTTCCCCTTGCCGGGCGAGTAGAGGACTTTCACCTCCCAGTGAGTGCGCCCTGCCGGGCGCACCCGATAAAAAAACACCCCGCTCGCGAGCGGGGTGTTTTGCTTTCACGGGCCGGAGCCGGCCGTGAGACCGGGCGGCGAACCGCCCAGCCGAGCCGCGGCGGTCAATGCACGACGCGCTCGAACATGAACCTGCCGTCCTGCACATCGACCGGAATCACGTCCTTCGGACCGAAGCGGCCCGCGAGGATGAGCTTCGCGACCGGGTTCTCGATCTCCTGCTGGATCGCGCGCTTGAGCGGCCGCGCGCCGAACAGCGGATCGTAGCCGACCTTGCTGATCTGCTCGAGCGCGGCCTCCGACACGTCGAGCGCCATGTCGAGCTTCGCGAGCCGGTCATGCAGGCGCGCGAGCTGGATTCTCGCGATCGCCTGGATGTTGCTGCGGTCGAGCGAGTGGAACACGACGACGTCGTCGATCCGGTTCAGGAACTCGGGGCGGAAGTGCTGCTTGACCTCGACCCACACCGCGTCCTTGATCTCTTCCTGCGACGCGCCCGACATCGACTGGATCAGTTGCGAGCCGAGGTTCGACGTCATCACGATCACCGTGTTCTTGAAGTCGACTGTGCGCCCCTGCCCGTCCGTCATCCGGCCGTCGTCGAGCACCTGCAGCAGCACGTTGAACACGTCCGGGTGCGCCTTCTCGATCTCGTCGAGCAGGATCACGCTGTACGGCTTGCGGCGCACGGCTTCGGTCAGATAGCCGCCCTCCTCGTAGCCGACGTAGCCGGGCGGCGCGCCGATCAGCCGCGCGACGCTGTGCTTCTCCATGAACTCGCTCATGTCGATGCGGATCAGGTGCTCTTCCGAATCGAACAGGAAACCGGCGAGCGCCTTGCACAATTCGGTCTTGCCGACGCCCGTCGGGCCGAGGAACAGGAACGAGCCGTACGGACGGTTCGGATCGGCGAGGCCCGCGCGCGAGCGGCGGATCGCGTCGGCGACCGCGTCGATCGCCTCGTTCTGGCCGACCACGCGCTCATGCAGCTTCTCTTCGATGTGCAGCAGCTTCTCGCGCTCGCCCTGCATCATCCGCGACACCGGAATACCCGTTGCACGCGACACGACCTCGGCGATTTCCTCCGCGCCGACCTGCGTGCGCAACAGGCGCGGCCGCGTCGGATTGTGCTGCTCGCTTTCCTCCGCCTGCGCGACCTGCTTCAGGCGCGCCTCGAGCTGCGGCAGCTTGCCGTACTGCAGCTCGGCGACCTTCTCGAGCTTGCCTTCGCGCTGCAGCCGCGCGATATCGGCGCGCACCTTGTCGATCTCTTCCTTCAGTTGCGCGCTGCCCTGCACGGCCGCCTTCTCGGCCGTCCAGATCTCTTCGAGATCCGCGTACTCGCGCCCGAGCCGCTCGATTTCCTCCTCGATCAGCGCAAGACGCTTTTGCGACGCCTCGTCCTGCTCCTTCTTCACCGCTTCGCGCTCGATCTTCAACTGGATCAGACGGCGATCGAGCCGGTCCATTTCTTCGGGCTTCGAATCGATTTCCATCTTGATCCTGGACGCGGCCTCGTCGATCAGGTCGATCGCCTTGTCGGGCAGGAAGCGGTCGGTGATGTAGCGGTGCGACAGTTCCGCCGCGGCGACGATCGCCGGATCGGTGATCTCGACGCCGTGGTGCAGCTCGTACTTCTCCTGCAGCCCGCGCAGGATCGCGATCGTCGCCTCGACGCTCGGCTCGTCGACCAGCACCTTCTGGAAGCGGCGCTCGAGCGCGGCGTCCTTCTCGATGTACTTGCGGTATTCGTCGAGCGTGGTCGCGCCGATGCAGTGCAGCTCGCCGCGCGAGAGCGCCGGCTTGAGCATGTTGCCCGCATCCATCGCGCCTTCGGCCTTGCCCGCGCCCACCATCGTGTGGATCTCGTCGATGAAGACGATCGTGCGGCCTTCGTCCTTCGCGATGTCGTTGAGCACCGCCTTCAGGCGCTCCTCGAACTCGCCGCGATATTTCGCGCCGGCAAGCAGCGCCGCCATGTCGAGCGACAGCACGCGCTTGTTCTTCAGCGTCTCGGGCACTTCGCCGTTGACGATCCGCTGCGCGAGCCCTTCGACGATCGCGGTCTTGCCGACGCCCGGCTCGCCGATCAGCACCGGGTTGTTCTTCGTGCGGCGCTGCAGGATCTGGATCGAGCGGCGGATCTCGTCGTCGCGGCCGATCACCGGATCGAGCTTGCCCGCGCGCGCGCGCTCGGTCAGGTCGATCGTGTATTTCTTCAGCGCCTCGCGCTGGCTTTCGGCGTCCTGGCTGTGCACCTGCGAGCCGCCTCGCACGGCGGCGATCGCGGATTCGAGCGCGCGGCGGGTGAGCCCGTGCTGGCGCGCGAGACGGCCCGCGTCGCCCTTGTCGTCGGCCACGGCGAGCAGGAACATCTCGCTCGCGATGAACGTGTCGTTGAGCTTCTGCGCTTCCCTGTCGGCCTGGTTCAGCAGGCCCGCGAGCTCGCGGCCGACCTGGATGTCGCCGCCCGTGCCCGTCACCTGCGGCAGGCGCGAGATCGCTTCGTTGAGCGCGCCTTGCAGCGCCTGGATGTGCACGCCCGCGCGCGACAGCAGCGAGCGCGAGGAACCGTCCTGCTGCGCGACGAGCGCGGCCAGCACGTGAACGGGTTCGATGTATTGGTTGTCGCGCCCGGCGGCAAGACTCTGCGCGTCCGAGAGCGCCTCCTGGAATTTGGTGGTGAGCTTGTCGATTCTCATGAATGAGACCTCCAATTTGCGAATAGCAACCAAATGAGGATGGTTATCCGCCTTTCAAGCCGGTTTTTTATTGAGGCACAGCAAAGGGACGCGTCACGCGAAGCGCGTGGCGGCGATGGGAACGAAGCGCGGCGAGCGGCGCGGCCGGCGCACGTGAGGAGACCACTGGGAAAACCGCCCACGCAGCGCGGGCGGCGCGTCTTCAGCCGACGATGGTCGCGGCCGCGCGGACGTCGGCCGCGGACACGATCCGCACCGGCGTGAGGCCGAGCAGCGTCGCGAGTTGCGACGCCGGCTGCGCGAGCTCGCCGATCGTATGCTTGTCGAGCTCCGCGAAGAACGCTTCGCGAGCCGCCACGAACACGCCCTTGAGCCGGCACACGGACTGGATCACGCAGTTGCGGTGCGATTCGGCTTCGCCCGCGAAGCAGCCGACGAGCGCGAAATCGTTTTCGGTCTTGCGCACGACTTCGCCGACGGTCAGCGTCGCGGACTGGGCGTTCAAGCGCAAGCCGCCGTTGCGGCCGCGCACCGTCTCGATCCAACCAAGCTCGCCGAGCTGCTGCACCACTTTCATCAAATGGTTCTTCGAGATGCCGTAGGCATCCGAAATCTCCTGGATCGTCGACAGGCCCTCGCCTCGGACTGCGAGGAACAACATGACGCGCAAAGAGTAGTCGGTGTAGTCGGTTAGTCTCATTACGAAGTAGATGTTGTGTCAGTGCGACCGGCGCTCACGCAAACATCGCGCGTCTGCCATTGCCGATCGGACGGCCGCGTCATAAGATGCATGCCGTCAGCACTTTTATTGAGAGAGTGGCCGTTTAATATTGTGCGACAAAAACGCACCCACGTGCTGCCGTATTACCCGGCCCTTTTTAGATGACCCAAGCTTTTTCCGCCTCATCCGCCGCCGCAGCGCCGGCGCGCGACGCCGAACCGACGCCGGAGAACATCCGCGCGCTCGTCGACGCATTCTACGATCGCGTGCGCGACGATGCGCTCCTCGGCCCTGTGTTCGAAAGCAAGCTCGCCGGCCGCTGGGACCAGCACCTGCCGAAAATGGGCGAATTCTGGTCGAGCCTCGTGCTCGGCACGAAACGCTACCGCGGCAACGTGCAGGCCGCGCACCAGCCGCTCGACGGCCTCGAACCTGTCCACTTCAGCCGCTGGCTCGCGCTGTTCCTGAAGACCGTCGAGGCGCGCTACGAGCCCGCGGCGGCCGTGCGCTTCATGGAGCCCGCGCTGCGGATCGCGCAGAGCCTGCAACTGAGCCGCTTCGGCTGGGATTACCGGATTCCGGCCGAGCAGCAGGCGATTCTCGATCTGATCGCGCCGAAACGGCCGGCAGACGACGACGCGCACGCGCGCCAGCCGCGCGGCGAGCCGTTTCCGGCGAAGATCGTCGGCCGGACGGCGCACGACGATACGTAAGCGCGTGACCGCGCCGGGCGACCGGCGCTTCAGCGTCGAAATCAACGTACTCACGAACGCCCTGTTTCAAACGGCGCTCTCCCGCAGGCGTCGGCGACACGAAAATTGGCGAACGATCATTTGCCGAACGGTCCTGAACGCAGGAAACCTCACTATCCGCGCTTCTCGCTCCCCGCGTTCCCCGATTCGACGCCCCAACGCGCGAGCGCCGCGTCGTCGGCGCTGCGCGCGTCGACCCAGCGCTCGCCCGCAGGCGTCTTCTCCTTCTTCCAGAACGGCGCCTGCGTCTTCAGGTAATCCATCACGAACTCGCACGACTGGAACGCGTCGCCGCGATGCGCGGACACGGTCGCGACGAACACGATCTGATCGAGCGGACGGAGCTTGCCGACCCGGTGGACGATCGCGACGTCGATGCCCGGCCAGCGCGCGATCGCATCGTCCGCGATCGCGGCGAGCGCCTTCTCGGTCATCCCCGGATAGTGTTCGAGCTCGAGCGTGTCGACCTGCTCGCCTTCGTTCAGATCGCGCACCGTGCCGACGAAGCATGCGACCGCGCCCACCTTTGGATTGCGCGCACGTAGCGCCGCGATCTCGGCGCTCACGTCGAAATCGTCGGCCTGCACCCGTACCGTCGCCATCGCCGCCTCCTCAGCCGCCCGTCACGGGCGGGAAGAACGCCACCTCGCAGCCGTCGGTGATCCGCGTGCCGGCATCCGTCATCGTGTGGTTGCACGCCATCCGCAGCGCGCGCCCCTCGGCGAGCGTGTCCGCCCATGCGCCGCCGCGCGTGCGCAGCCACGCGCGCACGTCGCCCACCGTCGCGACGCCGTCCGGCACCGTCACTGTCTCGCTCGCGACGCCGAGCGCTTCGCGCACGCTCGCGAAAAACTTCAGTTCGATCTTCATCGTCACTACACCGCCCGGCTTCAGCCGAGCAATTCGGAAAAAGGAATGAAACGCACCGTCTCGCCCGCGCTGATCGCGTGGTTGGGCGGATTATCGATCAGGCCGTCGCCCCATACCGTCGATGTCAGCACGGCCGAGCTCTGGTTCGGAAACAGGTCGAGCCCGCCCGCTGCGTTCACGCGCGCGCGCAGGAATTCATTGCGGCGGTCGGCCTTGTTCTGCGTGAAGTCCGCGCGCAGAGACACCGCGCGCGGCGCGACCTGCGTCACGCCCGCGATCCGCAGCAGGAACGGCCGCACGAACAGCAGGAACGTGACGAAGCTCGACACCGGGTTGCCCGGCAGGCCGACGAAATACGCTTCGCCCGCGGCCGCCCTTCCCGCCGCGCCGTCCCGCCGGATCGCGCCGAACGCGAGCGGCTTGCCCGGCTTCATCGCGATCTGCCACAGCGCGAGCCGGCCTTCCGCCTCGACCGCGGGCTTCACGTGATCCTCGTCGCCCACCGATACGCCGCCGCTCGTCACGATCACGTCGTGCTCGCGCGCCGCCTCGCGCAGCGCCATGCGCGTCGCGTCGCGCCGATCCGGCACGATGCCGTAGTCGGTCACGTCGCAGCCGAGCCGCTCGAGCAGCCCGCGCAGCGTGAAGCGGTTCGAGTTGTAGATCGCGCCGGGCTTGAGCGGCTCGCCCGGCATCGTCAGCTCGTCGCCCGTGAAGAACACCGCGACCTTCACGCGCCGCGTGACCGCGAGCGACGCGCAGCCGACCGACGCGGCAAGCCCCATCGCCTGCGGCGTCATCCGCGTGCCGGCGGGCAGGATCACCGAGCCGCGGCGGATGTCCGCGCCCTGCGCGGTGATCCATTCGCCCGCCGTCGGCGTATGCAGGATGTCGATCTCGTCGCCCGCCTCCTCCGTCTGCTCCTGCATCACGACTGCGTCCGCGCCGGCCGGCACGGACGCGCCCGTGAAGATGCGCGCGGCCGTGCCCGGCGCGAGCGGCCCGGCCGGATGACCCGCGGGAATCCGCTGCGACACCGGCAGGCGCCGCTCGCCGCGCGTCAGGTCCGCGATCCGCACCGCGTAGCCGTCCATCGCGCTCGTGTTCATCGGCGGCACGTCGAGCGGCGACACCACGTCGGCCGCGAGCACGCGGTTGAGCGCATCGAGCGTCGGCACGGTTTCGGTTTCGGCTCCGGTTTCGGCGAGCGGGCGCGCCGCCGCGAGGAGCGCCGCCAGCGCATCGGCCGTCGACAGCATCGGCGCGCGCGGCGTCTGGGGATTGGGGTGGGACATCGTCGATTGATATGTTGACCGGATGGCGACATTGTAGCGACGCCTCCGCGCGGATGTGGGCGACCGATCGCAGCGATGACCGCGCGCGGCGGATCGCGCATGCGCAATCGATCGCCTGAAAAGAAAAACAGCCCGATCAGCGTGTGCCGATCGAGCTGTTCGGTCCGGCCGCCCCGCTCGCCGATACGGCAGCGCGAGTCGGCACGGAATGGGTCTGACGATTGCACGTTGCGGCCTTTGCCGCTGGTCCCGCCGATCGGCCGATATCGCACCGCACGATGACCATGCGGCGCAGCAGCGCGCGTCACGGCGTCGCACCCCGGTGACTTCGCGCAACGCGGCGACCGACAACGGCATCGCACGCGCCGCCCGCCGCATTCGCCGGCGCGTCACGCGCCCGTATGCGCGGCGATGAAGTCCTTCACCTGCTGAGCGTTCGCGCCGACGACCTCGAAGCGCTGCGGCAGCGCCTCGAGCCCGTCGAACGCGGCGGGCCGCGACGGCTCCCGCCCGAGCGCCTCGCGGATCGTCTCGCCGAACTTGATCGGCTGCGCGGTCTCGAGCACGACCATCGGCACGCCCGGCTGCAGATGCTCGCGCGCGACCTTCAGACCATCGGCCGTGTGCGTGTCGATCGTCGTGCCGTAGCGCCCGAACGCGTCGCGGATCGTCGCGAGCCGGTCCGCGTGCGTGCTGCGGCCCGACACGAAGCCGAACTCGGCGACGCGCGCGAAATCGCCGCTCGCCGCAAGATCGAAGCCGCCCTTTTGCTCGACGTCGCGAAACAACTGGACGACGCGCGCCGGATCGCGGCCGAGCAGGTCGAACACGAAGCGCTCGAAGTTCGACGCCTTCGAGATGTCCATGCTCGGGCTGCTCGTGTGATACGTGTCCTCGGCGCTGCGCACGCGGTACGCGCCCGTGCGGAAGAACTCGTCGAGCACGTCGTTCTCGTTCGTCGCGACGACGAGCTTCGCGATCGGCAGCCCCATCATGCGCGCGATGTGGCCCGCGCAGACGTTGCCGAAGTTACCCGACGGCACCGTGAACGACACGCGCTCGTCGTTGGACTGCGTCGCCGCGAAGTAGCCCTTGAAGTAGTAGACGACCTGCGCGACGACGCGCGCCCAGTTGATCGAATTGACCGTGCCGATCTTCTGCTGCGCCTTGAACGCGTGATCGTTCGACACGGCCTTCACGATGTCCTGGCAGTCGTCGAACACGCCCTGCACCGCGAGGTTGAAGATGTTCGGGTCCTGCAGGCTGTACATCTGCGCGGTCTGGAACGCGCTCATCTTCTGGTGCGGCGACAGCATGAACACGCGCACGCCCGCTTTGCCGCGCATCGCGTACTCGGCCGCGCTGCCCGTGTCGCCCGACGTCGCGCCGAGGATGTTCAGCGTTTCGCCGTGCCTCGCGAGCGTGTACTCGAACAGGTTGCCGAGCAACTGCATCGCCATGTCCTTGAACGCGAGCGTCGGGCCGTTCGACAGCTCGAGCAGCGCGACGGGCGCGCCGTGCTCGACGCCGAGCGTCGTGAGCGGCGTGATGTCGGCCGCGTTCCCGCCGTGGCGCGTGTGGCGGTAGACATCCGCCGTGTACGTGCGGCGCGTGATCGCGCGCAGGTCGTCGGCGGGAATGTCGTCGCAGAACTTCGACAGGATCTCGAACGCGAGATCCGCGTACGGCAGCGCGCGCCAGCGCGCGAGCTCGTCCGCGCTCACCCGCGGATACTCGCTCGGCAGATAGAGCCCGCCGTCCTTCGCGAGGCCGCCGAGCAGGATGTCGGAGAACGTGTGGCGCTCGCCGATGCCGGCGCCACGCGTGGAGATGTAATTCATGTCGTCCTCAGTTGAGCGCTTCCATGCGCAGCTTCGTGACCTTCGACACGACCGTCGCGAGCGATTCGATGCGCGCGATCGCCGCGTTGACGTTCTTCTCGATCGTCTCGTGCGTGATCAGGATGATGTCGGTCTCGCCGTTCGCGTCGTCGACCTGCTCCGACTCCTTCTGCAGCAGCGCGTCGATCGAGATGCCCGATTCGGCGAGAATGCGCGTGATGTCGGCGAGCACGCCCGTCTGGTCGGCGACGCGCAGGCGCAGGTAATAGCCGCTCGTCACCTCTTCGATCGGCAGGATCGGCGTGTTCGACAGGCTGTCCGGCTGGAACGCGAGGTGCGGCACGCGGTGCTCGGGGTCCGCCGTGTGCAGGCGCGTGACGTCGACGAGATCGGCGACGACGGCCGACGCCGTCGGCTCCGCGCCCGCGCCCTTGCCGTAGTACAGCGTCGTGCCGACCGCGTCGCCATGCACGACGACCGCGTTCATCGCGCCCTCGACGTTCGCGAGCAGGCGCTTCGCGGGAATCAGCGTCGGGTGCACGCGCAGCTCGATGCCGCGCTCGGTGCGGCGCGTGATGCCGAGCAGCTTGATCCGGTAGCCGAGCTCTTCCGCGTAGCGGATGTCGGTCGCGGCGAGCTTGCTGATCCCTTCGACGTACGCGCGCTCGAACTGCACCGGCACGCCGAATGCGATCGCGCTCATGATCGTCGCCTTGTGCGCGGCGTCGACGCCCTCGATGTCGAAGGTCGGATCGGCTTCCGCGTAGCCGAGCTCCTGCGCGGCCTTGAGCGCCGTCGCGAAATCGAGGCCGCGGTCGCGCATCTCCGACAGGATGTAGTTCGTCGTGCCGTTGATGATGCCCGCGATGTACTGGATCCGGTTCGCGGTCAGCCCCTCGCGCAGCGCCTTGATGATCGGAATGCCGCCCGCGACGGCCGCCTCGAACGCCACCATCACGCCCTTCTCGCGCGCCGCCTCGAAGATCTCGGTGCCGTGCACGGCGAGCAGCGCCTTGTTCGCGGTCACGACGTGCTTGCCGTTGGCGATCGCGCGCAGCACGAGCTCGCGCGCGATGCCGGTGCCGCCGATCATCTCCGCGACGATCGCGATCGACGGATCGTCGACGACCGCGTTGAAATCGTCGCCGATCGACACGCCGCCCGCGTCGCCGTCGAGCGCGGCGAGCGCCTTCGCGGGATTGCGTACCGCGACGCGCGCGATCTCGATGCCGCGCCCGGCGCGCCGCTTGATTTCTTCCTGGTTGCGGCGCAGCACCTTGAAGGTGCCGCCGCCCACCGTGCCGAAGCCCAACAGGCCTACTTTGATCGGTTCCATGCTGCGTGTGGTCTATTTTGAATGAAAAAGATGGGACGCGCCCGGTCAGACCGCGTTGCGCTTCCGGTAGCCATCGAGGAAGCGCGCGATCCGCTCGATCGAATCGGTCAGGTCGTCGACGTTCGGCAGGAACACGACACGGAAGTGATCCGGCGTCGGCCAGTTGAAGCCCGTGCCCTGCACGAGCAGCACGCGCTCCCGGAGCAGCAGCTCGAGGATGAACTGCTGGTCGTTGTCGATCGGATAGAGCTTCGGGTCGAGGCGCGGGAACATGTAGAGCGCCGCTTCCGGCTTCACGCACGACACGCCGGGAATCGACGTCAGCATGTCGTACGCGAGCTCGCGCTGCTTGTACAGGCGCCCGCTCGGCATGATCAGCTCGTTGATGCTCTGATAGCCGCCGAGCGCGGTCTGGATCGCGTACTGGCCGGGCACGTTCGCGCAGAGGCGCATCGACGACAGGATGCCGAGCCCCTCCAGGTAATCGTGCGCGCGGCGGCGGTTCCCGGCCGTTAGCCCCGCGACCGACATCCAGCCCGCGCGATAGCCGCACGACCGGTAGCTCTTCGACAGGCTGTTGAACGTGACGGTGATCACGTCCTCCGCGAGCGACGCGAGCGCCGTGTGCGACTTGCCGTCGTAGACGATCTTGTCGTAGACCTCGTCGGCGAAGATGACGAGCCCGTGCTCGCGCGCGATCGCGATCAGCTCGACGAGCAATTCGTCCGAATAGAGCGCGCCCGTCGGGTTGTTCGGGTTGATCACGACGAGCGCCTTCGTGTTCGGCGTGATCTTGCGGCGAATGTCGTCGGGATCGGGCATCCAGCGGTTCGACTCGTCGCAGACGTAGTGCACGGGCGTGCCGCCCGACAGGCTCACGGCCGCCGTCCAGAGCGGGTAATCGGGCGCGGGCAGCAGCACCTCGTCGCCGTCGTTCAGGAGCGCCTGCGTCGCCATCACGATGAGTTCGGATGCGCCGTTGCCGACGTAGATGTCGTCGAGCTCGACGCCCTGCACGCCCTTTTGCTGCGTGTAGTGCATGATCGCCTTGCGCGCGGCGAACACGCCTTTCGAATCCGAATAGCCGGACGACATCGGCAGGTTGCGGATCATGTCCTGGATGATCTCGTCCGGCGCGTCGAATCCAAACGGGGCCAGATTGCCGATGTTCAGCTTGATGATGCGGTGCCCCTCGTCCTCGAGGCGCTTCGCGTGCTCGAGCACGGGGCCGCGGATGTCGTAGCAGACATTGAGCAGCTTGTTCGACTTCTGAATCGGTTTCACGGCGGACACGTTCCTGGGTAATGCCTGCGGGCCTGGGGGCGGGGATCAAAACTGGAGAGCGGCCGGTAGCGCGCTGTCTAGGAATGGCTTCATGCGGCTGACGGGCGCGGCTTGTGGCGGCGCGCGACAGAAACGCCGCCCGGGAGCGGCTAAAAAGTTATAATTTAGCGGATTTTGGCCGACTTTCGCAATGCACCAACCCGGCCGCGGCCTTCGCGCGGCAGTGTCCGCCACGACGGCCGTGCGCATCGCGGCAGGCGGCCCGCCCCGTTCGGGGCCGGATCGCCGGGCGGCGCGGCCGCTGTTCCGGCCCTTTTCGACACCGCGGAAGACCGATTTGAAATTACATCAGGACCCGAGCAACGCGCTCAATACCGTCACCGGCTACGGCCCCGATTATGTCGACATCAATCTGCAGCGCCACGAGACGAGCGTGATCGTGCTGCCGGGCGCGCCCGTCGCCGAATGGCCCGTCGCGTCGTTCGACGCGCTCACGCCCGAGCTCTTCGCGATGCTGCTCGAGCCGCAGCCCGAGGTCGTGATCTTCGGCAGCGGCGCGAGACTGCGTTTTCCGCACCCGCGCCTGACCGCGCAGCTCACTGCGCAGCGGATCGGCGTCGAGACGATGGATTTCCAGGCCGCCTGCCGCACGTACAACATCCTGATGGCCGAAGGCCGGAAGGTCGCCGCGGCGCTGCTGATCGAACGTTAAGCGAGCGTTAAGCCGCACCGCGCTAAAACCCCCGGCGGCGCTTGCGTCTGTGCTTGTGCCCGTGTTTGCCCCCTGTTTCGCACCGCGTCCCACTTGCCGCGGACGACAGCCGCAACCCGCCCGACCGAATCTGACAAACTCGATACGAACCCTATGAACGATACGCCGACCAGGCTACCGCTCGATCGCGCCGCGCCCATGACGCTGAGCCGCGCCACGCTCCTCTTTCTCGTCGCGGCGCTCGCCGTGATCTGGTTCGCGCCGCTCGGCCTGCGCCATCTGATCCCGAGCGACGAAGGCCGCTACGCCGAAATGGCCCGCGAGATGTTCGCCACGGGCGACTGGATCACGCCGCGCTACAACGGCTACAAGTATTTCGAGAAGCCGCCGCTGCAGACCTGGCTCAACGCGCTCACGTTCGCGTGGTTCGGCGTCGGCGAATGGCAGGCACGCCTGTACACGGCGCTCGCGAGCTTCGCGGGCGTCCTCTTCGCTGGCTACACCGGCGCGCGCGTGTTCAACCCGCGCGCGGGCTTCTTCGCGGCGCTCGTACTCGCGAGCTCGCCGTACTGGAACCTGATGGGCCACTTCAACGCGCTCGACATGGGACTGTCGCTGTGGATGACGATCACGCTCTGCGCCCTCCTCCTCGCACAGCGGCCCGGCATCGGCAAGCGCGCCGAGCGCGGCTGGATGTGGCTCTGCTGGGCGTCGATGGCGCTCGCCGTGCTGTCGAAGGGCCTCGTCGGCCTGATCCTGCCGGGCGCCGTGCTCGTCCTCTACACGCTCGCGTCGCGCGACTGGGCGCTGTGGAAGCGCCTCCACCTCGCGAGCGGCCTCGTCGTCTTCTTCGCGATCGCGACGCCGTGGTTCGTGCTCGTGCAGTCGCGCAACCCCGAATTCTTCAACTTCTTCTTCATCGTCCAGCAGTTCCGGCGCTACCTGACGCCCGAGCAGAACCGCCCCGGCGCGTTCTACTACTTCGTGCCGGTGCTCATCGTCGGCTTCCTGCCGTGGCTGTCCGTGAGCGTGCAGAGCGTGCGCCACGCGCTGCGCATCCCGCGCCAGCCGAACGGCTTCGCGCCGATGCTCGTGCTGGCTACATGGAGCGCGTTCATCTTCCTGTTCTTCAGCGCGTCGCACTCGAAGCTGATCTCGTACGTGCTGCCCGTCGCGCCCGCGCTCGCGCTGATGATCGGCGCGTATCTGCCGCTCGTGCCGCGCGAGCGGTTCCGCCGCCATCTGTTCGGCTACCTGGTGTTCCTCGTCGCCGCCGCGTTCGGCGCGCTCTTCCTCGCGCGCCTGGGCGACGCGCGCACGCCGAATGCGCAATACCTGGCGTTCCAGAAGTGGGTGTACGCGGCGCTCGCCGCCGCGTTCGCGCTCACGCTCGTCGCCGTGTGGCTCAATCGCCGGGGCCGCGCGGGCATCGCCGCGGCGGCCGTCGCGTTCGGCGCCGGGTGGCTCCTCCTCGGCACGATCGGCGGCACCGGGCACGACGCGTTCGGCCGCTACAGCTCGGGCGCGCTCCTCGCGCCCGCGATCCGCGCGGAGCTCGCGAAGCTGCCGCCCGACACGCCGTTCTATTCGGTCGACACGCTCGACCACACGCTGCCGTTCTACGTCGGCCACACGATGATCATGGTCGAGCGCAAGGACGAACTCGCGTTCGGCATCTCGGTCGAGCCCGACAAGTGGGTTCCGACCGTCGCCGAATGGGAACAACGCTGGCGCGCCGATCGCCACGCGCTCGCGCTGATGTCGCCCGACCGCTACAGGCAGTTGTCGGAAGCGGGCCTGCCGATGCGCGTCGTCGCGCGCGACAACCGGCGCGTCGTCGTCGAGAAGCCGCAATCCTGAGCCGCGAGGGACCCGAATCGATGAATCCCGTCTCTCTCTTCTGCATCGTCACGGGCGTGATGCTGAACGCCTGCGCGCAACTGCTGCTGAAAGCCGGCGTGCGCGCCGTTGGACACTTCGAATTCACCCGTGCGAACATTGTGCCCATCGGCTTCAAGATCGCGACCCAATTGCCGATCATCGGCGGCCTCGGCTGCTACGTGCTCTCGGTGGTCGTGTGGATCGTCGGGCTGTCCCGGGTCGACGTGTCGGTCGCGTATCCGATGCTCTCGCTCGGCTACGTCGTCAATGCGTTCGCCGCGTGGTACCTGTTCGGCGAGGTGCTGTCGGTGCAGCGCCTCGTGGGCATCGGCATCATCCTGATCGGCGTGTTCGTGCTCGCGCGCAGTTGACGCGCCCGCACCCGGCCCGCGCGCTCGACGCGCACCGGCCGCGCCGACAAAAAGTGACGCACCCGTTCCGGCGGACAGTGTCAAATGCGCGTGTCGGGCGGCGCCCGATTCCTTTCACACGACAACGAGCGAAGCTTACATGAGCCAGACTTCCGTTCCTTTCCTGCCGTTCGTCAAACCCGAGATCGACGAGGAAACCATTCAGGGCGTGGCCGACGTGCTGCGCTCCGGCTGGATCACGACCGGCCCGCAGTGCCAGCGCTTCGAGGCCGCGCTGTCCGAATACTGCGGCGGGCGCCCCGTGCGCGTGTTCAACTCGGGCACGGCGACGCTCGAGATCGGCCTGCGGATCGCGGGCGCAGGCCCCGGCGACGAAGTGATCACGACGCCCGCGTCATGGGTCGCGACGAGCAACGTGATCCTCGAAACGGGCGCGACGCCCGTGTTCGTCGACATCGATCCCGCCACGCGCAACCTCGATCTCGACCTCGTCGAAAAGGCGATCACGCCGCGCACGAAGGCGATCATCCCTGTGTACCTGGCGGGCCTGCCCGTCGACATGGACCGCCTCTACGCGATCGCGCGCGCGCACGAGCTGCGCGTGATCGAGGACGCCGCGCAGGCGCTCGGCTCGACGTGGCGCGGCCAGCGCATCGGCGCGATCGGCGACATCGTGTCGTTCAGCTTCCATCCGAACAAGAACATCACGTCGATCGAAGGCGGCGCGCTCGTGCTCAACGACGAAGCCGAGGCGACGCTCGCGCAGAAGTACCGCCTGCAGGGGATCACGCGCACGGGCCTCGACGGGATGGACTGCGACGTGCTCGGCGGCAAGTACAATCTGACCGACGTCGCCGCGCGCGTCGGCTGGGGCCAGCTCGCGCATCTCGAGCGCTTCAACGCGACGCGCCGCGGGCTCGCCCGCCGCTACTTCGACGCGTTCGCGAGCGGGCCCGCGCTCGCGCTCGGCGTCGGGCTGCCTGTCGCGGACTTCGAGCACGGCAACTGGCACATGTTCCAGATCACGCTGCCGCTCGAGAAACTGTCGATCTCGCGCGGCGAGTTCATGGAGCAGTTAAAGCAGCGCGGCATCGGCTCGGGCGTCCATTACCCGGCCATTCATCTTTTCACGCTGTACCGCGCGCGCGGCTTCACGGAGGGCATGTTCCCCCACGCCGAGCGCTTCGGCGCGTCGACCGTCACGCTGCCGCTCTTCACGCAGATGAGCGATGCGGACGTGCAACGGGTCGTCGACGCCGTCAACCAGATTTGCGAACAATACGGAAAATAAGCGGACATGACTCACCCTGAAACACGCGCGACGAATCCTGAAGTTTCGATCGTCATCCCCGTGTACAACGAGGAAGCGGGGCTCGCTGCGCTCTTCGCGCGGCTCTACCCGGCGCTCGACGCGCTCGGCACGCCGTACGAAGTGATCCTCGTCAACGACGGCAGCCGCGACCGCTCGGCCGCCCTCCTCGCCGACCAGTTCCGCGTGCGTCCGGACACGACGCGCGTCGTGCTCCTGAACGGCAACTACGGCCAGCACATGGCGATCCTCGCGGGCTTCGAGCAGTCGCGCGGCGAGATCGTCATCACGCTCGACGCCGACCTGCAGAACCCGCCCGAGGAAATCGGCAAGCTGATCGCGAAGATGCGCGAAGGCTACGACTACGTCGGCTCGATCCGGCTGCAACGTCAGGACAGCCTGTTCCGCCGCAAGGCGTCGGCCGCGATGAACCGGCTGCGCGAGCGCATCACGCGCATCAAGATGACCGATCAGGGCTGCATGCTGCGCGCCTACAGCCGCCACATCATCGACACGATCAACCGCTGCGGCGAGGTGAACACGTTCATCCCCGCGCTCGCGTACACGTTCGCGCAGAACCCGACCGAAATCGAGGTCGCGCACGAAGAGCGCTTCGCGGGCGAATCGAAATACTCGCTGTACAGCCTGATTCGCCTGAACTTCGATCTCGTCACGGGCTTCTCGGTCGTGCCGCTGCAATGGCTGTCGTTCATCGGCGTGATCCTCTCGCTCGGCTCGGCCGCGCTCTTCGTGCTGCTCGTCGTGCGGCGCTTCATCGTCGGCGCGGAAGTGCAAGGCGTGTTCACCCTCTTCGCGATCACGTTCTTCCTGCTCGGCGTGATCATCTTCGCGCTCGGCCTGCTCGGCGAGTACATCGGACGCATCTATCAGCAGGTCCGCGCGCGGCCGCGCTACCTGATCCACACCGTGCTCGAGGCGCGCGACGGCAAGCCCGGCGTCACGCTCGCCGCCGAGCGCCGCGAGGCCGCGCGATGAAGCCGCGCGCCGTCGTCTTCGCGTATCACAACGTCGGCGTGCGCTGCCTGCAGGTGCTGCTCGCGCGCGGCGTCGACGTCGCGCTCGTCGTCACGCACGAAGACAGCCCGACCGAGAAAATCTGGTTCGGCAGCGTCGCGGCGGTCGCGGCCGAGCACGGCATCGCGGTCATCACGCCCGCCGATCCGGCGGGCGCCGACGTGCGCGCGGCGGTCGCGAGCGCGAAGCCCGATTTCATCTTCTCGTTCTATTACCGGCACATGCTGCCCGCCGACCTCCTCGCGCTCGCCGCGCGCGGCGCATACAACATGCACGGGTCGCTGCTGCCGAAGTACCGCGGCCGCGTGCCGACGAACTGGGCGGTGCTCAACGGCGAGACCGAAACCGGCGCGACGCTGCACGAGATGGCCGCGAAGCCTGACGCGGGCGCGATCGTCGGCCAGACCGCGGTGCCGATCCTGCCCGACGACACCGCCGCGCAGGTATTCGACAAGGTCACGGTCGCCGCGGAGCAGACGCTCTGGCGCGTGCTGCCCGCGCTGCTCGCGGGCGAGGCGCCGCACCTGCCGAACGATCTGTCGCAGGGCAGCTACTACGGCGGGCGCAAGCCCGAGGACGGGCGCGTCGACTGGTCGCAGCCGGCCGCGACCGTATACAACCTGATCCGCGCAGTCGCGCCGCCGTATCCGGGCGCGTTCACCGATCTCGACGGCGCGCGCTTCGTGATCGCGCGCGCGCGGCTCGCCGCGCCCGGCTCGGCGGCCGCGCGCGCGGCCGCCGATTTGCCGCCGGGCCTGCACGTAAGCGATAATATGCTGTTCGGCGTTTGCGGCGACAGCCGCGCCGTCTCCATTCTCGAACTGCGCCGGCTGCGCGACGGCGGCGAAGCCGTCGTTTCCCCGGCGGAATTCGCGCAGTTCATTCATTCTTCCCGTCATTCATGAAAGCTAAAAAAGTCCTGATCCTGGGTGTGAACGGCTTCATCGGCCATCACCTGTCCAAGCGCATTCTTGAAACCACCGATTGGGAAGTGTTCGGCATGGACATGCAGACCGATCGGCTGGGCGACCTCGTCAAGCACGAGCGGATGCATTTCTTCGAGGGCGACATCACGATCAACAAGGAGTGGGTCGAGTATCACGTGAAGAAGTGCGACGTGATCCTGCCGCTCGTCGCGATCGCGACGCCCGCCACCTACGTCAAGCAGCCGCTGCGCGTGTTCGAGCTCGACTTCGAGGCGAACCTGCCGATCGTGCGTTCGGCCGTCAAGTACGGCAAGCACCTCGTGTTCCCGTCGACGTCCGAGGTGTACGGCATGTGCGCGGACGAGCAGTTCGATCCGGACGCGTCCGCCCTCACCTACGGCCCGATCAACAAGCCGCGCTGGATCTACGCGTGCTCGAAGCAACTGATGGACCGCGTGATCTGGGGCTACGGGATGGAGGGCCTGAATTTCACGCTGTTCCGCCCGTTCAACTGGATCGGCCCGGGCCTCGACTCGATCTACACGCCGAAGGAAGGCAGCTCGCGCGTCGTCACGCAGTTCCTCGGCCACATCGTGCGCGGCGAGAACATCAGCCTCGTCGACGGCGGCTCGCAGAAGCGCGCGTTCACGTACGTCGACGACGGCATCAGCGCGCTGATGAAGATCATCGAGAATCCGAACGGCGTCGCGACAGGCAAGATCTACAACATCGGAAATCCGGACAATAACTTCTCGGTGCGCGAACTCGCGAACAAGATGCTCGAGCTCGCGGCGGAATTCCCCGAATACGCCGATTCGGCCAAGCGCGTGCAGCTCGTCGAGACGACGTCGGGCGCGTACTACGGCAACGGCTACCAGGACGTGCAGAACCGCGTGCCGAAGATCGAGAACACGATGCAGGAGCTCGGCTGGGCGCCGCAGTTCACGTTCGACGACGCGCTACGCCAGATCTTCGAGGCGTACCGCGGCCATGTCGCCGACGCACGCGCGCTCGTCGAGCAGCAAGGCTGAAGAGGGGCGCCGCCACTTGGCCCGCATCGTCCTCAAGATCGACGTCGACACGCTGCGCGGCACGCGCGAAGGCGTGCCGAACCTCGCGCGCATCTTCGATCGCTTCGCCGCGCGCGCGACCTTCCTCTTCAGCCTCGGCCCGGACCACACCGGCTGGGCGATGCGCCGCGTGCTGCGGCCGGGGTTCCTGAAGAAGGTGTCGCGCACGTCGGTCGTCGAACATTACGGCGTCAGGCAGTTGCTGTACGGCGTGCTGCTGCCCGGCCCCGACATCGGCCGCTGCGCGAGAGCCGACATGCGCGCGATCCACGAAGCCGGCTTCGAATGCGGGATCCACACCTGGGATCACGTGTACTGGCAGGACAACGTCCGCCAGCGTTCGCGCGACTGGACCGTGCGCGAGATGAACAAGAGCCGCGAGCGCTTCGTCGAGATCTTCGGCGCGCCGCCCGTCACGCACGGCGCGGCCGGCTGGCAGATGAACGACGCCGCATTCGAGCAGATCGACGCGTGGGGGATGCGCTACGCGTCGGACGGCCGCGGCCATTCGCCGTATCTGCCCGTCGTCGCGGGCAGGACGCTCGCGCACGTACAGATGCCGACGACGTTGCCGACGCTCGACGAGATCCTCGGCATCGACGGCATCGACACGCGCAACGTCGCCGCGCATCTGCTCGAGCACACCGAGCGCAATCCGCACGATCAGGTATTCACGCTGCACGCGGAGCTCGAAGGCCAGAAGCTCGCGCCCGTGTTCGAGCAACTGCTCGCGGGCTGGCGCGCGCAAGGCCACACGTTCGCGACGATGGGCGACTATTACGCGACGCTGGACCGCGCCGCGCTGCCATCGTACCCTGTCGCGTGGGGCGAGATCCCCGGCCGCTCCGGCGAACTGATCGTCCAGCCCGACTGAACGAACGCCGTCGCCGGCTTTCGCCTCACATCCCGCATCGCCACGCGCGGCCCGCCGTCCGCGCTCGTTCATAACAACAGGAGAAACACGTGTCTGTCGAAGTCGACCGTCAAGTTCCCGATTTCACCGCGCCTGCCACGAGCGGCGAGTTTTCGCTGTCGGGCGTCAGGGGCAAGAAACTCGTGCTGTATTTCTATCCGAAGGACAACACGCCCGGCTGCACGACCGAGGGCCTGCAGTTCCGCGATCTGTATCCGAAGTTCAAGAAGGCCGGCGCGGAAATCGCCGGCGTGTCGCGCGACAGCCTGCGCTCGCACGAGAACTTCAAGGCGAAGCTCGAATTGCCGTTCCCGTTGATTTCGGACCCCGATGAAACGCTCTGCGCGCTGTTCGGTGTCATGAAACTGAAGAAAATGTATGGCAAGGAAGTGCGCGGAATCGAGCGCTCGACGTTCGTGATCGACGGCGAAGGCGTGCTGCGCCACGCATGGCGCGGCGTGAAGGTGCCGGGCCACGTCGACGACGTGCTGAGCGCTGTACAAGCGCTTTGAGGCGCGTTATATTGGGCCGCAATGAATGCCTGTCCGACCCATTTTTCTCGTAGCTGCGCCGGTGGTCCCAACGATGCGCCCACGCGTCTGACGCGCAGCACGACGGTTAAAGCCGAGCCGCTTGCCCCTGTTCGGGGGAGCGGCTTTTTTTATGGTTTCCGGGCCAGCCATTGCGCGCCGGCCGTCCAACGCGTCAAGGAGACGATCGAAATCTAGGCGAACCGGCGATTCGAACCCCATGTGCGCCACTGCGCGCAAACTGCACGCACGACGCGTCGCAGGATGCGAACGGCGGCGCATGCCTGCGACACGATTCCTCCCGAGGGACACCATGCCTTTGCCTACTCCCCCCAGCAAGCTCGGCAGCCTTCTGCCGCCCGACGAATACAAGGCGAAAGCGCGGCCCGCGAAAGCCGCGAAGCAATCCGCCTCCGGGGGCCCCGCTCACGCCGCCGCGGCCGATTACAGCCCGGCGAGCGTAGCCGAACCGATGGTCGTTGCCGCGAACACCACCTCGCCGCTGCGCGCGGTCGCGCCCACCGAAGCGAGCGCCGCCGCGCCGCGCGCGCGCAAGACGAAGCAGACGGCCGCGCTGCTGCAACCGGTGCCGGCCGCGCCCGCGTCGCCCGCCGCCCCCGTCGCGCGCTCGTCGAAGACTGATGCGGTGAAGCCCGTGGCGGCCGCGCCCGCCACGCCGCGCGCGGCCGCGAAAACGCGCGGCGGCAAGAGCGCCGAAATCGAGATGCAAAAGCTCTTCGTGCTCGACACGAACGTGCTGATGCATGATCCGAGCAGCCTGTTCCGCTTCGAGGAGCACGACGTCTATCTGCCGATGATGACGCTCGAGGAACTCGACGATCACAAGAAGGGGATGTCGGAAGTCGCGCGCAACGCGCGTCAGGTGAGCCGCACGCTCGACTCGCTCGTCGCCGATGCGGGCCCGATCTCGGCCGGCATTCCGCTCGCGCGCCTCGGCAGCCGCGAGGCGCTCGGGCGCCTGTACTTTCAGACGACGCTCACGAGCATCGAGCCCGTCGAGGGCCTGCCGCAGGGCAAGGCCGACAACCAGATCCTGAGCGTCGTGCGCGCGCTGCAGCGCGAGCGGCCCGATCGGCAGGTCGTGCTGGTGTCGAAAGACATCAACATGCGGATCAAGGCGCACGCGCTCGGCCTGCCCGCCGAGGATTACTTCAACGACCAGGTCCTCGAGGACAAGGATCTGCTCTACTCCGGCGTGCGCGAACTGCCGCAGGACTTCTGGACGAAGCATGCGAAGGGCATGGAGAGCTGGCAGGACACGAAGACGGGCACGACGTATTACCGCGTGACGGGCCCGCTCGTCGCGTCGATGCTCGTCAACGAGTTCATCTATCTCGAGCCGCAGAACGGCGAGCCCGCGTTCCATGCGATCGTGCGCGAGCTGAACGGCAAGACGGCGCTGTTGCAGACGCTGCGTGACTACAGCCACCACAAGAACAACGTGTGGGGCATCACCGCGCGCAACCGCGAGCAGAACTTCGCGCTGAACCTGCTGATGAACCCCGAGATCGACTTCGTCACGCTGCTCGGTCAGGCCGGCACCGGCAAGACGCTCGTCGCGCTCGCGGCGGGCCTGGCGCAGGTGCTCGACGACAAGCGCTACAACGAGATCATCGTCACGCGTGCGACCGTGCCCGTCGGCGAGGACATCGGCTTTCTGCCCGGCACCGAGGAAGAGAAGATGCAGCCGTGGATGGGCGCGTTCGACGATAACCTCGAAGTGCTGCAGAAGACCGACGACGCGGCCGGCGAATGGGGCCGCGCGGCGACGCAGGAGCTGATCCGCTCGCGCCTGAAGGTCAAGAGCATGAACTTCATGCGCGGCCGCACGTTCGTCGACAAGTACGTGATCATCGACGAGGCGCAGAACCTCACGCCGAAGCAGATGAAGACGCTCGTCACGCGCGCGGGCCCGGGCACGAAGATCATCTGCCTTGGCAACATCGCGCAGATCGACACGCCGTACCTGACGGAAGGCAGCTCGGGCCTCACGTACGTCGTCGACCGCTTCAAGGGCTGGGGGCACAGCGGCCACGTGACGCTCGCGCGCGGCGAGCGCTCGCGGCTTGCCGACTACGCGTCCGACATCCTGTAACGATGCGCCGGCGGCCGCGTCGAGCGGCTTCCGGCCTGAAGCGGCGCCTGATTCGTCAGGCGCCGCTTTTTCATTTCAGGGTCGAATCAGCGACGAGCAAAACGTCCTTCCTGCACAACATTTACGCGCGAAACTTCAAGTCATTTCTCAAGAATTCTTGCGGAAGCCCCGCCGGACGCACTACTATCGCGATTAACCGTTGTCATACGATTGGCGAGCGCAGCGCGTTCGCCCGCCTCTCATGCTGCGTCTTTCGCTGTCTGTTCTCGTGATCTCGCTGCTCGCCGCCTGCTCGAGCGCGCCGCAGAAGTCGGCGCGCTCGTCGTCGGGCATGGCGATCACCACGCCGCGCGCGTATACGCCGCCGCGCGGCTTCCCGAATTTCGTCGACCATAGCGTCGGCCGCGAGGAAATCTCGATCCAGGCGATGAGCCTCGTCGGCGTGCCGTACCGCTGGGGCGGCAACACGCCGGACAGCGGCTTCGATTGCAGCGGGCTCGTGCGCTATGTCGTCGATCGCGCGGCGAGCGTCACCCTGCCCCGCACGACGGCCGACATGAGCTCGGCCGGCGAATCGATCGAGCCCGATGGCATCGCGCCGGGCGATCTGATCTTCTTCAATACGTCGGGGCGGCCGCATTCGCATGTCGGCATCTATGTCGGCAAGCTGCGCTTCGTGAACGCGCCGTCCACGGGCGGCACGGTGCGGCTCGACTATCTGACGAATCCGTATTGGGCGAAGCGCTTCGACGGGATCCGGCGCGTCGCGGCGCCGAAGGCGAAGCCGGCGCCGTTCGACGCGCCGACCTATCAGGCGAGCCGGCAGCCGGAACCCGTGCCGCGCGTGAGCCCCGCGGCGACCTACGCGGCGGCCAATGCGCCGACGACGCCCGCCGTGCCGAATGTGCCGAATGTGCCGAATGTGCCGCCTGTCGCCACCGCCACCGCCGACCCGTACGAGCCGCCGCCGTCCGCGATGTCCGCCGCGCGGCGGCAAGCACAATCGGCCGGCGCGAGCTCGCCCGCGCTCGCGTCCGCCGGCGATTCGGGCAGCGCGGCGCCGCCGGCTCCGCCGCCCGTCGGCGGCACGGCGAGCGTTGCCGGCGCGTCGCCGGCCGATCCGATCGACGCCGCCGCGGACGCATTCGAGCCGCCCCCGCCCACCGCGCGCGCGGCAGCCCGCCAGGCGCAGCTCGCCGCGCCCGGCAACGTGCAAATCCTGCGCGCGTCGACAGCAAGCGGCGCGGCGCGCGCCGCCGCAACCGGCACGAACGACGACCCGATCGCCCGCTTCGCGAACGGCAGCTACTGACAAACCGGATGAACCGCGCGAACGCACGCGGTGCGGGCTGCTCGACGCGTCGTCCCGACCCACCCGGCAAAAGCGGGACGCACACCCGAACGCGAACGACCATCCGAGCGCCGGAAAACGCCGGCGCTGAAAAGACGATGCGCCGCAGCCTGTCGGCATGCGGCGCATCGTTGTTTTCTACGCGGCGAAACGCGGCGTCGTGCCGCGCGACCGGCGCGCTCAGCGCATCAGAATACGCGGTGCCCGATCCACCAGCCGGCCGCCGCGATCAGCGCCGATGCGGGAATCGTCAGCACCCACGCCCACACGATGTTGCCCGCGACACCCCAGCGCACGGCCGACAGCTTGCGCGTCGCGCCGACGCCGACGATCGCGCCCGTGATCGTGTGCGTCGTCGACACCGGAATGCCCATCCACGACGCGATGAACAGCGTAAGCGCGCCGCCCGTCTCCGCGCAGAAACCGCCGACGGGCTTGAGCTTCGTGATCTTCTGGCCCATCGTGCGCACGATCCGCCAGCCGCCGAACAGCGTGCCGAGGCCCATCGACAGATAGCACGCGCCGATCACCCAGATGGGCGGCGCGTCGGACGCGGCCGATGCGTAGCCCGACGCGATCAGCAGCATCCAGATGATGCCGATCGTCTTCTGCGCGTCGTTGCCGCCGTGGCCGAGGCTGTAGAGGCTGGCCGACAGCAGTTGCAGCCGCCTGAAACGCCGGTCGACCTTGCTCGGCGCGGTCCGGAAATACAGCCACGACACGCCGAGCATGAACAGCGAGCCGAGGATGAAGCCGAGCAGCGGCGAGATGAAGATGAACGCGACGGTCTTCATCAGCCCGTCGACGTTGAGCGACCCCCAGCCCGACTTCGACACCGCGGCGCCGACGAGCCCGCCGATCAGCGCATGCGACGAGCTCGACGGAATCCCGTAGTACCACGTAATGATGTTCCAGCCGATCGCGCCGAACAGCGCGCCGAACACGACATAGTGATCGACGATGCTCGCGTCGATCGTGCCTTTGCCGACGGTCTGCGCGACCTTCAGGTGGAAGATGAAATATGCGATGACGTTGAATGCCGCCGCGAACACGACGGCCTGCTGGGGCTTCAGCACCCCGGTCGACACGACGGTCGCGATCGAGTTCGCGGCGTCGTGAAAGCCATTCATGAAATCGAACACCAGCGCGACGAGCACGAGCGCCGCGACGGCCCACAAGGCGAGTTGTATCGAATGCATCGTGATCCGCTCAGGCGTTTTCCAGCACGATGCCTTCGATGATGTTCGCGACATCCTCGCACTTGTCGGTGATCTGCTCGAGCAGCTCGTAGATCGCCTTCAGCTTGATGAGCGTCTTCACGTCGTCTTCCTCGCGGAAGAGCTTCGACATCGCCGCGCGCAGCACGCGGTCCGCCTCCGACTCCCAGCGGTCGATCTCTTCGCACGCCTTCAGGATCTGGCCCGACTGCTTCATGTCCGACAGCAGCGCGACGGCCGCCTGCACGTGCTGCGCCGACTGCGTGACGATGTGCGCGAGCTGGCTCGCCTCGGACGTCACCGACCGCACGTCGTACAGCGACACGGCGGTTGCCACGTCCTCCATCAGATCGAGGATGTCGTCCATCGTCGTGATCAGCTTGTGGATCTCGTCGCGGTCGAGCGGCGTGATGAACGTCTTGTGCAGCAGATCGATCGCTTCGTGCGTCAGCTTGTCGGCGGCTTTCTCGGCCGATTGCACGTTCTGCTTGTGAATCTCGGCGTCCGCGAGATTGTCGATCAGAAGTTCGAGCTCGCGTCCGCCAGAGACGATGTAATTCGCGTGCGCATTGAAGATTTCAAAGAACTTGCCCTCGGTGGGCATGAATCGACCGAACATGGGATTCCTGAAAGATGGTCAAACGGCGGTCACAAAAACCGGCGACATTGTACTGTTTTACACTTGGCCGCCAAGCGCCCGATCGCAACGACGGCGACGAGATACAACGTTTTGCGAAATAGGGGTTTACATCCGGCGTTACTCGCCGTAGAAGTTTTGCACCCCTGCAAAATTGTCGAATTTCGTGTATTGCCCCAGGAACGTGAGGCGAACGGGGCCGATCGGGCCGTTACGCTGCTTGCCGATGATGATTTCGGCGGTGCCCTTGTCGGGGCTGTCCGGGTTATACACTTCGTCGCGATAGATGAACAGAATCACGTCCGCATCCTGCTCGATTGCGCCTGATTCCCGCAGATCCGACATCACCGGCCGCTTGTTCGGCCGCTGCTCGAGGCCGCGATTGAGCTGCGACAGCGCGATCACCGGCACGTCGAGCTCCTTCGCGAGGCTCTTCAGCGAGCGCGAGATTTCCGAAATCTCGGTCGCGCGGTTCTCGCCCTGCGACGAGCCCGTCATCAGTTGCAGGTAATCGACGATGATGAGCCCGAGCTTGCCGCACTGGCGCGCGAGACGCCGCGCGCGCGAGCGCAGTTCCATCGGGTTCAGGCCGCCCGTCTCGTCGATGAAGAGCTGCGCCTCGCTCATTTTCTGCACCGCGTGCGTGAGCTTCGGCCAATCCTCGTCGGTCAGGCGCCCGGTGCGCATTCTGTGCTGGTCGAGCCGGCCGACCGAGCCGAGCATCCGCATCACGAGCTGCGTGCCCGGCATTTCCATCGAGAACACCGCGACGGGCAATCCGTACTCGACGGCGACGTATTCGCCGATGTTCATCGAAAACGCCGTCTTGCCCATCGACGGGCGGCCCGCGACGATGATCAGCTCGCCGCCGTGCATGCCGGAGGTCATCCGGTCGAGATCGACGAAGCCCGTCGGCGTGCCCGTCACGTCGCTCGGATTCGCGGTGTGGTAAAGGGTGTCGATCCGCTCGACGACCTGCGTGAGGAGCGGCCCGATCTCGAGGAAGCCCTGCGTGCCGCGCGCGCCGTCCTCGGCGATCGAGAACACCTTCGATTCGGCCTCGTCGAGCAGTTGGCGGACTTCCTTGCCCTGCGGATTGAACGCATCGGCCGAGATTTCGTCGGCGACCGACACGAGCCGGCGCAGCACCGCGCGATCGCGGACGATCTCCGCATAGCGGCGGATGTTCGCCGCGCTCGGCGTGTTCTGCGCGAGCGCGTTCAGATACGCGAGCCCGCCCACGTCCTCGGCCTTGCCGGACGTCGTGAGCGCCTCATAGACGGTAACGACGTCGGCGGGGCGCGTCGCCGCGATGAGCCGGCCGATGTGCTCGAAGATGATGCGATGGTCGTACCGGTAGAAATCGCTCTGCGACAGGAAGTCGGCGATCCGGTCCCAGGCGCCGTTGTCGAGCAACAGGCCGCCGAGCACGGACTGCTCGGCCTCGATCGAGTGCGGCGGGACTTTCAGCGATTCGATTTGGGGGTCTTTCGGCGCGTTCATGGCTTCGGATTATCGCGAAATGGGCGCGGCTTCGCCACCCGGCATCGGCAACGCCGAGAAACGAAAAAAGGCAGGAACCGGTTGCCCGGGCCCCTGCCCTTCATGTCGGGCGGCGTGGGCCGCCCGCAAAGACTGCATGTCGCTTACGCGTGGTCGCCGATCACGTTGATCGTGACGTCGACGACGACGTCGGTGTGCAGCGCGACCTGCACGCCGTGCTCGCCGATCATCTTCAGCGGGCCTTCCGGCATGCGCACTTGCGCCTTCTCGACTTCGTAGCCCGCCTTCTTCAGCAGTTCCGCGACGTCGCCGTTCGTGACCGAGCCGAACAGACGGCCGTCGACGCCCGACTTCTGCGTGATTTCGAACGTCTGGCCTGTCAGCTTCTCGCCGACTGCCTGCGAAGCTGCCAGCTTTTCAGCGGCGACCTTCTCGAGCTCGGCGCGGCGCACTTCGAATTCAGCGATCGCGTCCTTCGTCGCGCGGCGTGCCTTGCGGTTCGGGATCAGGAAGTTGCGGGCGTAACCGTCCTTGACCTTGACGATATCGCCGAGATTGCCCAGATTGGCGACTTTTTCCAACAGAATGATTTGCATTCGAATTCTCCTTATTGCGTCGCCTGATTACGCCTTGTGCTGATCGGTGTACGGCAGCAGCGCGAGGAAACGCGCGCGCTTGATCGCCGTATCGAGCTGGCGCTGATAGTGGGCCTTCGTGCCCGTCAGACGCGCCGGCGTGATCTTGCCGTTCTCGCCGATGAAGTCCTTCAGCGTTTCCGTATCCTTGTAGTCGATCTGCTCGACGCCGGCTGCCGTGAAGCGGCAGAACTTCTTGCGCTTGAAGAGCGGGTTTTGTTGCTGACGACGCTTGTCGAATTTCTTACCAGTGGGGCGGGCCATGTTCAGTCCTTTCCAATGTCCTGCAATGCTGTGATGTGAAACACCAGGGTTCTCGCGTTGCGGTGCTTTTTCGCCAGGAAACCGGTGAAGAGCGTCTCGACGCCCATCTCGCATGCTTCCAGCTTGCCGCTCGCCTCGCCTGCCGCCACGGCCGGGATCGTCAATTCGACCTGCCGGGCGATGCCTGCTTCGACGACTTCCGTGCGATGCTGCAACGTGGCGCTTGCGATCGGAACGCCGGCGGGGGTGTACCGCACCGGTTCACGCTCGACGACGCTCGCCGTCAATTGCAGCCTGTTCACGGAGGCGACGCGCTCCTTCCCTGATGGCTTGGTGCGTTAAGCCTGCGCTTCGGTCGGCTGAGCTGCAGCCGCCTTCTTGGCTTCTTCGCGCTGAACTTCCTTCATCATCGGCGACGGGCCGGTTTCGGCCTTCTTCATCTTGACGATGAGGTGGCGTAGCACGGCGTCGTTGAACTTGAACGCGTGTTCGAGTTCGTCGAGCGTCGCCTGGTCGCACTCGATGTTCATGCAGACGTAGTGAGCCTTCGCGAGTTTCTCGATCATGTAGGCCAGTTGGCGGCGGCCCCAGTCTTCGACGCGGTGGATCTGGCCACCGTGCGACGTGATCGTGGACTTGTAGCGCTCGATCATCGCGGGCACTTGCTCGCTCTGATCGGGGTGCACGATGAAGACGATTTCGTAATGACGCATTACACACTCCTTATGGATAGAAGCCACCCGGGCGTCTGAACCGGTGTAGCAAGTGAGAAGCCGGAAAGTTTAACCCGGATATGGGTCGCGCGCAAGGCTGATCAGCGTTTCGCCGCGTGTTTCGGCCGTGTTTTCAACGACTTGGGGACTTCGCGGGGGGCGCCGGGCGGCACGCTCATTCGCTGGGCGCGTGCAACGGTCGCTGGCCCGTTCGGTTCCGGGCCGGCTTGGCTGGGCCATGACGGGGTCGCATCCCGCCCCTCGGATCATTGGCTCCGCGGCGCCGCGACGCGCGCGATCAACGCCGCCCTGAACGCCGCGAGCGCGGACGGCTCCGCGTCCGTCACCGCCCACCACGTCATGCCCGCCGCGTCCCAGCGGTCGAGCGCATAGCCCTGCGACACGGTCGCGTAACGCGCCGCGCCGCGCTCGCCCGCCGGCTGCACGTAGACGTCGATCACATGCTGCCGGTAGCGATAGACGAGCACCGCGACGCGACGCTGCCCGACATAGTCGAGCCGGCCGCCCGCGAGCGCGAAGCCGCTCGCACTCAGGTCGACGACGGGCGGCGCGTAGTCGAGGCGCCCGTTGAACCACGGCTTGACCGTGTGGCGATCGCTCGAAACCACGTCGATGTCGCGCGACGACAGGCCGGCCCGCACGTGGCTCGCGACGATTTCGTCGACGACGCGCTCCGTCGCCGCGCGGCGCGCATCGAGCACGAGGCCCGTCGCCGCGACGAACGCGATCGCCAGCGCGACGCCCCAGCCGAGGCCAGGCAGCGCCGCGGCGCGCGGCCGCGGCCCGCCGGCCATCTGCCCGGCGGGCCTGTCGTGCGAACCCGGCCGCGCGAACCAGCGCCTCGCCCGCGACGCAGGCGGGCCGTCACCACCCGGCGCCGGCGCATCGGGGGGCGAAACGTGCCGCGCCGGCGCCTCGGCAGCCGGGATCTCGGCGGTCCGTCCTTCCCGCCCGCCGCGGCCCGACATGACCGGGGCCGGCGTCTCGGCGACCGACGCCTCCGCCACCGGCACCTCCGCCCCCGCCAATTGCGCGACGACGCGCTCGCGCAGCGCATGCGGCGCGCGATGATATTGCGCCCGCCGCACCGCCCGGCCGAGCGCGACGAGCCGCTCCCGCTCGGCACGGCACGCGCCGCAACCGTCGACGTGCCGCTCGATCCGCCACGCGTCGGGGGCGGAAAGCTCGCGGTCGACGTCCGCGCCGAGCAGCGCACGCGCTTCGTTACAGTCCATCGATGGCCTCCGATGCGGTTCCGGCCGGCGGCGCGCCGCGCTCGCCCTCCGCCGCGCGATCATCCGAACGCGCCGGCGCGCGAGCCGCACGCGACGCGGGCGCCGTCACGTCGCGCGCTCCGCCGAGCAACGCGGCAAGCCGCCGCCGCGCCCGCGCGAGCCGCGACATCACGGTGCCGACGGGCACGTCGGCGATCGCAGCGATCTCGCGATAGCTCAAGTCTTCCATTTCACGCAGCACGAGCACCTCGCGGTACTCGGGCGGCAGCTTCGCGAGCGCGGCGTTCACGCGTTGCACGTCCTCGCTGCGCATCAGCAGCGCGAGCGGATCTTCGGCCGCCGGATGCCAATCGTCCGGCGAATCGGCGGCGTCGAGCGCGTCGGTCGCGGCCACCTCGTGCGCGCTCGCCCGCCGCCGCCATTCGGTGTACCACGTGTGGCGCACGATCGTCAGCAGCCACGGCCGCGCGTTGTCGCCGCGGCACGAATCGAGAAAGCGGAACGCGCGCATGCACGCGTCCTGCACGACGTCCTCCGCGTCGCTCGCATTGCCGCACAGCCAGCGCGCGAGGTTGTATGCGGCATCCAGATGCGGCAGCGCGAGCGTGCGAAAACGCTCGCCGCGCGCCGCCGCGTCGGCCGCCGCGCGCCTGCCGCCCGCCCCATCCTTGCTGTCCTCGTCGCCCGCGTCACGTTCGTCGACCATCCGGCCGAATTGACCCACGTCGCCTCCCGGGGATGCGCGGCCGCCCGCCGGCCGCTCGCGTCCGGCGCATGCCGCCCGAGGCGGCGCACGCCGTCAACGATGCTTACCGCTCATCGATCCAGTTTATTCCCGCGATCCGCGCACGGCGGCGAAAAATAAGCCGGGAATATCCGCGCCGCCGCGGCGGTATTGCATGCACGAACCGTCACTTGCGAAGGAGCCCCCATGCCGAACCCCATCCGATCCCTGAAACGGCGCGATTTCCTGCGCCTGGCCGCGTGCGGCGGCGGCGTCGCGTTCGCGTCCGCGCTGCCCGGCTGGAGTTTCGCCGCGAACGCCGGCGCCGATTTCTTCTTCGTCCAGCTCTCCGACGCGCACTGGGGCTTCACCGGCCCCGCGATCAACCCGGACGCGCGCGGCACGCTGCCGAAGGCGATCGATGCCGTCAACGCGCTGCCCGTCGCGCCCGACTTCGTGATGTTCACGGGCGACCTCACGCACACGACCGACGACCCGGCCGAGCGCCGCGCGCGAATGCGGCAGTTCCAGTCGATCGTCGCGCAACTGAACGCGAAGCCGCTGCATCTGATGCCGGGCGAGCATGACGCGAGTCTCGACGCGGGCGCCGCGTACCGCGAGATCTTCGGCGACACGCACTACGCGTTCGATCACAAGGGCGTGCACTTCGTCGTCGTCGACAACGTGTCGGACCCGGCCGGCCGCGTCGGCGACGCGCAGATCGAATGGCTCGCGCAGGATCTCGCGCGGCAGCCGAAGGACGCGCGCATCGTCGTGTTCACGCACCGCCCGCTCTTCGATCTCGCGCCGCAATGGGACTGGGCGACGCGCGACGGCGCGAAGGTCGTCGAAGTGTTGATGCCTTATCCGAACGTCACCGTGTTCTACGGGCACATCCACCAGGAGCACCACGCAATGACGGGCCACATCGCGCATCACGCGGCGCGCTCGCTGATGTTCCCGCTGCCCGCGCCCGGCTCGCAGGACAAGCGCCTGCCGGTGCCGTGGGACGCCGCGGCGCCCTACCGCGGGCTCGGCTGGCGCGAGGTGCGCGTCGGCGACGCGGCGCGCGCGCCGGTGCTCACCGAGATGCCCGTCGGCGCGAAGCAGACGCAACCGGCTGCCTGAGGAGAACGCGATGCGCCATTTTTTCTTCGATCCGCGTGCGCTTCGCGGCCGGGCTCGCGCGACTGCATTGTCCGTGTCGCGCCGCCGCTGGCTCTTCGCCGCAGGCGGCGCGGCGCTCGCCGCGCTCGCGGGCGTTCACACGTCGCGCGTGCGTGCGGCACCGCCGCGCGTGATCAAGGTTCACGCGCGGCGCTTCGTGTTCACGCCGGACCGGATCGCGCTTGCGCCGCACGAATCGGTCGTGTTCGAGCTGACCGCGCAGGACACCGTGATGGGCTTTTCGATCCCGCGGTACGGCGTGCGTGCGGACGTGCCGCCGGGCGCGGTCGTCCATCTTGCCGCGCAGGCGGGCGATCCGGGCACGGTCCAGTTCCTGTGCGACATCTTCTGCGGCTCCGGGCACGAGACGATGAACGGCGTGCTCGTCGTCGGGTAGCGCGAAGGCCCGCCGGCTAACCGAGCGGCGCCGCGGCGCGCTCACGCGGCGCCTTCCCAATACCCCGGCCGCGCATACACGTCGCGCAGATAATCGATGAAATAGCGCACGCGCGCGGGCACGTAGCGCTGCTGCGGATAGACGGCGAGGATGTCGTAATCGGGCAGCGCGTACTCGTCGAGCACCGTCGCGAGCTCGCCGCGCGCGAGCTGCTGCGCGATCTCCCACGTCGAGCGCCAGCCGAGCCCGAGCCCTTCCGACACCCAGCGGTGCAGGAGCTCGCCGTCGTTGCAGTCGAGCGTGCCCGATACGCGCATCGTCACGAGCTTGCCGTTGCGCCGGAAGTACCAGCCGCGGTTCTGGCCGCCCTGCAGATTGAACGCGAGACAGTTGTGCTCGGCGAGATCGTCGAGCGTCGTCGGCCGGCCGTGCCGCCGGAAATACTCGGGCGTGCCGCACACGACGCGCCGGTTCGACGCGAGCTTCACCGCGACGAAGTTCGGATCGACCGCGCCGCCAATCCTGATCGACAGGTCATAGCCCTCGCGCACGAGATCGACGACGCGGTCGGTCAGGTTGAACGACATCTGCAAGTCGGGCTTGTCGGCGATGAACGCGGGCGCGAGCGGCGCGACGTGCTTGCGCCCGAACGCGGCGGGCGCCGACACGATCAGGTGCCCGCCCACCGCGCGGCGCCCCGCGACAACCTCGTTCTCCGCCTGCGCCCATTCGGTGAGGAGCCCGCGGCAGCGCTCGAGGAACGCGGCGCCGTCTTCGCTCACGACGAGCCGCCGCGTCGACCGGTACATCAGCTTCACGCCGAGGCGCTTCTCGAGCGCGTCGATGCGCCGCCCGAGCACGACGGGCGACACGCCCTCCTCGAGCGCGGCCGCCGCGAGGCTGCCCGCGTCGGCCACCCGCACGAAGGTTTCGATCTGCTTGAACCGGTCCATCCGCTGTCTCCTCCCTGCCCGGCGCCACCGCGCGCGCCCGGCATTCGATACTTTTAGTCTCGGAATAAGCGACTCGAGCTGATCTTATCAAACCTTTCCTGCATCCCTAAAGTGTCCTCGACACCAGCGATACCCGCGATTCGCATCGAACAAGGAGACATTTCATGGCCAGGATGAGAGCCGTCGACGCAGCCGTGCTCGTGCTCGAGAAGGAAGGCGTGCAGACTGCGTTCGGCGTGCCGGGCGCCGCGATCAACCCGCTGTACTCGGCGCTGCGCCGTTCGGGCGCGATCGGACACGTGCTCGCGCGGCACGTCGAAGGCGCGTCGCACATGGCGGAAGGCTACACGCGGGCCGCGCCCGGCAACATCGGCGTGTGCATCGGCACGTCGGGCCCGGCCGGCACCGACATGATCACGGGCCTTTACTCGGCGTCGGCCGACTCGATTCCGATCCTCGCGATCACCGGCCAGGCGCCGCGCGCGCGGCTCCACAAGGAAGACTTCCAGGCGGTGGACATCGAATCGATCGCGAAGCCCGTCACGAAGTGGGCCGTCACGGTGCGCGAGCCGGCGCTCGTGCCGCGCGTGTTCCAGCAGGCGTTCCATCTGATGCGTTCGGGCCGCCCGGGCCCCGTGCTGATCGACCTGCCGATCGACGTGCAGCTCGCCGAGATCGAATTCGACATCGCGACCTACGAGCCGCTGCCCGTCTACAAGCCGCGCGCGACGCGCGCGCAGATCGAGGCCGCGCTCGCGATGCTGAACGACGCCGAGCGCCCGCTCATCGTGTCGGGCGGCGGCGTGATCAACGCGGCGGCCGAGGAACTGCTCGTGCAGTTCGCCGAAACGCTCGGCGTGCCGGTGATCCCGACGCTGATGTCGTGGGGCGCGATTGCCGACGATCACCCGCTGATGGCCGGCATGGTCGGCCTGCAGACGTCGCACCGCTACGGCAACGCGACGCTGCTCGCCTCCGATTTCGTGCTCGGCATCGGCAACCGCTGGGCGAACCGCCACACGGGCAGCATCGAGGTCTACACGAAGGGCCGCAAGTTCGTGCATGTCGACATCGAACCGACGCAGATCGGCCGCGTGTTCGGCCCCGATCTCGGGATCGTGTCGGATGCGAAGGCGGCGCTCGAGCTGTTCGTCGAGATCGCGCGCGAATGGAAGGCCGCGGGCAGGCTGAAGAACCGCGGCGCGTGGGTCGCCGAGTGCCAGCAGCGCAAGCGCACGCTGCAGCGCAAGACGCATTTCGACGACGTGCCCGTGAAGCCGCAGCGCGTGTACGAAGAGATGAACAAGGCGTTCGGCCGCGATACGTGCTACGTGAGCACGATCGGGCTGTCGCAGATCGCGGCCGCGCAGTTCCTGCACGTGTTCAAGGCGCGCAATTGGATCAACTGCGGCCAGGCGGGCCCGCTCGGCTGGACGATTCCCGCCGCGCTCGGCGTGCGCGCGGCCGATCCGCAGCGCCCGATCGTCGCGCTGTCCGGCGACTACGACTTCCAGTTCATGATCGAGGAGCTCGCGGTCGGCGCGCAGTTCAAGCTGCCTTATGTGCACGTCGTCGTCAACAACGCCTATCTCGGCCTGATTCGCCAGGCGCAGCGCGCGTTCGACATGGACTACTGCGTGCAGCTCGCGTTCGACAACATCAACGCGCCCGAGGTGAACGGCTATGGCGTCGATCACGTCGCCGTCGCCGAAGGGCTCGGCTGCAAGGCGCTGCGCGTGTTCAAGCCCGAGGAGATCGCGCCCGCGCTCGAGCGTGCGCGGCAGATGACGGCCGAGTTCAGCGTGCCCGTCATCGTCGAGGTGATTCTCGAGCGCGTGACGAACGTCTCGATGGGCGCCGAGATCGATGCGATCAACGAGTTCGAGGATCTCGCGGACAAGGCCGAGCACGCGCCGACCGCGATCTCGCTGCTCGACTGACGCGCTTCGCTTGCCAGCTCGATTGATTGATTGATCAGCATGGCTGATCAGTTCGCCACACTTGACTTGCACCACTGACCGCCCCGTGAGACGACCGACATGCCGAAATTCGCAGCCAATCTGACGATGCTGTTCAACGAAGTCCCGTTTCTCGACCGCTTCGAGGCGGCGGCCGACGCGGGCTTCACCGCCGTCGAGTTCCTGTTTCCGTATCCGTACGCGAAGGACGAGCTCGCCGAGCGGCTCGACGCGAATCGCCTGCGCCTCGTGCTGCACAACCTGCCCGCGGGCAACTGGGATCGGGGCGAGCGCGGCATCGCGTGCCTGCCCGATCGCGTCGGCGAATTCCAGGACGGCGTGGGCCGCGCGATCGACTATGCGCGCGCGCTGCAGGTGCCGCAACTGAACTGCCTCGTCGGCATTGCGCCCGCGAGCGTCGAGCGCGACACGGCGCTCGCGACGATCGTCGGGAACCTGCGCTTCGCCGCAGCCGAATTGAAGCAGGCGGGCATTCGCCTGCTCGTCGAGCCGTGCAATTCGTACGACATCCCGGGCTTCGCGCTGAACCGCTCCGCCGAAGCGCTCGACGTGATCCGCGCGGTCGGCGCCGACAATCTGTTCCTGCAGTACGACATCTATCACATGCAGCGGATGGAAGGCGAGCTCGCGGCGACGCTGCGCAAGCACCTCGGCGCGATCGCGCACATCCAGCTCGCGGACAACCCTGGCCGCCACGAGCCCGGCACGGGCGAGATTCATTATGCGTACCTGTTCGATCTGCTCGACGAACTCGGCTACGACGGCTACGTCGGCTGCGAATACAAGCCGCGCACGACGACGGCCGAAGGCCTCGGCTGGCTGCGGCAGATCGCGCGCGCCGACGCGCCGCGCGCGCGCAGCGGCGCGTGATCCGGCGCGCACACGTCCCTATTCACCCGTTTCGGATTCGAAATCAACGCACTCACAGGAGACACTGCAATGGCAACGATCGGCTTCATCGGCCTCGGCATCATGGGCGCGCACATGGCGCGCAACCTGCTCGAGGGCGGCCACCGCCTCGTCGTGAACGGCGCGTATCCGGTGCCTGCCGACCTGCGCGAGCAGACGCGGGTCGTCGCGAATTCGACGGCCGTCGCGCAGGCGTCGGACATCGTGATCTCGATGGTGCCCGACACGCCCGACGTGCGAAACGTGCTGTTCGCCGACGACGGCGTCGCGAAGGGCCTCTCGGCCGGCAAGCTCGTGATCGACATGAGCTCGATCTCGCCGCTCGACACGCGCGAGTTCGCGAAGGAGATCAACTCGCTCGGCTGTGACTATCTCGACGCGCCCGTATCGGGCGGCGAAGTCGGCGCGCGCGACGCGACGCTCACGATCATGGTCGGCGGCCCGCAGCACGCGTTCGAGCGCGCGAAGCCGCTCTTCGAGCGAATGGGCAAGAACGTCTCGCTGATCGGCGAGAACGGCGCGGGCCAGACCTGCAAGGTCGCGAACCAGATCATCGTCGCGCTGAACATCGAGGCGGTCGCGGAGGCGCTCCTCTTCGCCGCGCGCTCCGGCGCGGATCCGGAGCGCGTGCGGCGCGCGCTGATGGGCGGCTTCGCGTCGTCGCGGATTCTCGAGCTGCACGGCGAGCGAATGACGAAGCGCACGTTCGAGCCGGGCTTTCGGATCGACCTGCATCGCAAGGACCTGAACCTCGCGCTCGACGGCGCGCGCCGGATGAACATCGCGCTGCCGCACACGGCAAGCGCGCAGCAGCTCTTCAGCGTGTGCGCGGCGAACGGCGGCGGCGCGTGGGATCACTCGGCGATCGTGCGCGCGCTCGAGATCATGTCGAACGTCGAGATCGGCGAGCCGCAAAGCGGCAAGAAGGTCGCGTGAGCGAACGCGGCGGCGTGGCGCGGCGAATCGCAACGCCGCGATGCTGCGCGCCTTCGCCACCGCATCAAGGCTTAACACAACAACGAGTCGTCGGCGTGACATTCGACGCAATCGAATGCGATGCGTGCGCGACGCATCGTCGATGGGGCGCCTCGCCGCGCGCATCGTGCGCGCGGCAGGCAAACGAAGCCGCTTTCGGCTGAGAGCGGCAGGTGGGTCCGCAGCGGCACCCGGCGCCGACGGGGAAGCCTTGGTCGGTCAGACGTCGTCGTCGGGTGTCCGTCTGTCGGATTCGTCGCGGCGCGTATTACATTTCTTTACGTTCGACGAAGCGATTTTTCATGCAATTTGCAACGTGAACGCCTACACTTTCGCGACGCCTTTCGAGAAGCGTCGCATCACCCGGGCGCTTCTCGCGACTTCACGGCGCATTTTTGTCAATCACCTGAAGGAGTGTTGCGATGGGTCTTCTTTCGTTCATCAAGGAAGCGGGTGAAAAACTGCTCGGCAAGAGCGACGAGCAAGCCGCGGCCGATCCGGCCGCCGCGAACCAGACGGCCGCCGATGCGATCAAGAACTACATCTCCGCACAGGGCCTCGACACGTCGAACCTGACGGTTGCGTTCGACGGCGCGTCGCGCACCGTCACGCTCACGGGCAGCGTCGCGGATCTCGACACCAAGGCCAAGGTCAAAGTGGCGGCAGGCAACGTGCAAGGCGTCGCGGGCGTCAACGACGACGACCTGCAGCCGGACGATCCGCAAGTGCAATATCACGACGTCGTCTCCGGCGACAACCTGTGGAAGATCGCCGAGAAGTACTACGGCGACGGCTCGAAGAACGACGTGATCTTCCAGGCGAACCGCCCGATGCTGTCGAGCCCGGACAAGATCTATCCGGGCCAGAAGCTCGTGATTCCGCCGCAGTCCTGAACGACGCGCGCGCAGCGGACATCATGAAAAAAGCGGACCTGCGAGTCCGCTTTTTTCTTGCGCGCCGTGCGCGATGCCGGCGCGCGCCGGTCAATACGTATCGAACACCTGCTGCAATTCGCGCACGTCGGCCATGCCCGCCGCGAGCGCGAGCATCAGCAGCACGCGCGCCTTGTACGGATTGAGCGAGCCTGCGCTCACGAAGCCGAGCGCATCGTCGTTCGCCGCGCCATTGCGCATCACGTGCCCCGAGCCGACGCGTGACGCGCGCACGATCGCGACGCCCTTCGCCGCCGCCTCGGCGAGCGCCGTCTGCAGCGTCGCGTGGATCGAGCCGTTGCCCGTGCCCGCGACGACGAGCCCGCGCGCGCCCGCCGCGACGCATGCGTCGACGATCACGCGCGATGCGCCCGAATAGCTCGCGACGACGTCGACCTGCGGCCAGGCGGCGCCGGTCGCGAAGCGCGAGTCGAGCGTATGCGGGCGCGTCGCGCGGCGCGCGAACTCGATGCGGCCGTCCTGCACCCAGCCGAGCGCGCCGAGCTCCGGCGAATGAAACGCGTCGACCGCGTACGTGCTCGTCTTCACGACGTCTCGCGCGCTGTGAATCCGGTTGTTGAACGCGACGAGCACGCCCTGCCCGCGCGCCGCCGCGCTGCCCGCGACGGCCACCGCGTTCAGCAGGTTCAGCGGGCCGTCGGACGACAGCGCGGTCGCCGGGCGCATCGCCGCCGTCATCACGACGGGCTTCGCGGTCTTCACGGTCAGATGCAGCAGGTACGCGGTTTCTTCGAGCGTGTCGGTGCCGTGCGTGACCACGATGCCGTCGATCGCATCGCGCGCGGCAAGCGCATTGATCCGCTCGACGAGCGTCGTCCACAGCGCGGGCGACAGGTCCTTGCTGTCGATGCTCGCAATCTGCTCGGCCTCGATCGTCGCGATCTGCGCGAGCGCGGGCACGGCGGCGAGCAGCCTGTCGACGCCGAGCGCGCCCGCCTGATAGCCGGCCGTCTGCGCGGCGTCGGGGGCGGCGCCGGCGATCGTGCCGCCCGTCGCGAGGACGGCGATGCGCGGCAGCGCGCGCGGCGCCGGGTTCGAAACGTGGAGGGGATGGGAAGATGTCGGTGCGTTCATGGCCGCGATTGTAACGGCAGCCGGCCGCCCTTCGGCAAGGACGGAGTTTCCCCGAGTGGGCGCGCGCGCGCGGGGCGACCGTTCGCACTCCCGCGCAATGCACGCGCGACGCGCGAGACCGCGCGCGCCGCACCGGTCCGCGTTATCCCGAAATAGACAAAATCCGTGACGACGCCCGGCGGCGCGCCTCGGCGACAGCACGCGGCATTCGCATGCGGCGGCCGCCCGAAACGCCTGCGGCGCCGGCGTTTGCAGCCTTGCGAAAGCATTTCGGGCGCGGCCGGCCGTTGCGCGCGCGTCACGCGAAAATTAGCGCACCGCTCGTTTTCCCGAGTATTTTGTCGTTTCGGCGCCGATTTGCCATAATGCAAACCGCGATCCGCGCAGCCGCGCGATTCGTCGCTTATCGAACAAGATGCAATTCACCCACCGGGAGTGTCCAATGAAGATCCGATCGCTGATGGCCGCGCTGCTCGTCGGCGGCGTGCTGGCAACGCCTGCATTCGCCGCAAACAGCCAGCAGGACAAGATGAAGGCATGCAACGCGCAGGCCGCCGGCAAGACGGGCGACGAGCGCAAGGCGTTCATGAAGGACTGTCTGTCGGCGAAGCCGGCGAAGAAGATGTCGCAGCAGGAAAAGATGAAGGCCTGCAACACGCAAGCCGCCGGCAAGACGGGCAACGATCGCAAGGCGTTCATGAAGGACTGCCTGTCGGCGAAGCCCGCCGCCTGACGCTTCCGGCGAATCGGCACGATGCCGCGCACCGTTTCGACGGGCGCGGCATTTTCTTTTGCGGCGCATGCATGCGCGCGGCCGGCTGCGGCGTTTGGCCGCAATTTCTTCTATGATGGCTGCAGCGCGGCCCTCACCACCAAAACGAAGCGCCATCGGGCCGCCCTCATGACAGATGCGCACCGCGCATCAAACGGAGGCACGGGATGGCATGGAGACAAAACCGCTGGTTCCGGCGCTGGCTGATCGTCATCGTGTTCTGGGCCGTGCCCGTCGCGATCGTCGCCGTGCGGGAGATCCGCGAGGAAATGGCCTATAACCGCGCCGACCTCAAGCTCGCGCTGTCGACCTGGGAGCTCACCGACGCGCAGCGCGCGGCGGGCGCGGCGAAGGTCTGCCGCAGCGAGCCGGACGAAGCGCGCGCGGCGGGCTGCCCCACCGACGTGCTCGCGGCGAACGCGCGCCGCCAGCAGGAGGCGCGCGACGAATTCGCGGTGCGCAAGCGCACGCTCGCGAGCTACCTGTGGCACGCGTTCGTCGGCTACTGGATCGTCCCCGCCGCGTTCCTGTTCGCGTGCGGCGTCGTGATCGGCCTCGTGCGCCGCGCGCTGCGGCGTCCGCCCATCAAGCCGCCCATCGAACCTCCCGTTTCGCATCACTGACGGCTGGCGCCGCGCGCAAAATCATGCGTGACGCGTGGCACGCGAATCGCCCACCGACACGAACCTTGGCCCGCGACAACGTGCATGCGCGCGCGCCGCCGCACAATGAAACACGCCGATTTGACCGTCTTTCACCTTACAGCGGCAAGGCAAGGCGTTTCGCTGTGTTATAAAGTCCCGCGTGACACGCCCGTTCGCGGGAATCACGCTGATCTACACTTGATGGAGAAAAACGATGCACAAACGCAATCTCGTGTTGAAAGCCGCCGCCGCGCTCGTCGTGGGCAGCCTGGCGCTCGCCGGTTGCACGACGACGCCGGACAAGCCCGCCAATGCCGCGACCAACGCGTCGAAGCGTCAAGCCATCGATGCGAGCGTCGACGCGACGCTGTCGCGCCTGTACTCGACGGTGCCCGGCTCGCGTGAACTCGTCGCGAAGTCGCGCGGCGTGCTCGTGTTCCCGGACGTGATCCAGGCGGGCCTCATCATCGGCGGCCAGACCGGCAACGGCGCGCTGCGCGTCGGCGGCGCGACGCTCGGCTACTACAACACGTCGTCGCTGTCGGTGGGCCTGCAGGCGGGCGCGCAGTCGAAGGCGATCGTGTTCCTGTTCATGACGCAGGACGCGCTCGACAAATTCCGCAACTCCGAAGGCTGGGCGGCGGGCGCCGACGCATCGGTCGCGCTCGTGAAGATGGGCGCGAACGGCGCGATCGACACGACGACGGCGACCGCGCCCGTCGAAGTGATCGTGCTGACGAACGCCGGCCTGATGGGCGACGTGTCGATCAGCGGCACGAAGGTCACGAAGCTGAAGATCTGACGCCCGCGCGGGCGGCCGACGCGCCGAGGGCGAGCGGCGGCCGACGCGAAAACGGCGATGCGCGTAAAAGCGCATCGCCGTTTTTTCATGCGTCATCGCAATGCGTCAGCCGGCTGACGCTCGCACGATCCGCGTGCGCGGCGGCAATGCGCGGGCGTGACCACGCACCGCGCGCCGCCGCCCTCGCCGCTCGCTCAAGACGCCGAATCGATCACCTTGAAGCGCGAGCGCTTCTGCGCGCGAATCAGCGATTGATAAACCTCGACGTATTGCTGCGCCATCCGGCGTGACGTGAAGCGCTCCTCGAAGCGCGCACGCACCCGCTCACGCGACAGCGTGTGCAGCCGGTTCACCGCCGCGGCGGCGCCGATCTCGTCCTCGACGATGAAGCCCGACACGCCCTCGTCGATCACCTCCGGCACCGCGCCGCGATTGAACGCGATGACGGGCGTGCCGCACGCCATCGCCTCGATCATCACGAGGCCGAACGGCTCGGGCCAGTCGATCGGAAACAGCAACGCGTGCGCGCCCGACAGGAACGCCGCCTTCTCGTGATCGGCGATCTCGCCGATGTATTCGACGTGCGGCAGCGCAAAGAGCGGCTTGATCTCGCGCTCGAAATACTCTTCGTCCGCCGCATCGACTTTCGCCGCGATGCGAATGCGCATCCCGCAGCGCTGCGCGATCCGGATCGCCGTGTCGACGCGCTTTTCCGGCGAGATCCGGCCGAGGAACGCGAGATACGACTGCTCGACGGGCTGCGGCGTGTAGAGCGTCTCCGGCAGCCCGTGATAGACGGTCGTCAGCCATTTCGCCTGCGGCATCGGGTGGCGCTGCGCGTTCGAGATCGAGATCACGGGCGCGGTGTCGAACGTGTCGAACACGGGCTGCTGCTCGGGCAGATCGAGGCGGCCGTGCAGCGTCGTCACGAAAGGCGTGTCCTGCCGCTTGAAGATCGAGAATGAGTAGTAGTCCATGTGGAAATGGAGCACATCGAAGTCCCGCGCGCGGCGCGCGACGGTCTCCATCAGCAGCATGTGCGGCGCGATCCGGTCGCGGATCGACGAATCGAGCCGCAGCGCGCGCGGCCATACCGCGTCGAGCTTCGCGCGCGTGATCGAGTCGCCGCTCGCGAACAGCGTCACGTCATGCCCCAGATCGACGAGCGCCTCGGTGATGTACGACACGACGCGCTCGGTGCCGCCGTAGAGCTTCGGCGGCACCGATTCAGTCAACGGAGCGATCTGCGCAATTCTCATGGGTACGATCTCCAGTGGCGGCCGGCCAGCGGACCGGCGTCGGGCGACGCCCGCAAATTGCAATTATTAGCGATCGGCGCGCGCGCCAGCGGACCGATTGCATTTTTTGGGGCTTGTTACAGACGGGATACATTCGGGGGAGCCGCATGTTTGCAGCCCCGCCCGCCGCGTCGGGCCGCGCTTGCCTTTCCGCGCTTGCCTTTCCGCTCCTGCCGAGCGCCTGATCGAACCGCCCTCACCGCGCCGGCCACTTCCACGCCGGCAGTTCGAGCGCGTCCGCATCGACGATCCGCGTCGCGCCCAGTTCCTTTTCGAGCACGATCGAATGGCTGTCCGGCTCGCGTTCGAGCGACGCGACGAGCCGCGCCGCGTGCGACACGACGATCACCTGCGAACGCTCGGCCGCCTGCGCGATCAGCCGACCGAGCGCGGGCAGCAGGTCCGGGTGCAGGCTCGTCTCCGGCTCGTTCAGCACGAGGAGCGCGGGCGGACGCGGCGTCAGCAGCGCCGCGACGAGCAGCAGGTAGCGCAGCGTGCCGTCCGACAGCTCGGCCGCGCGCAGCGGCCGCAGCAGGCCCGGCTGCCGCATCAGCACCTCGAAGCGGCCGCACTTGCCCGGATTGTCGATCTCGAGCCGCGCGCCGGGGAATGCGTCGCTGATCGCCGCGTCGAGCGCGTCGGCGTCGCCGATCTCGTAGATCGTCTGCAGCGCGGCCGCCAGATCGCCGCCGTCGTCGGACAGCACCGGCGTGTGCGTGCCGACTTGCGCAAGCCGCGCGGGCGCGAGCGCGTCGGTGCGGAAATGATCGTAGAAGCGCCACGAGCGGATTCGCTCGCGCACCGCGATCATCTCCGGCGCGCCGCGCGGGTCCGAGAACTCGGTCATCATGCTGTCGAAGCTCGCGATCGGCTGCGGCACGGTCTGCCACTCGCCCGTTTCGCCGCGCGTGCGCAATTGCGCGCCGCGCCGGTCGACGAGCAGCGTCGACGGCCGCGGCAGCGGTCCGCTCCAGATGCACTCGCGCTTGACGACCGGATCGAGCCCGAACTCGGTCTCGCTGTTGAGCGGCGGCAGCCCGAGATCGATCGCGTAGCCGAAATCCTCGCATGCGAAGCCGAGCTTCAGGCTCACGGGCTCGTTGCGCACCGTGCCCGTCACCGGCACCTCGCCCGCCAGCATCCCGCGCGAGAAGCGCTCGGGGCCCGCCCAGAGCGTCGACGGCAGCCCGCCCTCGCGCGCGAGCGACGGAATCACGCGGCCTTGCGCGGTATCCGCGAGCAGGCGCAGCGCGCGATACAGGCTCGACTTGCCGCTGCCGTTCGGCCCGGTGATCACGTTGAGCGTCGCGAGCGGCACGATGAGATCGCGCAGCGAGCGGTAATTGGCGATGGCGAGTGCGGTGAGTGGCGGCATCGGGAAACGGGTTGTCGGAAATCGGTGGATCGAGTCGGCGAATCAGGCGAATCGGGCGAATCAGGCGAATCGGCGACGAACGAGGCGGTCATCGAGCGAAGCGTGCGCCAACCGGCCTCAAGCCGGCGCGACGCACGGCCCGGCGCGGCGCGCCGCGCTCAATGCGGCGCGCGCGGCACACCGGTCTCCGACGTCGTCGGGTCCGCGGCGGTGAACGCCGCAGTGCTCGCGGCCGGCTCGGGCGCGCGTTCGCCCGGACGCGGCTCGTGCGCGAGCGCATCGGGCGTCGTCCATTCGGTGCGCTCGCGCGGCAGGCAATGCGGATAATGCGCATTGATGAACGCGATGAGCCCTTCGCGCACGCGGCAGCGCAAATCCCACGCCAGCGACGAATCGCGCGCGCTGACGAGCGCGCGCACCTGCATCGAGCGCTCGGTCGCGTCCGTCACCTGCAGCACCTGCACGCGGCCGTCCCATTCGGGCGCGCCCGCGACGATCCGCGCGAGCTCCGCGCGCAGCGGCTCGAGCGGCAGCCGATAGTCGACATACAGGAACACGGTGCCGATCAGCTCGGCGCTGCTGCGCGTCCAGTTCTGAAACGGATTCTCGATGAACCACTGCAGCGGCACGACGAGCCGGCGCTGATCCCATAAGCGCACCGACACGTAAGTGCCCGTGATCTCCTCGATGCGCCCCCACTCGCCCTGGATGATGACGACGTCGTCGAGCCGGATCGGCTGCGACAGCGCGATCTGCAGCCCCGCGATCAGGTTGCCGAGCACCGGCCGCGCGGCGATACCGGCGACGAGGCCCGCGACGCCCGCCGACGCGAGCAGGCTCGCGCCGACCTGCCGCACGTTCGGGAACGTCATCAGCGCCGCGCCCGTGCCGATGATCACGATCAGCACCATCACGGTCCGCGCGAGCACGCGCGTCTGCGTGTGGATGCGGCGCGCCTCGAGGTTGTCCGGCGTATCGAGCGGATGCGCGCGGATGATCGCGTCGCCGACCGCGGCGGCCAGGCGCATCAGCAGCCACGTGAGCGCCGCGATCGTGCCGACCGCGGCGAGCGTGCGCAGCCCGCCCGCGTGCGGCAGCGATTCGTCGACCTGCAGCCACAGGAATTCGAGCGCGAGGAACGACAGCAGCGCGAGCGACGGCCGGTCGACATACGACACGATCACGCTCATGAACGGATAAGGCCGGGCGATCGGCACGACGATGCGCGCGCCGACGCGGTGCATGCCCGCGACCGCGAGCAACACGAGCGCCGACACGACAAGCGTGCCGAGCCAGGTATGAAGCGGCGCATCGGCGATGCGCCACAAGTCGTCGATCGTCAACATGCGCGCCGTGTCTCCGTCAGGTTCGCGGGGAACGCGCCCCCGCGCCGGGGCGGCGGCCGGCCCGGATCAATAGCCGCGGCAGGGAAACGCCTTGCCGAGCCCGAGCGACACTGCCGTGCTCGCGTTGTAGTCGGCGAGCTTCGGATTCTCCGCGATGTACTTGCGCACCGCATCGGTCATCTGCTGCGCCTTGATGTCGGGCGGCAGGCAGAAGTACTGGCCGACGCGCGGCCCCGTGGTGCCGCCGATCGCGTCGATCGTGTTGTAGACGCCGTCCGCCGCGCCCTCGATGTACGCCGCGCACGACGCCCGCGACTTGACGTCGGTCTTCGCGCACAGCTTGTCGAGGTCGCCGGCCGTGAAGGCGGCCGCCGTCAGCGGCACGGCGAACGCGGCGGCGCAAAACATAGCCCGCAACATGAATCTTCCTTATGTCAGAAGGCGAAACCGCCGATACTTCGAAAGGCGCGGCAGGCCGCCGCGCCGAAAACCCTTATTTTGCACTCTTTTGTGCGTTCGGCGCCGGCGCATCGCCGATGCGCACCGTGCGCTTCGACAGGATCGCAGTCGCGTCCGGCGCGTTGTAGTGCTTCGCGAAGTCGAGCGCGGTGATGCCGAGCTGGTTCTTCAGCGCGGGGTCGGCGCCCTGGTCGAGCAGCAGCGTGACGGTCGAGCCGTGGTTGCCGCGCGCGGCCATCATCAGCGGCGTCGTGCCGTTCGGCGACGCGGCGTCGATGTATGCGGACTTGTCGATCAGATACTTGACGACCTCGTCGTTGCCGTTCGTCGCCGCGTAATGGAGCGGCGACCAGCCCTTCTTGCTCACTTCGGCGCCCTTGTCGACGAGCAGCTTCGCGAGCTGCAGATCGCCGTTCAGCGCGGCCAGCATCAGCGCGTTCTCGCCCGCCTTGTCTTCCTTGTCGAGATCGGCGTTCGGCGCGGCCGCGAGCGCGGCGGCGACCTGGTCGGACTTCTCGCGCGCGGCGATCACGAGGAGCGGATCGCCGTTCGGCGCGATCGTGTTCGGGTCGAGGCCGTTCTTCAGTTGCTTCGAGATGTCCTTGATGTCGTCGAACTTGACGGCCTTCACGATCCCGTCGAGCGACTCCGCGTGCGCGGACGCCGCCGCGAGCGCACCGAGCCCGCCCGCGACCGCGAGCGTGCGCAGCACGGCGCCCATCGTGCGTTGTTTCGACAAGTGCTTGATCGACTTCATTTTTTTCAGCTCCTACCCCTGGTTGACTGGGCTGGCGCCGCCCGTGCGGGCGATCTTGAACAGCCGGAAAAAGTTTTGCGACGTCGCGGCGCCGAGCGCCTCGTCGGTCATCCCGCGTTGCGCCGCGATAAAGCGTCCGACATGGCTCACGTACGCAGGTTCATTCGGCTTGCCGCGATACGGCACGGGCGCAAGGTATGGCGAATCGGTCTCGATCAGCAGCCGGTCGAGCGGCACGCGCCGCGCGACGTCCTGCACGTCGGTCGCGCTCTTGAACGTGACGATGCCCGACAGCGAGATGTGGAAGCCCTGCGCGAGCGCGGCCTCGGCAACGGGCCAGGGCTCAGTGAAGCAGTGCATCACGCCGCCCGGCGCGCTCGCGCGCTCCTCGGCCATGATCCGCAGCGTATCCTCCGACGACGCGCGCGTATGGACGATGAGCGGCTTGCCCGTCGCGTGCGCCGCGCGGATGTGCGTGCGAAAGCGCTCGCGCTGCCACTCCATGTCGGCGATCGAGCGGCCTTCGAGCCGGTAGTAGTCGAGGCCCGTCTCGCCGATCGCGACCACCTTCGGATGCGCGGCGAGCTCGACGAGCTCGGCCACCGTCGGCTCCTTCGCGTCCTCGTGGTCCGGATGCACGCCGACCGACGCGAAAACGTTGTCGTGATCGCGTGCGATCGCGAGCACGGCGGGCAGCGTCTCGAGATCGACCGATACGCAGAGCGCGTGCGTGACGCCGTGCTCGCGCATGTTGTCCAGCACCTGCGGCAGCCGGTCGGCGAGCCCTTCGAAATTGATGTGACAGTGTGAATCGACGAACATGTTGAATTCCTTGCTGCGCTGCGCGTGCCGGCGCCGGCGGACCGACGCGCCCGCTCGCCGCGCCGTGCGTGCTTAGGCGTCGGCGAGCCGCCTGCCGACGATCACGAGATCGCGCTCGACGCCGTCGAGCACCGCGACGCGCGGCAGCGTGCCCCAGGTCGCGAAGCCGTAGCGCGCGAAGAGCCGCAGGCTCGGCTCGTTGTGCCCGAAGATGAAGCCGAGCGCCGTGTGCACGCCGAGCGCGGGCGCCTTCGCGAGCGCCGCGTCGAGCAGCCGGCTGCCGAGCCCGTGGCCGCGCGCAGCCTCGTCGAGATAGATGCTGATCTCCGCCGTGTGGCCGTATGCGGGACGGCCGTAGAAATCGGAGAAGCTCAGCCAGGCGACCACCCGCCCCGCTTCCTCGACGACCCACAGCGGCCGCGCATGCGGATTGTGCGCATCGAACCACGCGCGGCGGCTGTCGACCGTCACGGGCTCGGTGTCGGCCGTCACGCGGCGCGACGCGACCGTCGAATTGTAGATCGCGACGATCGCCGGCAGATCGACGGGTGTGGCGTCGCGGTAGGCAAGCTGGGTCATGAATGCGATCCGATGGGCGAAACGGTTGGACGAAACGGTCGGTCAGGACGACGCGAACAGTTCCCGATAGCCGAGAAACAGCTCTTCGAACACGAGGCGCGCGCTGAGCGGATGGTTTTCCACCGCGCGCTGCCGCGTGACCGTCTTCAGGAAGCGCGCGAACGCGTTCGCGTCGACGGCCGCCGCGCAGCGCGCGAGCGCCGCGCGCTGCGTGGGGAAATAGCGCGGCGCGCCCGCCGCGCGTTCGGCAAGCAAGTCGTACAGCCAGCGCTGCAGCCAGCCGAGCACGACGGGCACGGGCAGCTTCTGCAGCGTCTCGCCGCACGCGAACGGATCGCACGCGGCGCCCGCCGCGAGCTGCGCGAGCGCCCAGTCGCGCAGCGGCCGGTTCTCGTCGCTCGCGAGCGCGAGCGCGGCGAGCGGCGCGCCGCCCGCCTCGGCGAGGAGCGCGTTCGCGTCCGCCACGTTCTGCGCGGCGAGCCACGCGGCGGCCGTGTCGGGCGCGGGTACCGTCATCGGCCACTGCCGGCAGCGGCTCACGATCGTCGGCAGCAGCCGGTCGATGCGCGCGGACACGAGCAGGAACACGACGCCCGAAGGCGGCTCCTCGAGCGTCTTCAGCAGCGCGTTCGCAGCCGCGACGTTGAGCGCCTCGGCCGGATACAGCACGACGACACGCGCGCCGCCGCGATGCGACGCGATCCCGCAGAAGTCGACGAGCCCGCGCACCTGCTCGATCTTGATCTCCTTGCTCGGGGTCCTGGTTTTCTTGCCGCCTTCGTCGGCGTCGGCGGCCTTCGGCTCGTCGGCCGCGCCCGGCAGCTCGGCCGCGAGCGCCTCGGGCACGACGATCCGGTAATCGGGATGATTGCCCTGCTCGAACCACGTGCACGCGGCGCACGCGCCGCACGGCTCGCCGTTCTCGCGCGGCGTCTCGCACAAGAAGCCCTTCGCGAGATGCTGCGCGAAGGCGAGCTTGCCGATTCCCGCCTGGCCGTACAGCAGCAGCGCGTGCGGCCAATGCGCGCGCAGCGCCTGCAGGCGGGTCCAGTCGTCGGTCTGCCACGGATAGATCATCGTTCGCGTCTTCCTTTCGTCACAGCGCGGCGAGCACGCCTTCGAGCTGCTTGCGGATCTGGGGAATCGGCTCGCTCGAATCGACGATCACGAACCGATGCGGCGCCTCCTGCGCGCGGCGCAGGTATTCGGCGCGGGTGCGCGCGAAGAACGCGTCCGATTCGCTCTCGAACTTGTCCGGCATCCGCGCGGCGCCGCGCCGCGCGCTCGCCACCTGCGGCTGCACGTCGAACAGCACCGTCAGATCCGGCTGGAAGCCGCCCTGCACCCAGCGCTCGAGCGCCTCGAGCTTGTCGCGCGGCAGCCCGCGCCCGCCGCCCTGGTAGGCGAACGTCGCATCGGTGAAGCGGTCCGACACGACCCAATCGCCGCGCGCGAGCGCGGGCTCGATCACGAGCGCGAGATGCTCGCGCCGGCCGGCGAACATCAGGAGCGCCTCGGTCTCGAGGTCCATCGGCTGGTTGAGGAGAATCTCGCGCAGCGTCTCGCCGAGCTGCGTGCCGCCCGGCTCGCGGGTGACGACGACGTGCCGGCCGGCCGGCCCGAGCTTTTCCTGGAGCCGGTCGCAGAACCACTGCAGATGCGTGGTCTTGCCCGCGCCGTCGATCCCTTCGAACGTGATGAATTTGCCACGCGCCATTCATTGACCTCGTATGTATTTGTCCACGGCCTTGTTGTGATCCCCGAGCGTGTCCGAAAAGACGCTCGTGCCGTCGCCCTTCGAGACGAAATAGAACGCGGACGTCGCCGCCGGGTTCACCGCGGCATAGAGCGCCGCCTCGCCCGGCAGCGCGATCGGCGTCGGGGGCAGCCCGCGGCGCGTGTAGGTATTGTACGGAGTGTCGGTCTGCAGATCGCGCTTGCGCAGCCGCCCCGCGTATGCGTCGCCCATTCCGTAGATCACCGAAGGATCGGTCTGCAGCGGCATCCCGGCCCGCAGGCGGTTCGCGAACACGCCCGACACGAACGCGCGATCGGCCGCGTGCCCCGTCTCCTTCTCGACGAGCGACGCGACTGTCAGCGCCTCGTAAGGCGTCTTGAACGGCAGGCCGGGCCGGCGCGCGGTCCACGCGTCGGCAAGGCGCGTCTGCATCAGCCTGTACGCGCGCCGATAGACGTTCAGGTCGCTCGTGCCCTTGTCGAACAGGTAGGTGTCCGGAAAGAACAGCCCCTCGCCGGTGCCGCGCGCGACGGCTTCGTCGGGCGCGCCGATCGCGCGCAACAGCGCCGCGTCGCTCATCCCCGCGCTCGAATGCGTGAGCGCCGCATTCGCGTCGAGCTCCGCGCGCATGCGCCTGAACGTCCAGCCTTCGATCACGGTGACGACGTATTCGTTGACGTCCCCGCGCGCGACCTTCTGCAGCACGTCGTAAGGGGTCACGCCCGTCTTGAACTCGTAGTTGCCGGATTTGAGCCGGCTCGACAGGAACAGCACGCGCGTCATCGCGACAAAGAGGCGCGGCTCGACGCTCACGCCGCCGTGCACGAGCTGCTGCGCGACGCTGCGCACGCTGCTGCGGGGCTTGATCGTGACGTCGAGGGTGGGCGCGGCGAGCGCGATCGGCCGGGTGGCCCAGTAATAGGCGCCGCCCGCGCACGCGGCGCCCAGCAATACGACGGCGAGCGCCGCGAGCGCGGCGCACTTCTTCAGTAGGGACATGCGGAACGTGAATCAGGTAAGACCCATATAATACTTGCTCGCCTCTGCCAAAGTCAGGATTGACTGTTCCCTCATTCCATGAGCACACCGATCGCCTCTCCGGCCGCACCGGCCGACGCCCCCACCGCGCCGCCGACGCTGCCCCGTCCGGGCGCCGGCGATTTCGCCGCCGTGCTCGAGCGCGGCGCGTTCGCGGTGCTCGAACAGTTCGGCATCGTCGACGTGACGGGCCCCGACGCCGCAACGTTCCTGCACAGCCAACTGACGAACGACATCGAGCATCTCGACGCCGCGAGCGCGCGCCTCGCCGGCTACTGCTCGCCGAAGGGGCGCCTGCTCGCGTCGTTCCTCGCGTGGCGCGCCGGCCACGACGTGCGCCTGCTCGTATCGAAGGACGTACAGCCCGCGGTGCAAAAGCGCCTGTCGATGTTCGTGCTGCGCGCGAAGGCGAAGCTCGCCGACGCGAGCGGCACGCTCGTCGCGGTCGGCTTCGCGGGCGACGTGCGCGCCGCGCTGTCGGGCATCTTCGATGCGCTGCCAGACGGCGTCCACACGAAAGTCGACGCGCCCGCCGGCGCGCTCGTGCGGCTGCCCGACGCGGCCGGGCGCGCGCGCCACCTATGGATCGCCACGCGCGCCGAGCTCGACGCGCGCCTGCCCGCGCTCGAGAACGCGCTGCCGCGCGTGTCGGCCGCCGTCTGGGATTGGCTCGACGTGCGCGCGGGCGAGCCGCGCATCACGCAGCCCGCCGTCGAGCAATTCGTCCCGCAGATGGTCAATTTCGACGTGATCGGCGGCGTCAACTTCCGCAAGGGCTGCTATCCGGGGCAGGAAGTCGTCGCGCGCAGCCAGTACCGGGGCACGATCAAGCGCCGCACGGCGCTCGCGCACGTCGCGGCCGACACTGACGCCGCACGTGCAGGCGTCGAGCTCTATCATTCGGACGACCCCGGTCAGCCGTGCGGGATGATCGTGAACGCGGCGGCGGCGCCCGAAGGCGGCGTCGACGCGCTCGTCGAGATCAAGCTCGCCGCGCTCGGGAACGGGTCGGTCCACCTGGCGTCCGCGAACGGTCCGACGCTCGCGTTCCTGCCGCTTCCCTACGCGCTGCCCGCCGAAGCCTGACAGCCGCGCCGCCGGAGCGCACGCGCCGCGGCGCGCCGGCCTCACCCAGCGAGGATATCGCCCGATGTGCCTGATCGTATTCGATTGGCAGCCCGACGCCACGCACGGCCCGGTGCTGACACTTGCCGCGAACCGCGACGAATTCTTCCGCCGCACGAGCGCGCCGCTCGCGTGGTGGAGCGACGCGCCGCACGTGCTCGCGGGCCGCGATCTCGAAGGCGGCGGCACATGGCTCGGCGTCGCGCGCGACGGCCGCTTCGCCGCGCTCACCAATTACCGAGCGCCGTTCGACATACGCGCGGGCGCGCCGACGCGCGGCAAGCTCGTGTCCGGATTCCTGACGGGCGAGAACGTCGCGCCGCTCGACTATCTCGCGAACGTCGCCGAGAAGGCCGTGTTCTACAACGGCTTCACGCTGCTCGCGGGCGACGTCGTGCGCGGCGAGCTCGCGTGGTACTGCAACCGGCCGGACGACGCGCGGCCCGCGCCCGATGCGCCCGTGTCCGTCGCGCCCGGCATGCACGGGCTGTCGAACGCGCGGCTCGACACGCCGTGGCCGAAGCTCGTCGGCAAGCGCAGCGCGCTCGGCGCGCTGCTCACCGACGACGCGGCGGCGCCGCTCGACGCGCTGATCGAGATGATGCGCGACACTCGCGAGGCCGCCGCCGACGCACTGCCGCACACGGGCATTCCGATCGAGCGCGAGCGCGCGCTGTCCGCGGCGTTCATCGAGACGCCCGAGTACGGATCACGCGGCACGACCGTGCTGCGGGTCGTGCGCGACGTCGAGGGACGGCTCAGGTTCGACATGAAGGAGCGCTGCGACGACGACGGCTCGCACCGGATCGTGCGGCCGGGCGCGTTCGAGCGCGCGTACACGTTCGATGTCGACGGGAGCGGCGTCGCGCGGCGGTGATCGCGCCGGCGGCGGATCGGGATGCGCGCCCGCCCGGTCCCGCCCCGCTCACGGCTCGCGCGCCATCTCGACATGCTGCACGCCCGCCTCGATGAACGGCTCGCCGACGATCCGGAAGCCGATCCGCAAATAGAACGCGACCGCGCGCTGTTGCGCATAGAGCCGCACGAGCGCGTCGCCGCGCGCCCGCGCTTCGGCGAGAAGCGCGTCCAGAAGCCGCGAGCCGACGCCGCGGCCACGCACGTCGGCGAGCACCGACACCCGGCCGATCGCGCCCGTCGGCAAGAGCCGCCCGGTCGCGACCGCGCGCCGCGCGCCCGCCGCCCCGCCGACCAGATACGCGACGGCGTGCCGCGCGTGCGGATCGTCGTCGTCGAGGTCGAGCTCGGCCGGAATGCGCTGCTCGCGCACGAACACCGCGTCGCGGATCCGCGACGCATCGCCGCCAAGGCGCGACCAGTCGCCTGTTTCGATTTCGATGCTTTCCATGTGTCGAATCCTCGTCAGCCGGTTCTCGCCGGGCCCGGTGCGGCGCACCGCATTCGCGCGCCGATCATCCGGCCGTCGCCGGCCGCCCGTGCCGCTCGTGTCCGCCGCCGGAAACGGCCCCGCATGATAGGCGCGCCTCGTTGCCCCGCTTCATCGGCCCGCTTCATATCCGTATCGTCTGCCGAATGAAATGCCCCGGCAATCGGCCGATTGGCCAATCCCGCCGTCCGGGCGGCCGCGCAAGCCGCGATGAGCCGCTACACGCGGCGCGGCATTCCCTCCGACCCATGACGCACGTCCCGTCTCGCGGATTCCGCGCCGCGCCGAATCGCCCGCGCGTTCGCGCTCAATCGCCTTCGAACGCCGCGCGCAGCGCGCCCGCCGCGTCCGTATGCGCGAGCCGCACTTCCGGCACGAAACCGCCCATCTTGAAGAACTCATGAATCATTCCCGCGTATGCGACGAGCGTCACCCGGTTGCCCGCCGCACGCAGCTTGTCCGCATACGCGTCGCCCTCGTCGGCCAATGGATCGTACTCCGCCGTCGCGATCCACGCGGGCGCGACGCGCTCGAACGACGGCGCGCCGCGCGTGCCGTCGAGCGGCGCGAAGCGCCAGTCGTCGCGATCCGACGCGTCGCGCACGTAATGCTCGAAAAACCACTGGATCGTGTCCGCCGACAGCAGATAGCCCTTCGCGAGCCGCGCGTGCGATTCGGTCTGCTGATGCCCCGTGGTGCCCGGATAGATCAGCAGTTGCAACGCGAGCGCGATCCCGCGGTCGCGCGCGAGCACCGCGCACACCGTCGCGAGCGTGCCGCCCGCGCTGTCGCCGCCGACCGCGAGCCGCGCCGGATCGATCCCGAAACGCGACGCGTGCGCATGCAGCCACACGAGCGCGTCCTCCGCGTCGCCGACCGCGGTCGGAAACCTGTGCTCCGGCGCGAGCCGGTAATCGACCGACAGCACCGCGCAACGCGCGTCGCGCGCGAACATCCGGCACAGCGCGTCGTGCGTGTTCACGCTGCCGACCGTGAAGCCGCCGCCGTGATAGTAGACGAGCGCGGGCAGCGGCTCGGCCAGGCTCGGCTCGACGGGCAGATAGAGCCGCGCGCCGAACGCGCCGCCGTCGCGCGACGGCAGGCGCAGATCTTCGACCGAAAACATCGGCGCGGGCGCGACGTCGAGGATCGGCGCGCTCTTCTCGTACGCCGCGCGCGCCTGCGCGGGCGTCTGTTCGTGATAATCGGGACGTTTTGCGCGCTCGATCATGTCGAGCACCTGCGCGATCTTCGGGTTCAGCGGCATCGTCAAAGGCAAACGGCAAGGCAAACGGCGGGCGAGCGGCGCGAGCGCGCCGGCGAAAAGGCCCGGGGACTCAGAGCGCCGTATGATGCCACGGCGTGTCAGACGAGCGCGACGAGCTGCTTGCCGAAATTGCGCCCCTTCGGCAGCCCGAGCAGCGCGTCGGGCGCGCGCTCGATGCCCTGCGCGATCGTCTCCCGATAATGCAGCTTCTTCTGCGCGACGAGCGCCGCGAGCTGCGCGAGCGCCTCGGGCCACACGTCGAAGTGCTCGGACACGATGAAGCCCTGCACGAGCAGCCGCTCGCGCAGAATCAGCGCCGGGTTCGCGAGCGGCGCCGGCGCGCCGTCGTACACGGCGATCATCCCGCACATCGCGACTCGGCCGAACGGGTTCATCTGCGCGAGCGTCGCGTCGAGCACCGCACCGCCAACGTTCTCGAAATAGCCGTCGACGCCGTTCGGCGCGGCGGCCGCGAGATCGTCGGCGAGCCGACCGGCCTTGTAGTCGACGCACGCGTCGAAGCCGAGCGTGTCGACGACGTAGCGGCACTTGTCCGCGCCGCCCGCGATGCCGACCGCGCGGCAGCCCGCGAGCTTCGCGAGCTGCCCGACGACGCTGCCGACCGCGCCGCTCGCCGCGCTGACGACGACCGTCTCGCCCGCGCGCGGCCGGATGATCCGGTTCAGCCCGTACCACGCGGTCACGCCGGGCATGCCGACGGGCCCGAGATACGCGGACAGCGGCACGTGCGTCGTGTCGACCTTGCGCAGTTCCTTGCCCGTCGACGTGCCGTACTCCTGCCAGCCATACGCGCCGACCACCTTGTCGCCGACCGCGAACGCCGGGTTGCGCGATTCGACGACCTCGCCCGCGGTGCCGCCGCCCATCACCTCGCCGAGCGGCTGCGGCTCGGCGTACGACCTCCCCGCATTCATCCGCCCGCGCATGTACGGATCGATCGACAGGAAATGATTGCGCACGCGCACCTCGCCGTCGGCGAGCGGCGCGAGCGGCGTCTCGACGAGCTTGAAGTTCTCGACGCTCGCCTCGCGTTCGGGGCGCGAAACGAGCAGCACCCGCCGGTTGACCTGTGACATCGCCTGCCTCCTTGTCCGCCTGTCCATCGCCGCGCGCGGCCGCGCCGACGGCAAACGGCCCCGCCGACGGGCGGGGCCGCTCGATTGCATCACGCGTCGCTCGGGCCGGGATGCGCGCCCGGATCGGTGCGGGTGCGCTGCCGCGCGATGTCGCGGCCGACCGCGAGCCGCTTCATGTACTTGAACGTGCCGAGCGCCTTCGCGACGAAGTTGCCCGCGCTGTCGCGGACCTCGCCTTCGCAGTACGCCATCGTCGTCGAGCGGTGCAGCACGCGGCCGTACGCTCGCAACTCGCCGCGCCCCGGCTGCATGAAGTTCACCTTCATCTCGACCGTGACGACGCCGACGCCGTCGTCGGTCAGGCTGCGCGCGGCCATCGCGAGCGCGACGTCGGCGAGCGTCATCGTGACGCCGCCGTGCGCGATGTTCCACGTGTTCATGTGCTGCTCGACGAGCGGCAGCACGATCTCGCTCGCGCCGTCCTTCGCGGATACGAGCCGCACGCCGAGCGCGTCGACGAACGGGCTTTCGATCGCCGGCTCGCGGCCGGCCGTGGCGGAGCCGGCGCTCATCGCACGTCGTCGACGAGGTAGTCGATGCACTCGCGGCTCTCGCGCACCGCGCCGACGAACTTCTTCACCTCCTCGTGCACCGGATGCACCTGGTATGCGTCGAGCGAGGCCTTGTCGGCGAAATCGGTGACGAGCACGACGTCGCAGGTCGCCTCGAGGCCGGGCGTCGCGAGCCCGACTTCGAGATGGAGCAGCCCCGGCACGATGCCGCGGCACGCTTCGAGCTTTTCCTTCAGCTTCTGCGCGTTCTGCGCGCGCGTCGCGCCTTCGGCCGATTCCTTGAGTTTCCAGCTTACGATGTGTCTGATCATGATGTCCGTGGTTCTTCGCAGTCGTTCGTCAATTCCGCCTCGCCGGAGCCGTCGGCGTTCGCGGTTCAGCGGTCCGGACGTCCGGCGACATCCGCCGTTTGCCCGCGCCGCCCGAAATCGCCGCCGACATCGGCCGAGCCGAGACAGACAGCAAGCCTACCAAACTTATCGATTCCGATGGTTCTGGCGCGAAGCCCGGCGAAGCGGTAGCGCTCGGGCGGCCGCGAAACGCGCGACAGATCGGCATGCGTCGCCCGGCATGACGCCGCCTCGTGCGGCCGACAGGGCGCTGGCTAATCGCGCCGCGCGTCCTATACTGCTTTTTGCCTGACGATAGCCGCGTCGAACGCCGACGGCGCGCATCGCCGCGCGATCGGGCCCCCGGATGCCGATTCCCGCGGAACGTCGAATCCTGTCGAAGGAAGACGCCGCCGCCCGGCACTCGAATGATGCCCGGATACATCGGAGACGGGAGCGATGCGACGTCGGCGGTTGGTCCGCGCATGCTCCACCTGAATCCAAGGAGCGCAAAGTGTTCCCCAAGGAATCGACAGTCAGGACGCTCATCAGGCGCTGGGATCGCCACTACTCGACCATTTTGGGCGTCACGTCCGCCACCGAACGGTCCGAACGGATTGCACACGATCTGTACCTGGTGCGAAACGCCGGATTTGGCGGCATTTCGCCGCCGCCGAATCTGCCCGGCAATCTCGTCGACAAGGACGACGAAATCATGGCCTGTGTCGAACACTATTTTCTGACGCGGGACTGGGTCTCGAACGGCAAGTATCCGGCATGGGAAGCACGCACGCTTTCCGGCATCTACCATCTCGGCAAGAGGATCGGTGTCGCGCCTCGGCACAATAAAGCGAAGCCCGTCACGCCCGCGTCGCCGTTGCAGCGCGCGCTTCAGTTGGAAGGCATCAAAGACGGAACGATCGACCGCAAGCTTGCCGGCATACAGTCGCCCCTCGTGAAAAAACCGCCGAAATACTAGGGTCCGCCGAGCCGCAATCCGCTTGATCGGCGTGCCGGGCCGGCGGGCGCCGCATCGCGCGATGCGGCGCCGGCGCGACAGCAGGGACCCGCCGCGCCCGATCGGCGCGACGCCGCCGTCAAACCACTTCGAACAACCCCGCCGCGCCTTGCCCGCCGCCGATGCACATCGTCACGACGACGTACTTCGCGCCGCGCCGCTTGCCCTCGATCAGCGCATGGCCAGTGAGCCGCGCGCCCGACACGCCATACGGATGGCCGACCGCGATCGCGCCGCCGTCCACGTTCAGCCGATCGTCGGGAATCCCGAGCGTATCGCGGCAATAGAGCACCTGCACCGCGAACGCCTCATTCAGCTCCCACAGATCGATGTCGGCTACCTTGAGCCCCGCCTGCTTCAGGAGCTTCGGCACCGCATAGACGGGCCCGATGCCCATCTCGTCCGGCTCGCAGCCCGCCACCGCGAAGCCGCGGAAGATGCCGAGCGGCGCGAGGCCCTCGCGCTCCGCAAGCTTCGCGTTCATCACGACGCACGCGGCCGCGCCGTCCGAGAACTGGCTCGCGTTGCCCGCGGTGATCACGCCGCCCGGCAGCGCCGCGCGGATCTTCGCGACGCCTTCGAGCGTCGTGTCGGGCCGAACGCCCTCGTCGGCGGCGAGCGTGACCTCCTTCGTGTAGAGGCGGCCCGTCGCCTTGTCGGCAACGCCCGCGCGCACGGTGATCGGCACGATCTCCGCGTCGAAGCGCCCCGCCGCCTGCGCGGCCGCCGCGCGAAGCTGCGAATTCACGCCGTATTCGTCCTGACGCTCCTTCGGGATGCCGTAGCGCTTCGCGACGTTCTCGGCCGTCTGCAGCATCGTCCAGTAGATCTCCGGCTTGTGCGCGTCGAGCCAGCCCTCGCGCAGCATGTGCCGGTTCATCTCGTTCTGCACGCACGAGATCGATTCGACGCCGCCCGCGACGAACACGTCGCCCTCGCCCGCGATCACGCGCTGCGCGGCGAGCGCGATCGTCTGCAATCCCGACGAGCAGAAGCGGTTGACGGTCATCCCCGGCACGCTGACGGGCAGCCCCGCGCGCAGCGCGATCTGCCGCGCGATGTTCGCGCCCGTCGCGCCTTCCGGGTTCGCGCAGCCGATCAGCACGTCCTCGACTCGCGCGGGATCGAGCTTTGCGCGCTCGACGGCGGCCGCGACCACGTGGCCGCCGAGCGTCGCGCCGTGCGTCATGTTGAACGCGCCGCGCCAGGATTTCGCAAGCGCGGTGCGGGCGGTCGATACGATTACGGCTTCGGTCATCCGAGTCTCCTGATTCTGAATCCGAATTCTGTGGATCGATAGGCGATGAAATGAATGACGGCGGCTACGGATTGACGCCGGGATGGACGTCGGCCGCCCGCACGCGCGCGACGCCCGCCGCCGCGAGCGACGCCCATGCGCGCGCGAGCGAGCCGTCGAGATCGATCGCGCGGCACGCGTCCTCGATCACGGCGGCGTCGAATCCCGCGGCGCGCGCATCGAGCGCGGACCACGCGACGCAATAGTCGGTCGCGAGCCCGCAGCACCACACGCGCTTGACGCCGAGCTCGCGCAGATAGCCGGCAAGACCCGTCGGCGTGCTGCGGTCGGCTTCGACGAACGCCGAGTAGCTGTCGACCGACGCGTCGTGCCCCTTGCGGATCACGGCCCGCGCGTGCGGGATGTCGAGATCGGCGTGCAGCGCCGCGCCTTGCGTGCGTTGCACGCAGTGCGCGGGCCACAGCACCTGCTCGCCGTACGGCAGCGCGATCGTCGAGAACGGCGCGCGGCCCGGATGGTTCGCCGCGAACGACACGTGATCGCGCGGGTGCCAGTCCTGCGTCAGCACGACGCAATCGAAACGTGCGGCAAGCCGGTTGATCGCCGGCACGACTTCGTCGCCGTACGCAACCGCGAGCGCGCCGCCCGGCATGAAATCGTTCTGCACGTCGATCACGAGAAGGACATCGTCGGTGCGCTGCATCGTGGTGCTCCGTCAATGGGCGACGCCGCCGCGCGTCACGCGTTGAAACCGCGCCCGCTTTTCGCGAGCTCGGCGATCGACGGCGCGATCTGCCACGCATCGCCGTTCGCGCGCGCCGCGTAGCCGCGCATCGCGCGCTCGACGTTGTAGAGGCCGACCGTGTCCGCGTACAGCATCGGCCCGCCGCGCCAGAGCGGAAAGCCGTAGCCCGCGAGATACACCATGTCGATGTCGGACGCCTTCGACGCGATCTTCTCCTCGAGGATCTTCGCGCCTTCGTTGACGAGCGCGTAGACGAGCCGCTCGACGATCTCGTCGTCGCCGATCTCGCGCCGCTCGAGCCCGCGCTCGTTCGAATACGCGACGATCATCTCGTCGACGAGCTTCGACGGCTTCGCGTGGCGCTCGCCCGGCACGTAGTCGTACCAGCCCGCGCCCGTCTTCTGGCCGAAGCGGCCCTGCTCGCACAGGCGATCGGCGATCTTCGAGTAATGCAGATCCGGCTGCTCGACGTAGCGGCGCTTGCGGATCGCCCAGCCGATGTCGTTGCCGGCGAGATCGCTCATCCGGAACGGCCCCATCGCGAAGCCGAACTTCTCGATCGCGCGGTCGACCTGCGCGGGCAGCGCGCCCTCTTCGAGCATGAAGAGCGCCTGGCGGATGTACTGCTCGACCATCCGGTTGCCGATGAAGCCGTCGCACACGCCGGACACGACCGCCGTCTTGCGGATCTTCTTCGCGAGCTGCATCACGGTCGCGAGCACATCCTTCGCGGTCCGCTCGCCGCGCACCACCTCGAGCAGCTTCATCACGTTCGCCGGGCTGAAGAAGTGCATGCCGACGACGTCCTGCGGCCGCTTCGTGAACGCGGCGATCTTGTTCACGTCGAGCGTCGACGTGTTCGACGCGAGGATCGCGCCCGGCTTCGCTACTTCGTCGAGCCGCCTGAACACCTGCTCCTTCACGCCGAGCTCCTCGAACACCGCCTCGATCACGAGATCGGCGTCCTTCAGGTCGTCGTACGCGAGCGTCGGGCGGATGAGCGCCATCCGCGCGTCGAGCTTCTCCTGCGTGAGCTTGCCCTTCTTCACCTGCGCGTCGTAGTTCCTGCGGATCGTCGCCACGCCGCGGTCGAGCGCTTCCTGCTTCGTCTCGAGCAGCGTGACGGGCAGCCCCGCGTTCAGGAAGTTCATCGTGATCCCGCCGCCCATCGTGCCCGCGCCGATCACCGCGACCGCCTTGATCTCGCGCGCGGGCGTGTCGGCCGGCACGTCGGGAATCTTGCTCGCCGCACGCTCGCCGAAGAACGCGTGGCGCAGCGCGCGGCTCTCGGGCGTCTGCACGAGCGCGACGAAGCAGTCGCGCTCGAACGCGAGCCCCTTGTCGAAGCCTTGCAGCACGCCCGCCTCGATCGCGTCGATGCACTTGTGCGGCGCCGGATAATGCTGCGCGACGGCCTTCGCGCTGTTGCGCGCGAACTGGATGAAGCCCGCCGCGTTCTCGTGGACGATCTCGCGGTCGCGCACGCGCGGATGCGGGCCGCTCGCAGCAGCAGCCTTGCGCGCGAACGCGACGGCCGCATCGAGCAGGTCGCCTTCGACGAGCGCGTCGAACAGCCCGCTTTGGGCGAGCTGCTCGGACGGCACGGGCGCGCCGGAGACGATCATGTTCAGCGCGGTCTCGAGGCCGACCGCGCGCGGCAGGCGCTGCGTGCCGCCCGCGCCGGGCAGCAGGCCGAGCTTCACCTCCGGCAGCGCGATCTGCGCGCCGGGCGACGCGACGCGGTAGTGCGCGCCGAGCGCGAGCTCGAGGCCGCCGCCCATCGCGACGCCGTGGATCGCGACGACGACGGGCTTGCCGCTCGCCTCGACCGCGTCGATCACGGTGTGCAGCGTCGGTTCCTGCAGCGCCTTCGGCGTGTTGAATTCGGTGATGTCCGCGCCGCCCGAGAACGCGCGGCCCGCGCCCGTGAGCACGATCGCCGCGACGGACGGGTCGCGTTGCGCGCGCTCGAGCCCTTCCATGACGCCGAGCCGTGTCGACAGGCCGAGGCCGTTGACGGGCGGATTGTTGAGCGTGATGACGGCCACGCCGTCGCGAGTCGTGTAGTCCACTGCCATCTGCCTGCCTCCATGCGTATGCGCGGCCGGTGCGGCGGCGCCAGCTTGTGATGCGGTCATTGTCCGCCAACGGCGGGCAAGCCGTGCGGTCGATGCGCCGTTTTCCGAGAAACAGAGGCAGGATACAACAAAAAAGAACGGTCGTTCAATTTAGTGACGGCCCGCGCGACGCGCGGTGCGTGGCGGTGCGCGCGGGACGTCCGGCGGGCGGTGCGCTGCGCGCCTACGCGTCGACCGCCGTCGGCAGCACGTGGTCCCGGAATTGCTCGCGCAGCTTGAGTTTTTGCAGCTTGCCCGTCGCGGTGTGCGGCAGCGCGTCGACAAACACGACGTCGTCCGGAATCCACCATTTCGCCACCTTGCCGTCATAGAACGCGAGCAATTCGTCGCGCGTCACGTCCATGCCGGCGCGCTTGACGATGACGAGGAGCGGCCGCTCGGTCCATTTCGGATGCCGGCACGCGATGCACGCGGCCTCGGCGACGGCCGGGTGCGCGACCGCGACGTTCTCGATGTCGATCGAGCTGATCCACTCGCCGCCCGACTTGATCACGTCCTTGCTGCGGTCAGTGATCTGCAGGAAGCCGTCGGCGTCGATCGTCGCGACGTCGCCCGTCGGGAACCAGCCGTCGACGAGCGGCGACGCGTCGCTCCCGAAATAGCGATCGATCACCCACGGGCCGCGCACCTGCAAATCGCCGAACGCGACGCCGTCCCACGGCAGTTCGCGGCCGTCGTCGCCGACGATCCGCATGTCGATCCCGTAGATCACCCGGCCCTGTTTCTCGAGGAGCCGCCGCTGCTCGCCGACGGGCCGCTGCGACTGCGCCCAGTTGAGCTTCGACAGCGTGCCGAGCGGCGACAGCTCGGTCATCCCCCATGCGTGGATCACGCGCACGTCGTAGACATCCTCGAACGTCTCGAGCATCGACGGCGGGCACGCGGAGCCGCCGATCACCGTCCGGCCGAGCGTCGAGAAGCGCACGCCGGCCTCGCGCATGTACGCGAGCAGGCCGAGCCAGACGGTCGGCACGCCCGCCGAGAACGTCACGCGCTCGTTTTCGATCAGCTCGTACAGCGATTTGCCGTCGAGGTCCTTGCCGGGCAGCACGAGCTTCGCGCCCGTGAGCGCCGCCGTGTACGGCAGCCCCCACGCGTTGACGTGGAACATCGGCACGACGGGCAGCGCCGCGTCGCGCGACGACAGCCCCATCGCGTCGGGCAGCGCCGCGCCGTACGCGTGCAGCACCATCGAGCGATGCGAATAGAGCGCGCCCTTCGGGTGGCCCGTCGTGCCGGACGTGTAGCAGAGCGACGACGCCTGCCGCTCATCGAGGAGCGGCCACGCGTAATCGCCGTCTTGCGCGCCGACGAGCGTCTCGTAGCAGAGATAAGGCGTCGCGCCCTTCGGCAGATGCGCGTCGTCCGTCATCGCGATCCAGCCTTTCACGTTCGGGCATTGCGGCGCGATCTGGTCGACGAGCGGCGCGAAATTCAGGTCGAAGAGGACGTATCGATCGTCGGCGTGGTTGACGATGTACGCGATCTGCTCGGGAAAGAGGCGCGGGTTGATCGTATGGCAGACGGCGCCCATCCCGCTGATCCCGTAATACGCCTCGACGTGCCGGTAGCCGTTCCACGCGAGCGTTCCAACCCGGTCGCCAACGCCCACGCCCAGGCGGATCAGCGCCTGCGCGAGCCGTTTGGAACGCGTTTCGCAATCGCGATAGGTATAGCGGTGGATGTCGCCCTCGACGCGACGCGACACGATCTCGACGTCGCCCGCGTGCCGCGCCGCATGCGCGATCAGCGACGACACGAGAAGCGGCATATCCATCATCTGGCCCAGCAACGGCTTACCCATCGTCTTCCTTCTCCCTGAAGTGATTTGTCCGATACGGTCTGCTGCAAGCGGCTCGGCGGCGCGCGGACGGCTTCGAGCGCGCCGTGCGGCGCGGACTTACAATATCGGCTAACTTACCGATCAGCAATATGTCGTTTTCCACAAGCGAAGCCGCACCGGCCGCCCCTCTCCCCGATCTCGCCGCGACGCTCGCCGCGACGCTCGCCGCGCCGCGCGGCGACGCGTTCGCGCAGCTCGGCGGCGCCTTCCTGACCCGGCTGCCCGCCGCGCCGCTGCCCGCGCCGTACGTCGTCGGCTTCTCCGACGAAGCAGCGCGCATGCTCGGCCTCGATCCCGCGCTGCGCGACGCGCCCGGCTTCGCCGATCTGTTCTGCGGCAACCCGACGCGCGACTGGCCGCCAGCGTCGCTGCCATACGCGTCGGTCTACTCGGGCCACCAGTTCGGCGTGTGGGCGGGCCAGCTCGGCGACGGCCGCGCGCTCACGATCGGCGAGCTCGCGCACGACGGCCGCCGCTACGAGCTGCAACTGAAGGGCGCGGGCCGCACGCCGTATTCGCGCATGGGCGACGGCCGCGCGGTGCTGCGCTCGTCGATTCGCGAGTTCCTGGGCTCGGAGGCGATGCACCACCTCGGCATCCCGACGACGCGCGCGCTCACCGTGATCGGCTCGGACCAGCCGGTGATCCGCGAGGAAATCGAAACGTCGGCGGTCGTCACGCGCGTCGCGGAAAGCTTCGTGCGCTTCGGCCATTTCGAGCACTTCTTCGCGAACGATCGGCCCGAGCAGTTGCGCGCGCTCGCCGACCACGTGATCGACCGTTTCTACCCGGCCTGCCGCGACGCCGACGATCCATATCTCGCGCTCCTCGCGGAAGTGACGCGGCGCACCGCGGAGCTCGTCGCGCAATGGCAGGCGGTGGGCTTCTGCCACGGCGTGATGAACACCGACAACATGTCGATCCTCGGCGTGACGATCGACTACGGCCCGTTCGGCTTCATCGACGCGTTCGACGCGAAGCACGTCTGCAACCACTCGGACACGCACGGCCGCTACGCCTACCGGATGCAGCCGCGCATCGCGCATTGGAACTGCTTCTGCCTCGCGCAGGCGCTCTTGCCGCTCTTCGGCCTCGATCGCGACGCGCCGAGCGAAGACGCGCGCGCCGAGCGCGCGGTCGAGGACGCGCACGCGGTGCTCGGCCGCTTCCCCGAGCAATTCGGCCCCGCGCTCGAGCGCGCGATGCGCGCAAAGCTCGGTCTCGCGCTCGAGCGCGAAGGCGACGCGGCGCTCGCGAACCAGTTGCTCGAGATCATGGACGCGAGCCACGCCGATTTCACGCTGACGTTCCGCCATCTCGCGCGCGTGTCGAAGCACGACGCGCGCGGCGATGCGCCCGCGCGCGATCTCTTCATCGATCGCGACGCATTCGACCGCTGGGCGAACCTCTACCGCGCGCGCCTGTCGGAAGAAGCGCGCGACGACGCGGCACGCGCGGCCGCGATGAACCGCTCGAACCCGAAATACGTGCTGCGCAACCATCTCGCGGAAACGGCGATCCGCCGCGCGAAGGAGAAAGACTTTTCCGAGATCGAGCGCCTTGCGGCCGTGCTGCGCCGCCCGTTCGACGAGCAGCCGGAGCACGACGCGTACGCCGCGCTGCCGCCCGACTGGGCGAGCACGCTCGAAGTGAGCTGCTCGTCGTGAAGCCGCATCCGCCGCGCGCGTTGCGCATGAATCCATCAGGAGAATCGAAGATGTCAGGAGATCGAGACGACCGGCGTTATCCGTATCAGGAGGACGACGCCGAGCTGCGCCGCCGGCTCACGCCGCTGCAATACGAGGTCACGCAGCGCGCGGCGACCGAGCGGCCGTTCACCGGCGAGTACACGGACACCGAGGACGCGGGCATCTATCACTGCGTCGTCTGCGGCACCGCGCTCTTCGAGTCGGGCGCGAAATACCATTCGGGCTGCGGCTGGCCCAGCTACTTCAAGCCGATCGACGGCGAGGTGATCGACGAGAAGATGGACTACACGCACGGCATGACGCGCGTCGAGGTGCGCTGCAACCAGTGCGGCGCGCATCTCGGCCACGTGTTCGAGGACGGCCCGCGCGACAAAACCGGATTGCGGTACTGCATCAACTCGGCTGCGTTAAACTTCGAGGCTAAACCCGAGCGGAAGTGAGCCCGCGCCGGCCGTGGAGCCGGCCGGCCCGCGCGCCGCGACGGGGCGTCCCTACAACGGTGGCGGGTCACGCGCCCGCCACGCAGCCGCGAGCACCATGAAATTCCTGTTCGATCTGTTCCCGATCATTCTGTTCTTCGCCGCCTTCAAGCTATGGGGCATCTTCACGGCAACCGCCGTCGCGATCGCCGCGACGCTCGCGCAAGTAGCGTGGGTCGCGTTCCGGCATCGGAAGGTCGACACGATGCTGTGGGTGAGCCTCGGCGTGATCGTCGTGTTCGGCGGCGCGACGCTCGTGCTGCATGACGAGAAGTTCATCCAGTGGAAGCCGACCGTCCTCTACTGGCTGTTCGCGGTCGGCCTCGTGGCCACGCGCTACGCGTTCGGCAAGAACCTGATCGAGAAGATGATGGGCAAGCAACTGACGCTGCCCGAGCAGGTCTGGGACAAGCTGAACCTCGCGTGGGCCGCGTTCTTCGCGGCGCTCGGCGTGACGAATCTGTACGTGGTGCGCAACTTCACCGAATCGCAGTGGGTCAACTTCAAGCTGTTCGGCACGACGGGCGCGATCGTCGTCTTCGTGATCCTGCAAAGCCTCTGGCTCGCGAAATACCTGAAGGACGAGTGACGATGAGCGACACCTTCCTGCACGCCACGCCGAGCGAGCGCATCGCGCTCATCGAGGCGCGGCTTGCCGCCGCGCTCGCGCCCGCGTCGGTCCATGTGCGCGACGATAGCGCGCAGCACGCGGGCCATGCGGGCGCGGCCGCTGGCGGCCACTACACGGTCACGATCGTGTCCGCCGCGTTCGCCGGCAAGAGCCGCGTTGCGCGACATCGGCTGGTGTATGATGCGCTCGCCGACGCCATGCAGCGCGGCGTTCACGCGCTTGCGATCGTTGCGTACACGCCAGAAGAATATCCTGAGTCTTCCCGTTCTCATTAAGTCCGTCTCATTAGGAACTTCCCGATGATCCTGAAATCTCCCCGCCTGTGGGCCGCGGCAACCGCTCTCGCAGCCGCTCCCGCTTTCGCCCAGAACATCGCCGTCGTGAACGGCACGCCGATTCCGAAATCGCGCGCAGACGCGATGATCGCGCAGCTCGTCCAGCAAGGTCAGCAGGACACGCCGCAGCTCGAGCAGGCGGTGCGCCAGGAGCTCGTCAATCGCGAGATTCTGATGCAGGAAGCGATCAAGCGCGGGATTCCGAATCGCCCGGACGTGAAGGCGCAGATCGTCGTCGCGCAGCAGACCGCTGTGCTGCGCGCGCTGATCGAGGATTTCCTGAAGAAGAACCAGCCGAGCGACGCCGAGCTGAAGGCGCGCTACGACGAGCTCGTGAAGAACGCCGGGGGCCGCGAATATCACCTGCACCATATCCTCGTCGACAACGAGCAGCAGGCGAAGGACCTGATCGCGAAGATCAAGGGCGGCGCGAAGTTCGAGGATCTCGCGAAGCAATTCTCGAAGGACCCGGGCTCGGCGAAGAACGGCGGCGATCTCGACTGGTCCGATCCGAAGGCGTACGTGCCGGAGTTCGCGGCGGCCGCGCAGCAGTTGCAGAAAGGCCAGATGACGGACGCGCCGGTGAAGACGCAGTTCGGCTGGCACATCATCCGCGTCGACGACGTCCGCAGCATCACGCCGCCGCCGTTCGAGCAGGTCAAGCAGCAGATCGCGCAGCAGATGGTCCAGCAGAAACTGCAGACATTCGAGGAAGGCCTGCGCCAGCAGGCGAAGATCCAGTAACGCTCGCCGGCCTCGGCGCCGCGCATCGCGCGCGGCCATGCATTGCAAAAAAACCGCTCCCCCGAGCGGTTTTTTGTTTGCCGCAAAAAGCGAAGCGCCGGCGGCAATGCGCGCGGCGCGGGCCGCCGCTTAGCCGATCCAGCGGCGCGCGTTGCGGAACACGCGCAGCCACGGGCTCGCCTCGCCCCAGCCTTCCGGATGCCAGCTCATCGTCACCGTGCGATGGACGCGCTCCATGTGCGGCATCAGCACCGTGAAGCGGCCGTCCGCCGTGGTCACCGACGTGATGCCCGCGGGCGAGCCGTTCGGGTTGAACGGATAGCGCTCGGTCGCGCCGCCGCGATGATCGACATAGCGCATCGCGACCGCGACGCGGCTCTGATCGCCCTGCTGCGAGAAGTCCGCGTAGCCTTCGCCATGCGCGACCGCAACCGGAATCCGTGAGCCTTCCATGCCGGCGAAGAAGATCGACGGCGAGCTCTGCACCTCGACGAACGACAAGCGCGCCTCGAACTGCTCGGACTTGTTGCGCGTGAACTTCGGCCATGCATCCGCGCCCGGAATCATCGACGCGAGGCTCGACATCATCTGGCAGCCGTTGCAGATGCCGAGCGCGAACGTGTCGGGGCGCGCGAAGAACGCGGCGAACATGTCGGCGAGCCTGTCGTTGAAGCGGATCGTCTTCGCCCAGCCCTCGCCCGCGCCCAGCACGTCGCCGTACGAGAAGCCGCCGCACGCTACCGCGCCCGCGAAATCGGCGAGCGTCGCGCGGCCGGCGAGCAGGTCGCTCATGTGGACGTCGTGCGCGTCGAAGCCCGCGCGGTCGAACGCATAGGCGGTTTCGAGATGCGAATTCACGCCCTGCTCGCGCAGGATCGCGACGCGCGGCCGCGCACCCGCCGCGGTCGCAATGAACGGCGCGGCGATATCCTCCGCCGGATCGAACGTCAGCACCGGCGCGAGGCCCGGATCGCCGGCGTCGAGAACCGCGTCGTACTCCGCGTCCGCGCACGCCGGATTGTCGCGCAGCCGCGCGATGCGCCAGCTCACCTCGCTCCACGCGCGCTGCAGTTCGACGCGCGGCGCTTCGTAAATCTTCTTCGCGTCGCGGTACACCTCGATCGCATCGGTCTCGTTGACCGCGCCGATCACGTGCGAGCACGCGGACAGGCCATGCTCGCGCAGCGCGCCGAGCACCGCGTCGCGGTCCGCCGCGCGCACCTGGACGACCGCGCCGAGCTCCTCGGAGAAAAGCGCGCGGATCGTGCGATCCTCGCGGCGGCCGCTCGTCTGCTTCGCCCAGTCCTTCGCGTCGCCGTAATCGGATTCGTGCTGCGCATCGAGCGTCAGCATGTCGACGTTCAGCGACACGCCCGCGTGCCCCGCGAACGCCATTTCGCAGACGGCCGCCCACAGACCGCCGTCCGAGCGGTCGTGGTATGCGAGCAGCTTATTCCGCGCGTTCAGCGACTGGATCGCCGCGAAGAAGCGCTTCAGGTCCTCCGGATCGTCGACGTCGGGCGTTTCGTCGCCCACCTGCTGCGTGACCTGCGCGAGAATGCTGCCGCCCAAGCGATGCTTGCCGCGGCCGAGATCGATCGCGATCAGCACGCTCGCGCCGACGTCGGCGACGCGGCGCAGTTGCGGCGTCAGATGGCGGCGCACGTCCTCGACGGGCGCGAACGCCGAGATGATCAGCGACACCGGCGCGACGACTTCCTTCGCGACGCCGTTGTCGTCCCACTTCGTCTTCATCGACAGCGAATCCTTGCCGACCGGGATGCCGATGCCGAGCGCCGGGCACAGCTCCATGCCGATCGCCTTCACGGTGTCGAAGAGCTTCGCGTCCTCGCCTTCGGTGCCGCACGCAGCCATCCAGTTCGCGGACAGCTTCAGCTTGTCGAGCGACGCGATCGGCGCGGCCGCGATGTTCGTGATCGCCTCGCCGACCGCCATCCGGCCCGACGCTGGCGCGTCGATCACGGCGAGCGGCGTGCGCTCGGCCATCGTCATCGCCTCGCCCGCGAAGCCCGCGTAGTCGAGCGCGGTGATCGCGCAATCGGCGACGGGCACCTGCCACGGGCCGACCATCTGGTCGCGCACCGACGTGCCGCCGACCGTGCGGTCGCCGATCGTGATGAGGAACGACTTGCTCGCGACGCTCGGGTGCCTGAGCACGTCGCGCGCGACGTCGGCGAACGAGAGGCCCGTCACGTCGACGCCCGCGCGCTCGACGGCGACGCGCTTCACGTCGCGGTGCATGCGCGGCGGCTTGCCGAGCAGCACGTCCATCGGCATGTCGACCGGATGCCCGGCCGCGCCCGTCGCCTCGTCGTCGACGAGCTGAAGCCGGCGCTCGTCGGTGGCGACGCCGACGACCGAGAACGGACAGCGCTCGCGCGCGCAGATCGCCTCGAAGCGCGGCAGATCGGCGGGCGAAATCGCCAGCACGTAGCGCTCCTGCGCCTCGTTCGACCAGATCTCGCGCGGCGACAGCCCCGACTCCTCGAGCGCGACCTTGCGCAGCTCGAAGCGCGCGCCCTTGCCCGCGCCGTCGACGATCTCGGGGAACGCGTTGGACAGGCCGCCCGCGCCGACGTCGTGAATGCTGAGGATCGGGTTTTGATCGCCGAGCTGCCAGCAGCCGTTGATCACTTCCTGCGCGCGGCGCTCGATTTCCGGGTTGCCGCGCTGGACGGAATCGAAATCGAGCTCGGCCGTGTTCGCGCCCGTGGCCATCGAGCTCGCCGCGCCGCCGCCCATGCCGATCCGCATGCCGGGGCCGCCGATCTGGATCAGCAAGGAGCCTGCCGGCACGTCGTGCTTGTGCGTGTGCGCGTCCGAGATGTTGCCGATGCCGCCCGCGATCATGATCGGCTTGTGATAGCCGCGCACCTGGCCGCCGACGTTCTGCTCGTACACGCGGAAGTAGCCGCCCAGGTTCGGCCGGCCGAATTCGTTGTTGAACGCGGCGCCGCCGAGCGGGCCGTCGATCATGATCGACAGCGGTGACGCGATCCGGTCCGGGCGGCCGTACGGCGCGTGCGGCTCGTGCGCGTCGCGCGCGCCTGCCGGCCGCGCGGCGTCGCGCGCGTTTTCCCACGATTCGCGCGCGCCCGGCAGATCGAGGTTCGACACCGTGAAGCCCGTCAGGCCCGCCTTCGGCCGCGCGCCGCGGCCCGTCGCGCCTTCGTCGCGGATCTCGCCGCCCGCGCCCGTCGCGGCGCCCGGGAACGGCGAGATCGCGGTCGGGTGGTTGTGTGTCTCCACCTTCATCAGCGTGTGCGTGAGTTCGGTATGGCGGCCGTAGCGCTCGGCAGGCGCATTGGCGGGCGTATTGGCGGGCCCATTCGAGCCGTTCGCGCCGCGCGGGAACCAGCGCTCCGCCTGCGCGCCCATCATGATCGACGAGTTGTCCGAATAGGCGACGATCGTGCCTTGCGGGCTCATCTTCTCGGTGTTGCGGATCATCGCGAAAAGCGACATGTCCTGCGCTTCGCCGTCGATCGTCCACTGCGCGTTGAAGATCTTGTGACGGCAGTGCTCGCTGTTCGCCTGCGCGAACATCATCAGCTCGACGTCGGTCGGGTTGCGCTCGAGCTTCTTGAACGCGTCGACGAGGTAGTCGATCTCGTCGTCGGCGAGCGCGAGGCCGAGCTCGACGTTCGCGCGCTCGAGCGCGGCGCGGCCGCGGGCGAGCACGTCGACCGTCGCGAGCGGCTTCGCCGGCAGTTCGTCGAACAGGTGCCGCGCGTCGTCGCGCGACGCGACGACGCTCTCGGTCATCCGGTCGTGCAGCGCGGCCGCGACCGCCGCGCGCGCGTCGGCGGCGAGCGCCTTCTTCGCGCCGACGCCGAGGAGGCCCGCCTTCAGCGTCACCGTGAACTCGATGCCGCGCTCGATCCGGCGCACGCGCGCGAGGCCGCAGTGCTGCGCGATGTCGGTCGCCTTGCTCGCCCACGGCGACACGGTGCCGAAGCGCGGCAGCACGACGAAGGTCTCGGTCGCGCCCTTCTCCGCGGCGGGCTCGAACGGCGCGCCGTAGTGCATCAGCGCGCCGATGCGCGCGTCGTCGTCCGCGGTGAGCGGCTCATGTGCGTTGACGAAATGCAGATACTGGCCGCGAACCGCGACGATGTCGCCGTCGATTTGCTTGAGCGCGTCGAGCAGGCGGGTTTGACGGAAATCGGAAAGCGCCGAAGCACCGGGAAAACACGAGAAGTGAGCCATGGGCTGGACTGACGTCGATGAGTCGCGCAAGCTGGCGACGTGGGGCGTAAGGAAGGCCGTAATTATACCCGGAAGTCGCCCGCCGAACGGCCGCCCGCGCACGCCGCATCGGCCGGCGCGCTTCATTTGGCGCTATCATGCGCGCTTCACCGGGCCGCGCACGGCCCGCCACGCAAGATCCTCAATCGGGCCGTATGCGGCGCCCGGCATCGAATCGAACATGGATGTAATCGTCATCGGCGGCGGCATCGCCGGCATCGCCACCGCCTACCAGTTGCGCGCGGCCGGCCATCGCGTGTGCGTCGTCGAGCGCCACGCGACGGTCGCGCAAGGCGCAACCTACGGCCAGGGCGGCACGCTGCTGCCGACCCCGCTCGACGTCTGGTTCGGCCCGACCTTCATGCGCGAGCGGCGCGCGCAGAAGAGCGGCGTCGTCTACAAGCCGGGCCTCGACGGCGCGCTGCGGCGCTTCACGCGCCGCCTCGACGCGCTGCGCGAGCCCGCCGCGTTCGCCGCGCAGTACGCGAGGCTGCGGCCGCTCGTCGAGCTGTCGCGCGAGGCGATCGCCGACGTCGAGGCGCGCTTCGGTCTCGAATTCGAACAGAAGAGCGGCGTGCTGCACGTCGTGCGCGACGCGGCCGAATGGGACGCGACGCAGCCCGCGCTCGACCTCATGCGCGACCTCGGCCAGCCTTACGAGACGCTCGCGCCCGAGGCGTGCGCGGCGCTCGAGCCGTCGATGCCGGCCGATCCCGCGTTCGCGGGCGGCGTGCTGTTCGCGCAGGAGCGCACCGCGAACTGCCCGCTCTTCGCGAAGCTCGTCAAGCAGGTGCTCGACGAGCGCGACGTGCAGTTCCGGCTCGGCCGCGCGGTCGCCGCGATCCGCACCGACGCGACGCGCGCGGCCGTCGAGCTCGCGCCCGACCCGGCCGATCCGCGCGCGGCGAAATCGAAGGAAGTCGACGTGATCTCGGCCGACGCGATCGTCGTCGCGGCGGGCACGGAAAGCCTCGCGCTCGTCGAGCCGCTCGGCGTGCGCGCGCCGCTGCATCCGGTGCGCATCCACACGCTGACGGCGCCCCTCGCGTACGAGGAGCACGCGCCGCATCTGAGCATCGTCGACTCGGTCAAGCGGATCGCGATCACGCGGCTCGGCCAGCGGCTGCGGATCGGCGGCGGCGCCGTGCTGCAAAGCGCGCGGGATCTCGCGCGGCCGCTGCCCGAGCCGCTGTCCGAGGCGGCGCTCACCCTCCTCGGCCAGGCGACGCACGACTGGCTGCCCGGCGCGGCGAAGATCTCCGCCGCGCGCGCGTGGCAAGGCGCGAAGCTGCTGTCGCCGGACGGCCTGCCCGTCGTCGGGCCGACCGCCGATCCGCGGGTCTTCGTCAACTTCGGCCACGGCCCGGCGGGCTGGGGCCTCGCGTTCGGGTCTGCTAAAGTGGTGGCAGATGACCTCGGCGGCAGCGCGCAGCGCGTGCCCGCCGACACGCTCGCCGCGCTGCGCGCGGAGCGCTTTGCCACCTGACGCCGTTGCCGCCGCGCGCGGGCGGCGCGTGATCGCGAGCCGCCCATGATCCTGTCCGCCGATTCCCCCCTGCCCCATTCGTCCGAACCGTTCGACTTGCCGCCGCTTCACGCGAGCGAGCCGCTTCTGACCATCGCCGAGCTGCGCGACATCGAAACCGCGGCGGCCGCCGCGCTGCCGCCCCACACGCTGATGGAGCGCGCGGGCAAGTCGGCCGCGCAATGGCTCGCGGCGCGGCTCGTCAGCGATCCGCGGCCCGTCTGGTTCGCGGTCGGCCCCGGCAACAACGGCGGCGACGCGCTCGTCGCCGCGGCCGAGCTGCGCCGGCTCGGCTTCGCGGCCGACGCCTGGATGCCGATCGAAGTGAAGCCCGGCGACGCGCGCTGGGCGCTAGAGCGCGCGCGCGCGGCGAACGTGCCGATCGACGAGGCGGCGCCCGAATCGTTCGACGGCTACGGCTGGCTCGTCGACGGCCTGTTCGGCATCGGGCTCGCGCGGCCGCTCGACGGCGCGTTCGCCGCGATCGCGCAGCGCATCGCGGCGCGCGCGCGGCGCACCGGCCGCGTGCTCGCGCTCGACGTGCCGAGCGGCCTCGACAGCGACACCGGCACGCGCGTCGGCGGCGGGAGCGCCGTCGCGGCCACCGACACGCTGTCGTTCATCGCCGCGAAGCCCGGCCTCTACACCGGCGACGGGCGCGACCTCGCGGGCGAGATTCACGTCGCGCCCCTCGATCTCGGCGAGCCGCCCGCGCCCGCGATCCGGCTGAACGCACCCGGGCTCTTCGATGCGCGCCTGCCGCCGCGCGCGTTCGCGTCGCACAAGGGCACGTACGGCAGCATCGCGATCGTCGGCGGCGACACGGGCATGTGCGGCGCGCCGATCCTCGCCGCGCGCGCGGCGCTCTTCGCGGGCGCGGGCAAGGTCCACGTCGGCTTTGTCGGCGCGGGCGCGCCGCCGTACGATCCGCCGTATCCGGAGCTGATGCTGCATCCGGCCGACGCGCTGCCGAGCGCGTCGCTCACCGCGCTCGCGATCGGCTGCGGGCTCGGCGCGAGCGAGCGGGCCGCGCGCACGCTCGCGGCGCTGCTGCCGCTCGATGCGCCGAAGCTCGTCGATGCGGACGCGCTGAACCTGATCGCGAACACGCCCGAGCTCGCCGACGCGCTCGCCGCGCGCGGCCGCGCGGGCGACGCCGCCGTCCTCACGCCGCATCCGCTCGAAGCCGCGCGCCTGCTTGCCACCGACGCGGCCGACGTCCAGCGCGACCGTATCGCCGCCGCGCGCGCGCTCGCCGCGCGCTTTTCGGCGGTCGTCGTGCTGAAGGGGTCGGGCACCGTGATCGCGGCGCCCGACGGCCGTATCGCGATCAATCCGACCGGCAACGCGGCGCTCGCCACGGGCGGCACGGGCGACGTGCTGGGCGGCCTGATCGGCGCGTTTCTTGCGCAGCGCATGCCGCGCTACGAAGCGGCGCTCGCCGGCGTCTATCTGCACGGGCTCGCCGCCGAGCGGCTGTGCGCGGCTGGCGCGGGCCCCGCGGGCCTCGCCGCGGGCGAGCTCGCGGCCGCCGTGCGCGTGCTCGTCAATCGGCTGTTTTATACGCGACCCGCCGCACCGGGCGAAGCGCCGCTATACTGATCGTCCCGCCGCCCAGGCGGGCTCCTCGTCCGCCTGCATGCCGCGCGCCGGCGCGCAGGCGCGGCCCTCCCCCGGTTCATGCTGTTTCGCTCCTGATTGCCATGACGCTGAATTCGCTCCCCGTTTGGCCCGCGCTGCAAGCGCACTACGAAGAGATCCGCGACGCGCATCTGCGCGACTGGTTCGCCCCCGCCAACGATCGCGCGCCGACGCGCGCCGAACGCTTCACGTTCGAAGGCGGCGGCCTCGCCGCCGATTTCTCGAAGAACCGCATCACCGACGCGACGCTCGCCCTCCTCGTGCAGCTCGCGCGCGAAGCGGGCGTCGAGGCGCGCCGCGACGCGATGTTCGCGGGCGAAACCGTGAATCCGACTGAAGGACGCGCGGCGCTGCACACCGCGCTGCGCGCGAATGCGCCCGACGCGCCGTTCCACGCGCAGGTCGCGGCCGAGCGCGCGAAAATGGCGCGCTTCGCCGACGCGGTGCGCAGCGGCGCATGGACGGGCCACACCGGCAAGCGGATCCGCCACGTCGTGAACATCGGCATCGGCGGCTCGGACCTCGGGCCGAAGATGGTCGTCCACGCGCTGCACCACGTCGCGACGCCCGACATCGCGACGCACTTCGTGTCGAACGTCGACGGCGCGGACCTCGCGCGCGTGCTCGAGCAGATCGATCCGCAGGAAACGCTCGCGATCATCGTGTCGAAGACCTTCACGACGCTCGAGACGATGACGAACGCGCGCTCGCTGCGCGACTGGTTCGTCGCGAACGGCTGCCCGGAGAGCGCGCTCGCGAAGCACTTCGTCGGCGTGTCGGCGAATCCCGCCGAGGTCGTCAGGTTCGGCATCGCCGAGGCGAACGTGTTCGAGATGTGGGACTGGGTCGGCGGCCGCTATTCGTTGTGGTCGGCGGTCGGCCTGTCGATCATGATCGCGATCGGGCCCGAGCGCTTCGACGAACTGCTCGCCGGCGCGCACGACATGGACGAGCACTTCCGCACCGCGCCACTCGAGCGCAACCTGCCGGTGCTGCAGGGTCTCGTCGGCATCTGGTATCGGAATTTCTTCGGCGCGCAGAGCTATCTCGTCGCGCCGTACTCGGAGGCGCTGCATTACCTGCCGTCGTACCTGCAGCAGCTCGAGATGGAGAGCAATGGCAAGTCCGCGCGAATCGACGGCGCGTTCGTCGATTACCCGACGTCCGCCGTCACGTGGGGCGAGCCCGGCACGAACGGCCAGCACGCGTTCTTCCAGATGCTGCACCAGGGCCCGACGCTCGTGCCGATCGATTTCATCGCGGTGCTCACGCCCGAGCATCCGCTCGCGAGCCATCATCCGAAGCTGCTCGCGAACTGCTTCGCGCAGAGCGAGGCGCTGATGCTCGGCCGCACGCTCGACGAAGCGCGCAAGATCGCCGGCCCGACCAAGCCCGAGCTCGCGCCGCACCTGACGTTCCCCGGCAACCGGCCGACGACGACGCTTCTCGTCGACGCACTCACGCCGCGCACGCTCGGCGCGCTGATCGCGCTGTACGAGCACAAGGTGCTCGTACAGGCGGCGGTGTGGAACATCAATCCGTTCGACCAGTGGGGCGTCGAGCTCGGCAAGATTCTGGGCAAGGTCGTCGAGGCGGACCTGACGGCCGCGCAGGCCGATCCGGCAAAGCACGATTCGTCGACGTCGGCGCTGATCGCGCGCGCAAGGAAGGCGTTGGGCGAATAACGCATGCGGCCACGCGGGCGGCGGCGAGAGCGCGGCCGCTGCGCTCGTGCGGCTCGGGGCGCGCGCCGCGTCAGCTCGCTTGCTGCCGCGCGCGGTCCGCGCCGCGCAGATGCCCCGCTTCGAGCACGACCGTCGCCCCGCAGCGGCGCGCGAGCTCCGGATCGTGCGTGACGAGCACGAGCGTCGCGCCGTGCGCGCGATTGAGCTCGAACATCAGATCGATGACCGCATGGCCCGTCGCCGCATCGAGGCTGCCCGTCGGCTCGTCGGCGAACAAGAGCGCCGGACGCGTGACGAACGCGCGCGCGAGCGCGACGCGCTGCTGCTCGCCGCCCGACAGCAGCTTCGGATAGTGCCCCGTGCGGGCGCCGAGTCCGACCTCTTCGAGCAGCGCGCGCGCGCGCTGCGCAGCCTCGCGCGCGCCGACGCCGCCCTGCAGCTCGAGCGGCAGCATCACGTTCTCGAGCGCGGTCAGATGCGGCATCAACTGGAACGACTGGAACACGAAGCCCACGGCGCCGTTGCGCAGCGCCGCGCGCGCGTCCTCGTCGAGCCGGCCGAGATCCTGACCGAACAGGCGAACCGTGCCCTCGGTCGCGCTGTCCAAGCCGGCGAGCAGGCCGAGCAGCGTCGACTTGCCCGACCCCGACGCGCCGACGATCGCGACGCTCTCGCCCGCGCGGACCGTCAGGTCGATGCCGTCGAGGATTGTCAGCTCGCCTGCGGCATCGGCGACACGCTTGCACACATTCCGCACTTCGATGATCGGATCGGTAATCTTGAGCATGAAACGCACATTTCACTGGAAGGTCGGCGCGACGCTCGCCGTGATCGTGGCGCTCGCGGGCGCGGCATCCGCCGCAACGAATGCCGCGCCCGCGCCGAACGCCAACGGCAGCAAGCCGGTGATCCTCGTGCTCGGCGACAGCCTGTCGGCCGAGTACGGCCTGCCGCGCGACACGGGTTGGGTCGCGCTGATGCGCGCGCGCCTCGCGGCCGAGCGAATCGATTATAACGTCGCGAACGCGAGCATCTCCGGCGACACGACGAGCGGCGGCCGCGCGCGGCTGCCCGCGGCGCTCGCGCGGCTCAAGCCCGCCGTCGTCGTCGTCGAGCTCGGCGCGAACGACGCGCTGCGCGGCGTGCCGCTTGCCGCGACCGAAAGCAACCTGCGCGAGATCGTCGCCCAGGCGCGGCAGGCGCGCGCGCAGGTGCTGCTCGTCGGCATGTACGTGCCGGCGAACTACGGGCCGGACTACACGCAGAAATTTCACGGCGTCTACACGGCGCTGTCGAAGGAAATGCGCGTGCCGCTCGTGCCGTTCCTGCTCGCCGGCATCGAAAACAAGCCCGACATGTTCCAGGCCGACCAGATCCATCCGACGCAGGCCGCGCAGCGCCAGTTGCTCGACAACGTGTGGCCGACCCTCAAGCCGCTGTTGCGGACGTCGGCGCGCTGACCGCGCCGCGCCGGCGCTCGATGCGTCGATTCGTCTGTCCGTCGACCGCCTCGGACCGGCCGATGCCGTCAGACAGCCGCTTCGGCTTCGCGCCCCGCATCGCCCGGCGCGAAACCCGACCCCGAGCACCCGGCCCCGAACACCCACCGAAACGAAACAGCCCCGCACGATGGCGGGGCTGTTCCTTGTCGAACGAGCGCGCTGGCGCGCCGCCGTCCGCCGTCAGTTCGAGCCGTCCTGCGCGCCGCCGGCGGTCGAGCCGTACAGCTTGACCTGCGAGCGAGCGCGCAGCGACGCGAGATACGCTTCCGTCTCGCTTTGCGCATACACCTGCGCGAGCTGCTGCTGAGCGGCCGCGAGACGCTGATCGTCGGCAGGCGCAGCCGCGACCACCGAATTCACGCGGAAGATCGCATAGCCGTCGTTGCCGAGATCGACGCCGACATAGGCAGGCAACGTCTTCGGATCGACCTTGTAGATCGCGCTGACGGCCGCGGGCGGCAAGCCGTGCGCCTGCGTGCGCGAGATCTTGTCGGCCGCGGCGAAGCCCGCCGTCGACTTCGACTTGCGCAGCTCCGCGAGCTTCGCTTCGCCGTCCTGCTTCGCGAGACGCGCCGCCTCGTCGGCAACCACCTTCGCGCGCACCCGGTCCTTGATCGCGTCGAGCGCGGGCACGGCCGACGGCTGGTGATTCGTCACGCGCGCGGCGATCAGCGTGTTGTTGCCGACGTCGATCGCCTGCGTGTTGTTGCCGTTCTTCACCGAATCGGCGGCGAACACGGCCGCGAGGAACTTCGCGTTGTTGAGCGGGCTGTCGGGCGGCAGCGCCGGGTTCGGCTGCGGCGACACCGCCGCGGTCTGGATCGTCAGCTTGTACTTGTCGGCGGCGGGCTGCAGGCTCTTCGCCTTCTCGTAGACGGTCGACGTGAAGCCTTCCGCGTTGTCGGCGAACGCCTTCGCCGCGAATTGCTGCTTCAGGTCCGCCGCGATCGAATCCTTCACTTCGGCGAGCGGCTTCACGACGGCCGGCTTCACGTCGGTCGCCTTCAGGATGTGAAAGCCGAAGTCGCCCTGCACGACGCCGCTGACTTCGTCCTTCTTCAACGCGAACGCGGCATCGTCGAACGCTGCGCCGCCCGCCGTCGAGCCGCGCGTGATGAAGCCGAGATCGCCGCCCTTCGCCGCCGACGGCGCGTCCTGCGAGTTCTTCTCGGCGATTTGCGCGAACTGGTCCGGGTGCGCCTTCACTTCGGCGAGCAACTGCTCAGCCTTCGCCTTCGCGGCGGCCTTGTCGGCCGCGCTCGCGTCCTTCGCCGCCGCGATGAAGATATGGCTCACGCGCACTTGCGCATCGGTGCGGTAGTGCGCGATGTTGTCGTCGTAGTACTTCTTGATGTCGATGTCGCTCGGCTGCGCCGCCGCAACGGCCGCCGCCTGCGAGTAGACGAGATACTGGATCGTCGCCGTCTCGCGCGTCGCGAACGCCTGCTTGTGCGCGTCGTAGTAGGCGGAGATCTGTGCGTCGGTCGGCTGCACCTTCGCCGCGTAGTCGGCCGGCTTCAGCACCATCGGCTGCACTTCGCGCTGCTGCTCGGCAAGTTCGGTCAGGCGGCGCGCGATGCTCTTCGGCGTGAACGCGCTCGCCACGATGCTGGCCGGAATCTGCTGCAGCGCGAGGTTGTAGCGCACGCGCTCCTGGTATTGATCGGGCGTCATGCCCTGCATCGCGAGCATCTGCGTGTAGCGCTCGGCGTCGAACGAGCCGTCCGGCTTCTTCAGCGACGCGATCACGGGGTCGCTCAACAGCGTCTGGCGCACCGCGCCGTCCGACGCGGTCAGATGCAGGCGCTGCGTCTCGTCGGCGAGCGCGCGCTGCTGGATCAGCCCGTCGAGGAGTTGCTGGCGGCGCTCCGGCGTATCGAACGCCTTCGCGTCGAACTGCGCGCCCAGCATCTGGCGCGCCTGGTCGACCTGCTGGCGCAGCATGCCGTCGAATTCGGCGCGCGTGATCTTGTGCCCGTTGACGGCCGCGACGTTCGCGTTTTCGTCGAAGAACCCACGGAAACCCTGAATGCCGACGATCCCTAGCCCCGGCAGCACGATCAGGAGCAGGAAGAACATCATCAGGCGCTGGTGATTGCGAAAGAAATCGAGCATGCGTGACGGCGTGAACTGGACAAAACGCCCGATATTACAACAGCAGGCAAGAAAAAAGGCGAACCGGAGTTCGCCTTTCGGGATGATGGCGGAGCGGACGGGACTCGAACCCGCGACCCCCGGCGTGACAGGCCGGTATTCTAACCGACTGAACTACCGCTCCTTGGTCTTGCTTGCGTGCAGGGCACGCGCAACCTTGCGGCGCGCCGAGGCGCCGATCGAAGGCGCGCCCGGCCGGGCCCAGCAGCTACCGCGACAGCGCGGCAATCCGCAATGGTATCCGAAGTTGTCGCCTGCACGCAATATCGACGTGCCTGCAGATCACGATCGATAAACTTCAGGTTCTCGGGCCCGAAACTTCGGCGCGGGTCGCGCAGCCGCCTCGGCATTCTCGCGGCGCCTTCGCCCACCATGCGCCGGCGGCCCGCCGACCACGAAGACACACGGGCGAAAAACCGTGACGCTCAATCGGGATCGTCGACAGTCGCCGTGCCGGCCAGCACCGCATCGGGCGGCACGGGCGGCTCCGCCGCGGCGGCCGAAAACTGCTCGAGCGCCTCGTAGACGTGACACGCATAAACGACGGCCGGCCCGCCGCCCATCATCACCGCGACGCCCGCGGCGTCGAGAATCTCGTGATCGGATGCGCCCGCGCGCAACGCTTCGTGCACGTAGTAGCCGATGCAATCGTCGCATTGCATCGCAACCGCGATCGCGAGCGCGATCAGCCGCTTGCCGCGCTCGTCGATCGTGCCGGCCGCGAGCGCCGGCTGATGCATCCGGGAGAATCCGTCGAGCGTCGGCCCGAGCGGGCTGTTCGCCAGCTTGCCCAGCGTCAGTTGAAATTCGTGATATTGCTCGGGATAGGTCTTGCTCATCATCGGTCTCCATGCGGCCCGCCGAGGCCGGCCGCAGCATGTCCGCGCCACGCATCGCGCGCTCGCCGATGCCGGCGCGCGCCCGGCAAGCCCCGGCAAAACCATTGCGCGGCACGGCCGAATCGCGACGATGCGTTCGCCACGAACCGATTGTCGGCGTGCGGGCGCGCTGCCGATTGACGCATGTCAACACGGCGCGGCGCATCGGAAGTTCACGTGTGGGCGCACCTGGAGCCGAACCATCGCGCGAGAGGCGGCAGGCGGCATCCACGAACGCCGAATCGCCGAACTCAACGCGCCGAGACGCGGCAACCGCCCAAAAGAAAGAAGAAGCAAATTGGCGATCTCGATCGCCTTGTCGCGCACCCAGGGCGTCATGTTGCGCATCGACGCCGGATAGCGATCGACGGTCCACGGCATGTTGCCTCCACACCCGACAGCGAATGGTTGGAACCCCTTCGAACGTGCGGCTCGCCCCGGGGCCCCGGGCGGCGCACACGCGACGCCCGCGAGTCGCTATCGACGCCAATACGCCCGCACGAGCTGCTCGTCCGGGCTGTATTTCAGGTCGAGCGAGCCCTGATACGCGGACTTCAGCGCCGAGCCGAGATTGCGCGCCAGATGGACATCGGTCGTGGTCACGACCGTCGCGCCGTCGTCCGTGTCGATCGACATGATCCGCTGCATCGGATGCTCGGCCCGCGCCTGTTCCTCGCGACTGCGGAGCAACTGGAGCAGCTCGGACCAATGCTCGCTCGCAAACGGCCCGTCGATATGGAGATAGCCGGCCGGCATGTTCTCCGCGCTGCGCCGACAGGCGCCGCATAGATGCTCGTGCGCGCCGTCGGGACGCGCGAGCCACTGCCAGCGCCCGGCGCTGAAGACCGCGCCGCAGGTGGGGCACACCGTCGGCTCGTGCAGTTTGCGACGCATCGCATAGGGATCTTGCGCGAGGCCAGGATAGACCTCTTCGTGACTGCCTGCCTTGAAAGGCCGCGTGCGACGGTTCATGGAGACGCTCCTTGCATGATGCCGAACGAGTGCAACGACAGCTCCAGCCTATGGCGGCCGCTCGCGCCCACGTTGACCTGAGTCAACGAAGCCATGCCGGGCGCCCGGGCAGGCGCAATGCGCGCCGCGATGCGCGTGCCCGCGCAACCGATCGACGTTGATCGGCGTCAAGCCGCCATTCGCGCCGCGACGAACAATGAAGGCGTCGCCGCCCGCCGGGTCAGCGTGATCCTCGACGACAAGCACAAGCACCAGGGCAAGCCCTTCGACGTGCACGTCGACGTGACGATTCCGGGGATCGAGATCGTGTCCAATCGCGAGTCCGACGAGGACGTGTACGTCGCGCTGCGCGATGCGTTCGGCAATGCCGAGCGAATGCTCGACGATGCGGTGAGCAAGCGCCGCGACCGGGCGAGACAGTCCGCGTAGCGGCGCGCGACCAAGAACACCGCCGGCGACGTCCCAAAAAAGCAAAAACCCGCAAAGCCAATCGCCATGCGGGTTTCGATTACTGCTGCAATCTTCTTCGAGTTGCGTCGAACGCGTGTCGCGAAACGGAAATGGTGGGTGCTGAGAGGCTCGAACTCCCGACCTACGCCTTGTAAGGGCGCCGCTCTACCAACTGAGCTAAGCACCCGCTCCGGATTCACGCCGTTCTCGATTGGAGCATCGCACCCCTCACGCAACAAGCTTAATAGTTTAGCGCAACCTTCCCCTCTTTACCAGCGCCAAATTCTGATCCGCACCCGGCCCGTCCGCCGCTACTCGTGCGGAAGAAACACGCCGGCGGCGCAATCGCGCGAGAAAAACTCGACCCGAAGCAGGAAGTCGCACTCGCCGCCGGCAGCCAACCCACCGATACCAACGCCCACCCGCCGCGCAAAAACAAAGCCCACGGCCTCGCGGCCGTGAGCTTGTTCGGTGAAACGCAACCGCTCGCGCGTGCGCTCAGTGCTTGACGACTTCGGTCGATCCGGCTTCCTTCGCGGATTCCGCGACAGGCGCCGCCGCCTTTGCCTCTTCCTCGGGCAGCGCGTTCGGCAGACGTTCGAGCGCGAGCTCGAGCACCTTGTCGATCCAGCGAACTGGCACGATCTCGATCGCGTTCTTCACGTTGTCCGGAATGTCGGCGAGATCCTTCACGTTCTCTTCCGGAATCAGCACGAGCTTGATGCCGCCACGGTGCGCGGCGAGCAGCTTCTCCTTCAGCCCGCCGATCGGCAGCACTTCGCCGCGCAGCGTGATCTCGCCCGTCATCGCGACGTCGGCGCGCACCGGAATGCCCGTCAGCACCGACACGAGCGCCGTCGTCATCGCGATGCCGGCGGACGGACCGTCCTTCGGCGTCGCGCCTTCCGGCACGTGGATGTGGATGTCCTGCTTCTCGAACGCCTCATCCTTGATGCCGAGCCGGCGCGAGCGCGAGCGCACGACCGAGCGCGCGGCCTCGACCGATTCCTTCATCACGTCGCCGAGCGAACCCGTGCGGATCACGTTGCCCTTGCCGGGCATCACGGCCGCCTCGATCGTCAGCAGATCGCCGCCCACCTCGGTCCATGCGAGACCCGTGACCTGGCCGACCTGGTTCTCCTTCGCGGCAAGACCGAAATCGTACTTGCGCACGCCGAGGAACGTATCGAGGTTCTCGCCGTCGACCTTGACCGCACCCGATGCCTTCTTCAGCAGCAGCATCTTCACGACCTTGCGGCAGATCTTCGACACCTCGCGCTCGAGCGAACGCACACCGGCTTCGCGCGTGTAGTAGCGAATGATGTCGCGGATCGCCTGCTCGGCGACCTCGATCTCGCCTTCCTTCAGGCCGTTGTTCTTCTTCTGCTTCGGCAGCAGGTAGCGCTGCGCGATGCTGACCTTCTCGTCCTCGGTATAGCCCGACAGGCGGATCACTTCCATCCGGTCGAGGAGCGGCGGCGGAATGTTCAGCGAGTTCGACGTCGCGACGAACATCACGTCCGACAGGTCGAAATCGACCTCGACGTAGTGATCGGCGAACGTGTGGTTCTGTTCCGGATCGAGCACTTCGAGCAGCGCCGACGACGGATCGCCGCGGAAATCCATCCCCATCTTGTCGACTTCGTCGAGCAGGAAGAGCGGATTGCGCACGCCGACCTTCGACAGGCTCTGCAGGATCTTGCCCGGCATCGAGCCGATGTAGGTCCGGCGGTGACCGCGAATCTCGGCCTCGTCGCGCACGCCGCCCAGCGCCATCCGGACGAACTTGCGGTTCGTCGCGCGCGCGATCGACTGGCCGAGCGAGGTCTTGCCGACGCCCGGAGGCCCGACGAGGCAGAGGATCGGCGCCTTCACCTTGTCGACGCGTTGCTGCACCGCAAGATACTCGAGGATCCGTTCCTTGACCTTCTCGAGGCCGAAGTGATCCTCGTCGAGGACCTTCTCGGCGTTCGCGAGATCGTTGTTGACCTTGCTCTTCTTGCGCCACGGCAGCGCGATCAGCGTGTCGATGTAGTTGCGCACGACGGTGGCTTCCGCCGACATCGGCGACATCAGCTTCAGCTTCTTGAGCTCGGCATCGGCCTTCTTCTTCGCTTCCTTCGGCATGCGCGCGGCGTTGATGCGCTTCTCGAGTTCCTCGAGATCCGCGCCCTCCTCGCCTTCGCCCAGTTCCTTCTGGATCGCCTTGACCTGCTCGTTCAGGTAGTACTCGCGCTGGCTCTTCTCCATCTGGCGCTTCACGCGCCCGCGGATGCGCTTCTCGACCTGCAGGATGTCGATCTCGGCCTCGAGCTGCGCAAGCAGGTGCTCAAGACGCTCGATGACCGGGAACATCTCGAGGATGTGCTGCTTCTGGTCGAGCTTGAGCGGCAGGTGCGCGGCGATCGTGTCCGCAAGACGGCCCGCCTCGTCGATGCCCGACAGCGATGTCAGGATCTCGGGCGGAATCTTCTTGTTCAGCTTCACGTACTGGTCGAACTGCGAGACGATCGCGCGGCGCAGCGCTTCCGTCTCGGCGCTGTCGGCGTGATCCGGCTCGAGCGGCATCACCTCGCACGAGAACTGCGTCTCCTGCTCTTCGATCGACAGCGCCTGCGCGCGCTGCAAGCCCTCGACGAGCACCTTCACGGTGCCGTCGGGCAGCTTCAGCATCTGCAGGATGTTCGCGATGCAGCCGACGTCGTACATGTCCTTTTCGGTCGGCTCATCCTTCGCGGCAGTCTTCTGCGCGACGAGCATGATGTGCTTGCCGCCCTCCATCGCCACTTCGAGGGCCTTGATCGACTTCGGCCGGCCCACGAAGAGCGGAATCACCATGTGCGGGAAAACGACGACATCCCGCAGCGGCAGCAGTGGGAGCGTAGTGCGTTCCGGCGGGAGAAGTTGGGTGCCTGACATTTCATTTCCCCATGAGTGGAATCAATTGTTCGGTAAGTAAGGCCGGCATAGCGGATTGCAAGCCTTCAGCGCGTGGGAAATATTCAGTAAAAAAGTTACCGTACGGTACGAGTCAGAGTTACCCACAAGATAAACGAAAAAAAGCCGTTCACGATTCCATGAACGGCTTTTTTGCACACGAAACGTCAAAGCCGGTCAATTCGAACCCGCCACTTTCGGCGTGTCCTCATAGATGAGTAACGGCTTGCCGTCTCCTTCGATGACATTGTCGTCGATGATCACCTTGCTGACCCCCTTGAGGGTCGGCAATTCGTACATCACGTCGAGGAGCGCCTGCTCGATGATCGAGCGCAGCCCGCGCGCGCCCGTCTTGCGGCGAATCGCCTTGCGGGCGACCGCCTGCAGCGCGTCCGGACGAATTTCGAGTTCGACCCGCTCCATCGCGAACAGCTTCTGGTATTGCTTGACGAGCGCGTTCTTCGGCTCGACGAGAATCTTCATCAGCGCGGCTTCGTCGAGCTTGCCGAGCGTCGCGACGACGGGCAGCCGGCCGATCAGCTCGGGGATCAACCCGAATTTGATCAGGTCTTCCGGCTCGACCTCGCGCAGCACCTCGCCCGCGTCCCGCTCCTGCTTGCTCTTCACGGTCGCGCCGAAACCGATGCCCGTCTTCTCGGTGCGATCGGTGATCACCTTCTCCAGGCCGTCGAACGCGCCGCCGCAGATGAACAGGATGTTGGTCGTGTCGACCTGGATGAAATCCTGGTTCGGATGCTTGCGGCCGCCCTGCGGCGGCACCGACGCCATCGTGCCCTCGACGAGCTTCAGCAGCGCCTGCTGGACGCCCTCGCCCGACACGTCGCGGGTGATCGACGGGTTGTCCGACTTGCGGCTGATCTTGTCGATCTCGTCGATGTAGACGATCCCGCGCTGCGCCTTCTCGACCTCGTAGTTGCAGTTCTGCAGCAGCTTCTGGATGATGTTCTCGACGTCCTCGCCGACATAGCCGGCTTCCGTCAGCGTGGTCGCGTCGGCGATCACGAACGGCACGTTCAGCAGGCGCGCGAGGGTCTGCGCGAGAAGCGTCTTGCCGGAGCCCGTCGGGCCGATCAGCAGGATGTTGCTCTTCGACAGCTCGACGTCGTCCTTCTTGTCGAGATGCTTCAGGCGCTTGTAGTGGTTGTACACGGCGACGGCGAGGATCTTCTTCGCGCGCTCCTGGCCGATCACGTACTGATCGAGGATGTCGCGAATCTCCTGCGGGCTCGGCAGGTCGGATTTGGACAGGCTGGCTTCGACACCCGCCGCGGCCGCTTCGTCCCGGATGATCTCGTTGCACAAATCGATGCATTCATCGCAGATGAACACCGACGGCCCCGCGATGAGTTTCTTCACCTCATGCTGGCTTTTGCCGCAAAACGAGCAATACAACAGCTTCTCGCTGTTCGAACCTTTCTTGTCCGCCATGAATGTAGAGCCTCCGGACACGTGAGTTACATGATACGCCGTTTGTCCCCGGCACCATGACCTGGTAAATACTCGGGAAACGCCGGCATGTTCTTTTGCCGCAGATGCTCGGGGCGCGTGGCGGGCGCCGCTCCTATTGGGGCGGCACCCCACTAAAGCTTACGGACGCTTCGTCGACACGTGGTCGATCAGCCCATACGCCTTCGCATCTTCGCTGGACATGAAATTATCACGGTCGGTGTCGCGCGCGATGCGCTCGACGTCCTGACCGGTATGGTGGGCGAGCAGGTGGTTCAGGCGGTCCTTCAGGTAGAGGATCTCGCGCGCCTGGATCTCGATGTCCGACGCCTGGCCGCGCGCGCCGCCGAGCGGCTGGTGGATCATCACGCGCGCGTTCGGCAGCGCATAGCGCTTGCCCTTCGCGCCCGACGCGAGCAGGAACGCCCCCATGCTGGCCGCGAGGCCCATGCAGAGCGTCGACACGTCCGGCTTCACGAACTGCATCGTGTCGTAGATCGCCATCCCCGCCGACACCGAGCCGCCCGGGCTGTTGATGTACAGGCTGATGTCCTTGTCGGGATTCTCGCTTTCGAGGAACAGGAGCTGCGCGACGACGAGATTCGCCGTCTGGTCGTTGACCTCGCCGACCATGAACACGATGCGCTCTTTCAGGAGCCGCGAGTAGATGTCGTACGAACGCTCGCCGCGGCCACTCGTCTCGACGACGATCGGCACGAGCCCGAGCGCTTGCGCCTCGAAATCCCGCGGGGCTTGCGAAGCCAACGTGTCCAGCAATTGAGCGCGATTAATCATTCAATGAGCCTTGTCCGAGAATGAGTATTGAACGGCAGGAAACGAGCCGGGGAGCGTCGCACACGCGGCGCGGCGCCGCGCCGATGAAAAAACGGCGTGCGGGCCGTCGTCGCTCCGACAGCCGGCACGCCGCTAGAGCGAAACTTACGCTTGCGCCGTTGCGCTCGCCAGTGCTTCGAAGCTTACTTCCTTGTCCGTCACCTTCGCCTTGCCCAGCACGAAATCGACGACGTTGCTCTCAACAACGAACGCTTCCATTTCGGCGAGGCGCTGCTGATTCGAATAATACCAGCGGACCACTTCCTTCGGGTCCTCGTAGCTCTTCGCGAATTCGTCGACTTCCGCGCGGATCTGCTCGGGCTTCGCCTCGAGGCCGTTCGCCTTCACCAGCTCGGCGAGCACGAGGCCGAGCTTCACGCGGCGCTCGGCCTGCTCGGCGAACATCTCGACCGGAATCGGCGCGTCCTTCGCGTTCGGCACGCCGCGCTGCGCGAGGTCCTGGCGGGCCATCTCGACAAGGCGCTGCTGGTCCTGCTCGATGAGCGCCTTCGGCACGTCAAGCTCGGAGATCTTCAGGAGCGCGTCCATCACCTGGTTCTTCACGATCGACTGCGTGCGGCGCTTCGCCTCGCGCTCGAGGTTTTCCTTGATCTCGCCGCGCATCTTCGTCAGATCGCCGTCCTCGATGCCGAGCGACTTCGAGAAATCGGCGTCGATCGCGGGCAGGTGCGGCCACTCGACCTTCTTCATCGTGACCGTGAACTGCGCGGTCTTGCCCGCCACGTCCTTGCCGTGATAGTCGTCCGGGAACTTCAGGTCGAATTCGCGCGGCTCGCCCGCCTTCAGGCCGAGCGCCGCCGTCTCGAATTCGGGCAGCATCCGCCCTTCGCCGAGCACGAACACGAAGTCTTCGGCCGTGCCGCCCTGGAACGCGACGCCGTCGATCTTGCCGACGAAGTCGACCGTCACGCGGTCGCCGTTCTGCGCGGCCGTGTCCGCGCCGCCGTCGCCGTGCTCGCCGCCTTCGCCGCGCGCGTGGAAGTGCACGCGCTGCTTGCGCAGGATGTCGAGCGTGCGGTCGATCTCGGCGTCGCCGATCGTCGTCGTCGAGCGCTCGACTTCAGCCGCCGCCAGATCGCCGATCTTCACTTCCGGATACACCTCGAACGTCGCGTCGAACGCGTACGCGCCCTCTTCCGCCGCATCCTGCTTCGGCGCAAAGCTCGGCTGACCCGCGACGCGCAGGTTTTCCGCACGGCTGATCGTGAAGAATTCCTGACCGATCTTGTCGCTCAGCACCTCTGCCTCGACCTGGCCCGCATACTGCTGCGTGACCATCTTGAGCGGCACCTTGCCCGGGCGGAAGCCCGGCATGCGCACGTTCTTCGCGAGTTTCTGGATACGGGCGTCGATCTCCTTCTGCACGACATCCTTCGGCAGGGAGATCGTCACGCGGCGTTCGAGCTTGCCGAGGTTTTCAACAACGTTAGCCATGGCTTCAATCGTCCTAAAATTATTCGAGCGAATCGGTTTTTCCTTGCCGTGCCAGCCTTGCGGCGGACGCGCCGTCGCGCACCGCCGTCTCGCTCATGCGGGCGCAGTCGGGCGCGGTCCGCGCCCGACTGCGCGTGCGCCCCATGCGAGCCGTCGGCGGCTTGAAGCACGGCTTTGGCCGGAAGAATCGGCTATTCTAGCAAACTATTTTCCCCTCACCGCGAGTTCGGGCAGTGGCGCGCCGCAGCATCGCCGCGCGTCGCCGCCAGCCGCATGCCGCCGCGCGATCCCGGACATGCGCGCCGCCATATCCCGCACGCGCCAGCCATCCGGTAAGCTCCCTTCACGGTCCGTCGCCCGCCCTCGCGCCGCACGCGTGCGCATGCGTGCGGCGTGCCCGCCGCCCCGCGCGAACCGCCCGCCATCACGAACCGCATCCGGAGACACCATGCCGCCGCCCTCGCCCGTCGTCGTCATTGCGCCCGATTCGTTCAAGGGCTCGCTGTCCGCCGAGCAGGCCGCGGACGCGATCGCGGCCGGCGTCGCGCGGGCGCGCCCCGACGCCGTCGTCCGGCGCCGGCCGATGGCGGACGGCGGCGAAGGCACGCTCGATGCGCTGCTCGCGCACGGCGGCACGCGTCGAACGCTGCGCGTGCCGGGCGCGTCGCTCGCGCCGCGCGACGCCGCCGTCGGCCTCATCGACGCGCGCACGGCGATTGTCGAGACGGCGGAGATCGTCGGCATCACCGATCCGGCCGGCATGCGCCTACCCGTTGCCGCGCGCAGCACGCGCGGGCTCGGCGACGCGATCCGCGCGCTTCTCGACGACGGCGTGCGCACGTTCTACGTCGCGCTCGGCGGCAGCAGCACGAACGACGCCGGCGCGGGCCTTCTGGCCGGCCTCGGCCTGCGCGCGTTCGATGCGCACGGCCGCGAGATCGAGCCGACGCCCGAGCGGCTCGCGCACGTCGCGAGCGTCGACGTCGCCGGGCTCGACGCGCGCGTGGCCGACGCGTCGTTCGTCGCGATGTCCGACGTCGACAACCCGCTCACCGGCGAGCACGGCGCGACCGCCGTGTTCGGCCCGCAAAAGGGCGTGACGCCCGCGCAGGTCGCGCCGCTCGACACCGCGCTCGGCCATTTCGCGACGCTCGTCGAAGCCGCGCTCGAGGGCCGCTCCACCGGGGCTTCCGCCCGTCGCGCCCGCGACTTGCCCGGCGCCGGCGCGGCGGGCGGGCTCGGCTTCGCGCTGCACGTGCTCGGCGCGCGCTTCGAGCCGGGCGCCGAAGTCGTCGCGCGGCAGATCGGGCTCGATGCGGCGCTCGCGGGCGCGAACTGGATGATCACGGGCGAAGGCCGCTCGGATGCGCAGACGCTGCACGGCAAGGCGCCGTTCGTCGCGTGCCGGCATGCGCGCGCGGCGGGCGTGCCGGCGACACTGCTGTCGGGCGCCATCGACACGGCAGCGCTGCCGCAATTGTCCGAACATTTCGACGGCTGCTTCTCGCCGGCGCCCGGTCCGATCGCGCTCGACGCCGCGCTGCGCGACGCCGCGCGCCTCATCGAGAACGCGGCCGAGCAACTGACGCGGCTGCGCTACGGCCGCGCGTGACGGGCGCGGCCGTAGCGCCGCGAATCGCGCCGCGAACCGCACCGTTGACCGCGCGCCGCGATGCGGCAACAATCGGGCCGCACCCCTCATTCAGGACACGACATGGCAGGCAGCAAAGTCGGGCTCGACCAGTTCATGACCTACCGGATGCACGTGCTGAACAAGCTGTCCGATCGCGGAATCGGCGAGCTGTATCAGACGAGGCTCGGCGTATCGCTGCCCGAGGCGCGGATCATCGCGTCGGTCGGCGCGTTCGGGCCGTTCTCGATCATGGAGCTCGCGCGGCGCGCGAACCTCGACAAAAGCCAGGCGAGCCGCGCGGCCGAGGCGCTGATCCGGCGCGGGCTCGTCAAGCGCGGCCCGAGCGACGACGACGGGCGCGTCGTGCTGATCGCGCTCACGCCGGCGGGCGCCGCGCTCAACCGGAAAATCATGCCGATCGCGCGCAAGTGGAACGCCACGCTGCTCGACTGCCTGAGCGAAAGCGAAAGGGCGGCGTTCAGTCGTGCGCTCGACAAGATCATCGCCGGCGCGCGCGAACGCGAGAATTGAGCGGCCGATCGCCCGCTGGCCCGTCGCCGCCGGTCGACCTGCCGGCGCAATCGGCGAACTGGCCGGCCGCCGCGCGACGCGTCACAGCCCGGAATTGAACGCCCGCTGGCGCAACAGCCCGAGCACCGCGTCGCAATACGGCGTCGGCACGCCCAGCTTGCGGCCGAGCTCCGGGAACACGCCGAGAATCGGCCCGACTTCGAGCGGCCGCCCCGCCTCCAGGTCCTGCAGCATCGACGTCCTGAACGCGCCCAACTGGCGCGTCACCGCGATCCGCTCGGCGCCGCTCATCCCCGCCGACAATCCGAGCCGCGCGCCGATCGCGTCGGCCTCCTCCATCATCCGCAGCGCGAGCGCGTTCGTATACGGATCGTCGAGCAGGCGGTCCGCCGCCGAGCCCGTCAGCGCGCTCAGCGGATTCATGTTCATGTTGCCCCAGAGCTTCGCCCAGATGTCGGTGCGGATGTCGGCCGAGCGCTCGACGTCGAAGCCGCCCGCCGCAAGCGCGCCGGCGACGCGTGCGGCCGGATCGAGCAGCTCGGGGCGCGGCGCGCCGACGATCAGCCGGTTGCCGCGGCCGCGCACGACGACGCCCGGCTCGCGCGTCGCCGACGACAGGTGGACCACGCAGCCGATCGCGCGCGCGGGCGGCAGCGCCGCGGCCGTTACGCCGCCCGGATCGACCGCGTCGAGCACGGCGCCGTCGAGCGGACCGCCGAAGCCGTCGAAAAACCACCACGGCAGCCCGTTCATCGCGGCGACGACGGTCGTGCGCGGCCCGACGAGCGGCGCGATGCGCGCGGCGAGCGCCGGCAACGCCTGCGCCTTCAGCGCGACGACGACGTAGTCCTGTTCGCCGAGCACGCGCGCGTCGTCGCTCGCGCGCAGCGGGACCGCCGCTTCGTCGCCGGACTCGCCGACGATCCGCAGCCCGCGCTCGCGCAGCGCATCGAGCGTCGCGCCGCGCGCGAACGCGCTCACGTCCCAGCCCGCGCGCGCAAGCGCCGCCGCGAACAGCCCGCCGATCGCGCCGATTCCGACGATCGCCGCGCGCACCGGTGCCCGATCCATATGCACCCCCTCCTCGTTCAATAAAGCGGCGAGCATAGAGCCAAATAGTTGCGTGCACAACCATCTGGTCGCGCACCGCGCGTCACTCGTCGATGTCGCGCGCCGCGCCGGCTCCCTCGGCGGCGCGATCGAGCTCGCCGAGCACGCCCGATATCTGGCTCTTGTCGTGCATCCCGAGCTTGCGATACGCGCAGCGCAGATAGTGGCGCACGGTCGCGGGCGCGATCTCCATCTGCTGCGCGACCTCCTTGTGCGAGCGCCCCTCGCCGTAATAGCGGATCGCCGCGAGCTCGCGCGGACTCAGGCGATCGAGCAGCGAGCGCGGCCGCACCTCGAGCTGGAACAGTCCGGCGACGGGCACGCACCGCAGGCGCAGCGCGTCGCCCAAATACGGCTGCGACGCGTGGCGGCGCAGGTGCTCGACGAGCGCGGGCGGCAGCCGCGAGCCGGCCCAGTCCGGCCACTCGGTGCGCAGCACCGCGCCGAAGCCGGCGTCCGCGTGATGCAGCACGCCGAAGTTGTCGCAGATCGCGCGCATCGTCGATGCGGCCGCCTCGCTGCGCAGGCGCGTGAGCTGCGCGGCGCGGTTGATCGTCAGCGCGGCCGCGAGGTGCGGGATCACGTCTTCGTAGCGGCGCGCGTCGTCTTCGGTGAACGGACGATTCAGGGCCTGCCGGTAGATCGACAGAAACGTCGCGAGTCCGAAACGCCGGTCGAGCGTGCACACGCACATCAGTTGCGCGAGCCCGTATTTGACGCACCAGTCGCGAAAACGCCCATCGAGCCCCGGCTCGACGACGGACAGGATCGCCGCCCGGCCGTATGCGCCATGCAAGGTCCGGTGCGCAAGCGGATCGCAGTCGCGCACGCGCTTCCAGTCGGGGAAGAACTCGTGCGGCAGCCGGTACAGATAGCTGTTGTGCATCACGGGGCCGGTCGGCGTGTGGTTCGCGACGCCCGTCCAGCCGGCGTCGAACGGCAGATAGCGCAACAGCAACTGAAAGAAGCGGCACTCGAACTCGCCGATCGACGCGCGGCTCGCGACCGCGTACAGATCGAGCAGGAATAGGCTCAGCTCGCGCGACGCCGGGCCGGGCGTCTGCGTGACGCCGTCGAAATCGCGCCGGCGCAACGCAAGCGGCGGCCACGCGGCTTCGTCGAGCACGATCGCCGCCGGCACGTCGCGCAGCGCATCGATGTCCTGCCGGAATCCCGCCCTGCTCGCCACCACTGACCGCTCCCTTGCCCGCTCGCAGCCGGCCTTGCGCGCTTCGATCGCTTCGCTGAGCGCTTGATTATAGCCGCCGGCTTTTTTGAAAACCGCCCGTGCGCGAACGCGCGAATGTCCCATCCATTTGAACGGTGTCGGCGCGCTGCCGCACCGCGTCATCGACGCCGTCGCGCCGCAGCCGCCCGCGCGCGCCGCGGCATGACGGCATTCAGGATGCCTGGAGGGTTTCCCGCACCGTTCATCTGAACGGCTTTGCAGCGACTTTGCCGCTACCGACACTGCGCACGCCCCCTCAAGAAAAACGATCACCCGGTTTGGAGAAACGAAGCGATGAAGACGTTCAGGTTCAGGAATACACGCCGACGACGCGCGCTCGCCGCAACCGCGACGCTCGCCGCGCTGTCCGGCCCGACGCACGCGCAGTCGACGCTCACGCTCTACGGCGTGGCCGACGCGGGCGTGCAGTATCTGTCGAACGCAGACGGCCGGCATGCCGCCTGGCAGTTGCAAAACTACGGAATCCTGCCTTCCCAGGTCGGCATCAAGGGCGAAGAGGATCTCGGCGGCGGCTGGCGGGCGCTCTTCAAGCTCGAGCAAGGCATCAACCTGAACGACGGCACGGCGACCGTGCCCGGCCATGCGTTCTTTCGCGGCGCGTACGTCGGCATCGGCGGCCCCGCCGGCACCGTCACGCTCGGCCGCCAGTTCAGCACGCTGTTCGACAAGACGCTCTTCTACGACCCGCTCTGGTACGCGTCGTACAGCGGCCAGGGCGTGCTCGTGCCGCTGTCCGCGAACTTCATCGACCACTCGATCAAGTTCCAGTCAGCGACGTTCGCGGGCTTCGACGTCGAGGCGCTCGCCGCGACGGCGGGCATCGCGGGCAATACGCGCGCCGGCCGCGTGCTCGAGCTGGGCGGCCAGTTCACGAGCAACGGCCTGTCGGCGAGCGCCGTGCTGCATCGGTCGCACGGCACGGTCGACGGCGGCGTCGACCGCTCCGCGCAGCGGCGCGACATCGGCACGTTCGCCGCGCGCTATGCGTTCGCATCGCTGCCGCTCACCGTCCATGCCGGCGTCGAGCGCCTGACGGGCGATCTCGATCCCGCGCGCACGATCGTCTGGGGCGGCGCGCGCTACCAGACGAGCGGCCGCTTCGGCTTCGCGGGCGGCGTCTATCACACCGATTCGCCGACGCCGCGGATCGGCCATCCGACGCTCTTCATCGCGAGCGCGACCTGTTCGCTGTCGAAGCGCACCGTCGCATACCTGAACCTCGGCTACGCGAAAAACAGCGACCGCAGCTCGCAGACCGTCTACGAATACGACCCGACGCCGCTCGCCGGCGCATCGCAGTTCGGCGCGATGCTCGGCATGTACCACGTCTTCTGAATCGAGCCCGCGAGATCACGACCATGACCATCAAGACATTGCTGCAAGAGCCCGCGCTGCCGGGCGCGGCGCCGTCCGCCGACGCGCCCGATTTCACGAGCGGCACGCTCGCCGCGCTCGTCGCGTTCGCGGCGATCACGCCGCTCCTGCTGCTCGTCGCGCCGGCCGTGGCCGGCCAGCTCGGCGCGCAGCTCGGGTTGTCGGCGTCGCAGATCGGCACGTACTTCTTCGTCGAGCTGGGCGCGTTCAGCGCGGCGACGCTGCCGTCGTATCTATGGCTCGGCCGCATCGACGCGCGGCGCATCGCGTGGTGCGCGACCGCCGTGTTCTGCGCCGGCAATCTCGCGACCGCCGTGTGGATGCCGGGCTTCGCGCCGCTTCTCGCGCTGCGCGCGGCGACGGCGCTCGGCGGCGGCACGCTGATGGTGCTCTGCATGACGAGCGCCGCGGCGAGCGGCAACAGCGATCGCGTCTACGGGCTCTGGGTCGTCGGCCAGTTGGTCGCGGGCGCGGCCGGCCTGTTCCTGCTGCCGCACCTGTTCGGCGCGCTCGGATTGCGCGCGCTGTACGTCGTGCTCGCCACGCTCGCACTGTGCGCGGCGCCGCTCGCGAGCCGCTTTCCGGCCGTGCCGCGCGCGCGGGCGCGGCACGCGTCGCACGCGCATCCGGCCGCGGCGCGCACGGCGGCCGCGCTCGCGGTCGGTGGGGTGCTGACGTTCTACCTCGCGATCGGCGGTGTATGGACCTTCGCCAGCAAAGCGGCGGCGGCCGTCGGCTTCGACGCGCAGGCGAGCGGCAACGTGCTCGCGATCGCGAGCCTGATGGGCATCGCGGGCGCGGCGCTCGCGTCGTATCTGGGCGGCCGCGCCGCGCGGCGCGCGATGCTGCTCGCCGGTTACGGAATCCTCGCCGCGTCGCTCGTCGCGCTCGCCGCGGCGCCGAACGCAACCGGCTACACGATCGCGATCTTCGGCTTCAAGTTCGCGTGGACCTTCGTCCTGCCGTTCATCCTCGCGAGCGTCGCGGCCGTCGATGCGACCGGGCGCCTGATCGCGACGCTCAATCTCGTGATCGGCTCGGGGCTCGCCGCCGGGCCGCTCGCCGCCGGACTGCTGCTCGACGGCGGCGGCACGCTGCGCGCGCTGTTCTCGATCGCGGCCGCGGTCTCGGCCGCATCGCTCGCGACGATGCTGCGCGTCGAGCGCGACGCGCATTGACGCCTGATGCCGTTCCTTCCCCCTCCTTCATCGCTTCGGCTCATCGCCATGACAAAAACCGCTTTCTTCACCGACGAACGCACTTTCTGGCACACGGGTGGCGCGCATGCGCTGTTCTTTCCGGTCGGCGGATGGGTGCAGCCGCCGTCGAGCGCGGGCTATGCGGAATCGCCCGACTCGAAACGGCGCCTGCTGTCGCTCGTGCACGCGTCGGGGCTCGCCGCGAGGCTCGACATGTCGAGCGCGCCCGCCGCAACCGATGACGATCTGCTGCGCATTCATCCCGCGCATTACCTCGACGCGTTCAAGCGCGCGAGCGATGCGGGCGGCGGCGACCTCGGCGAGCTCGCGCCGTTCGGGCGGGGCAGCTACGAGATCGCGGCGCTGTCGGCGGGGCTCGCGCTCGCCGCCGTCGACGCGGTGCTCGCCGAGCGCGCGGCGAACGCGTTCTCGCTGTCGCGCCCGCCCGGCCATCACTGCCTGCGCGACAAGCCGATGGGTTTCTGCCTGCTCGCGAACATTCCGATCGCAATCGAGGCCGCGCGCGCGAAGCATCGCGTCGAGCGCGTCGCGGTGATCGACTGGGACGTGCATCACGGCAACGGCACGCAGGCGATCTACTACGACGATCCCAACACGCTGACGCTCTCGCTGCATCAGGACCGCTGCTTTCCGCCCGGCTACAGCGGCGCCGACGAGCGCGGCGCGGGCGCGGGTGCGGGCGCGAACGTCAACGTTCCGCTGCTCGCTGGAGCGGGCGACGATGCGTATCGCTACGCATTCGAGCGGATCGTGCTGCCCGCGCTCGACGCGTTCAGGCCCGATCTCGTCGTCGTCGCGAGCGGGCTCGACGCGAACGCGGTCGACCCGCTCGCGCGAATGCAGTTGCACAGCGACAGCTACCGGTTCATGACGCACGCGCTGAAGCAGGCCGCGCAGCGGCATTGCGCGGGGCGGCTCGTCGTCGTGCACGAAGGCGGTTATTCGGAGGCCTATGTACCGTTTTGCGGACAGGCGATCGTCGAGGCGCTGTCGGGCATGCGCACCGACGTCGCCGATCCGATGCTCGAACTTGCGATCGCGCAGCAGCCCGGCGAGCGCTTCAACGCGTTCCAGCGGCAACTGATCGACGAGATGGCGGCGCGCTTCGGTTATTGATCGAGCGGCCGAGGATCGGGCGGCGCGAAGCATGCCGATACGGCGTCGCGCGGCGCCGTTCGTCGATGGCGTGGATAGGCGTGGATGGGCGTCGACGATGCGCCGGTGCGCGTCGACAGAAACTTTCCGGCGCGTCGACGAAAACCGCGCCGATGCCGTTACACTCTCGTCCTCGTCAGTTTCGAACGCCCGACCCTCTCATGCAGTTGCCGAAGCGGCTCGCCGCCGCGTGTCTCGCCGCCGTTTTCCTGTCCGCCGCACCGCCCGCCGTCAGCAAGACGGCTTCCGAATCACTGATCGAGCGCCTCGTCGCGCTGATCGCCGACGCGCTGCCGTCGTCCGCGAAGGAAGCGCCGGCGGGACAGGTCGTCGAGGCCGCGTTCTCGCCGGACGGCGGCGCGGAAACGCTCGTGTTGAAGGTGATCGGCACCTCGCGCGCGTCGATCCGCCTCGCCGGCTATTCGTTCACGTCGCCGAAGGTCGTGCGCGCGCTCCTCGACGCGCGCCGCCGCGGTGTCGACGTCGCGATCGTCGTCGACAACGACGGCAATCGCTCAAGGGCGTCGAAGCAGGCGCTCAACCTGCTCGTCAACGCGAAAGTGCCGACGCGCACGATCGGCCGCTACGCGATCCATCACGACAAGTACATCGTCGTCGACGGCCGCCATGTCGAGACGGGGTCGTTCAATTTCAGCGCCGCCGCGGCCGCGCGCAACTCGGAAAACGTGCTCGTCGTCTGGAACAATCCGGCGCTCGCCGCGCAGTACCTGAAGCACTGGCAGAACCGGTACGATCAGGGGACCGATTATCGGTCGACTTATTGATCGGCTATCGGTCGGCGAAGGCTTGATGCTCGACCGCCGGCTCGCTCGCACGCGCCGTTCGCGCATCGGCCGGCCACCGCGACTCACGCGTCCGTCCACCGGCGATAGGTCGCGGCCTGCCCCCGATACGTGCCGTCGCGATCGATCAGATTCCAGACGGTGACGTCCTCAATCCAGAAACGCCGCCCCGATTTCGCCACCCGCAGGCCGCGATAGCCGGTCGCGAAGCCGCGCGTTCGCACCGATTCGAGCAGCCGCGCGCGCTCGTCGCGATTCGGCTCCTCGGCGGAGTACCGCGAATGCAACGCGGTCATCTCGTCCCAGTCGTACTCGAAGCAGCGCTGCACGGTCCTGTTCGCATAGACGTAGCGCGGGTCCTCGGCGGCGTCGTGGGCGAGCACGCAAAACGGCGCGTCCTCGTAGAGCCAGCGCGGGCCGTCGGCGCGCGGCACCGCAGGGTCGACGAGCGGCGTGCCGATCAGCCGCAGGTGGCTGACCGCAAGGAGATCGAAGAAATCCGGATCCAGCGCAAGCGAATGGGACATGGCTTCGTTCTGTTTCTGAAAATGAGTGGAGGAAATCGCGCGAGCACGGCGAAACGCGCCGCCGCACGCGTCAAGGTGAATCGACTGCAGATTGTGCGCCTGGTTCAACGCGTGCGGAGAAGCGTTCGACGAATCGAGGAATCATCGGCCGCTGACGAATGCCGTGCCCGAACGCCGCGCCTGGGTGCCGCGATTCGGATGCCGCGCCGCACGGCCTCGATCGCGCATCGACAACGCGCCACACGAACTGTCGCGCGGCGAAACCCGAAAATGACGGAATAACGGAAGATTTTTGCCTCCGGCCACGATACGCGCGACGGACGTTCGGCGCTGGCTAACGGAGAAGCGGAAGAATGACGGGAGCGCTTTCCGAAACGACGGATCGAAATGATTCAGACGATGCGTCGATCGAACCGATCTCGGCTTCGAGCCTGATCGAAGCGGAAAAGCGTGGATGGTGCGTGAGGCCGGACTCGAACCGGCACACCCTTGCGGGCGTCAGGACCTAAACCTGGTGCGTCTACCAATTTCGCCACTCACGCACGCGAGAAAATGCTGCAGCCAACGGGCTGCACGCCGGGGTCGCATACCGCTTTCGCGACCGCCCGGAAAGCGCGAGCGCGAGATTCTAACCGATCTCCCTACGCTTGTCTCTAGCGTCCGGCCTCTCTTTTGCCGCGATGCTAGAATTCGCCGTTGTCCCCGCAATGCGGCCGCGATGCCGTGCGGTCGAACGCCCGCCCCCGTCCGAGCCGATCTCGCCTCACTCGTTCCTGCCCCCGTGAATTTCGACGAATACTGCCAGCAGAAAGCCGCGCCGCCCGGCTCCAGCTTCTACTATGCGCTGCGCCAGGCGCCGCTCGCGCGCCAGCCGCTCGTCGCCGCGCTGTTCGCGCTGCGTCGCGAAATCGAGCAGACGGTGAAGGAGGTCAGCGATCCGACTGTCGGCCACGCGAAGCTCGCGTGGTGGCAAAAGGAACTCGCCGCGCTCGCGGCCGGCAATCCGTCGCATCCGGTGTCACAGGCGCTCGCCGCGCATCATCCGGACATCGCGCGCGAAGCCGGCGCGCTGCGCACGCTCGTGAGCGGATACGGCATGGATCTCGAGCAGGCGCGCTATCTGGACTTCGCGAATCTGCGCCGCTATGTCGACCATACGGGCGGCACGTTCGCCGCGCTCGTCGCGCGCGCGAGCGCGAGCCGGCCCGCCGCGGGCGACGCGCGCTGGGCGCAGCCGCTCGGCGAGGCGCTCACGCTCGCGCAATTCGTGCAGGATCTCGGGCAGGATGCGCGGCAGGGGCGCATCTACGTGCCGATCGACGAACTGCAACGCTATGGCGTGACGGCCGCCGATCTCCTCAATCGCCGCTACACCCCCGCGTATACCGAGCTGATGCGCTTCCAGACGTCGCGCGCGCGCGACGCGCTCAACGCGTCGCTATCCGGCATCCCCGCCGACGAGCGCCGCGCGCAGCGCACGCTGCGCGCGCTCGGCGCGCTCGCGCTCGCGGTGCTCGACGAGATCGAGCGCGACGGCTTCCAGGTGCTGCACCAGCGAATCGCGCTCACACCGATCCGCAAGCTGTGGATCGCGTGGCGCGCCGCGCGGCGCCGCTGACACGCGCCGGCCGACACACGCCGACACACGCCGACACATGCCGCCGCACGTCCCGCACATCAGGCGCGCAGCAGCGGCAGCGGCTCGAAGCGCTGCTTGAGCACGCTCGTCGCGTCGAGCCCCCACCACGGGCCGAGCACGGTCGCATAGAGCTGACGGAAATCGACCGCGACGGGCAGGTTGCCGTTGCCGTCGAGCGCAGCAAGCGCGGGCGGCGCGCCATACAGCCCGCCGCGCACACGCCCGCCCATCACGAAATGCGGCGCGGCCGTGCCGTGATCCGTCCCGTTGCTCTGGTTCTCTCGCGCGCGCCGGCCGAATTCCGCATACGTCATCACGAGCGTATCGTTCCAGCGCCCGAGCTCGATCAACGCCGAGCGCATCGCGACAAGCCCCTGCGCCAGTTGCCTGAGCAATCCCGCCTGCTGGCCGGGCTGGTTCTGGTGCGTGTCGAAGCCGTTCAGCGTGAGGCGCAGCACCGCAACGCCCTGCCCCGGCGCCGGCGTGCGCTGCGGCGTATCGCACGCGGCGAGCACCTGCATCGCGGTCTTCACCGACGCGCCGAACGGTCCGCCCGGAAACGCGGTCGCGAGCGCGGGCGTGCCCGCGTGCGGACGCAGCCGGTCGGCGGCCTTGACGATGTCGTTTTCGATGTCGATCACGTGCGCGAGCGCGGGATTCTGCTCGCGCAGCGACACGGGCTGCACGAGCCGCGCCGCGCGCGCGAACTGCGCGGGATTGACGAGTGCGATCGCGCGCGCGCCGTTCGCGAGCGGCCCCATTTCCGCGCTGCCGAGCACGATGCCGTCCGCGGCGAAGCCGGGCGGCACGCTGGCCTGCGCGAAGGCGCGCGTGAGCCACCCTTCGCGCAGATACTCGTCCGCGCGCGACGCGGTATCCCAGATCTCGATCGAGCGAAAGTGCGACAGATTCGGCTGCGGATAGCCGACGCCGTCGACGATCGCGAGCCGCCCCTCGCGCCAGAGAGGCACGATCGGCTCGAGCGCCGGATGCAGCGCGGCGCGCTCGTCGAGCTGCACGACCTGCTCGCGCTTGACGCCGATCGTCGGGCGCAGCGTGCGGTACAGCGGGTCCGCATAGGGAATCACCGTGTTGAGCCCGTCGTTGCCGCCCTTCAGCTCGACGAGGATCAGCAGGTTAGAGTAGCGCGCGGCGCCCGCCGCGCCGATCGCGCCGATCGCGCCGAATGCCCCCTTCTCGCCCGAAGCGGCCGGTGCCGCCGCGAACGCGCGCGGCAGCGACAGCGATACGCCCGCCGCGCCGGCAAGACTCGCCAAGGCCAGAAAATCGCGTCGTTTCATGCTGCTTTCCTCGTTTAGCATTCGACGCGGCCCGCGCGTTGCCGCATCGCGCGATATTCCGTCGTCGTCATGTTCATGTTCTTCACTTCAGTTGATACGCCGGATCCATCAACAGGGTCTGCAAATACGCGCTGCTCGTCGCGCCCGCCTCGATCGCCGCGACGGGCGAAATCGGCAGCACCGCGTGCTGCAGTTGCAGCTCCGTCGACAGATCCGGCTGCGCCTGCGGCTTCGTCCGGTACGCGGCGAGCCACGCGTCGAGATCGAAGCGCATCGCCGCGCGCCGCATCGACGCCGGCCGGCCGGCCATGTCATGGGAGACGGGCGCCGCGCGCATGCCGGGCGCCTCCGTCGCTCGCATCATCTGCTCGACGAACTGCTTGCGCGCAAGCAGCGTCGAGCTGTTGATCCAGGCCGCGCCGCCCGGCCAGCCCTTCACGTTCGGCGGATAGAACAGGTTCTGGCCGAGCGCGCGCAACGTGTTCGCGAACGGCGCGGTATCGCCGTAGTCGACGTCGAAAAGCCGCACCGTGCCGACCACGAACTCCGCCGGCGATTTGACGAGCACGCCGCGATTGCGGTCGGCCCAGAACGCATCGGACGAGAACAGCTCCGCGAGCGCCGCCTTGATGTCGTAGCCGCTCTGCCGGAATCGCGCGGCGATGCGCTCGAGCTCGCCGGCATCCGGCGCATCGGAGACGAACTCGCGCCACAGCTTCGCGACGACGAAGCGCGCGGTCTCGGGGCGGGCGAGCAGGATATCGAGCACCGCGTCGCCGTCGAAGCGGCCGGTTTCGCCGAGCACGGTCTTCACGCCGTCGTCGTGAACGTTCGGCCGGAACACATGCGCGAGCGTATCGGGATCGAGCCCCCAGCCGGTATAGGCGCGCGCGGCTTCGGACACGTCGCGCTGCGTATAGTGGCCCTCGCCGAGCGTGAAAAGTTCCATCGCCTCGCGCGCGAAGTTCTCGTTCGGGCGGCCCCGGCGATTGCTCGCGCCGTCGAGATACTGCAGCATCGCCGGGTCCTTCGCGACGCCGTGCAGCATCGCGCCGAAGTTGCCGAGCGCATCGGCGCGCAGCAGCGCATGTTGCGCCGCAATCGTTTGCGGAAACGGTACCTTGTCCTGGCCGGACGTGAAGTGGTTGTGCCAGAAGAGCGTCATCCGCTCGGTGAGCGGCGAAGGCGTCACGAGCATCTCGCGCACCCACCACGCGCGCAGCGCGTCGTAGCGGCGATTGCGCAGTTGCTGTTCCGCGCGTCGCTCGTCGGGCGAGAACGCGGCGCGCGCCGCGCGCGACGGCGGCGCCTCGCGCACCCAGTCGGGAGGCGGCGTCACGCTTTGCGTGCGCGCACCGTCGAGCAGTTCGGCGAGCGCCTGCGCGCGCGTCATGCCGACGAGGCGCACAACGTCGCGCGGCGGCGGCGAAAAGCCGGTGCGCGTCAGCAGGAAGCGCGCGTCGTCCGCGTCAAGCAGCGTCTGCATGGCAGCCGGAATCCGGTCCGGCTTCGCCGGGGGCCGCCCGGACGTTCTCGAATCGCTCATCGTCGACCGTTCTCCGAAAGAGACAAGCCACGTCGGCTCGCGAAGCGCGCGAGCCGTCCGTGATGGCGATTCAACGGTTCGCGGCGACGCGCAGTTGACGTTCGAATTGCTACGGAATTTTTCTGACGAAGGACGAAGGACAACGTCCGAGGGACGGCGCGCGGCGATACGCCGGATTTAACGATTCAACGTTTGTAAAGCTCGCGCACTGCGTCTTCGATGTGCTGGCGCAAGAGATGCCGCTCTTCCGGCGTCATGTGGCCGTCGCGGCGGCGCTGCTCGAGATCGGGCGGGACGGCGGCCGCGCGCGCGGGCGGCTCGCCGGGCGGCGCGGAACGCCCTGCCGCGCCGTTGCCGCGCGGCATCTTGTGCGACGTCGCGGCGCCGCGGTCCGGGCGCTGCGCGCGAGCGAAGTCCGAAGCGAGGAAACCGACGCATGCGAGCGCCAGCACGAGCGCCATCTTCGTCGGCCGCATCACTGGCCTCGCCTCTTTCGTCGTTTTGTTCCCTTCGTCACGCGGCAACCGGCTACCTTTGGCACACGAACAAACCCTGCGAGAATCGGGCGTGCAAACCATGTAAATGTTAAGTGGATGGAGTATCCACCGAATGTCGTCTTCGAGTAAAGGAGTCTGTCGTGACTGTCTTTACTCCGCACAATAGCGCGGGTAAATTTTGTAACTGACTGTAACCCGTCGAAAGCCGCTACCGCGCGTTTTTTCCTAATCGCGATAAGATGCCGCTCATGGAAACGAAAAACCCCTCCAAGATTCTCGTCGTCGACGACGACCCGCGCCTGCGCGACCTGCTGCGCCGCTACCTCGGCGAGCAGGGCTTCAACGTGTATGTCGCGGAGAACGCGACGGCAATGAACAAGCTCTGGGTGCGCGAGCGTTTCGATCTGCTCGTGCTCGACCTGATGCTGCCGGGCGAGGACGGCCTGTCGATCTGCCGCCGCCTGCGCGGCAGCAACGACCGCACGCCGATCATCATGCTCACCGCGAAGGGCGAGGACGTCGATCGCATCGTCGGCCTCGAGATGGGCGCCGACGACTACCTGCCGAAGCCGTTCAACCCGCGCGAGCTCGTCGCGCGCATCCACGCGGTGCTGCGCCGCCAGGCGCCCGCCGAGCTGCCGGGCGCGCCCTCCGAGACCACCGAGGTGTTCGAGTTCGGCGAGTTCTCGCTGAACCTCGCCACGCGCACGCTCACGAAATCCGGCCAGGAGATTCCGCTCACGACGGGCGAATTCTCGGTGCTGAAGGTGTTCGCGCGCCATCCGCGCCAGCCGCTGTCGCGCGAAAAGCTGATGGAGCTCGCGCGCGGCCGCGAATACGAAGTGTTCGACCGCAGCCTCGACGTGCAGATCTCGCGCCTGCGCAAGCTGATCGAACCCGATCCGGGCAGCCCGCGCTTCATCCAGACGGTGTGGGGTCTCGGCTATGTGTTCATCCCCGACGGCGCCGCCTGATTCCGCTTCGACGCAATACGTGGCGTCGACGCCATCTTCGACGCCACGCCTTTGACGCCAGTTAGACAGCCAGTCCCTATGCGTATCGACCGGCGCCTCTTGACGCTCGTGTTCGGCGGGCTGTTCTGGCGCACCTTCCTGCTGATTGCGCTGTTGATCGCCGTCAGCCTCGCCGCGTGGTTCCAGAGCTTCCGGGTGATCGAGCGCGAGCCGCGCGCGCAGCGCGTCGCGCTCCAGCTCGTCGCCATCGTGAAGCTCACGCGCACCGCGCTGCTCTATTCCGATCCCGACCTGCGCCGCGCGCTGCTGCAGGATCTCGAGAGCAACGAAGGCGTGCGCGTCTATCCGCGCGAGAAAACCGACAAGTTCAAGCTGCAGCCCGACGAGTCGCTGAACCGGCTGATCGAGCACGACATCCGCAGCCGCCTGGGCGACGACACGGTGATCGCGCAATCGGTCAACGACATTCCCGGCGTGTGGATCAGCTTCAAGATCGACGACGACGACTACTGGGTCGCGCTCGACCGCGATCAGCTCGACACCGTCACCGGCCTGCAATGGGCGGGATGGGGCCTCTTCGCGCTCGCGCTGTCGCTCTTCGGCTCGGCGTTCATCACGAGCCTCGTGAACCAGCCGTTCTCGCGGCTCGCGCTCGCCGCGCGCAAGGTCGGCTCCGGCCAAACGCCGGAACCGCTGCCCGAGCGCGGAATGGGCGTCGCCGCCGAGACGAACCGCAGCTTCAACCAGATGGTTCGCGATCTCGAGCAGCTCGAGGCCGATCGCGCGCTGATGCTCGCGGGCATCTCGCACGACCTGCGCACGCCCCTCGCGCGGCTGCGCCTCGAGACCGAGATGAGCCCGTCCGATCAGGCGACGAAGGACGCGATGGTCGACGACATCGAGCAGATGGACCGCATCATCGCCGCGTTCATCGATTACGCGCGCCCCGCGCAGCGCACACCGGAGCCCGTCGATCTGTCGCAGGTCGCACGCGAGGTCGCCGCGCGGATCGTCAGCGAAGACGGCGTGCAGCTCGACATCCGCCTCGCGCCCGCGGCCGTCATCGAAGCAGACGAAACGGACATGCGCCGCGTGATCGGCAACCTCGTCGAGAACGCGCGCAAGTACGGGCAGAGCAAGAAGGACGGCATCGCGCGCATCCTGCTCGAAACGCGGGTGACGCACGCGCGCGTCGAGCTCGTCGTCGCCGACGAGGGCCCCGGCATCCCCGATGATCAGTTGCCCCTCGTGATGCGCCCGTTCTATCGCGTCGACACCGCGCGCAGCAAGGCCGACGGCACCGGGCTCGGCATGGCGATCGTGCTGCGCCTCGTCAACCGCTACCGCGGCACGCTGCGGCTGCGCAACCGCACGCCCGACGCGGGTCTCGAAGTCACGCTGGAGTTTCCGAGCGCAAGAGCGCGTGCGGCCGCGTAACGCACGGCGCCTCCCTTCCCCCGATGGTCGACCCTATCGACGTCTTTGAAAATTTCTATGAGGATCGTTAGTTAAAATCTATTGATAGAAAAATATAATAGCGTTATGATGTTGCCTATGCTGTCACGGAAACGTTGCAGCGCATCGGTAGCTTGACCTAGGTAGCCGTTTTTTCCAACTCATACAGGAGCATCCGCATGAAGACCGTGGGCGATAAACTCGAAGCTTTCACCGTTGTGGCCGCGAAGCCGGGCTTCAACAATCACGAAGAAAACGGCCAGTCGGCATTCGAGACCGTCACCGAAGCGTCGTTCCCGGGCAAGTGGAAGGTCGTCTACTTCTACCCGAAGGACTTCACGTTCGTGTGCCCGACGGAAATCGTCGAATTCGCCAAGCTCGCGAAGCAGTTCGAAGAGCGCGACGCCGTGCTGCTCGGCGGCAGCTCGGACAACGAATTCGTCAAGCTCGCGTGGCGCCGTGAGCACAAGGATCTCGACAAGCTGAACCACTACTCGTTCGGCGACGTCAAGGGCGAGCTGATCGACCAGCTCGGCGTGCGCGACAAGGAAGCGGGCGTGGCCCTGCGCGCGACCTTCATCGTCGACCCGGACAACACGATCCAGCACGTGTCGGTGAACAACCTGAACGTCGGCCGCAGCCCGGAAGAAATCCTGCGCATTCTCGACGGCCTGCAAACGGACGAACTCTGCCCGTGCAACCGCGCGATCGGCGGCGCGACGCTGTAAGCGTCCGATGCACGAAAGCCCGCGGCGCTGCGTGTTGCCCGCGGGCTTTTTTAACGGCCCAATCATAGGAGATATCAATGGAATTCATCGATTCGATTAAGGCGCTAATTCCCGACTACGCGAAGGACATCCGCCTGAACCTCGACGGCACGATCTCGCGCTCGTCACTCGACGGCACGGACGCGGTCGGCGCGGCGCTCGCCGCGGCCTTCGCGGCGAAGAGCCCGGCGCTCGTGAAGGCGATTCGCGAAGCGGGCGTGCTGTCGCCCGAGGAATCCCAGGCGGCGCTGACGGCGGCCGCGCTGATGGGGATGAACAACGTCTGGTATCCGTATGTCGAGATGGCCGACGACGCCGACCTGAAGACCCAGCGCGCCGAGCTGCGGATGGGCGCGTACGCTTCGCACGGCGGCGTCGACAAGCGCAAGTTCGAGATGTACGCGCTCGCCGCGTCGATCGTCGGCAAGTGCCACTTCTGCGTGAAGTCGCACTACGCGCTGCTCAAGAACGAACAAGGGATGACGGTCACGCAGTTGCGCGACGTCGGCCGGATCGCGGCGGTGATCAACGCCGCCGCGCAAGTGATCGCGGCGGAAGGCAAGTAAGCGCGGCGGCCGCCGCCGCAGCCGCGCACGTTCGCGGCGCGGCCGTCGTTTCAACGAAAAACGCCACGCGGCGATTGCGCGTGGCGTTTTTCGTTTGTGCGCGGGCGGCGAGATGGCCGGCACGGCGGGCCGACGCGACGCCAGCATTCGAGCTCGCCGCAACGGCGATCGATCATGGCGAAAGCCGCCGCTCACGCGGCCGCTTCGCGCACGACGAGCGCCGCCGCCTGCGCCTCGATCCCCTCGCCGCGGCCAAGATAGCCGAGCTTCTCGTTCGTCTTCGCCTTCACGTTCACGCGCTCGAGCGGCAAGCCGAGATCGGCCGCGATGTTCGCGCGCATCGCGTCGATGTGCGGCGCGAGCTTCGGCGCCTGCGCGACGATCGTGCTGTCGACGTTGCGGATCGAAAAGCCCGCCTGCGCGACGCGCGCGGCGCATTCGCGCAGCAGCGCGCGGCTGTCGGCGCCCTTGAAGCGCGGATCGGTGTCGGAGAAATGGCGGCCGATGTCGCCAAGCGCCGCCGCGCCGAACAGCGCGTCGGTGATCGCGTGCAGCAGCACGTCCGCGTCCGAGTGGCCGAGGAGCCCCCGCTCGTAAGGGATCGTCACGCCGCCGATAATGAGCGGGCGTCCGGGAACGAGCTGGTGCACGTCGTAGCCTTGTCCGATTCTGAAATCCATGTGATTCGATCCGAGTGTGATGCGATGGTGAAGATGCGGTTCAGGAAGCGCGCGCCGGATGCGCGAGGATCGCCTCCGCGAGGTCGAAATCCTCCGGGTACGTGACCTTGAAGTTGCGCAGGCTGCCCTGCACGACGCGCGGCGTGCGGCCCACCCATTCGATCGCGCTCGCTTCGTCGGTCAGATCGTGGCCCTCGAACTGCGCGCGCTGGATCGCGTCGCGCAGCATCCCGATACGGAACATCTGCGGCGTCTGCGCCTGCCAGAGGCCGTTGCGCGACTCGGTGCGCTCGATCGCGTCGCTGCCCGCCGGCACGCGCTTGAGCGTATCGGCGACCGGCAGCGCGACGATGCCGCCGACGGGGTCGTCCTTCAGCGCGCCGATCAGCGTGCGGATCAGCGCGGGCGTGATGCCGGGGCGCGCGGCGTCGTGCACGAGCACCCAGTCGGCGTCCGTCGCGCCGAATTCGGCGAGCTGGATCAGCCCGTTCATCACCGACGCCTGCCGCGACGCGCCGCCGCAGCGCCGCACCGCGAAGCGCAGGCCGGAAAAGCGGCGCGCGTCGAAGTGGGCGTCGTCGGGCGAGATCACGACGAGCGTCTGCGCGAACTCGCTGCACGCGTCGAACGCGGCGAGCGTGTAGTGCAGGAGCGCGCGTCCGGCGAGCGTGCGGTATTGCTTCGGCAATGCCGAGCCGGAACGGCTGCCGGTGCCGGCGCACGGAATCAGGGCAAAAAGTCGGGAGGTCACGGAAAGGGAGCGCCGGGAAAGATGAAATCGAAAGACGGATTTTATAATACGTCTTTCGCCGCGATGAGCCGCGCCGAGCTCGTCCGCCATCCGGCGTCCGCCAACCAGCCGCTCGCTATGTCAGACAACGCCTCCCCTTCGCAGTCCCCCATCGCGCTCGTCAAGGCGGGCCAACGCTTCGCATTCGACGGTGCGCACGGCTCCGCCGACGCGCTCGTCATCGCCCGCTATCTCGCTGCGCACCGCGCGCAGGTGCCGCTTCTCGCCGTGATCTGCGCGAACGCGGTCGACGCGCAGCGGCTCGCGCAGGAACTGCGCTACTTCGCGCCCGACGCGCGCGTGCGCGTGCTGCCCGACTGGGAGACGCTGCCGTACGACACATTCTCGCCGCACCAGGATCTCGTGTCCGAGCGGCTCGCGACGCTGCACGACCTGGGCGAAGGCCGCTGCGACATCCTGCTCGTGCCAGCGACGACGGCGCTCTACCGAATGCCGCCCGCGTCGTTCCTCGCCGCGTACACATTCTCGTTCACACAGGGCGAGCGGCTCGACGAAGCGAAGCTGAAGGCGCAACTGACGCTCGCCGGCTACGAGCACGTGAGCCAGGTCGTGCGGCCCGGCGAATACTGCGTGCGCGGCTCGCTGATCGACCTGTTCCCGATGGGCTCTCCGCTGCCGTACCGGATCGATCTGTTCGACGACCAGGTCGACTCGATCCGCGCGTTCGATCCGGACACGCAGCGCAGCCTCTACCCGGTGCGCGACGTGCGCCTCCTGCCCGGCCGCGAGTTCCCGTTCGACGAGGCCGCGCGCACCGCGTTCAGAAGCCGCTGGCGCGAGACCTTCGAAGGCGACCCGAGCCGCTCGCCGATCTATAAGGACATCGGCAACGGCGTGCCGTCGGCCGGCATCGAATACTACCTGCCGCTCTTCTTCGACGAGACGGCGACGCTCTTCCACTATCTGCCCGAGCGCGCGCAGCTCGTGTTCGCGGGCGATCTCGACGCGGCGATCAAGCGCTTCACGGCCGACACGAAGCAGCGCTACGCGTTCCTGTCGCACGACCGCGAGCGGCCGATCCTCGAGCCGCAGCGCCTGTTCCTGTCCGACGACGACTTCTATCTGCTCGCGAAGCCGTTCGCGCGGCTCGTGCTGCCCGCGCAGCCGGCGGGCGGCTGGGCCGCGCCGCTGCCGAACCTCGCGCTCGACCGCCACGCGGACGCGCCGCTCGCCGCATTCGTCGCGTATCTGGAAACGACGAAGAACCGCGTGCTCTTCACCGTCGAATCCGCGGGCCGCCGCGAGACGATCGCGCAATTGTTCGCCGAGCACCATCTGCGCCCCGCGGGCAGCGACAGCTTCGCCGCGTGGCTCGAGAGCGACGAGCGCTTCGCGCTCGGCGTCGCGCCCCTCGCGAGCGGCTTCGCGGTGCCGGGCGAAGGTTACGCGATCGTCACCGAGACCGAGCTGTACGGCGCGCTCGGCCGCCGCGCGGGACGCCGCCGCCAGGAGCAGGCGAGCAACGTCGACGCGATGGTGCGTGACCTGTCCGAGCTGAAGGTGGGCGACCCGGTCGTTCACGCGCAGCACGGCATCGGCCGCTACATGGGGCTCGTGTCGATGGATCTCGGCGAAGGCGAGACCGAGTTCCTGCATCTCGAATACGCGAGCGACAGCAAGCTGTACGTGCCCGTCGCGCAACTGCACGTGATCTCGCGCTACAGCGGCGCGGACCCGGACAGCGCGCCGCTGCACGCGCTCGGCTCCGGCCAGTGGGAGCGCGCGAAGCGCCGCGCCGCGCAGCAGATCCGCGACACCGCGGCCGAGCTGCTGAACCTCTATGCGCGCCGCGCGGCGCGCGAGGGCCACGCGTTCGCGCTCGATCCGCGCGACTACGTGAAGTTCGCCGACAGCTTCGGCTTCGAGGAAACGCCCGACCAGGCCGCCGCGATCGCGGCCGTGATCGGCGACATGACGAGCGGCAAGCCGATGGACCGCCTCGTGTGCGGCGACGTCGGCTTCGGCAAGACCGAGGTCGCGCTGCGCGCGGCGTTCATCGCGGTGCTGGGCGGCAAGCAGGTCGCGCTGCTGTCGCCGACCACGCTGCTCGCCGAGCAGCACACGCAGACCTTCATCGACCGCTTCGCCGATTGGCCCGTGAAGATCGTCGAGCTGTCGCGCTTCAAGTCGACGAAGGAAGTGAACACGGCGATCCAGCAGATCAACGAAGGCAGCGTCGACATCGTGATCGGCACGCACAAGCTGCTGTCGTCGGACGTGCAGTTCAAGCGGCTCGGCCTCGTGATCATCGACGAGGAACACCGCTTCGGCGTGCGCCAGAAGGAAGCGCTGAAGGCGCTGCGCGCGGAAGTGGACGTGCTCACGCTGACCGCGACGCCGATCCCGCGCACGCTCGGCATGGCGCTCGAGGGCCTGCGCGACTTCTCGGTGATCGCGACCGCGCCGCAGAAGCGGCTCGCGATCAAGACCTTCGTGCGCAGCGAGGACGAGAGCGTGATCCGCGAGGCGATGCTGCGCGAGTTGAAGCGCGGCGGCCAGGTGTACTTCCTGCACAACGAGGTCGAGACGATCGAGAACCGCCGCGCGATGCTCGAGGCGCTGGTGCCCGAGGCGCGCATCGCGATCGCGCACGGCCAGATGCACGAGCGCGAGCTCGAGCGCGTGATGCGCGATTTCGTCGCGCAGCGCGCGAACGTGCTGCTGTGCACGACGATCATCGAGACCGGCATCGACGTGCCGAGCGCGAACACCATCATCATGCACCGCGCGGACAAGTTCGGCCTCGCGCAGTTGCACCAGTTGCGCGGGCGCGTCGGCCGCTCGCACCACCAGGCGTACGCATACCTGCTCGTGCACGATCCGCAGGCGCTCACGAAGCAGGCGCAGCGGCGGCTCGAGGCGATCCAGCAGATGGAGGAGCTCGGCTCGGGCTTCTACCTCGCGATGCACGACCTCGAGATCCGCGGCACGGGCGAGGTGCTCGGCGACAAGCAGTCGGGCGAGATCCACGAGATCGGCTTCCAGCTCTACACCGAGATGCTGAACGACGCGGTGAAGGCGCTGAAGAACGGCAAGGAGCCGGACCTCACCGCGCCGCTCGCCGCGACGACCGAGATCAACCTGCACGCGCCCGCGATCCTGCCCGCCGACTATTGCGGCGACGTGCAGGAGCGGCTGTCGCTGTACAAGCGGCTCGCGAACTGCGAGCACGGCGATTCGATCGACGGCATCCAGGAAGAGCTGATCGACCGCTTCGGCAAGCTGCCGCCGCAGGCGCACGCGCTCGTCGAGACGCACCGGCTGCGGCTCGCCGCGAAGCCGCTCGGCATCGTGAAGATCGACGCGAGCGAAGCGGCGATCGGGCTGCAGTTCGTGCCGAATCCGCCGATCGATCCGATGCGCATCATCGACATGGTGCAGAAGCACCGGCACATCAAGCTCGCGGGCCAGGACAAGCTGCGGATCGAGACGCGCACGCCGGACCTCGCGGTGCGCGTGTCGACGGTGAAGGAGACGCTGCGCGCGCTCGGCCAGCCTCAGCAGTCGCGCGCGCAGGCGGCGGCACGATAGTTGGCGGGGCATGGGGCGCGGGGCGCGGCTGGCGGCTTCGTCGCCGAGCGACGCAGCGCATCCTTCGCGCGCGAGTCGCCGGCACGCACGGACAGCCGTCGGACGACCGGCTGCCGGAAGCCCCCCGCCCTAACGCGAGAAATCGACGGCCACGCCGTCGATCCACGTGCCCAGTTCGTCGACGCCGATCTCCGCGCCGCGTTTGATGCCGCCGAGCAGGCGCTTCAGCTCACGCATCATCGCCATCGTGAGAAAGTTGACCGGCGGATTGTCGAAACTCACGGTCAGCACGCGCGCGCTGCGTTCGATGTGCAGATGCGTCATCGTCGTCTCCTTGTTCGGCTGTTCGGCGCTGCGGCCGCCAAAACAATTACATCGACAAATGCAATTGTCTCGATATTAAGTTCCCAAATAAAACTTAGTCGCGCGTCGACGAGCGCGTCGCACCGACGGTATCCGGCCACAGGCCCGCCGGGAGCGTCGTCACGGATTCGCAGGACAATGCGGATCGCTCCGCCGACACATGCCAGCACACACACCGCGCGAACGCGCCGGATGCTGCGCCGCAAAGCGTCGCGCGAAGACGGGCCGTATCGTTTTTGAGTATGATCTTTGCATTCATCTGCCCATCTGCCGGAGCCCCGCCATGTCCGTTCCCGACGCAACGGCACCGTCCGCGTCCTCGCCCACCTCGCTAGCCGAACCGATCAGCCTGTCGTGGGTCGAGCGGCTCGTATCGATCGACACGACGAGCCGCGTGCCGAATCTCGGCCTCATCGAAATGGTCCGCGACACGCTCGCCGCGGCGGGCGTCGAATCGACGCTCACGCACGACGCCCGCGACGGCTGGGCGAACCTGTTCGCGACGATCCCCGCGCACGACGGCGCGACGAACGGCGGCATCGTGCTGTCGGGCCACACCGACGTCGTGCCCGTCGACGGGCAGCAATGGGACAGCGATCCGTTCAGGCCCGAAGTGCGCGACGGCAAGCTCTACGGGCGCGGCACCTGCGACATGAAAGGCTTCATCGGCGCGGCGCTCGCGCTGCTGCCCGAGATGCAGGCGGCAAGGCTCGCGCAGCCGATCCACTTCGCGCTGTCGTTCGACGAGGAGATCGGCTGCGCCGGCGCACCGCTGATGCTCGCCGATCTGAAGGCGCGCGGCGTCGCGCCCGCCGGCTGCATCGTCGGCGAGCCGACCGGCATGCGCCCCGTGATCGCGCACAAGGGCATCAACGTCTACCGCTGCTGCGTGCGCGGCCACGCCGCGCATTCGTCGCTCACGCCGAAGGGCCTGAACGCGATCGAATACGCGGCGCGGCTCATCTGCCACATCCGCGATCTCGCCGACGAATTCCGCGCGCAAGGCCCGTTCGACGAACTGTACGACGTGCCGTTCACGACCGCGCAGACGAGCATCATCCAGGGCGGCAACGCGGTCAACACGGTGCCCGCCGAATGCCAGTTCTCGTTCGAGTTCCGCAATTTGCCGACGCTCGACCCCGATGCGATCTTCGCGCGCATCGACGCCTACGCGCGCGACACGCTGCTGCCGCGGATGCGCCGCGAGCATCCGAACGCGGCGATCGAGTTCACGAAGGTTGCCGCCGCGCCCGGCCTCGACGCAGTCGAACAGGCGGCGGTCACGGAACTCGTGCGCACGCTCACCGCCGATCGGGAAAAGCGCAAGGTCGCGTACGGCACCGAGGCGGGCCTGTTCCAGCGCGCGGGCATTCCGAGCGTCATCTGCGGGCCCGGCTACATCGAGCAGGCGCACAAGCCGAACGAGTTCGTCGAGCTCGACCAGCTCGCGTCGTGCGAACGCTTCCTGCGCAAGCTCGTGCAGGGCCTGACGCTCGCGTGAGTCCGCGCGCCGCGGCGAGCTTCGTCTTGGCCGGCCGATCGGCCACCTCATCGATACGCGCACGCACATGTCGACTTCACCCAACCGCCCCGCTCATTTGACGATCAACGGCGAGCCGATTCCGACGCTCGACGAAATTGCCGCGCAACACTTCGCGCTCACGCCGTGGGTCATGCGCACGCCGGTGTTCGAGCGCGCGGACCTGCCGTCGCTCGACAACACGCACGTGAACTTCAAGTTCGAGCTGCTGCAGGCGAGCGGCAGCTTCAAGGCGCGCGGCGCGTTCACGAACCTGCTCGCGCTCGGCGCGGACAGGAAGAGCGCGGGCGTCACCTGCGTGTCGGCGGGCAATCACGCGGCGGCCGTCGCCTATGCGGCGATGCGGCTCGGCATGAGCGCGAAGGTCGTGATGTTCGACACCGCGAGCCCGGCGCGCATCGCGCTCTGCCGCCAGTACCGCGCGGAGGTCGTGATGGCGTCGAGCCCCGCCGAGGCGTTCGAGATCGTCCGGCGAATCGAGGCCGAGGAAGGCCGTTTCTTCGTGCATCCGTTCAACGGCTATCACACGATTCTCGGCACCGCGACGCTCGGCTACGAATGGGCGACACAGACGCCCGACCTCGATGCGGTGATCGTGCCGATCGGCGGCGGCGGTCTCGCCGCGGGCACGTCGACCGCGCTGCGGCTCGCGAATCCGCGCGTGCACGTGTACGGCGTCGAGCCGGAGGGCGCGGATGCGATGAGCCGCAGCTTCGCCGCGAATCACCCGATCCGGATGGGTGCGATGCACACGATCGCCGATTCGCTGATGGCGCCGCACACCGAGGAGTACAGCTACGAGCTGTGCCGCCGCCATGTCGACCGGATCGTCACCGTCTCGGACGACGCGCTGCGCGCGGCGATGCTCTATCTGTTCGCGCATCTGAAAGTCGCGGTCGAGCCCGCCTGCGCGGCCGCGACAGCCGCCTTGCTCGGGCCGCTGCGCGAGCCGCTGCAGGGCAGGCGCGTCGGCGTGCTGCTGTCGGGCACCAATATCGATTCGACGGCGCTCGCCACGCATCTCGAGCACGCGCGGCTGCACCGGGCAGCGCGGCCGTGACGCCGGTTATCCCCAGTTCATGTTGAAGAGCATGTTGAAAAGCCGCGGACAAGCGCGCTAACGCGTTGATCGCGCGACGTTTTCGGGGAGCGCCGCGAAATGCGTCGATAGTGCGCGCAGCGGGCGTGCAAAGCGATGCGGTTATCCCCAGTTTTTGTTGAAAGGGCTGTTGATAAGCATGGGGCAGCGGCGCTAACTGCTTGATCCGATTCGATTCGCCTGCGCCGGCGCGGAGCGTTGCACGATCGAATCGCGTCGGCCGCGCGCCGGGCCGGGCGGCGCGTTTTCCACAGATTATGTTGACAGGCTTGTTGATAAGCGGCCGGACAACTGCGTAAGTGCCTGAGCGCGCAGCGCTTTGCAGTCGCGCTCCCGGATGCGGCGGCGCGCATTTGCACGGTCGCGTGGTCGCGTGGTCGCGTGGTCGCGTGGTCGATCAAACACGACATTCGACGAGGATCAACGATGCGAGTGACTCATTCGACATGGATCGGCGGCATCGCGCTGATCGCCGCCGTCGCCGCGCTGCCGGGCTGCGCGACGTCGCCGCAGCCGGCGTCAAGCGATGCGCGCTGCGCGCAAGCCGGCGGCACGCGCGAACTGCAGGCGGACCTGCTGTTCGGCCGCGACATCGCCGGCCGCGGCCCCGTCACCGACGCCGAGCGCGCGCGCTTCGTCGCCGACGCGGTCACGCCGCGCTTTCCCGACGGGATCACGACGTGGGACACGCGCGGCCAATGGCGCGATCGCGAAACGGGCGGCGTCGTGCACGAGAAAAGCTTCGTGATCCGTATCGTCGCGCCCGACTCGCCCGCGACGCTCGACAGCCTCGCCGCCATCCGCCGCGCGTACATCGAGCGGTTTCATCAGCAATCGGTCGGGCTCGTGCTGGCGCGCGTTTGCGCGTCGTTCTGATCGGCCCGTTCCGGAATGCATTGCATGGCGGCCGGTCATTCGCCCTCCAAGTCGAAGCAGACCGAATATTGCCGGCGAGCGCGTCGCCCGCCGGCGCAACGGCACCGCGCCGCCATCGGCAATCGCCGCCGCCAAATCCGCGCCGGCAAAAAAACGGGCGCCGCCAGCGCCCGTTTCTTCGCGATGCGATCAACGCATCGACATTCGATCAAGGCTTGTTGCCCTCGAACATGTCGATGATCTGCCGCTTCTCCTCCGGCGTCACAGGCGGCGGCGTCAGGCCCGCGGCGCCCGCCGAGCCGAGCGCGTCGTTCGCGCTCACGGTGGGGCTCGCGGCAGGGTTGAAGTCGACGTTCGCGACAAAGCCCGCGCCCGGCGTGCGATCCGCGTAATACAGCTCGCCGTCGATCGTCGTCAGCCCGTCCGGCATCGCCATCTGCTGCTCGGGCACGCCGGAAAGCGCGGTGCGCATGTAGTTCACCCAGATCGGCAGCGCGAGCTGCGCGCCGAATTCGCGGCTGCCGAGGCTCTTCGGCTGGTCGAAGCCCATCCACGCAACGGCGACGAGCGATTGCTGGTAGCCGGCGAACCAGCCGTCCTTCGCGTCGTTCGTCGTACCCGTCTTGCCCTGCAGGTCGCCGCGGCCGAGCGCGTTCGTGCCGGCGCCCGTGCCCGCCGTCGCGACGGTGTGCAGCAGGCTGTTCATCACGTATGCGTTGCGCGCGTCGATCGTGCGCGTCGCGCCCGTGCCCGCGACCACCGGCTGCGCCTTTTGCAGCGCCTGGCCGCGCGCGTCGTCGACTTCGGCGATCAGATACGGATCGACCTTGTAGCCGCCGTTCGCGAACACCGCATAGCCCGCCGCGAGCTGCAGCGGCGTGACGAGGCCCGCGCCGAGCGCCATCGGCAGATACGGCGGCGTCTTCGCGGGATCGAAGCCGAAGCGCTGCGTTACGTAGTCCTGCGCGTACGACGTGCCGATCGACGCGAGAATCCGGATCGACACGAGGTTCTTCGAGCGCTGCAGCGCGGTGCGCATCGGCATCGGGCCGTCCGGCTGATCGTCGTCCTTCGGCTCCCACGGCTGGCCGCCCGGCACGCTCGGCGGGAAATAGAGCGGCGCGTCGTTGATGATCGTCGCGGGCCCGAGGCCCTTTTCGAGCGACGCCGAATAGATGAACGGCTTGAACGACGAGCCCGGCTGCCGCCACGCCTGCGTCACGTGGTTGAACTTGCTCTTGTTGAAGTCGAAGCCGCCCACGAGCGAGCGGATCGCGCCGTCCTGCGGCGCGACCGCGACGAGCGCGCCTTCGACCTGCGGCAACTGCGCGATCTGCCATGCGCTCTTCGCGTCCTTCATCACGCGCACGATCGAGCCCGGCTTGATCTTCAGCGCGGCCGACGCGCGCGCGCTCAACGCGCCCGCCACGAAGCGCAGCCCGGCGCCGTTGATCGTCGCGGTCGCGCCGCCGACGAACTGCACGTCGACCGCCGCGGGCGACGCAGCGAGCACGACGGCCGACTGCAGATCGCCGTTGTCCGGATGATCGGCGAGCGCATCGTCGATCGCCTCGTCGCGCTCGTCGCCCGCGGGCGGCAGCGCGACGAAGCCTTCCGGCCCGCGGTAGCCGTGGCGGCGCTCGTAGTCCATGATCCCGCGGCGCACCGCCTGGTACGCGGCCTCCTGGTCGGCCGCGTTGATCGTCGTGGTGACGGTGAAGCCGCGCGTATAGGTCTCGTCCTTGTACTGCGCGTACATCATCTGCCGCACCATTTCGGCTACGTATTCGCCGTGCACCGCGTACTGGTTGCCCGGCGTGCGCACATGGATTTCCTCCTTCACCGCCTGGTCGTACTGCTGCTGCGTGATGTAGCCGATCTCGAGCATGCGCTTCAGGATGTACTCCTGGCGCACCTTCGCGCGCTTCGGATTGACGACCGGGTTATACGCGGACGGCGCCTTCGGCAGCCCCGCGAGCATCGCCGCCTCGGCGAGCGTGATGTCCTTCAGGTCCTTGCCGAAGTACACGCGCGCGGCGGCCGCGAAGCCGTAAGCACGCTGGCCCAGATAGATCTGGTTCATGTACAGCTCGAGGATCTGATCCTTCGTGAGCGCTCGCTCGATCTTGTATGCGAGCAGCATCTCGTAGATCTTGCGCGTGTACGTCTTCTCGCTCGACAGGAAGAAATTGCGCGCGACCTGCATCGTGATCGTGCTCGCGCCCTGCCGCGCGCCGCCGTGCAGCAGATCGGCCACGCCCGCGCGGAGAATGCCGACGAAGTCGACGCCGCCGTGCTCGTAGAAGCGGTAATCCTCGATCGCGAGCACCGCCTTCTTCATCACGTCCGGGATGTCCGCGAAGCGCACGAGGCTGCGGCGCTCCTCGCCGAATTCGCCGAGCAGCACGTGGTCCGCGCTGTACACGCGCAGCGGCACCTTCGGCTGGTAGTGCGTGAGCGCGTCGAGCGAAGGCAGTTGCGGCCCCATCACGACGAGCGCGTAGCCCACGATCAGCGCGCCGACGACGAGCAGCGTCGCGAAGAGCCCGACGAACCACAACGCGACGCGCGAGCCGAACGTGCGCGAGCCGCTGTCGCGGCTCGTGCGGCGCGACGCGCGGTCGCCGTCATCGTCGTCATCGGTGTAATAGGCGCCGGCAGGCGAGCGTCGTAGCGAATAATGGTGCTCGTTCGTGGCGCGGGAGGAAGGCGGTCGTTTGATAATAGGCATGTCGGATGGGCGGCGCACGAGGCGCGCCTCGTGCACGCGCTGAGCGCGTGCGTGGAATCGATGGACGTAGCGTCGTGGAGCGTATCACGTCGACGGATCCCGGCGCGCGTCGGTCCATACGGCTGTCCGGTCCGCAGCGTGACAGCGCATTTTAATGAAATCGATCGCCCCCCTTCAGGATTTTTTGTAAAAAATCCCCCAGTTCGTTGCGCCGCGCACCGTCGTGCGCCGCGAACGCTCCTATGATGAAGGCGAAACGCGGCGCGACGCCTCCTTTCGTTCTGAAAGGCGCGCACGCGCAAAAAAATGGCGCGCGGCGCACTGGAAATTGCCGTCGCCGGCCATATGTTCGGTCGCGGCGGCCGGCATGCGCGCCGCCCGCCCGGGCCTGCGTTTAAGCGGCGTTTAAGCGAACCGGTGGTGTAATATCCGCCGACGCGAGCCGCCTCGCACCGCGGCGAGGCATCGCCCGCGATGCGCGATGCGCGCATCGTTCATCACTTACGGAGGAATCCATGTCGCTTTTCGACTCTATTTCGCGCACGATCAAAGGTCTGCTGAACGACGCGGCGGACTCGGTGCAGGACCCGTCGCGCGACGCGCGGCAGATCGTGCGGGAGCTCGACGACAGCATCGGCCGCGCGGAAAACTCGCTGATCGAGATCGAGGCGCAGGTCGCGACGCAACGCAGCAAGCGCGACGCCGCCGACGAGCGCGCGAAGAAGTACGAGGACGGCGCGAAGCGCGCGCTGCAATCGGGCGACGAAGCCCTCGCGCGCGAAGCGCTCGCCGCGCAGGCGAACGCCGAGGCCGAGCGCGACGCGCTCGCCCGCGAGCTCGAGACGCTCGAGCCGTCGGTCGACAAGCTCAAAGGCCAGATCGCCGACATGCGCGCGCGCCGCAACGATCTGAACGCGCGCTCGAACATCCTGCAGGCGAAGCAGGAAATCGCGCAGGCGAAGGACGTCGCGGCCACCGCGCTCGGCGGGATCGGCGGCAAGAACCTGTCCGAGGACTTCCAGAAGCTCGAGGACAAGGTCGCGCTGTCGAACGCGCGTTCGGACGCGCGCCTGAACTCGGCCGATACGAACAGCGGCCGCGCGCTCGACGACAAGCTCGCGGCGCTGAACAAGGGGCCGTCCGTCGAGGACCGCCTCGAAGCGCTGAAAAAGCAACTGAACACGCCGGCGCAGTAACGGCGGCTCCGCCAGCCGGCGCTTCGCAGCCGCGGCGGCGGGCGCGTTCGCTTCGCTCCGCCGCCGCGCCGCGAACATCCGCAAGGAGACGGGCCGAGCGCCCGAACCGATCATGAAAAAGCTTCTCGCAGCCGTCGGATTGTCGCTACTCCTCGTGTCGGCCGCCGCGAACGCGGCAGTGCCGTCGCTGCAACAAATCCAGCAGTCGATCGCGCAAGGCAACTGGCAGCGCGCCGACGCGCAGCTCTCGCAGGTGATCGACGCATATCCGGACAACGCGCGCGCCCGCTATCTGTACGGCCAGGTGCTCGACCGCGAGGGCCGCCCTGCCGACGCGCTCGCGCAGATCGAGCGCGCGAAGTCGCTCGATCCGCAACTGCGCTTCACCGATCCGTCACGCTTCGCGCAGACGGAAGCGCGCGTGCGCGCCGATGCGCGCCGCGTGGCGGCCGCGCAGACGTCGCGCTCGGCGACCTCGGGCGGCATGCTCACCGCGCCGCAGGCCCAGGCCCAGGCCCAGGCCCAATCCCAATCGCAATCGCAATTCGCCGCGGCACCCGCCGCGCCCGTGCACCGCGGTCCGTCGGCGGGCATGTGGATCGGCCTCGCGGTGCTGATCGGCGCGATCGTGCTCGTGCTGCGCAGAACGCTGCGCCGCGCGCGCTCGGCCGACGATCAGCGCGCCGATGACGAACGTCGCGCGCAACTGAAGCGCGCAACCGACATCCTCAACGACGTGCGCCCGCTCAAGCTCGACGCGCGGCTGTCGACGGCGCCCGGCGCCGCCGCGCTCAACGGCGAGATCGAGGCGCTCGAAGCGCAGGCGCGCGAGCTCGTCGAAACGCTGTCGAACGGCAAGAACCCGGTGCCGCCGTACCGGCTCGACGAGCTGGAGAAGCAGTTCGCGAGCCTGAAGGCGCGCGTCGAGGGCCGCCCCGATCCGAACGCGGCCGCGGCCGCAGCAGGCGCCCCCGGCCAAACGGGCTCGGTATTTGCTCAGGAGGCCGATCGGTTGACGGGCGCGCAAGGCCAGCCGCCCTGCTCGCCGTATCCGCCGCAGCCGCAACAGCAGCCGCCCGTCGTGATCCAGCAAGGCGGCGGCTTCGGCGGCGGCATGGGCGGTTTGCTCACGGGCGTGCTGCTCGGTCAGGCGATGTCGCATGGCCGCGACCGCGTGATCGAGCGCGAAGTGATCGTCGACGACGAAGCGCGGCGCCGCGCAGGCGCCGATCCGGGCATCGACTTCGGCCAGGGCGACAGTTGGGACAGCGGCGGCTCGGACGGCGGCGGAAGCGTCGATCTCGGCAGCAGTGGCGACGATTGGAGCAGCAACGGTTGACGATGCGCCGCGGAAACGACGGAATGGGCCGGAAACGGCCCATTTTTTTTTGCGCGCCCCTTTGTCAAGATTTTTCAGATGAACTATCGATAAAGGATCGGGTTCGTTATGATGACGGCCATCAATGTGCCGTAACGAATCGTTGCGCCACGCGCCAATTCACTTTCGACAGGAGCAAGCCGCCCATGAGCATCATCAAGGAATTCAAGGAATTTGCCGTCAAGGGCAACGTCATGGATCTCGCCATCGGCGTGATCATCGGCGGAGCGTTTTCGAAGATCGTCGATTCGGTGGTGAAGGATCTCATCATGCCCGTCATCGGCGTGCTGACGGGGGGCCTGGATTTCTCGAACAAATTCGTGCTGCTCGGCCAGATTCCCGCGTCGTTCAAGGGCAATCCGGAATCGTTCAAGGATCTGCAGGCGGCGGGCGTCGCCACGTTCGGCTACGGCTCGTTCATCACCGTGCTGATCAACTTCATCATCCTCGCGTTCATCATCTTCCTGATGGTCAAGTTCATCAACAAGCTGCGCAAGCCGGAAGAAGCCGCGCCCGCCGCGACGCCCGAAGACGTGCTGCTGCTGCGCGAGATTCGCGATTCGCTGAAGCAGCGCTGAACGCACGCGCCGCACGATCGCCACGAAGCCCGCCGCGCGCGGGCTTTTTTTCGTCGTCCGGACGGTTTCCGGCGGTGCGGCGCGCGCAAGGCAGAGAATACCCGCATCATTTTTTGCGACGTTCTGACGCACGCGCGGCGCTACCGGGTCTATGATGGAGACTCAACGACAGTGCAGGCGCAGAAGCGCTGGCTTTGGCGATCGTAGGCTCTCCCCGGTTCGGTCGACGCACGGCAAAACGCATCGGCGAACTTCGTGAAGCCGGCATTTTCGTATGCTATAAAAGATCGACATGCGGCGCGCATAGCCGGGAGTGGGTCGCATGAGGATGCCGCATTTCTTGCAATTGTTTTTGAGGCGAGTGTTTATGTCCTTCCCGAAAAAACGCCGACGCGCGCAACCGGACGGCCAGGAATCGTTCCTCGCAGTGCTGCGCCATGCGAAGCCGTTCGCCCAGCTCGACACGAAGATCGCGCGCGCGCGCGCGCAGGACGAGCCCGTGCTCTACGCGCACGTGCTGCCCGGCCTCGACGTCCTGCTCTGCAGTGTTCGCGGCGCGCAGCCGCCGTATCCCGCGATCGCCGAGCTGCGCAAGCGTTGCATCGAATCGATTGCCAATGCGCTCGAGCAGCCGCTCGACGGGCTCGAAAACGGCGGCTACTGGTACGAGGCGAACGGATTCGGCTTCCTCGTGTTCGCGAGCCGCGCCCGCGCGCGCATCCTGCCCGAATTTGGTGCGGGCGTGAAAGCCGGGCTGCGCAGCGGAATCGGACAGCCGAACGCCGGCGATACCACGCCTCGCTCGCTGTAATTCTCGCCATCATGAAACGGGCCGTTTGAAACGGCCCGTTCTTCATTCACGCCGCCGTCGCGCGGCGGCATGCGCGTTTTTCGGCGTATCTTTCGGCGCGTTGCCGGAGAGATCTGCACGCGCCGCCGCGACGCCAGCGCATAAACATCCACCCGTCACTCGCCTCGCTTCGCCTGCGGCCGCACGATGTCGATGAACGCCGCGAAATCGGCTTGCGCAAGCCCCATCGCCGCGCCGAGCCGCAGCACCTGCTGCACGGCCGCCGCAACAGGCATCACCGCGCCCGTATCGCGCGCCGCATCGGCGATTGCGTCGACATCCTTCTGAAACGTCCTCAGCGCGCCGATCGACGGATGGCCCGTGCCCGTCATCCGCGGCACGAACGTCTGCAGCAGCACCGAATCCGCCCAGCCGCCCGCGAGCGCTTCGGCCAGGCGCGCCGCGTCGATGCCGCTCGCCTGCGCGAGCCCCACCGCTTCGGCGATCGCCGTGACGGTCGCCGTCACGATCGCCTGATTGCACAGCTTCGCCGTCTGCCCCGCTCCCGCATCGCCGAGATGCGTGACGCGCGATGCGTAAGCGCCGATCAGCGCGCGCACCGCATCGACATCCGCTTGCGGGCCGCCCGCCATCACCGCGAGCGTGCCCGCCTCCGCGCCCGGCACGCCGCCCGACACCGGCGCGTCGACCCAGCTCGCGCCGAGCGCCGCCGCGCGCGCCGCATACGCGCGCGTCGCCGCGGGCGGAATGCTCGAATGATCGACGATGCGCCGCGCGCGACGCGCGGCGGCATCGCCCGCGAGCACGCCGGATGCGCCGAACACGACGTCGCCGACCGCTTGCGCATCGAGCACGCACAGCATCACCGTCTCCGCGCGCGCGGCGAGTTCGGCCGGCGTGTCGACGACCTGCGCGCCGTGCACGGCGAGCGCGTCGGCTTTCGCGCGCGTGCGGTTCCATACGTGCACCCGATGGCCCGCCGACAGCAGATGCCGGATCATCGGCGCGCCCATCAACCCCGGCCCACAGAATCCTACGTCCACATCTTCCCCTTTCCTCTCGTTCGAATACCGATTGAAGTTGCCGCCCATCATACCTATCACTCAAGAAGGCATGCGCGGGAACGCCTGATGCGCGCGTCTTGCCCGCTGAACCGAACGTCGAACGACTCACCGGAGAACATCATGAACGACCACGTCTACAAGCTGCTCGAACTCACCGGCTCGTCGCGCCAGTCGAGCGACGACGCGATTCGCAACGCGATCGCCAAGGCGGCGAAGACCGTGCGCAATCTGCACTGGTTCGAAGTCACCGACACGCGCGGACACATCGAAGGCGATCAAGTGATTCACTGGCAAGTGACGCTGAAGGTCGGATTGCGGATCGAGGACTGAACGGGCCCGGCGGGACCGATCGGCTGCGCCGCGCGCGACGCGCGGGCATCAAACGAACGTTTGGAACGCTCGTTCGCGCGGGACGCGACGATCGCCCCGCGACGCGCGCGGAACGTGCGTCGGGCGGCGTATCGTCCGGTCCGCCTCTCAGGCGCGCGATGATACCTGACGCATCGCGCGACATCGGCTCGGCGCTACCGATGGGGCCGACCTGCCGTTACCGTTTCGGTCTCCTTTGCACGTCGACATGTCGTTCCTTTTTTCGTCACTCGCCCCGCCGCTCGTTTCACCGTCTTTCTTGCCGTCCCCTTTACCTCCTTTTCAGCCGCCTTCGCACGGTTGCACCGCAAGCTCGCCGCCGGCGTCCGCATCGCCCGCCCGTCGCGGATCATCCCCCGCCGCGCGCGGCGATTCGAATGCGTCACGCTTGACGCTCCTTTATGTCCATATTAAAAACCATATACCCCCAGCCCCCATCGATCAGCCCGGACATATAAACGGAGAGAGCATGAGCCAGCAACGCGAGGCGATCGACACGTATCTATTGCGCGTCCTGCACACTTTGCTGATGGAGCGCAGCGTGACGCGCGCGGCCGTCAAGCTGAACCAGTCGCAACCGGCGATCAGCGCCGCGCTGCGCCGCCTGCGCGACATCACGGGCGATCCGCTCCTCGTGCGCGGCAAGTCCGGGATGGTGCCGACCGAGTACGGCCTGCGCCTGCTCGAGCCCGTGCAGAACGCGCTGCGCGAAATCGAACGGATCAAGTTCCAGCAGCACAACTTCGATCCGGCGACGTCGATCCGCTGCTACCGGATCGGCTGCCCGGACTATCTGAACGTGCTGTTCGTGCCGACCGTCGTCGAGCGCTTCCGCCAGGCCGCGCCGAACGCGACGCTCGAGTTCCATTCGCTCGGCCCCGCGTTCGACTACGAGCTCGCGCTCGAGGACGGCAAGCTCGACATCGTCGTCGGCAACTGGCCGGAGCCGCCCGAGCAATTGCACCTGTCGAACCTGTTCGTCGACGAGATCGTCTGCCTGATGAGTAACACGCATCCGTTCGCCAAGCGCGGCGGCCTCACGCTCGACCAATACCTGAACGCGCCGCATCTCGCGCCGACGCCGTACTCGGTCGGGCAGCGCGGCGCGATCGACGTCCATCTCGCGCGCGAGCGCCTGAAGCGCCACGTCGTCGTCACGCTGCCGTACTTCAATCTCGCGCCTTACGTGCTCGTGAAGTCGGATCTGATCTTCACGACGACGCGGCTCTTCGCCGATCACTACGCGAAGTTCCTGCCGCTGTCGGTCGTGCCCGCGCCGCTCGATTTCCCGCCGATGCAGTATTACCAGCTCTGGCATGAGCGCTGCCACTACTCGGACGAGGTGCGCTGGCTGCGCGGTCTCGTCGCCGAGGCGACCCGCACGCTGATCGAGGTGTAAGAACGCGCGGCGCGGGTCACGGCGCTTGATGCGCGTCACGCCGTCGGCGGCGATGTCGGCGACGCGATCGGCCGACGCGCAAGCCGTGCCGCTCAGCGCGCCGCCTCGCCAAGCGCCCGCGCAAGCGCGTTGTGTCGCTCGACGAGCGGCTCGATCTCGAGCGTCGACAGCCGCCCTTCCCGCACGACGACGCGTCCGTTGACGACGCTGTACGCCGCCTGCGACGGCGCGCAGAACACGAGCGCCGCGACGGGATCGTGCAACGCGCCCGCGAACTGCGGTGTGCGCAAGTCGAACGCGACGAAATCCGCCGCCATGCCGGGCGCGAGCGCGCCGATGTCGTCGCGGTTCAGCACGCGCGCGCCGCCGAGCGTCGCGATCTCGAGCGCATCGCGCGCGGTCATCGCGTCGGGGCCGAATCCGACGCGCTGCAGCAGCAGCGCCTGCCGCATCTCGGCGACCATCTGCGCGCCGTCGTTCGACGCGGAGCCGTCGACGCCGAGTCCGACCGGCACGCCCGCAAGCCGCATCCGCCGCACGGGCGCGATCCCGGACGCGAGCCGCATGTTCGAGCACGGACAATGCGCAACGCCCGTGCCGGTGCGCGCGAAGCGCGCGATGCCCGGCTCGTCGAGCTGCACGCAGTGCGCATGCCACACGTCGCGCCCGAGCCAGCCGAGATCCTCCGCATATTCGGCGGGCGTCATCCCGAACTTCTCGCGGCTGTACACGACATCGTTCACATTCTCCGCAAGGTGCGTGTGCAGCGACACGCGGTACGCGCGCGCGAGCGCCGCCGCGTCGCGCATCAGGCCCCGGCTCACCGAGAACGGCGAGCACGGCGCGACGACGACCCGCAGCATCGCGTAGCGGCCTTCGTCATGGTAGGTCTCGATCACGCGCTGCGTATCGCGCAGGATGTCCGGCTCGCGCTCGACGACCGAGTCGGGCGGCAGCCCGCCGTCGCGCTGCCCGACGCTCATGCTGCCGCGGCTCGCGTGAAAGCGCATGCCGATGCGCTGCGCGGCCGCGATGCTGTCGTCGAGCCGGCTGCCGTTCGGATAGATGTACAGATGATCGCTCGACGTCGTGCAGCCGGACAGCAGCAGCTCGGCCATCGCGGTCAGCGCCGATACCTCGATCATCTCCGGCGTCAGATGCGCCCAGACCCGGTACAGGCTCGTGAGCCAGCCGAACAGCTCGGCGTTCTGCGCGGCGGGAATCGCGCGCGTGAGGCTCTGATACATATGATGATGCGTGTTGACGAGCCCCGGGATCACGAGATGGCCGCGCAGATCAAGCACTTCGTCCGCGTGCGCGGGCAGCTCGGCGCTCGGGCCGACCGCGACGATCCGGTTGTCCTCGACATAGAGGCCCGCATCGCGCAGCTCGCGGCGCGCGCCGTCCATCGTCACGAGCACGTCGGCGTGCCTGACGGCGAGCGTCCTCGGCCGATTTTGGGAAAGGGACTGCGCGCCGGCGCGCGCGCTCGGGTGTCGTTCCATCGTCGTTCGATCTCCGTGTCGTTGCGCCACCGAAGCGGCCTCGCTGCTCGAATGTCCGAACGCTCGAACGCGACGCTCGGCACGCACCGCGCCGCCGCGTCCGTTCGAACGCCCTGGCCCGGTTACCCGGCGTGCCCGCCGTCTTCGGGGTGCGCGAGCGCGATTCCGACGGATCGGCACGCTCGCCCGCACGGGCCAAGCATCGTCGAACGCGCGGCGCGGCGCAAGCTTCGTCGCGCGCATGATCGTCTTCACGCCGGCGATATGTTCGGCTACCGCTGGCGACGGCGGCGACGCGCATGGACGCGCGCTCATGCGGCGCGCATTATCTTCGTTATCGCTCACGGTTTGCCCTCCGAACCTTTTTACAATGGCTGCACGGCGCTCGCTTCGATCCGCCGACGGGTATGTAGCCACTGACGTGGAGCCTCGATCCGCCGCAGCATCAACGGATCGAGCCGCCGCCGATCCTCGCGACTACACAAGGACTCATGCGAATGGGAAAGCTCACTACCCACGTACTCGACACCGCGTACGGCCGCCCCGGCGCCGCGATCAAGATCGAGCTCCATGCGATCTCGGGCGACGGCAGCCGGCTGCTGAAGACCGCGCTCACCAATGACGACGGCCGCTGCGACGCGCCGCTCCTCGAAGGCGACGCGCTCGCGGCCGGCACCTACGAACTCGTGTTCCACGCGGGCGACTACTTCGCCGCGCAAGGCGTCGCGCTGCCGGAGCCGCGCTTCGTCGATCTCGTCGTGCTGCGCTTCGGCGTGGCCGATCCCGCCGCGCACTATCACGTGCCGCTTCTCGTGTCGCCGTGGTCGTACAGCACCTATCGCGGCAGTTGACCGCGCATCGCTGCCCGCACACGACAACGATCGACTCAGGAGGAGTTTCATGGAAGGCTTCATCACCGACTGGCTGAATCTCGCGATCCGCTGGCTGCACGTCGTCGCCGCGATCGCGTGGATCGGCGAGTCGTTCTATTTCGTCGCGCTCGACAACAGCCTGAAGCCGCCGAAGGACGCGCAGTTGAAATCGCGCGGCGTGTTCGGCGAGCTGTGGCACGTGCACGGCGGCGGCTTCTATAACATGCAGAAGTACCTCGTCGCGCCGCCCGAGATGCCCGAGGATCTGCACTGGTCGAAGTGGCCGTCGTACACGACGTGGATGTCCGGCTTCGGCCTCTTCTTCGTGCTGTACCTGCTCGCGCCGAACACGTACCTGATCGACCGGAACATGCTCGACATGGGGCCCATCGTCGCGGTCTCGTCCGCGCTCGGCTTTTTGCTCGCAGGCTGGATCGTCTACGACTGCGCGTGCCGCCTGCTCGGCAGCCGCGACAGGCTGCTCGGCGCGTTCGTCGGCCTGTATGTGATCGCGGCGGCGTACATCGCGTGCCACGTGTTCTCCGGCCGCGCCGCGTACCTGATCGTCGGCGCAATGCTCGCGACGATCATGACGGCCAACGTGTTCTTCGTGATCATCCCCGGCCAGCGCAAGATGGTCGACACGCTGCTCAAGGGCGAGACGCCCGACCCGATCTACGGCAAGCGCGGCAAGCAGCGCTCGGTGCACAACACGTACTTCACGCTGCCCGTCGTGTTCGCGATGCTGTCGAACCACTACGCGATGACGTATGCGAACCAGTACAACTGGATCGTGCTCGTCGTCATCATGCTCGCCGGCGCGCTGATCCGTCAGTTCTTCGTGATGCGGCATCGCGGCCAGCAGCTCTGGTATCTGCCGCTCGGCGGCGTCGCGCTGATGGTGCTCGCGCTCGTGACGACGATGCCCAAGCCGATCGCGCCCGAAGTGCAGGCGGCGAACGCCCCGAATGCGCCGAAGCCCGCAATCAGGGACATCGCGCCGATCCTGCAGCAGCGCTGCGTCGCGTGCCACTCGGCAAAACCGACGCTGATGGGCAGCGCGCCCGCCGGCGTGATGTTCGACACGCCCGACGAGATCGCGCGGAACGCGCCGCGGATCTATCAGCAGGCGGTGCAACTGAAAGCGATGCCGATCGGCAACGTCACGCACATGACGGATGACGAGCGAACGAAGATCGCCGCGTGGTTCGAGAGCGGTGCGGCGAAGTAAGCTGCCGCGTGCCGGTGCGCCGGCGCCATCCTCTCCGTTCGCGGGCCCGGAAACGGGCCCGTTTTTTTTGCGTGCGGCGGATGCGTGCGTCAGTCGCGCAAAGCGTCGCGCTGCAGCGCGACCAGTACGTCGAGCGCCCGCGCGCCGTCGACGAATGCAACGAAGATGTGGTCGTGAATGCGTACGCGCCCGGGTTCAGCTCGGGCTGCATCGTGCGCAACAGGATTGCGAGATCGCTTTCGGGCTGGCTCATCGGAAAGCGGGCGTCCGGGTCGGGCGCGAAGTGATGACGATCGACGCACGATACCACCCGCGATGAGCGCGGCTGCGGAACGCGGGCGATCTGCGACCGCGGCGAAGGTCTCGCCGCGGCCGGGTCAACCCGGGCGCTCAACCCGCCGAATAGCGCGGTGCGTAGCTCGCCTTGCGCGCGGCGAGCTGCGCTGCCCGCTCCGCCGGCGTGACGTAGCGCGTCGCCGCGGGCAGCACCGAGCGCAGCTCGGCCAGCTTCACGAGCGTCGCCCGCGCGGCCGGCGCAGCACCGCCCGACGTCGCTGGCAGCCGCTGCCAGCGCAGATTCAGGAAACCTTCGTGAATACCGACCGTATCGACCCAGTTATAGACGCCCGGATCGGTCGGCGACACGACGAACGTGAACGTGCCGTCCGGATTCGCGACCGCCTGGCTGTTGTTCAGCGACTGCGTGTGATTCACATAGTCGGTCGTGATCAGCCAGCGCCCGTATGCCGGTGCGATGAAGTATTTCGCGCCGCCGAGGTCGACCGTCACGACCAGCGCTTCGTCGTCGGCGATCCGGAATGCGCTGTACGTGGCCGCCTGCGTCGCCAGTCGTCCGGCCGTGCCGCCCAGCGACACGGCCGGAATCGTATTGACCGGCTGCGCATTCGCGAGTGCGTTGTAACTGGCGAACACGCTACCGCCGCTGGTCAGTTGCGCGGCCAGCGCGGCTACCATCGCGTCTCGGGTCGGCGCCGCCGCCGGCGATACGCCGGACACGCGCTCGACCGACAGGTCGTCGAATTGCTGCTCGCCCCATGCGGCGACGGTATCGCGAATGAAGAACGATGCGGCGGCCGGCTGCAACGAAACGTGATTGCCGGCGCCGTCTCCGGCGCCGCCATCGGCGGTGATCGCGAAGCGGCCGTCCGCGCTCACCTGCAGTTGATCGCCGGTCAGGTTCGCCAGCGTCGCGTGGCGGCTGTCCCACAGGCTGACGTTGGTATCGACCGGACCGTCGCGATGCACGGTGCCATGGATCACGTAACGCGCCGCCGGGTCGACGGGGAAGCTGCGATAGATCGTGTCCGGATTGTCGAACGTCGTGCGCGAGCCCGGCACGTCCATACCGAACCATGAGTGCGGCGCCGCGAGCCAGGAAATCACCTTCGGCGCGTTCAGATCCTGATTCGTGAGCGAGAGCGCGGTCGACATTGCCGATTCATCGACGGCGGTCTGCAGATACGCGAGCGATTCGTCCGGCACGCCGCCGACCGCCTGCGCCGCGGCCAGCCATTGCGCCTTCAGCGCGGCCTTCGCTTGCACGACCGCGGGTGCGGCCACCAGTTCGATCGCAAGCTTCTCCGCCGCGATCTGATCGGGCGTGGCGAGCGGGTTCGCGCCGCGCACCGCGCTCGTGCCGGTGTCGTTGCTGGCGACGATGCCGCCGTCGCCGCAGGCGGCGAGCACCAGCACGGCTGACGCCGCGGCTGCCGCGATCGTGATTCTTCGGTTCATGTTGGGATGTTCGTGGGACAGGATCGCGGGAAATTGACCTGCATCGATCGATAGATTGACGCGGCGGTCACGATACCGGATCCGTTCGTCGCGACGAACCAACAATACGGAATATGCAAAGTCCTTACGCAGTCGCCACGCCCCGATACGAAAAAAGCCCGCACATCGTTGCGCGGGCTTCCCGGGTCAAGCGGGGGGGTTTGCCGGATCAGGCCGTCAGCGCGTGCAGCGCCTCTTCGGTGAGCCACAGCGATTCCTGCAGATCCTGTTCATTGAGGTTCAACCCGTCGCCGCCGCGATCGACGACGATGAAGTCGCTCACCTCGCCGAACGCGATCAGCGGGTGGTGCCAGACGCCCTTCGCGTAGTTCACGCCCTGCCATCCGCTCGTCACGAACGCGCGAATCTTCGACGGATCGAGATCGCCCGCCGGCGCGACGACAACGATATAAGGCCGGTCCGTCAGCGGAATGAACGCCTGGCTGCCGAGCGGATGCCGCTCGAGCATCGTCACCTCGAACGGCAGCGCGCGCGGCTGTCCGCGAAACAGGTTCACGAGCGGCCGCCCGCCTTCGTCGGCGACGTCGATCTTCGCGAGATCGTGAAAGCGCATCGTCGTGCCGAGGTTGATCGGGATCTGCTTCGCGCCCGCCGTTTCGATGACGTCGCCGAACGGCGCGAACGCGGCGCGCGTCAACGGTTCGATCGCGAGCGTCTTCATTTGTCGAGCGTGCCCCATACGCGCAGACGCGACACGCCGCCGTCCGGAATGATGTTCAGCCGCACGTGCGTGACGGGCCCGAGCGCGGCGAGCTCGGCTTCGAAAGCGTGCTGCTTGTCCATCTGCAGCTTCTGCTCGCCGAGCAGCACCGGCCAGAACATCGCCTGCGTGACGAGCGAGCTGTCGGTGCCGCCCGTCACGCAGGCGGCCTGGACCGAGCAGCGGTCCGGATAGTTGCCCTTGAAATGCGCGGTATCGACTTCGATCCTGCGGATCACGCCCGGCCGCGCGAGCGCGATGATCGCCCAGTCGTTGCCCGGCTCGCGGCGGCGGCGCGTCTCCCAGCCGTCGCCCATGTTCACGCCGCGGCCCGGCAGCAGCACGTTCGACGCGAGGCCGAAGTGCTGGTTGTTCGCCGCGACGACGTAGCCGCCGTTCTCCATCGCCGCGAGATCGAACAGCTCGGATCGGCTCGCGCCCGCCCAATCGAGCTGCGGCTGGCCGTACACGCGCAGCCGCGCGATGCCGCCGTCCGGGTAGATGTTCACGCGCAGATGCGTGTACGCGTTCGCGTCATGCGCTTCGATGTAGTGATGGCTATTGCCCTGCAGCGTCGTCGACGGCACGATCTCGGCCCACTCCGTCACCTCGTTCAGCGCGCCTTCGGGCACGTGCGCGGCCTCGATCGACGCGGCCGGCGGGAAGTTGCCCGTGAAGTGGCTCGTATCGATGTCGAAGCCCTTGATCACGCCGGGCCGCGCGAGCTTCACGATGCACCAGTCGTAGCCCGTCGTGCGCTTGCGGCGCGTCTCCCAGCCGTCCATCCATTTGCCGTGATCGTCGTACTTGCCCGGGATGAACACGGCGGGCTCCGGATTCAGCATGCGCTCCTTCGGTGCGAAGAAATCGTCGCTCGCCTCAAGCGCCTGCGCGCCGAGACGCGGGTCGGCGAGATTCACGTAACGCCGCGTGAATTCGGGAGCATTCGGATCGAAAAGCGGAAGAGTCATCGTCTTGTCCTTGTCGTGGTGCGTGATACCTGATGCCTGATGAGTGGAAAACCGCCGCCGCGCGTCGTCGCGCGCGGACCTGGCGGGGGCCGCGCCGAACCGGACGAAGCGTTCAGCCGGCGCTCACGCGTCGATCAGATCGTCGAGCCGGAAACGCGCGATCCGATAGATCTGCCCGAGGCTCGCGCGCAGTTCCTCGTCGCGCGTATGGCCGACGCGCGCCTCGAAGTTCGCGATGATTCCGTGCCGGTCGTAGCCGCGCACCGCGAGGATGAACGGGAAGCCGAATTTCTCGCGATACGCGCGATTAAGCCGCTGCAGCTTGTCGAACTCCTCCTGCGTGCAGCGGTCGAGACCCGCGCCGCTCTGCTCGCGCGTCGATTCTGCGGTCAGCTCGCCGCGCACCGCCGCCTTGCCGGCAAGCTCCGGGTGCGCATTGACGAGCGCGAGCTGCCGCGCGTCGCCCGCGCCCTCGACCGCGTCCTTCATCGTCCTGTGCAATGCGCCGATGCTGGCGAAGGGCCGCGCGGCCGCCGCCGCCTCGGCGACCCACGGCGAATGCTCGAAGATCCCGGACAGCGCCGCGACGAACGCATCCGTCGACATCGCGTTCAACTGCGCGAGCGTGTAGTGCATCGCCTGCATCATGCGTTCCCCTCGCGCCGAGGTTGCGGCCGATACGGATGATGCTCGCGCCAGTGGCGCGCGATGTCGACGCGGCGCGCAACCCATACGCGATCGTGCCGCTCGACGTGATCGAGGAAGCGCTGCAGCGCGCGAAAGCGCCCCGGCCTGCCGAGCAGCCGGCAGTGCATGCCGATCGACATCATCTTCGGCGCCTCGTCGCCCTCCTCGTACAGCACGTCGAACGCGTCGCGCAGGTAGTGGAAGAAATGATCGGCTGTGTTGAAGCCCTGCGGCGTCGCGAAACGCATGTCGTTCGCATCGAGCGTGTACGGGACGATCAGTTGCGGCGCGCTCGCGCCGCCCGACACCTCGACGTCCATCCAGAACGGCAGGTCGTCGCCGTAATGATCGGAGTCGTACAAAAAGCCGCCGTACTCGGCGACGAGCCGATGCGTGTTCGGACTGTCGCGGCCCGTATACCAGCCGAGCGGGCGCACGCCCGTCACGCGCTCGATCGCTTCCATCCCGAGCTTCATGTGCTCGGCCTCGCGCTCGGGCGTCATGTCCTGATAGTGAATCCAGCGCCAGCCGTGACACGCGATCTCGTGGCCGAGCTCGACGAACGCGCGCGCGAGCTCCGGATGCCGCTCGATCGCCATGCCGACGCCGAACACCGTGAGCGGCAGCCCGCGCGTCTCGAACTCGCGCAGGATGCGCCACGCGCCCGCGCGCGAGCCGTATTCGTAGATCGATTCCATGCTCATGTGGCGCGCCGGATACGCGGCTGCGCCGACGATCTCGGACAGGAACTGCTCGGACGCGGGATCGCCGTGCAGCACGCAGTTTTCGCCGCCTTCCTCGTAATTGAGCACGAACTGCACCGCGACGCGCGCGCGGCCCGGCCAGTTCGCCTGCACCGGATATCGGCCGTAGCCGATCAGATCGCGTGGATAGTTGGGATCGAATGCCATGGTTGGGTGCGAAGTGATGCTCCGTCAGCGGGTTCGCCTCGGCCGCGCGATGCCCGGAAACCGGGGCTGCGCGGCCGATGCGACGGACGACCCAGTGTAGCGAAAACACCCCGGAGCGCCCATACGGGCACACGGATAATGCATGTCAGACGGAATGTATGTGCGGTTGCGGAAAAACGTCGGGAGACGGCGTGTCTTGCGTCGCCGCGACGGGCGCGAGCGCCCCGTCCGGGCTGAAGCGCGCGAACTCGCCGTCGTAGCGCTTCGCGAGCGGCCGCGCGAAATCGCCGCGCTTCGCGGTTGCGAGCTTCAGCGCGATCAGCGCCTCCGCCCATTTGACGGCGGCCGTCACGCCCTCGACGACGGGCGCGCCGATCGCCGCCTCGATCTCGTGCGCGAACTCGGCCATCCCCGCGCAGCCGAGCACGATCGCGTCCGCGCCATCCTCGTCGAGCGCGCGCCGGCATTCGTCGACGATCACGCGGCGCGCGGCCGAGCCGGGCCGGTCGAGATCGAGCACCGCGACATCGGTCGCGCGCACGTTGCGGCAGAACCGCTTCATCCCGTAACGCTCGGCGAGATGCCACGCCATCCCGCAAGTGCGCGCAAGCGTCGTCACGACCGAGAAGCCCGGCGCGAGCACGCTCGCCGCGTGCATCGCCGCCTCCGCGATGCCGATCACGGGCCCGCGCGCGAGCTCGCGCGCCGCGTACAGCCCCGGATCGCCGAAGCACGCGATCACGTAGCCGTCGAAGCCGTCGCGCTCGCCCGCCGCGACTTCGGCCAGAAGGCCGGGCGTCGCGAGCGCCTCGTCGTAATGGCCTTCGATCGAAGGCGGCCCCATCGCCGGGCTCACGGCGACGATCGCCGTGCCCGCCGACGCGACCTCGCGCGCGCAGCGGCCCATCGCGTCGGTCATCCGCTGCGTCGTGTTCGGATTGATCAGTTTTATTTTCATATGGACTCCGTCATGCTTTCGCAAGCGCGCGGTAGAACACACCGCCGAGCGCCGCGCCGATGAACCAAGAGAAGTTCGCGAGCCCGGACAGCGCGGGCGCCATCACGCACGCGACGGCGATCGCGGCCGCGGGCAGCAGCGCGGCGACCGCGCGCCGGTTCACGCCGTCGCGATACCAGTACGCGCCGTCGGTCGACGTCGTGTACAGATCGTCGCGCCGCAACGCGCCGCGCTTCACGAGATGGAAATCGACGATCAGCACGCCGTACAGCGGCCCGATGAAGCTGCCGAGCACGTCGAGCGTGTAATGGATCACCGCGGGATTGTTGAAGAGATTCCACGGCGTGATGAACACCGACGCGACCGCCGCGAGCATCCCGCCCGCGCGCCAGCTAATCAGGCGCGGCGCGACATTCGAGAAGTCGAACGCGGGCGACACGAAGTTCGCGACGATGTTGATGCCGATCGTCGCGATCGTGAAGGTCAGCGCGCCGAGAATCACCGCGGTCGGATGATCGATGCGGCCGACCGTCTCGACGGGATCGGTGATCAGTTGTCCGAACACCGGCAGCGTCGCGGCCGTCGTGATCACGGTGACGAGCGAGAACGCGAGGAAGTTGACGGGCAGCCCCCAGAAATTGCCGCGCTTCACGCTGCGATAGCTCCCGCAGTAGCGCGAAAAGTCGCCGAAGTTGAGCATCGGCCCGGAAAAATACGACACGACGAGCGAGATCGCCGTCACCATCACCGGGATCGCTGCGGCGCCGTGATACCTGACGCCGCCGAGATTGAGGCCGATATTGCGCCAGCCCGCGCGCCACACCATGTAGCCCGCGAGGACGAACATCACCACGTAGACCGCGGGACCGGCGAAATCGATGAACTTCTTGATCGTCTCCATGCCGTTCCAGAACACGAGCGCCTGCAGCACCCACAGCAGCATGAAGCCCGTCCAGCCGAGCGCCGACAGCCCGAGAAAGCCATAGCGATGCACGTCCGCATACGGCATCCATTGCGGAAAGAACTTGAGCACGACGATCACGAGCGCGCTCGACGCGAGATAAGTCTGGATGCCATACCATGCGATCGCGATGAGGCCGCGGATCACCGCGGGCACGTTCGCGCCGAGCACGCCGAACGTCGCGCGGCACGCAACCGGATACGGCACGCCGAGCTGCTGGCTCGGCTTCGCGATCAGGTTGCAGAGCACGTTGACGATCGAAATGCCGACGAGCAGCGCGACGAGCACCTGCCAGCTCGTCAGGCCGAGCGCGAACAGGCTGCCCGCGAACACGTAGCCGCCGACGCTGTGCACGTCGGACATCCAGAACGCGAAGATGTTGTATGCGCCCCAGCTCTGGTTCGCGAGCGGCGCGAGATCTTCGTTGTACAGACGTTTGCTGTAGCCGGCGGGCATCGCCGCGCCGTCGTCCGGATCGCCCGGGCGATCCTCGTTCGGCCGATACGACGCGCTTTGCTGCGCCACACTGAACTGAACCATGACATCTCCTTGCCTGCCGCGGACGAGCCGCGCGATCGTCATTGAAATCGCGGCTCGAACGTGGTCGCCCGATGCCGCCCTGGCGAGGCGTCCGCGTGCGCGGCCGCCCGGCATTTCGTCAGTTCAGTGAGCGCGTTCGGCGTGCGGCCGGGCCGTCAGCCCGGATGGCCGAACACCTCGCGCAGATCGACCGCGCCCTGCGCCGGCCGATCGAGCATCTTCAGTTCGACGTGCTGCAGGTGGCGCGCCATCAACTGCGCCGCGCGCTTCGCGTCGCCGGCTTCGAGCGCCGCGAGGATCTGCGCATGGTCGTCGAACGAGCACGGGCTGCGCCCGTGCGATTCATACAGCGCCGACATCAGCGTCGAGCGCGCGACGAGCCCGCCCAGGCAATCGCGCAGCACCGTGTTGCCGGTGAGCGCCGCAAGCTCGGTATGGAACTCGCCCGACAGCCGAATCCATGCCGGATAATCGCGCCGCTCGAATGCGTGGCGCTCCTTGTCGATCATCGCCGCGACGCCCTTCAGGCGCTTCGCGCCCGGTCCCGTCGCGAGCCGCTCCATCACCGCGAGCTCGACGATGCGCCGCATCTCGAACACTTCGTGCACGTCCTGCAGCGTCGGACTCGCGACAAACGCGCCGCGATTCGGCTCCAGATCGACGAGCCGATCGGTGGCGAGGAGCGCGAGCGCCTGCCGGATCGCGCCGCGCTTCACGCCGAACACTTCGCATAACTGCGCTTCCGTCAGCTTCGTGCCGGGCGCGAGCCGATGCTCGAGGATCGCGGTGCGGATCCGCTCGGCGATCGACTCGGGGCTCGCGCCCGTCAGCGCGGAATCTTTCTTCGTCATGTTTCGCATCTCGTTATGGACAGCATCGTAGGTTGGACATAAATATTGTCAACAATTTTGTTTTGCCATTTTGCACAATTCGAGTGATGCCGAGTGCTTCGCATCGGTGCCATCGCCCTGAATTGGTACATTCGACCAAGCTTCTGGCGCATTCGACCGCAGCCCTCGCCATCAAGCCTGTACTATTTTGTCGACAATTTTGCCTTTGTTTGGTGCCGCGCGACAGTTCGAGTGCTCGATGAGGGTTGATCGTTAGTTGCGCATATCGATGCAAAAAAAGGCGGTCTCCCGCCTTTTTCACTTCGCATCGGCTCGCGCTCCGCTCACGCCGCGAGATGTGGATAGTCGGACATCGTCAGCCTGAAGCCATGCTCGTTCGCGACGAGTTCCGTGCGCGCGCCGAACGGCAGCGTCAGCAGATCGGGCACATGGCCGAACTGCAACCCGGTGACGACAGGAATGCCGATCACGCCGCGCACCTGCTCGATCATCGTCTGCATGTCGTAGCCGTTGTCGTATTCGAACGGACGCGCGCCGGTGAACTGCCCGAGCACGAGCGCCTGCTGGCGCGCGAGAATGCCCGCGAAATGCAACTGATAGATCATCCGCTCGATCCGGAACGGCTGCTCGTTCACGTCCTCGACGAACAGGATTCCGCCTTCGATCTGCGGCATGTACGGCGTGCCGACGAGCGACGCGAGAATCGCGAGATTGCCGCCCCACAGCGTGCCCGACGCGTTGACGACCTGCGTCTGCGGCACGTCGGAGACGATCGTCGTCGTCGGCTGCGTGAGGGTCTGCCAGAAATGGGCGAGCGTGAACTCGCTCGGCGCCTGAGCGCCGAAATCGGCCGACAGCATCGGGCCGCCGAACGTCTGCACGCGCGCCTTCGCATAAAGCGCGAGCTGGATCGCGGTGAAATCGCTATGGCCGACCAGCGCGATCGGCTTGTCGCGCAGCCGCCTTTCGAGGCCCCGGTAGTCGAGCCCGTGCAGGATTCGCGCGGCGCCATAGCCGCCGCGCACCGCGAGGCCGATGTCGGGCAGCGGCAGCGACGGATCGGCGAGCCGGTTCAGGTCGCCTGCGCGCTCGCCGTCGGTGCCGGCGAAGCGCTGGTAGCGGCGTTGCGTCGCGTCGAGGTTCTCGATGCGATGCTGCTCGATGCTCAGGCGTTCGATCGCGCGATCGATCGCGGCCGGGTCGTGCGGATAACCGGAAGGGGCGAGCAGACGAATCGTGCGCGGCGTGCGGAACGTGGAAATCATGAATTCGCAGGAAGAGGATCGGACGTGTTTAGAGGCGTTCCGCGCCGCCCGGTTCATTCGTCGCGCGGCGGCGCGTCGGGCGTCTGTTGCGCGCGGCGGGCCTCGCGCATCGCCTGCCGCCGCTCCGCGAAGAACGACTTGAGCGCCGCGCCGCATTCGTCGGCGAGCACGCCGCCCTCGACCGTCGTGTGATGGTTCAGGCGCGCATCGGCGAACGCATCGACGACGCTGCCGCATGCGCCCGTCTTCGGGTCCGGCGCACCGAACACGACGCGCGCGATCCGCGCATGCATGATCGCGCCCGAGCACATCAGGCACGGCTCGAGCGTCACGTACAGCTCGCAGCCGGGCATCCGGTAATTGCGCAGCGCGCGCGCGGCGGCGCGCAGCGCGGCCATCTCGGCGTGGGCGGACGGATCGTGGCCGCCGATCGGATGGTTGAAGCCGCGTGCGATCACCTCGTCGCCGCGCACGATCACCGCGCCGACCGGCACTTCGCCCGCCGCGCGCGCCTCCTCGGCGGCGGCGAGCGCGATGCGCATGTAACGGCGGTCGCGCTCGGCGGCGGCGGACGGAAGCGGCGCTGGCGGTTCGTCGTCGAGTTCGTCGCCGGACGCGGGCGCGTCGGCGGGCCTCACATCACCCCCGCTTCGCCCTGCGCGTCGCCGAGCACGCGCTCGGACAGCCGCTCGGCGATGCGACGGCAGTATTCGCGCGGCACGACCATCGGGCCGCCGCGCAGCGATTCCAGTGCCATATCGAGCGCGAGCATCTTCGCTTGCAGACGGCAGCGGGTCGCGCGGTCGCTGACCGCGCGCAGCTCGTCCTGCAGATTGCGCAGCGCCCGCAGTTGCTCGACCGCGGGCGGCACGAAGCCCGCGTTCTTCAGGATCCGATTCGCGACGCGCACTTCTTCGGGGACGAGCAGATCGTCGTCCAGCTCCGTCGGCGCGCCGGCACCCGGCAAATCGTCGAACGCCCCCCGCGCGGCGGCGGCAGCGATACGTTGTTCGACTAGAGCGTCAAGCAGTTTCATCGGGGTTTCATGACAATGCGGCATGCGGATTTTAGCAGGCGGCGCGCCCAGGTCCAGCCCGCCCGAGTAAATGCTCGATATCCGGGCTCGGACGCGAGAAAAGGCGCTATTCTTGCTGCGATCCATCCAACCGCGCGGCGGCCTGCCGTTCCGCGCTCGCTCAGGGCAACGAAACAATGTCGGTCGTCACTCGGCGCAGTGTTCGCGCCCTCGTTTTTGCCGCTGCCCTCACCGTCGCCGGATTGGCGTCGGGCTGCGGCGTGATGTGCGGCGGCGCCGGCGGGACCGGCGGATTCGCGGGCGGATGCGCGACCGGGGTGAGATTTTAGATTCTAGCCGTAGCGGAAAGCCTCTCCGCGTGACGCGAGACGCAAGCGGAACCCGTCGGCAGACGTCGGCCGCGCGCGGCGGAATCGCGATCAATGGCGTCGGTCGACGGCGCTCCGCGCTATCTCCCCGTCGCCCTGTCGCGCCATCCCGGCATACGGCGCCGCGCCGCGCAGGCCTGCGATTGTTCTCGCGCCGCCTCCTTCGCCGGATTCCGGCTGCCGGCTCATCGACTCGCGCCGCATGGGCCGATCCGTCAAGTTCCCCCTTCCCGCATATGCACTCGTCGAAAATCCGCGTCGCTCCGCCCGTCTTTGTGTCGGCCGGCCACGTCGACTGCCGCGTTGGTCGTTGTCGTCCGAACGTGGCACGCTCGCGGACGCCGCCGGCAACGGCGGCGCGAGCCCCATTCACGTCAGCGCCCGCCGAGAAAGTCCATCTTGGCAAGCGGCACGCCCTTGTGCCGCAGGATGTCGTACGCGGTCGTCGTATGGAAATAGAAATTCGGCAACGCAAAGCCAAGCAGATACGACTTGCCGTCGAACGTCATCACGCCATCGCGCAACGGCAACTCGATCGTGCGCGTCTCGCTGCCGTCGAGTTGCGCGGGCTGGATCGTCTTCAGGAAATCGATCGTCTTGCCGATGCGCGCACGCAGCTCGGCGAACGTCGTCTCCGTATCGGCGAACGACGGCACCGCGATGCCCGCGAGCCGCGCGCCGCATCCCTTCGCGGTGTCGCTCGCCCGCTGGACCTGCGCGTCGAGCGCATGCATGTCGTCGCGAAGCCGCGCGCGAACGAGCTCGGCCGGATCGACGCCCTGCGCGCGTGCGTATGCGTCGCCCTTGTCGAGCACGGCCAACAGGTTGTTCAAGCCGCGAATGAGCACGGGAATGGAGACGTCGTACATCGAAAGTGCCATGGGTTCTCCTGACGGGTTCCTGGATCGTCTGCGGGATGGCCGGCTACGGTTGACGCCGGCTCCGTAGCATAGACCGGATCGGACGGCCACGCTCGCCGCCGACGATGCTCGGCGCGAAACGAGGCTTCCCCGCACTCGGCTTTTCATCGCACATCCGGCCGGATCGCGGCATCGAGGCTCGCCCAACGAGTTGCAATTTAAAACCGGCGCATTTATTCTTCTTTTGGTTTCAATTTGCAACCACAAAGAGAGATGTCGTCATGCCAGCTCCACAAGCGGCGCCCGCCGCCCCTTCGATTCACACGACCGGTTCGTCCACGGCATCGGCAGCGTTGCCGCGCGGCACGGTCGCGCTGTTCGCCTGTGCGAGCGGCCTGAGCGTCGCCAACGTCTACTATGCGCAGCCGCTTCTCGATGCGCTTGCCGCTGATTTCGCAATCGGGCGCGCGGCGATCGGCGGCGTCATGACCGCCACGCAGATCGGCTGCGCGCTCGCGCTGCTCTTGCTCGTGCCGCTCGGCGATCTCGTCGACCGGCGGCGGCTGATGCTCGTGCAATCGCTCGCGCTCGCGGCGACGTTGATCGTTGTCGGCTTCGCGACGACGACCGCCGTGCTGCTTGCCGGCATGCTCGGCGCAGGGCTGCTCGGCACGGCGATGACTCAGGGGCTCGTTTCGTACGCGGCGAGCGCCGCAGCCTCGCACGAGCGCGGACGCGTGGTCGGCGCCGCGCAAGGCGGCGTCGTCATCGGGCTGCTGCTCGCGCGCGTGCTGGCGGGCGCCGTCAGCGACATCGCGGGATGGCGCGGCGTCTACTTCGTGTCGGCGGCGACGATGCTCGTGCTCGCGGCGCTGCTCTCGCGCAAGCTGCCCGTCCTCGCGCCGGCGTCGCCGCGCATCGGCTATCCGCGGCTGATCGCGTCGCTGTTCGTCCTGCTGCGCGACGAGCGCGTATTGCAGATTCGCGGCACGATCGCCATGCTGATGTTCGCCGCGTTCAACGTCTTCTGGAATGCACTCGTGCTGCCGCTGAGCGCGCCGCCCTACTCGTTTTCGCACACCGCGATCGGTGCGTTCGGGCTCGTCGGCGCATTGGGCGCACTCGCCGCCGCGCGCGCCGGACATTGGGCCGATCGCGGCTTCGGACAGCCGACGAGCGCCGCGGCGCTCACACTGCTGCTCGCAGCATGGCTGCCGCTCGCGTTCATGCCGGCATCGCTGTGGGCGCTCGTGCTCGGCATCGTGCTGCTCGACGTCGGCGGGCAGGCGATTCACGTGACGAATCAGAGCATGATCTTCCGCGCGCGGCCCGACGCGCACAGCCGGCTCGTCGCCGTCTACATGCTGTTCTACTCGGTTGGCAGCGGGCTTGGCGCGCTCGCGTCGACGGCCGTCTACGCGAGCGCCGGATGGCGCGGCGTCTGCATGCTGGGCGCGGCTGTCAGCGCGGCGGCGCTCGTGTTCTGGGCGGCCACGGCGAGGTTGACGCCGTGCGAATCCGCGTCGGGAAATACCGCAAACGGGCAACCCCGGTAGCGAATATCGCGATGGTAGGATCGTCCCTGTACAGGGACGATTCTGCCAACCATGCCACTCATCCGGATTTGGGCCGTCGAGCATTGCCTCGCATCGGGCGTCGCCGCGCCGATCGACATCCTGACGGCCGCCAATCGCCTCGCCACGCAAGCCGATGGCGAGCGGCACGCGCGCCCGTTCACGTGGCGCGTCGAGTCGATCGACGGCAAGCCGGTCCGCGCCGCGTCGGGCCAGATCATTCAGGTGGACGGTCGAATCGACGGCAGAAGCGTCGCCGATGCGGTCTGGCTGACCGGACCGTTCGTATCCGACATCGATCGCATCCTGAGCCGCCCCGCGCGGCTAGCGCCGCTCGTCGACGCGCTGCGGCGGCAGCACGCGCGCGGCACGCTGCTCGCGACGTATTGCACGGGCGCGTTCCTGCTCGCCGAAGCGGGCCTGCTCGACGCTCGCGTAGCCACCACGCATTGGTCGAAAGCGGCGAGCTTCCGCATGCGGTACCCGGAGGTCGAGTTGCGCGCGGCTGACGTGCTGACCGAACAGGACGGCATTCTCTGCGGCGGCGCGGTCACGTCGTATCAGAATCTCGCGCTACGTGTGGTCGACAAGCTCGGGACGCCGAAGCTTGCCGCGGCGACGGCAAAGATCATGCTGATCGACTTGAATCGCGTGTCGCAGGATTCGTTCATCGACCTGCACCGCGCCGACGGCCTGGAGCACGACGATCCCGTGGTCGCACGGGCGCAGCGCTGGATGGAGCGACATCTGCGCGAGCCGTTCGATCTGCCCCGCTTGAGCCGCCATCTTGCGCTCAGCGAGCGGACGGTCAACCGGCGTTTCAAGCAAGCCGTCGGCACGCCGCCGCTCAAGTATCTACAAACGCTCAGAATCGAAGTCGCGAAGCGGCTGCTCGAACAGAAGAAGCTGGGTATCGATGCGGTCTGCGAGCGCGTCGGATATACCGACGTCAGCGGCTTCCGGCAGTTGTTCAAGCGCGTGACGGGCATATCGCCCGGCGAATATCGACGCCGGTTCGCGCGGTGATCGCCGGTGATCCGCTTCGTCGATGGGTGTGTCTGAAATGCCCTTGTCGAATGGCAGTTCAGACACTGTCGTTGCAGCGTATGCGCTCCTAAAGTGGAACCCTGTCGCGCCGCACTCGGCGCGACTCGCCCAAACACCATTCGAGGATACATACGATGCCGATGATCGATGCATTCATACCGGAGCGCGCGCTCGCGCCGCAAGCAGAGGCGCAGTTGATGCGCGAGCTGACCGATATTCTGATCCGTCACGAGCAGCTCGATCCGGACGATCCACGCGTGCGTGACGTCACGTGGGTATTCGTGCATCGGCCCGCGGCGGTCTATCGGGCGGGTGCGCCCGCCGGCGCACCGATCTATCGGATCGTGCCGTCGGTGCCGGAAGGCCAGTACACGGATGCCGCGCGAGCCGGCCTCGTCAAGGAAGTCACTGCGGCCGTCGCGCGTGCGGAAGGCACGTCAGCGGACGAGATCGGGGCACGCGTGTGGATCTTTCCGACCGAGGTCGACGACGGCTGCTGGGGCAGCCGCGGCAGCGTGCGCCGCCTCCCCGACATCATGGAATACTTCGGCGGCGCGGCATTCAGGGCGCTCGGCGAAGCGCGCCTCGCGGTGAAGCGCCGCTCGGATGCGGCAGTCCTCGTCGAGACGATGCTACGGGTACTGAACGAGCATCCGGCCGGGCCGACGCGCGACGCCGGCTAGCGGCAGCGACGTCGCGTGTTGCCGCGCGGCCGTGGCAACACGAGTCCCGCGCCGCCGGAATTCCCGGTATCGACGACGCGCCTCGGGATTGCCTTCGAGATGAAGGGCCTGCCAGCAACCGTCGCCGTGACCGATCGGCGCGGTCCCGAAGGTTGCATGACGGATGAACAGGATCCTCACGACACCGCGCGCCAAGGCTGACTTCAAAGGACGAAAGCACGCATTTGCAGAGATCGCGTTCAATCGGATGCCAGTGCAGCAAACGCCGGCTGGTTCTTTACGCTGGGGCGTTCCAGCATTCTCGCGTACCAGCCTAGAAGGGCCCGGCACTCCGCAGGCACCGGCAATTCGACCATCGACGCGAAGAGCAAACCGCCGATCGCGGTGATGTCGGCCATCGAAAAAGCCTCTCCCGCGACATATGGCTGGCTCTTCAGAACGGCGTCGAAGTAGTGCATGCCTCTCAAGGCCTTGTCACGCTGACGGAACCCCCATTCGGGGTTCTGATACAGCTCGACCTCAGGCCCGAGCCCCGGCGTCCCGTGATGGAAATAGACGCTGACGGCGTCGAGCAGTTCCAGTTCGGCGCGCTTGCTCATCATGTGGATCACGCCCTTTTCACGCGGCGTCCTGCCGGTAAGCGTGGGCGCGCCGTCAAGCCCGTCGAGGTACTCGGTGATGGCCGTGCACTCGGCAATGCACGTCCCGTCGTCGAGTTCGAGCACCGGCAGCGTGCCCGAGTAGTTCTTGCTCGCGATGAATTCGGGCTTTTTGTGCTCCCCTTTACGCAGATCCACCATCACGAACTGCACGCGGGATTGCAGGTTCTTTTCTGCCAGGGCGATGCGCACGCGTGTCGGATAAGGCCCTCGGGGAAAGTCATAAATCTTCATCATCGGCAGTCGGGTCGGGTCAAAACTCGTCGCAGCGAAAGTCATTGCGTTTCCTCTCCACGGTTTGTACTGGAACAGATGGCACAAGGATCGTCACTTACCGCACATTCTACCTAACGATCGTTAGGGTAAACATAGAAGGTTATAATCCCTGTTGTCAAGAACCGATCCTTCGAAGCGGGGGCCGTAGCAGTGAGGAACGAAGCGAATTCAAGCTCCAGGGAGCGAATCCTGGCGGCGGCCACGAAGATGGAGCAGGCCCGCGGCTACAGCGGACTGAATTTTCGGGATCTTGCGGAGGACGTCGGCATCAGGGCCGCGAGCATCTACCATCATTTCACGAACAAGGCCGACCTCGGTGCGGCGGTGGCGCGGCGATATTGGGAGAACTCGGCGGCAGTTCTGGACGCGATGCTGGCGGAATCCGCAGATCCGGCGCGCTGCCTGCGCCGGTACCCCGAGACGTTTCGCAAGGCGCTCGTGGACGGCAATCGCATCTGCCTGTGCAGTTTCATGGCGGCCGAAAGCGACGGCCTGCCCGACGAGGTAATGAAAGAGGTTCGGACCTTTGCCGACGTGCATGTCGCGTGGCTCAGCAAGGTCTTGTCGGCCGCGAACGCGGTCAGGCCGGAGCAGAGTGAACAGCGGGCTCGCGCCATCTTCGCGGCGGTCGCCGGCGCCCAGCTCATCGCGCGGAGCCGGTCGGACATCTCCGTCTATGACGCATTGATCGAGGGCTACCGCGCTGCCGGTCTGTTGCCGGCATAGCGCTTCAAGGATTCCTGCCGGCACTTGACGGCCTTCGACCGACCGCCTCGGACGATCGATGCCGCTTTTTCTGCAGCATCGCCACAACGTGGCATGTCAATACGATCGTTGACACCTCCGACAGTATCAAGTGAGCCTCCTCTCGAACTGCCCCCGAATACCGTCTTCACTGTCTTGCAGTCGTGGCGAGCGCGGTTTCAACCCACTGAAAGCCGATACGCTCTTGCTCGAGCCGCAAATTTTTACGAATCCGGTTATCGCGCAGGTCGTTGAACAGCGCTTGCTCCCCATCGTCGAGCCGCGGCAAGTCGCGGAGCACCTGATCATGTTCCTTGCCCCATTGAGCTTCGTGGGCGATCAGCGTCGCCCGGTCCATCAGGAAAGACTTGACGTGGTCAAAGCGGCTGCGCAACTGGTCGAGGATGGCGAAGCCATGCGTGTCGATATCTCCCCAGTAGTGGATGCTGCAGCGGGAAAGCCATGCCGCTTTCGACAGCGCGTCCCATCCATAGCCTGCACCGAAGACAACGATCGCATCGGCTAGAGGCGGGAACGCGAGGAAGTTCGTCTCGTTCTCAGTGATGAAAACCCGGCGGATCGGCACGGCCAGCGCGGCAAAGCTGTCTGCATCGACTGTGATATCGGGAAGCGCAGGACCGGGCAACATGGGCAATTGCGCGTCGAGCACGCGAAACCGGATACGGTCAGGCTTTTCGAGGAAGCCGTAGCGGGCCGCGAAATGCGCACCGCCGTTTCTTTCTACCGCGACGGCCTCCAAGGGAAGTACGAGATCGAGCCATTCCGACAACACACCGCGCCACTTTTCGATGAACTTGCTGTGTACATCGGCAATGTCCACTTGTCTCAGGTAAATGCCGGGACGTGGATGCCGTACGATCCAACCGACCACTGCCAGTAAACGTTCACATTCGTCAGCCAGCTCAAGCGCCTGCAGCGGACGCCGGCGAAACCATACCAGCAGCGCCGGCTGCCGCGAGCCCACGAGGGTGAGCAAGCGGCCGAAGTGTGCCGCATCGCCACGCTTGCCGATCATCGCCAGCGCACTGTCAAGATCATCAATCCAGACTGCCTGCGGCACTCGCTGAACACCAAGGACGCGATGATTGAACTCGCGCCATTCGATCCGGATCTGCGCGACAGTGACAAGCTCAGCAATCCATTCACGCACAGCCTGGAAACGTTCGGTGAGTTCGGCCGAAGCCGGTCCCTTCAGGACGAGTCGCAGCGGAAACGCGCAGCCGGAGCGCAGGCCAGCCTTCAGTTCGCCGCGAGCGGCAAGCACGGTATTCGGCACCGCGTCGGCGTCGTCGCTAACCATGCTGCGCAACAGCTCACCTCGCTCCCACAAGCGGCGCACCTGCGCTTTCAGGTCACCGGCGGTTGTCCAGCTCACGTCGAGCCCTCCGCCTTGCGCGCGAGATGCTCCTCGATCGTCAGATTGCGCAGCTTCGAAGCACGCCCCTCATCGTTGTGCACGAAACCGACGCTGGAAACAAACGGCTCGATGATATGGATCTTCTGCAGCGGCGTAACGATCAGCAGTTGCAGATTGAGCTGCCTGAACAACTTGAGTCCGTATTGCGCGGATTCGTCCGAGCCGCGTCCGAACGCTTCGTCGATGACCACGAAGCGGAACGAGCGTGACCGTACCGCGCCCCATTCCAGACCAAATTGATACGCGAGGCTGGCCGCGAGAATCGTGTAGGCCAGCTTTTCCTTCTGCCCGCCCGACTTACCGCCCGAATCCGAATAGTGCTCGTACTCCGTATCATCTTCGCGCCAGCGCTCGCTAGCGGCAAACAGGAACCAGTTGCGCACGTCGGTGACCTTCGCCGTCCATCGGCGGTCCTGATCCGACAGGCCTTCGCGGCCGCGAAACCGGTCGATAATCGCCTTGACCTGCAGAAATTTGGCTTCGGAATACTGCGTGTCGTCCGAACCGGTCAGCGTCCCTTCCGTGCAAGCTCGCAGCTCCGCCTGGAAATCGCGGATGTCTGCGTCGGGGCTCGCCTGAGACTCCAGCACGATATAACGACCTGGGTCGTAGTCGATTTGAGCCAGCGATTCATTGATGCGGGCGATGCGCTCCTTGATCGTTTCGCGTTCCCGCGCGAGTTGCCCGTTGAAGTTGGCAATCTCGTTGATCGTGTTGATGTTCAATAGCTCCTTGAAGCGAGCCTCGAAGCGCGGAAGATCGTCGGTATTCAGGCGAGCCAGCAGCTCGCGATACTCGAACGTGGCTTCGAGGCTGGCGTCGAAGTCGGCCGTATCGAGCTTGTATGTTTCCTTGAACGTCGACATGCTCTTGATGATGCGCTCGGTGAGGCGATCCAGGCGCTTGGCCTCGGCGTCCATATGTGCCTGCAACGCGTCACGCAGCTCGCGTTCACGGTTGTCGCATGACTCGACCGAAAGCTGATGCTCGCCCAGAATCTGCGCGCGCAGCACGTCTAGCCGCTCGCGGGTATCGGGGGCGATCCCGGCCAGCCATGCCGCGGTTTGCTCCCGCAATGCTTCGGCCGCTTCGCGTCTCGCGTCGATCCCGCCTAACTCCCGGTTGACATCCGACAATGCCCTCTCGCTCTCCTTCAGCGCCGCCTGCACCGACTCGAGCTGCGCGGCCAGTTCCAGCAACGCATTGCAGGCCGCCTCCAGACGCGCTTTCTCATCCCGCAGGCGAGCGATCGTGGCCGAGCAGCTCTGCCAATCCAGTTCACGGAAATCGTTGAACTCATTGAGCGCCGCCAACACCTCCAGTTGCCGCCGCAGCGTCGTCTGATCGCCCTGCGCTTCGGCGATCTGGCTAGCGATGCCGCCAAGGCGCATCTCGAGCGCACGCAGTTGCCCTTCCAGCGCGGCGATCTTGGCGTCGTTACTCCAGCCGAGGACGTAACGGCTGCGGTCTTCGAGACGATGGCGGTCGTCTTTCTCGTGGCGTTCGCCGGGCGCCTTGACCTGACCTGTGCGAGTCAGCGCACGAGACTCGCGACGAAACTGCTCCTGCGTCGCGCAGCACGCGTAATCGAAGCGCTGTGCCAGCGCCCGCTCAAGCCAGCCGTAAAACGGCGAATCCGGTTTGATCGCGACGTTACGCACCAGCGAATCGCGATGCAGCTCGGCGATGTCCTGGTCGCGCGCGGCTCGCACGCGGAAATAGACGAGCCGTCCCGCGAGATGCGTGCGATCCACCCAGGCGGCGACATCGGAATAGTGCGCATCGGGCACGAGAAGCGAGAGGCCAAAGTTATGCAGCACCCGCTCGATCACGCCTTCCCATTCGCGCGCCTCTTCACGCACCTGGATCAGTTCGCCGGCGAACGGCATGCTGTCTTCGTCGAAACCGAGTGCCGCGCACAACGCCGCACGCATGGCGACCTGCTCCTTGGGAATATTGCTGCGCCGCGCCTTCAGGCTCGCGACTTCGTCGCCAAGCACGTCATGTTCGCGCTTGCCCTCGCGCAGCGACACGCCCCACTCGGTGATCTGGTTCTGCAGATCGGCTTCCCGCTGACTCACGCTCTCGCGCAGATCGGTCACCTGCTGCCGCTGCGCGATGAAATCAGGCTCGTTGGCAACAGCGGCCTCACCGATCGCAGCAAGCAATTGCGCGTGACGTTCGGCGCGCTGCTGGCGTCGATTGCGCTCGCGCTCCTCGTCGCGAATCGCGACAGCAAGCTGCTCCAGCCGGTCACCGCCCTGCTCGGCAATCGCACGCTTCAGGCGATCGGCCTGCGTTCGATCCTGGTCGCACTGCTCGATGCGCCGCTCCCTCTGCGTAGAAAGGCGTGCATGATCTTCCGCAAGCAACTGCAACCGTCGATCCAGCAGGCCCAGCTTCAATTCGGCGAAGTATGGCTTCAGCGCATCACGGCATACGCGCGAAGCCTCCAGTTCCACCGCCAGCGCGCCGTGCTGGTCGCAGTCCACCACCAGGGGCTTGAGCAGCTCCACCTGGCGCTTCGCCTTGAGCACTGCTTCGTGCGCGCGATTCAGATCGTCGAAGTGCGAGATCAGCGCGGCAATACGAGGCGCGACGTCGAACGGCTCGAGCATGTGGCTACGCACGAAGTCGGTCAGGTTACCGACCGACTTCATCGACACCGTCTGATGGAACAGCTCGAGCGCCTGCTCATTGTCGATGCCGAAGCGCCGGCGAAACCACGCGCCATATTTGGGAAAGGTGTCTTCGATTTGCGCACCCAGGCCGCGCAGCTTTTTGCGCAATTGCGCGATATCGGAGCCGAAGTGGACAAAGTCCGTCGCTATCGACAAATTCCGCTCGGTACCCACATAAAAACGCTCGGGTTGGCTCTGCGCCTCTTTCATCCAGAAGACCTGCGCCAGCGAGATCGTCTGGTCATACCCAGCGTTGTGGAACACGCCGAGGATCACCGAGTAGCTGTTGCGGTCCCGCAGGGAAACCGGCCTGGCTGCACCGGTCACCTCGTTGCGCTCGGACTTGTAATGCCCGAGTACGTACGAGCGCAGCGTCCGTTCCTTGCTGTCCGCGCCTGCCGCCTTGTTGTAGGCGATACGCTGGGAGGGAACCATTAGCGTCGTAATCGCGTCGACCAGCGTCGACTTGCCCGAACCGATGTCGCCCGTCAGCAGACCGTTCTTGCCGTCCAACTGCAGCGTCCATACGCGCCCGTCGAATGTGCCCCAGTTGAAAACTTCCAGGCGGGTCAGGCGAAAGCCTGAGAGCGTGTCGTCGGCGAGAAAATCCAGCTCCAGCAGTTGTGGAATCGCCTCGTTCGGCTCATTCATCGACATCACCTCCCGGCCCTGCCGTCGTGCCCGTCAGTTGCGCCTGGTACGCGGCGAGGCGGGTGTCGAAGTCCGACAGCCATTGCGCGTCGACGAACGCCTTCAGGATGCGCCGCACTTCGAAACTGGCGGCCGAGCCGCTCGCAACCTTCAACCGGCGCAGGAAGCCCAGCTCAACGATCTTGTTGATGTGTGTTTCGATCTGATCGATCAGCTTCGCTTCATTGCTGCTGTCCGGAAGGAAGACCCTGACGAGCTCGACGATGTCGTCGCGCGACAGCACCAGGCGCGTATCGCCGCCGCCGGCATCGAATTCGGCAAGCTTCTTGCGCAGCAATGCCAGCAGCAGGCTGACCGGAAACGAGACCGGCCGGCGTGCAATCAAACGCGGCAGCTTTGGCGCCGCGCCGTCTTCAGCCGGCTCGGGACGACTGCGCAGAAACGCGTAGCCTTCGGCCTCGTCCAGCACCAGTTCCAGGCCCAGTACCGACACGTAGTCCCGCACACGCGCCTGCAGGTCGAGCAACGCGCCCCACAGACGTTCATCACCCTCACGATAGATCACGCCTTTGAGCAGCGTGATCGCCAGTGTCGACAGATCGGCGTTCCCCGCCACCTCTTGTCGTTCGTCTTCCATCTTCACCTCACGAAGATCACGCGTGGCAGCCGGGCGCGTCGTGCCTTCGGCGTCTCGTCGCGACCGGTTGTTTGCCACGCGATGACTTCGTGCGTGTCTTCGTCCACGACCGTCTTGAACGCGGCGCTGCCCAGTTGCAGATACGCGACCAGTTCTGCAAGCCCCTGCTGCAGCGGGTACGATTCGATCAGCTCGCGCAGCGTCACTTGCGACCGATCCTGCAAGGCCTGGCGGATATGACCCGCGAGCTGCGCACGGTCAACCACCACTTGCGAATACAGCGCCGTATCGTCCAGATCGACGTCGCCCATTTCCAGCGCGACATCCGTGATAACCGGCTTCTGCACGGGCGTATGCAGCGGACGTTCCATCGGAAGCTCGACGTCGGATGACGACTCGGCAAGATTCATTATCTCGCCGACCGGTGGCGTGTCGCGTACCGCCAGCGCCCTGGCCTCGATGCCGCGCAGAATGTCCATGATGCGGCGGTTCTCCAGCCATGCCTGGTCATCGAGGAACCGGCGCAGTTGCTGCGACAACTGCGCGACCGTGCGCTGCGTGTGTTCGCCCGCTTCCAGCCAGTCGTAATGCACACGAGCGGTCCGGGCGTCGGGCTTCAGGTTGGCTACCACGGGCAATGCGAGCACTCGCGTGAGTCGTTCGGTAAGCTCTTCCTGGCGAGTGCTGGACATCAGGAAATCCCAGAATGCGCGGAAACTTTTGCCCTGGTCCGAGTCACCGATCGCGTCGCGCTCGCCCATGATCTCCTCCAGTAGCGCGCCCTTCGAACCCTCCCATAGCGCAATGCGCTCGCGCACGCGACGGTCGAGCATGCGGAAGTTCTGCTCCACCTCGCGAAAATCGGTCAGCAGGTCGCGCGCCAACTGCATGAATTGCTGGAAGCGATCTTTGAGGGCCGTGTCGTCCAATAGTGGAAGGTCCCCGGAATTCACTCGCGCGATCTCGGCATCGATCTCGTCTCGACGCCTATATAATTCGACCATGCGCTTTTGCGGATCGGATTCGCTGCCTTCGCTCATCTGCCGCAGCAACTCGAACAACGTCAACAGGCGCGATTCCGTGCCGACGAAGCTGCGTTCCGTTAGCGCGTCCAGCCATACGATCGCTTTTTCCGTCGCTGGCGTAAGGTCGAAGTGGGGTTCGTCCGAGCCTTGGCGGTAAAACTTGCGCAGCCAGCCTTTTTCCGGGCTTGCCCAGTCGTTGAGGTAGTCGAGCGCGCGTTTTGGATAGGCGTCCGTGCCCAGTCGATCACGCAATGCGTAAAGTTCGTCTTCGAGCACTTCGGCGAGGTCAGCGGCGGACATCACGCGCACGTTCGGAACCACGAAAACGCGATGCAGGAAGCTCGCCACCAGCGGGGCATGGTCGGAACGTAAGAGCCGCCATGCTGGATGGTGCGTGCGAAGGGTGTCGAGGGTTGAGTAGTCGAGGGGCAAGGCTCTGGTCTCGGGCCGGATCGTATCGTTTGACATGATCCGGCCGCGCGCTCATGTTGACTCGACGATTGTAACGATATGCGCATTGCACGCCCACTTCTGCATGCCTGGCGCAAGAGGAAACCCGTCGTCTCTCATCCTCAGCGGCTTCCGTCTTCGACACCGTTGCGCAGCAAAGCGTGTGAAATTTCCGACAGGGCATCTGCAAGCCGCCTTGCCGTATCCGGCGGTGGCAGGGGCAACTTAAGGCTGCGTACGCCTGTGGCAGGGTCTCGTTCGACCCATGGGTGGGCAGCATCCCCATCGTTCGACGCGCTCAGTGCGGATGCCAGTTCCACGCCGAACTGCAACAGCCCCGACCAGGGATCAGGGCGAGCGTCTTGTGGCACCGTTTCGGCAGCGATGGCTTTGGGTCGGGTCCAGGCACCGCAGGCGTGTGCTTCCGCAGTTGTCGCGTCTTCCTGCAATTCGCCGGATGCAGCGGCAGCATTCACGGCATCTTCCACCACGGCCATTGCCTCGCCCTCGCCCATGCGGCCCGTGACGTTTTCCACATCCTTCATGAAGCGGTTCAGACGTGAGCCACCGAGCGAAATTTCGCCCGTGCCGCCGTCGAGGATACCCGCTGACAGGGAGCGCTTGAAAGCCAGCACCGACAGCATGCCCTCCTCGATCGTTCCCTTGGCAACGTAGTTGATGATTCGTACAGGCTTGCGCTGCCCCATGCGATGTATACGCGCAATGCGCTGTTCAAGCACCGCCGGGTTCCATGGCAGATCCATGTTGACGAGCGTCGAAGCGTGTTGCAGGTTGAGCCCCGTGCTGCCCGCGTCCGTCGACAGGAAAACGCGGCAGTCCGGATCGTCCCGGAAACGCTCCAACAAAGCTGGCCGCCTCGCCGATGGCACGCCGCCGTGGAAGCTGACATAACCGATGCCGAGTTTCTTCAGCCGGCGAATGACGATCTCATGAGTGCGCGTCCATTGGCTGAACACCACCGCTTTCGCTTCCGGCTGGGCGAAGAGAGATTCGAACAGCGTCGCCAACTCGTCAGCCTTTACACCGTGGTCGGTTTCCTGATCCAGAAGATAGGTGCTGTTGCAGGACATGCGCATGTTTTGCAAGGCGCAGGTGAGCCGTCGCTGGTCCTGGTCCGACAGAAACTTCGTTTTGCGCCAGCGCTGGACAATTTTGGCCACGACATCCGCATTCTCCGCATGATGGGTCATCTGCATTTCGGTCATCGGCACCAGCAGGTTCTGATCGGTACGGTTCGGCAACTGACGCAACACCTCGGACTTGCGCCGGCGTATCATGATCGGCGCCAGGGTCCGGTTGATCTTTTCAAGCTTGGTGTAACCGGTCACACGTCCGGCTTCGTCCTTGACCTGATGCTCGTGCAGCAGCTTCCAGGTAGGTCCGAGGCGATGCTGATCGACGAACTGGACGATGGAAATGAGCTCTTCAACCTTATTTTCCAGTGGCGTGCCCGTCAGCACCACGGCATAGGGACTGCCGATACGCTTGAGCGCTTTCGCCGCGATGGTGTTCCAGTTCTTGATGCGCTGTGCTTCGTCCACGATCACAAGCTCCGGTTCCCATGCGGAGATCATGTCAAGGTCGGATTTCAGCTTCTCGTAGTTGGTGATCTTGCAAAAGTCTTCCTCGGCGTATTCGTTCTGCCTCTCGACGAGACTGCCTGCGACTACACGCGACGCCCGGCCGGAAAAGCGAAGAATCTCGCTCTGCCACTGATACTTGAGCGAAGTCGGGCAGACCACGAGTACCTTCGACACACCGAAATGCCGCGTCAGAATCTCCGCTGCCGCAATCGCCTGAACCGTCTTGCCCAAGCCCATTTCGTCGCAGATCAGGGCCCGCCCGGCGCGCACGGCAAACAACGCGCCTTCGGCCTGATAGGGGTAAAGCGGCACCTTGAGCAGCCTCTTCAGCAGCGGGTCGGCCGCCCCACGCGGGAACGCGGCAGTCAGCGCCGTGGCGCGACGCGACGCATCGTTGCGGCCTGCGACGAAATCGAGCGCGTCGTCGTAGGCGCGCAATTCGTGACCTGTCTTCGCCGCGTCGGCGAGAAACCGACCCAGATCGTCGAAACGAGCTTCCGGTAACCGCCACCCATCAGACACGTCGAACAACATCGCGGCAGCCTTCACCACCCTCGGCGGACAATCTGTGCCGGCGCGAAAACGGATCGTTCGCCCGCCATCGTTGCGCAGATACAGTTCCGAGAACGCCGGCTCGTAGCCGCGGGCAAACACCGCCTTGGCACCGCGTTTTCTTACCAGTCTGGACAGTGTGAATTCGATATGCTTGCAGGTACCCAATTCGTTGGTCGCATAGTCAGGACAGGCACAGAAGTTGTCGCCGGGCCGTGTCCCGCGGATTGCCACACGATAACTGGATTTCGACTCTGGATTACCGACACGAAACTCCGAGAAAAACGGCTCCGTTCCGAGATTCTCCAGGCTGAAAACCTGCTCGCGCCCGAACTGGCGACGCAAGGCGCGCTGCCAGTCAGCGGGGGGCATGTGATCCGGGGCGTGAGTACGAGAAAGCTTCAGGGCTTTAGCCGGCTTGGCAACAATGCGCTTGCTTTTCATAACTTCCGGGTGTTCATGGGTTGATAGACACCGGTCTTGACGCTTCATTCCGAACCCTGCGGCAATCCTGATTCCCTGCGATACCCGCAAGCCGACAAGCCAAGCGTCTGCTGTACCGCCCGGGTCGAAATACCGTCATCCGGCAATTTAGAATCGAGCGCCCGTAATTTATCAACCACCTCAACACATTGATTCAAAAGGGAACTTTTAAAATCCTCACTCCCACTCGATCGTCGCCGGCGGCTTGCCCGACACGTCATACACGACCCGGTTGATGCCGCGCACTTCGTTGATGATCCGGTTCGACGCGCGGCCGAGCAGCGCATACGGCAGATGCGCCCAGTGCGCGGTCATGAAGTCGGTCGTCTGCACGGCGCGCAGCGCGGCCACGTAGTCGTACGTGCGGCCGTCGCCCATCACGCCGACCGACTTCACCGGCAGGAACACCGCGAACGCCTGGCTCGTCAGGTCGTACCAGCTCCTGCCGACCTGCGAGGGCTCGCAAAGACCCGCCGCCGCATCCTGCTCGGTCGCCAACGTCCCGCGGAGCTCTTCGATGAAGATCGCGTCCGCGCGGCGCAGCAGGTCCGCGTAGTCGCGCTTCACTTCGCCGAGGATTCGCACGCCGAGGCCCGGGCCCGGGAACGGATGGCGATACACCATCTCTTCCGGCAGGCCAAGCGCAACGCCGAGTTCACGCACTTCGTCCTTGAACAGATCGCGCAGCGGCTCGAGCAGCTTCAGGCCGAGCGTTTCCGGCAGGCCGCCGACGTTGTGATGGCTCTTGATCGTCGTCGCCTTTTTCGTCTTCGCGCCGCCCGATTCGATCACGTCCGGATAGATCGTCCCTTGCGCAAGCCACTTCGCGTTCGTCAGCTTCTTCGCCTCGGCCTGGAACACTTCGACGAACTCGCGGCCGATGATCTTGCGCTTGCGCTCCGGATCGGTGACGCCCGCGAGATGGCCGAGGAATTGCTCGGACGCGTCGACGTGGACGACCTTCGCATGCAGCCGGCCCTCGAACATGTCGAGCACCATCTTGCCTTCGTTCAGGCGCAGCAGGCCATGGTCGACGAACACGCAAGTCAACTGATCGCCGATCGCACGGTGGATCAGCGCCGCCGCGACGCTCGAATCCACGCCGCCCGACAGACCGAGGATCACTTCCTCGTCGCCGACCTGCTCGCGAATTCGCGAGACCGCCTCTTCGATGTGGTCGCGCATGATCCAGTCGGGCGCAGCGCCCGCGATGTCGAGCACGAAGCGCTCGAGCAGCTTGCGGCCCTGCACCGTGTGCGTGACTTCCGGGTGGAACTGCACCGCGTAGTAACCGCGCGCCTCGTCGGCCATGCCGGCGATCGGGCAGTTCGGCGTCGACGCCATCAGCGCGAAGCCCGGCGGCATCTCGGCGACCTTGTCGCCGTGGCTCATCCACACCTTCAGCATTCCATGGCCTTCCGGCGTCGCGAAGTCCTGGATGCCGTCGAGCAGGCGCGTGTGGCCGTGCGCGCGCACTTCCGCATAGCCGAACTCGCGATGATCGCTCCACTCGACCTTGCCGCCCAGTTGCACGGCCATCGTCTGCATTCCGTAGCAAATGCCGAGCACGGGCACGCCGAGATCCCACACCGCCTGCGGCGCGCGCAGTTGATGGTCCTCATAGGTGCTCGCGTGGCTGCCGGACAGAATCACGCCCTTCGGTGCGAATTCGCGGACGAAGTCGTCGGAGACGTCGTTCGGATGGATCTCGCAGTAGACGTGCGCTTCGCGGACGCGCCGCGCGATCAGTTGGGTGACTTGCGAACCGAAGTCGAGAATCAGGATTTTGTCGTGCATGGCAGCGGACGGAGAAAAGAACAATGGAATAACAAAAGCAGCGCACGAGGCGCTGCATCGAACACGTATCCGGGCGATCGCGCCGCCGCGAAGCGCGGTGGCCTGACAGTCGGGAAAGCCGGGCCGGTCACGGTTGCGACGGCGGTCGCGCCGTGTCGCCGAACTCGCTCGCCGCGGCCGGCGCGGCGCTCGTTGCCGATGCGGCGCCCGACGATCCGGCCACTGCATCCGCGCGCGACACGTCCGGCTCGATCCGCGCGGCGGCGGGCGGCGTCACGGCCGGCTCCGAAGCGCGCTTCGACGCGACGCGCGCCTCGCCCGCCTGCGCCACCTGCGCCTTCTCGCGCCGCCGCACCGCGGCCGCGAGCCGCACGCCGCCGAGACCGACCACGAGCAGCACGGCCCCCGCGACGACCGACACGAATTGACCGAACGACGACAACTGCGGCGAGCGAATCGCGAGCAGCCACACGAACATCACGACGCCCGTGAGCCAGTTCACGTGCCCGACCGCGCGCGCGACGCCCGCAGTCAGATCGCCGTTGAAAGCCGCGTGCGCGGACAGCCATGCGAGCCCGAGGAGCGCGATGCCGAACGCCTGGCCGACCATCGCGGGATCGACGGTGACGAGTTGCAGCGCGTCATACAGCGCTTTCCACGGGGTCAGCACGAACAGCGCGCCGAAAGCGGCAAGCAGTACGGCATCGATCAGGAGAACGGCGCGCAGCAACGGTTTCATCGGCGATCAGTCCACGTGATAGTTGGGGGCTTCCTTCGTGATCTGCACGTCGTGCACGTGCGACTCGCGCATGCCGGCCGCGGTGATCTGGACGAACTCGGCCTTGTCGTGCAGCTCGGCGATCGTCTTGCAGCCGCAGTAGCCCATGCTCGCGCGCACGCCGCCGATCAACTGGAAGAGGATCGCGTTGACCGAGCCCTTGTACGCGACGCGGCCTTCGATGCCTTCCGGCACGAGCTTGTCGATGTTCGCGGAGTTGTCCTGGAAGTAGCGGTCCGCCGCGCCGTCCTTCATCGCGCCGACCGAGCCCATGCCGCGATACGACTTGTACTGGCGGCCCTGATACAGGAACACGTCGCCCGGCGCTTCTTCCGTGCCGGCGAACATGCTGCCCATCATCACCGCGTTCGCGCCGGCGGCAAGCGCCTTCGACACGTCGCCCGAGAAACGGATGCCGCCGTCGGCGATGCACGGCACGCCAGTGCCGCGCAGCGCGTCCGACACGTTCGCGATCGCGCTGATCTGCGGCACGCCGACGCCCGCGACGATCCGCGTCGTGCAGATCGAGCCCGGGCCGATGCCGACCTTCACCGCGTCCGCGCCGTATTCGACGAGCGCCTTCGCAGCGGCCGCGGTCGCGATGTTGCCGCCGATCACTTCGACCTTCGGGAAGTTCTGCTTGACCCAGCGCACGCGCTCGAGCACGCCCTTGCTGTGGCCGTGCGCGGTATCGACGACGATCACGTCGACGCCCGCCTGCACGAGCAGCTCGACACGCTCCTCGTTGTCCGGACCGACGCCGACCGCCGCGCCCGCGCGCAGCTTGCCGTGCTCGTCCTTGCACGCTTCCGGGTGCTCGGTCTGCTTCGTGATGTCCTTGACCGTCATCAGGCCGCGCAGCTCGAACGCCGCGTTGACGACGAGCACGCGTTCGAGGCGATGGCTGTGCATCAGCGCCTTCGCCTCGGCGAGCGGCGTGCCTTCGACAACCGTCACGAGACGCTCGCGCGGCGTCATGATCGACTTGACCGGCTCGTCGAGGCGGGTTTCGAAGCGCAGATCGCGGTTCGTCACGATGCCGACGAGCTTCGGACCTTCGACGACCGGGAAGCCCGAGATGCCGTGCTGGCGCGACAGCGCGATCACGTCGCGCACCTTCATGCTCGGCGGGACGGTGATCGGATCGCGCACGACGCCCGATTCGAAGCGCTTGACCTTCGCGACCTCGCGCGCCTGCTCGACGGGGGTGAGATTCTTGTGGACGATGCCGACGCCGCCTTGCTGCGCCATCGCGATCGCGAGACGGCCTTCGGTGACCGTGTCCATTGCGGCGGACACGAGCGGCATGTTCAGGGAGATGTGGCGAGTCAGTTGGGTCTTGAGGCTGGTGTCGCGCGGCAGAACGTCGGAGAACGCCGGGACGAGGAGCACGTCATCGAACGTGAGTGCTTTTTGGATCAGACGCATGGCAAATCCTATAGGCGCAAAAGCGAATTATACGCGATGCCCGGCTAATTTTCACAACACGAACAACGGCTTAGCCGTTTCTCCCGCTTGCTCGCCGTTTGCCCCCCGAATTGCTCGGATTCCAGTTCGAGTCGTTTTCGAGCCGGTTTCGTTTCGGCCGGCATCGCGCGGGTTCGCGCCGAATGGCAGAAATGTGCCGGATGCGTCGGACGCGCCGCGCCCATCGCACGCGACGTCAACCCAGGCCCGCCGCACGCGCGACCATGACCGCGCCCATCGCGGCGACGCCCCCGCCGATCATGCGCGCAGCGCGCTCGCCCGCCGGCGCGAGGCGCTCGACGGCGATCGCGGCGGTCACGGCGGCCATCGCGCGCCAATCCATGATCCCGGCGACGAGGAGGCTCGTGGTGAGGCCCGCGCTACAGCAACAGCAGCGAACGCCGAAGCGCACACCCTGTCGCCACGCCGCGCCAACGCTCGCCGGCGACGGACCGCCGCAACGCGCCGCATCGCGGCAGCACGCCAGATGGCGCGCCTTCCACGCGGTGAACTGAAGCGCGCCCGCGCCGAGCACGATCGCGCCGCCCGCGGCCGGAGCCGCGCGGGCGAGCGCCGGCATGCGCAACTCGAGCGCCGCCAGCGCCGCGCCGAGCGCATGGACAGCGAGGCCGGCCACGGCCCACACGAAACCGTACCCCGCGGCGACCGACGCGGCCCGCAGCCCGGCGCGCGCCCCGCCCGCGAGGCCCAGCCGCCGGACGGATCGCCCGCCGCGCCACAGCATCGGCGCGAACGACGGCAGCATCATCGCCGCCATCATCGTGATCCACATGCCGACGAACGACGCCGCCGAGCCGCCCCACGTCCGTCCGCACAGCCGCGTCCACATCGCCGACAACATCCAGCCGCCGGGCATCGGTGTCTCGCCCGTCGAGGGCGTCGGTGCAAGCCATCCGAGCGCCGCCTCCGCCGCAACCAACAGCGCAATCAACAGCGCCGCGGATACGCCCCGGCGCGCGCCGTCAGCGCCCGTCGTACTCGTCATGGCGACGCCACCACACGCCCGTTTCGTTGCGCCCCTTCGGCGCGCGGTCGAGCCACTGGTACATGCCCCAGAGTCCGTCCAGCCCGCGCGCGTACGTCGAATACGTGTGATAGACGGCGCCGTCCTCGAGCACGAACGCGCTCATCCCCGGCCGCTCGCGCGCGTACGTGCGCGCGTCGGTCCCGCAGGTGGCCGCGAATTCGGCAACGGGCGCAGGCGCGGGCGTCGCGTCCATCGCGTGGCCGCCGCGCCGGTAGTTGTATTCGACGCGCCCGTTGCGCTGCTGCGCGTCAGTAAACGACACGTTGAAGTCGTAGTTGAAGTCGCTGTCGCGCGACGACGCCCACGGAAACGTCCATCCCATGCGCTTCCGGTACGCCTGCAGCTTCGCGAGCGGCGCGCGCGACACCGCCGCGAGCGTGACGTCGTGATGCGCGAGGTGGACGACGAAGCCGTCGAAGCCGTCCGCGATCGCCGAGCACGACGGGCATCCCGCCGTGTAGTCGGGGCCGAACATGAAGTGGTAGACGAGCAGTTGCGAGCGGCCGCGGAAAAGCTCCGCGAGCGATGCGTCGCCCTCGTCGGTGTCGAATCGATACGCCTTGTCGACGCGCACCCACGGCAACGCCGCGCGCTGCCGCGCGAGCGCGTCGCCGCGCCGCGTGTGCGCCTTTTCCGCATCGAGCAGTTCGAGCCGCGCGGCGAGCCATTCGTCGCGCGTGCCGATCGTGTGTGTCGTCATCGTTCGTCCCTCCTTTTCGTCTGCGCCGCGCGCCGCTCGATCGGTCCGCGATCCGGCGCGCGGGTTGCTTGATCGCGTGGTGGTAGATTAGTCGCGTGCTTCGAACGGTGGGAGTGACAAGTGTGGCGGGATTCCGATGGACTCGCTGATCACGGCCGCGGCGCGCGCGCTCGCGGCGGGTGATCCGCTCGGCGCGCTGAACCGCGTCGCGCTGCGCGACGATGCGCCCGCGCTCGCGCTGCGCGGCGTCGCGATGGCGCAGCTCGGCGATTTCGTCCGGGCGAAGGCGCTCGTGCGGCGCGCGGCCCGCGCATTCGGCCCGAAGGAGGCGCTCGCCCGTGCGCGATGCGTCGTCGCCGAAGCCGAGATCGCGCTCGCATCGCGCGAGCTCGGCTGGCCCGAGAAGGCGCTCGACGCGGCGCGCGCGACGCTCGATGCGCATGGCGACCGCGTCAACGCCGCGCACGCGCGGTATCTCGCGGTCCGTCGCCTGTTGCTGATCGGCCGCGTCGGCGAGGCCGAGCGCATGCTCGCCACGCTCGATGCCGCCGCCTGCCCGCCCGCCTTGCAGGCCGCCCACGAGCTGATCGTCGCGGGCATCGCGCTGCGGCGCATCGAGACGAAACCCGCGCGCGCGGCGCTCGCCCGCGCCGAACGCGCGGCGCGCGTCGCCGGCATTCCCGCGCTCGCGGCCGAAGTCGAACATGCGTTTCGCGCCCTCGACACGCCCGCCGCGCGCCTCATCACGCGCGGCGAAACACGCGCGCTGCGGCTCGACGACGTCGAGGCATGGCGCACGTCGACGTCGCTCGTCGTCGACGCGTGCCGTCACGTCGTGCACGACGCGCGCACGACGGTCCCGCTCGCGAGACGCCCCGTCCTGTTCGCGCTCGCCCGCGCGCTCGGCGAAGCCTGGCCGGACGACGTGCCGCGCGAGGCGCTCGTCGCCCGCGCGTTCCGCGCGAAGCGCATCGACGAATCGCATCGCGCGCGCCTGCGCGTCGAGATCGGACGGCTGCGCGCGCTGCTCGGCGAACTGGCCGACATTCGCGCGACGAAGCGGGGATTCGCGCTGACGCCGTGCACGGCGCGCGACGTGGCCGTGCTCGCACGCCCGGTCGAAGACGCGCACGCGACGGTACTCGCCCTCCTCGCCGACGGCGAGTCGTGGTCGAGCTCCGCGCTTGCGCTCGCGCTCGGCGCGAGCCAGCGCACCGTGCAGCGCTCGCTCGACGCGCTCGCGACGGCCGGCAAGGCGCAGTCGTTCGGCCGCGGCCGCGCGCGCCGCTGGACGACTCCGCCCGTGCCGGGATTCGCGACGACCTTGTTACTCCCCGCGCCGCTGCCGGGCGATTAGGATGACGCCATCGAGCAACCGGGAGACGGACATGAAGCGATCGACCGCCGAAATCATTCGGGAATACGGCCCGTTTCCGGGCGTCGACGGCGTGCACGGCGTCACATACGACGGCCACCGGGTATGGTTCGCATCCGGCGACAGGCTGAACGCGCTCGACCCGGCGAGCGGAACGGCGCTGCACTCGATCGACGTCGCCGCGCACGCCGGCACCGCGTTCGACGGCCGGCATCTGTATCAGATCGCGGAGGACCGCATTCACAAGATCGACCCGGACACGGGCCGCGTGCTCGCGACGATTCCCGCGCCCGGCGGCGGCGACTCCGGGCTCGCGTGGGCCGAGGGCGCGCTCTGGGTCGGCCAGTATCGCGAACGCCGGATTCATCAGATCGATCCCGAAACGGGCGCGATTCTTCGGACGATCGAATCGAACCGCTTCGTCACCGGCGTCACGTGGGTCGACGGCGAGCTCTGGCATGGCACGTGGGAAAACGACGAGAGCGAGCTGCGCCGCGTCGATCCGCGAACGGGCGACGTGCTGGAGGCGCTCGGGATGCCGGCGGGCGTCGGCGTATCGGGGCTCGAATCCGACGGCGGCGACCGGTTCTACTGCGGCGGCGGAAACAGCGGAAAAGTGCGGGCCGTCCGCCGCCACGCGCGCGACGCCGCGACTCGCGGCGACACCGGGCGCGCCGCCGGCTCGGCCGACGCGTAGCCGCGGCAATGCGCGCCCCCGGCCGACGCGCCGCATCGGCCGAGTGCAGGAATGAACAAGACGAACACCGCCCCGCACCGCTATGATGCGCGCTCGTCAGTGGAATGGTCGGAGAATTCGATGCGGCGCGGTGTGGTATATGGCGTATTGGCAGGCGCCTTGTGGGGAATGGTGTTTCTCGTGCCGCGGCTCCTGACCGATTTCTCGCCGCTGTTGCTGAGCGTCGGCCGCTACGCGATGTACGGCCTCGTATCGCTCGCGGCCGCGCTGCCGGCCGCCCGCTCGCTCGCCGCGCGCCTCACGCGCGACGATCTCGTCGCGCTCGTGAAGCTCGCGCTCGTCGGCAACGTCGCGTACTACATGCTGCTGTCGAGCGCCGTGCACCTGATCGGCATCGCGCCCAGTTCGCTGATCGTCGGCGTGCTGCCCGTCACCGTCACGCTCGCGGGCCTGGGCGACTACGGCGCGGTGCCGCTCAAGCGGCTCGCGGGTCCGCTCGCGCTCGTCATCGCCGGCATCGTGTGCATCAACGTCGATCTGTTCACGTCCGAAGCCGCGCACGCGACGACGCTCGCGCAAAAGCTCGCCGGCATCGCATGCGCGGCGGGCGCGCTCGCGAGCTGGACGTGGTACGCGGTCGCGAACGCCCGCTATCTGCAACGCCATCACCATTTCGACGGCAACGAATGGTCGGTGCTGTGGGGCGTCGTCACGGGCCTGATCGGCGGGCTGTGCTGGATCGGCATCGCCGCGCTGCCGGCCGGCGCGCTGCAGCCCGCGCTGCCCGCATCGCGCTGGCAGTTGTTCTGGCTGCTGAATCTCGGCCTCGCGATCGGCGCATCGTGGCTCGGCAACGGGCTGTGGAACGCGGCGTCGAAGCGGCTGCCGCTCACGCTATCGGGCCAGTTGATCGTGTTCGAAACCGTTTTCGCGCTGCTGTACGGCTTCGTCTTCGATCACCGGTTGCCGCGCGCGCTCGAGATCGCGGCGCTCGTGCTGCTGCTCGCGGGCGTCTACGGGTCGGTGCGCCGGCACGGCGACAAGCGCGCGGCCGACGATCCGCTCAACGCGAACCTCGGCGCGCACTGAGCGCGGACGCCGCGCATTTCATCGGATGTTTGGCCGGACCGCTCGGCGAAACGCGTTGACGATAGCCTTGACGAATAGGCGGCGACGGATTTCGTCAGGCGAATCGCCCACGCTGCGCGCCGCTCAGCGCGAATCCTTCGGCAGCCACTTGCGGCCCTCGATTGATCCCTCGCGGCGGGTCTTGTCGACGCGGCGCTGCCGCGCAACCTTCGGATCGACGATGAGCGGCCGGTAGAGCTCGACGCGATCGCCGTCGGCGACGGGTGCGTCGAGCGGCGCGAGCTTGCCGAAAATGCCCGTCTTCAGCGTCGCGAGGTCGACGTCGGGATGCAGCGCGAGCACGCCGCTCGCGAGGATCGCGTCGCGCACGGTCGCGCCGGCCGGCACGTCGACGGCGACGAGCGTCTGCCGCTCGGGCAGCGCATAGCAGACCTGAACCTTCGGCATGTGCGTCACCCCTTGCCGTAGCGCTGATCGGCGCGCTTCACGAACGATTCGACGAACGTATTCGCGATGTGCGTGAACACGGGACCGATGATCTTCTCGAGGATGATGCTCGAGAACTCGTAGTGCAGCGCGAACTCGATCTTGCACGCGTCCGCGCGCAGCGGCGTGAAGCGCCAGTAGCCGGTGAACTTGCGAAACGGCCCGTCGGCGAACTCCATGTCGATCCGGGTCGGGCGCTGTTGCGTGTTGTGGGTCGCGAAATGCTGCTTGATGCCCTTGAAATTGATGTCGATCCGCGCCTCCATCCCGGTTTCGTCGCGGCGGCGAATCTCGACGCCGCCGCACCAGGGCAGGAAGTTCGGGTAATCGGCCACGTCGGTGACGAGGTCGAACATCTGTTCCGCCGAATGGCGGATCAATACGGTTTTCTGGACATCTGCCATAAATCGCGCGGCATCGCAAAGGTAAACGAGCAAGCCGGGCCAACGCCGCCCCGCTTTGCTAAAATCGTGATTTTAAACGAGTTGGCCATTTCCCTTCATGAGCATCATCGACAATAGAAAAGCGTTCTTCGATTACCACATCGAAGAACGCTATGAAGCGGGGCTCGTGCTCGAGGGGTGGGAGGTCAAGGCGCTGCGCGCCGGGCGCGGCCAGATCAAGGAAGGCTACGTCGTCGTGAAGAACGCGGAGATCTTCCTGATCGGCACGCACATCAGCCCGCTGCCCGAGGCCTCGACGCACATCAAGCCCGATCCCGTCCGCACCCGCAAGCTGCTGCTGCATCGCGACGAGATCAAAAAGCTGATCGGCAAGGTCGAGCAGCGCGGCTACACGCTCGTGCCGCTGAACTTCCACTACAAGGGCGGTCGCGTGAAATGCGAGATCGGCCTGGCGAAGGGCAAGAAGCTGCACGACAAGCGCGAAACCGAGAAGAAGCGCGATTGGGAACGCGAGAAGGCGCGAATCATGCGGTCGGCCACGTGACGCGCGACGTTTTGCCGCACGCGCCGCACGAACTGAACTGCACGAGCCGCGCCGAAATCGAAACGGCCTGCTTCGATCGATTCGAAGCGGGCCGTTTCTTCATTCGAGTCCTCACTCGATCCGCGCCGCGCTCAGCCCTTGCTCGCGCCCAGGCCGGCCGCGCCCGGCGCGCCGCGGTTCACGATCGTCAGCGCCGACGCGATCGCCGTGCTCAGATCCGACAGGTTCGACGGCACGATCAGCGTGTTGCCCGTCTTCGCGAGGTTGCCGAACGCGCCGACGTATTGCTCGGCGACCTTCAGGTTCACCGCGTCCATCCCGCCCTGCGACTGGATCGCCTGCGCAATCTTCTGAATCGCCTGCGCGTTCGCCTCGGCCACCGCGAGAATCGCGGCCGCCTCGCCCTGCGCCTGGTTGATCGCCGCCTGCCTCTCGCCTTCCGACTTCTGGATCGCCGCCTCGCGCGCGCCCGACGCGAGGTTGATCTGCTCCTGCTTGCGCCCTTCGGACGCGGCGATCAGCGCGCGCTTCTCGCGCTCCGCGGTGATCTGCGCCTGCATCGCGTGCAGGATCTCCTTGGGCGGCGTCAGATCCTTGATCTCGTAGCGCAGCACCTTCACGCCCCAGTTCGACGCCGCCTCGTCGAGCGCCGACACGATGCTGTGATTGATGAAATCGCGCTCCTCGAAGGTCTTGTCGAGCTCGAGCTTGCCGATCACCGAGCGCAGCGTGGTCTGCGCGAGCTGCGTGATCGCGAGCACGAAGTTGCTCGAACCGTACGACGCCTTCATCGGATCGGTGACCTGGAAGTACAGCACGCCGTCGACCTGCAACTGCGTGTTGTCGCGCGTGATGCAGATCTGGCTCGGCACGTCGAGCGGGATCTCCTTCAGCACGTGCCGGTACGCGATCCGGTCGACGAACGGCAGCACGATGTTCAGGCCCGGCGACAGCGTCGCGTGATAGCGGCCGAAGCGCTCGAGCACCCACGCGTGCTGCTGCGGCACGATCTTCACCGTCTGCGACACGATCACGAAAGCGATGACGAGCAGCACCGCCCAGACGATCAACGAATCCATGAAACAAGTCCTCCTGGTTGGAATGTGAAAGCCGAACGCGCGGATACGAGCGCAAATATAAGCGCAAAAACGCGCACGACAACGCGCACGGTTAAGCCGACGGCTTCGCGGCAACGATCAGGCAGTTGCCGCGCACCGCGCGCACCTCGTACAGATGCGCGTCCTCGCGCTCGCCGGCGGCGAGCTCGACGTCCCACTGCGCGCCCCGATACTGCGCACGCGCCCGGCGATCGTGCCAATGCCTGACCGCGATCGTCGCGCCGATATCGATGTTGACGTCGGGATTCGCGGAGGCGTCGCGCTTCTGCTTGCGGCCGAGCCCCGAGCGCCTCAACGCAATCACGGCGACGATCGCGACGAGCGCCGCTGCGGCGAACTGCCAGGCGGCGGGCGCGCCCGCGAGATGCACGAGGCCGCCCGCGAAAAAGCCGAGCGCGATCATCAGCAGGTAGAACGTTCCCGTCAGCAGTTCCGCGACGACGAACACACCGACGCCGATCCACCAGAAAAACTGCCCCGATACCATCGCGCCTCCCGTTGCGCAAAGAAAAACACCCCGGCGTTACCGGGGTGTTTATAGCATGAACCTTGCAAATTGCCTTCATCCGGACGGCAATTGGCCGATGGCCGCCCGGACCGGCGATTACCGCGAATTACTGCTTTGCGGCGAGCGCCTGCCACGTCTCGATGACCGTGTCCGGGTTCAGCGAGATCGACGCGATGCCTTCGTCGGCGAGCCACTTCGCGAAATCCGGGTGATCGGACGGGCCCTGACCGCAGATGCCGACGTACTTGTCGAGCTTGCGGCAGGTGTCGATCGCGCGCTTCAACATGAACTTCACGGCCGGATCGCGCTCGTCGAAGTCGACGGCGAGCAGTTCCATGCCCGAGTCGCGGTCGAGGCCGAGCGTGAGTTGCGTCAGGTCGTTCGAGCCGATCGAGAAGCCGTCGAAGTGTTGCAGGAACTCTTCGGCGAGAATCGCGTTCGACGGCACTTCGCACATCATGATGAGGCGCAGGCCGTTGTCGCCGCGCTTCAGGCCGAACTTCCCGAGCAGGCCGACGACGCGCTCCGCCTGCTTCACCGTGCGCACGAACGGCACCATGATCTCGACGTTGGTCAGGCCCATTTCGTCGCGAACGCGCTTGAGCGCGACGCACTCCATCTCGAACGCCTGCGCGAAGTCCTCCGCGATGTAGCGCGATGCGCCGCGGAAGCCCAGCATCGGGTTTTCCTCATCCGGCTCGTAGCGCGAGCCGCCGATCAGCTTCTTGTACTCGTTCGACTTGAAGTCGGACAGGCGCACGATCACGGGCTTCGGATAGAACGCCGCAGCGATCGTCGCGATGCCTTCCGTCAGCTTGTCCACGTAGAACGCGCGCGGCGACGCGTGGCCGCGCGCAACGCTCTCGACCGCCTTCTTCAGGTCCGCGTCGACGTTCGGGTACTCGAGGATCGCCTTCGGGTGCACGCCGATGTTGTTGTTGATGATGAACTCGAGGCGCGCGAGGCCGACGCCCGCGTTCGGCAATTGCGAGAAGTCGAACGCGAGCTGCGGATTGCCGACGTTCATCATGATCTTGACCGCAACGGGCGGCAGTTCGCCGCGCTGCACCTCGGACACCTCGGTCTCGAGCAGGCCGTCGTAGATCTTGCCTTCGTCGCCTTCCGCGCACGACACTGTAACGAGCGAGCCGTCCTTCAGCACGTTGGTCGCGTCGCCGCAGCCGACCACCGCCGGCACGCCCAGTTCGCGCGCGATGATCGCCGCGTGGCAGGTGCGGCCGCCGCGGTTCGTGACGATCGCGGACGCGCGCTTCATCACCGGCTCCCAGTTCGGGTCGGTCATGTCGGCGACGAGCACGTCGCCCGGCTGCACGCGCTCCATCTCCGACGGATCCTGGATCACGCGCACGGGACCCGCGCCGATCTTCTGGCCGATCGCGCGGCCCGTCGCGAGCACCTGCGACTGGCCCTTCAGCTTGAAGCGCTGCTCGATCTTGCCGTGCGCCTGGCTCTTCACCGTTTCAGGGCGCGCCTGCAGGATGAAGATCTTGCCGTCGCGGCCGTCCTTGCCCCACTCGATGTCCATCGGGCGCTGGTAGTGCTTCTCGATGATGACCGCGTACTTCGCGAGCTCGATCACGTCGTCGTCGGTGATCGAATAGCGGTTGCGCTGCTCGTGCGGCACGTCGACCGTCTTCACGCGGCCCGGCTCGCCCGGCTGCGTGAACTCCATCTTGATCAGCTTCGAGCCGATCGAGCGGCGGATGATCGGGTACTTGCCCTGCGCGAGCGTGGTCTTGAACACATAGAACTCGTCCGGGTTCACCGCGCCCTGCACGACGGTTTCGCCGAGGCCGTAGCTCGACGTGATGAACACGGCGTCCTTGAAGCCCGATTCGGTGTCGATCGTGAACATCACGCCGGCCGCGCCGACGTCCGAGCGCACCATCCGCTGCACGCCCGCCGACAGCGCAACCTCGGCATGCGTGAAGCCCTTGTGCACGCGATACGAGATCGCGCGGTCGTTGTACAGCGACGCGAACACGTGCTTCATCCGATCGAGCACGTCCTCGATGCCGACGACGTTCAGATACGACTCCTGCTGACCGGCGAACGATGCGTCGGGCAGGTCTTCCGCAGTGGCGGACGAGCGCACGGCAAACGACAGCTCGCCCGGCGAGCCGTTCTTCAGGATCTCGAACTGTGCGCGGATTTCCTGCTCGAGGCGCGGCTGCAGCGGCGCGTCGACGATCCACTTGCGGATCTCGGCGCCGGCTTCGGCGAGCGCCTTCACGTCGTCGATGTCGAGCGACTCGAGACGTTGCGCAATGCGTTCGGTGAGGTTGTTGTGCTGGAGAAAATTGCGGAACGCGAGCGCGGTCGTTGCGAAACCGGTGGGCACGCGCACGCCTGCCTCGGCCAGTTGGCTGATCATCTCGCCGAGCGACGCATTCTTGCCGCCGACGATTTCGACATCGGTCATTCGCAACTGCTCGAACGGAATTACATACGCCTGATCCTTTGCGACGTTTGCTGCGTTAGTCATACAAGCCCCTAAGTGTGAAAAAATGCTCGATCGTGCAATGGGCTCGGAGCGCGGCCGCCTGCAAAAAGCGGGACGCGCTTTGCACAACCTGTCGGATAAGCCTTCGCGGGGCGGGGACGATTCCGGCGCGCTTGCAAAAAATCCCGGCAGAAAGGCGAAAAAGCAGACAAATCGCCGAACTTGCCGGGAATCCGTAGCGCATCGCGACCCGAAACGCGGCCGCGCCGCGCATCAGCCGCAAGGGCTTATCCAACAGGTTGCCGCTATTCTACCGTGCCGGCCAACGGATGTGGCGCAACCCGCTCGCAATGGTGCTCTAGCGCGCGGTTTCGACGCGCGGCGCGCCGGCGCGCGTCGTCGGCGCGGGCGCGCTCGCCGAACCGCCGATTTCCGTGCTGCCTCAAGGAGGCCGGCGTTTGGCGGTGCGGTGAGGAGAGTGCTCGATGTGTCCGGTGTCAGCCGTCAGGTTCCGAGTTCCAGTCTGGCCCCGGATATCACCTCCCGCCTGCCGCCCCGTCGATCAGCACATAGCCGCGGCTGCGGCCGCCGCTGTCCGCATCGGGCGTGTTCATCGCCGCGTACAGGTCGGCCGTCGTCACCCAGACGGGCGGGTACTTGTAGCGGGACACGTCGAGGATCAGGAAGCGGTCGGCTGCGGCATCGTACGCGCCGAGCGGCGAGATGTGGCCGCCCGTCCGCTGGCCGAGGCGGCTTCTCAGGTAGTTGACGAGCACGTAGCGCCCCGGCCGGCCGAGATGCGCGACCGCGTCCGCGCGAAACGCGTCGACCGACACGTCGGATGCATGGCGCACGTCGCCGCTCGCGCCGAGCGCGTTCGCGAGCGCGCCGAGCTGATCGAGCGTCATGCCGTGCCGCTCGATCAGCTCGCGCGGACGAATCTTCTCGGTCGCATCGTTGAGCACGTTGTCCTGCGTGAAATAGTGGAACGGCGGATATTGCTCGGCGGCGGGCGCCGGCACGCGCAGCGCGTTCAGCACCATCACGAGCGACGCGACGCCGCAATAGCTCTGGGTCTTCTGCGTGACGAAGTGGCTGCCGAGCGACGCGTATGCGCTGCGTGCGCCGCTCTCGGCCAGCATCTGCTCGCCGGCGCGGCTGCCGAGGTCGATCAGGCCGCCGGGCAGCGGCAGGGTTTGCGCGGCCGCGCGGCCGGCCAGCGCGAGCGCGACGAGCACGGCGCCGACGAGTCTCTTGTTCACGGTCATGGCTCCTGGGTCGTTCGACGAGCGGAGCGCCGCTCGCGCGGCGCCGCACGAGCATAGCGCGAAGCCGGCGGCGATGCTGCGCGCCGCAAGCGAGGGCGCGCGGCGCAACGCGATGCGCCGCGCCAGGCCGCGCGCCCGCGCCTGCTAAAATGACCGCTTTCCGGCCGCGCGCGGCCGCCACGCACACGCTCGACGCATTCTTCGATTCATGCTTCCAACCGTATTCATCGTCTCCGACGGCACCGGGATCACCGCCGAAACCTTCGCGCATTCGATCCTGTCCCAGTTCGATCAGAAATTCCGGCTCGTGCGCGTGCCGTTCATCGATTCGATCGAGAAGGCGTACGGCACCATCCAGAAGATCAACGAGGCCGCGCAGCACGACGGCCGCCGGCCGATCGTGTTCACGACGCTCGTCGACGGCGAATCGAACGAGATCGTCAAGCGTTCGAACGCGCTCGTGCTCGACATGTTCCAGCGCTTCGTCGAACCGCTCGAGCAGGAACTGCAGTTGAAGTCGAGTCATGCGATGGGCCGCGTTCACCAGAACGCGGACACCGAGGAATACAAGACGAGGATCGAGGCGATCAACTTCTCGCTCGCGCACGACGACGGCCAGTCGAACCGCAACCTCGCCGACGCCGACGTGATCCTGATCGGCGTGTCGCGCAGCGGCAAGACGCCGACGAGCCTGTATCTCGCGATGCAGTATGGCGTGAAGGCGGCGAACTATCCGCTGATTCCGGAAGACTTCGAGCGCGGCAAGCTGCCCACGCCGCTCAATCCGCATCGCGACAAGCTGTTCGGGCTGTCGATCGATCCGATGCGCCTCTCGGAGATCCGCAACGAGCGCCGCCCCGGCAGCAAGTACGCGGCGCCCGAGAACTGCCGCTACGAAATCAACGAGGCGGAAGCGATGATGCGGCGCGAATGCGTCAAATGGCTGTCGTCGACGCACAAGTCGATCGAGGAAATCGCGACGACGATCCTGCAGGAAATCAAGCTCGAGCGGCAGTCGTATTGACGAAGGGCGTGCGTCACGCGCCGGGCGCGCGTTGCTGCCGGCACTGCTCGAAAAGACAAACCGCCGCCGCAGCCGCCACGTTCAGCGATTCCATCCCGCCCGGCTGCGGAATCGTCACGCGATGCGTCGCCGCGTCGCGCCACCGGGCGGACACGCCCGCCCCTTCGTTGCCGAACACCCACGCGAGCGGCCCGGCCAGATCGCAATCATAGATCGCGCGCGCGCCGTGCGAATCGGTCAGCGCGACCGGAATCGCGAGCCGCTCGATCAGCGTGCCGGCGTCGATGTCCTCGTGGATATCGAGCAGGAAATGCGCGCCCATCGCCGAGCGCAGCACCTTCGACGACCACGCGTACGCGGTGCCCGGCGCGCAGAACACTCGCTTCACGCCCGCCGCGGCCGCGCTGCGCAGGATCGAGCCGACGTTGCCCGCGTCCTGCACGCCGTCGAGCACGACCGATGTGTCCGCGACGCGCGCCGGCAACGCGGGCGCCGGACGCGCGACGAGCAGCAGCAACCCGACGCCGTTGACGACGTTCGACAACTGCCCGAACAATGCGTCGGGCAGCGTGACGACCCGCGCCGGCTCGATGCGCGCGACAATCTCGCGCGCCTCCGCGTGCGCGAGCGCGCCGTCGGTGACGACGCAGAGCTCCGGCTGCCCGGCCGCGTCGAGATAGGCGCTCGCGAGGTGCAGCCCCTCGAGGAGCGCCTGGCCGCCGCGGCGCTGCTGGTGGGTCGAGCCCGCGAGCGACTTCAGGCGCTTGTACAGCGGATTGTCGCGGGAAGTGATCGCTTTCATCGAATCAGATCGAATGCGGCGCGCACGGGCGCGAACGAGCGGCGGTGATGCTCGCACGGCCCATGCGCGCGCAAGGCGGCGAGATGCTGCGGCGTGCCGTAGCCCGCATGCGCATCGAATCCGTACATCGGGAATTGCTGATGCAGCTCGACGAGCATCCGGTCGCGCGTGACCTTCGCGAGAATCGACGCGGCCGAGATGCTCGGCACGAGCGCGTCGCCGCCGACGATCGCTTCGCTGCGGATCGCAAGCGCCGGGCAGCGGTTGCCGTCGATTTTCGCGAGCGTCGGCCGCACCGCGAGCCCTTCGACCGCGCGCTTCATCGCGAGCATCGTCGCGTGCAGGATGTTGAGGGTGTCGATTTCCTCGACGCTCGCCGATGCGATGCAGTACCCGAGCGCATGCGCGACGATTTCGTCGAAGAGCCGCTCGCGCTTCTTCGCGGACAGCGCCTTCGAATCGTCGAGGCCCACGATCGGCCGCGCCGGATCGAGCACGACGGCCGCCGCGACGACGGGCCCGGCGAGCGGGCCGCGTCCGGCTTCGTCGACGCCGCAGACGATCTCGCCCGGCGCGTCGAAATCGAGCGCGGGCTGGGCCGCGCCATCGGCGCCGCCGCGGAGTTTGCGAGTCGTCGCCATCAGCGCGGCTTCCTGCTGTCGATCACGCGCGCGACGGCCTCGGCCGCGCGCTGCGCGGTGTTCTGGCGCAACGCGAGATGCATGTCGGTGAAAATGTCGGTGAGGGTGCGGCGGTTCGCATCGTCGCGCAATTGCGTGAGCGTCGCGTCGGCGAGCGCGTCGGGCGTCGCGAAATGCTGCAGCAGCTCGGGCACGACGAAGCGGCCCGCGAGGATGTTCGGCAGTCCGACGTACGGCAGATAGCCCTGCCGGCGCATGATCTGCCCGGTAAGCCACGGCACCTTGTACGAGATCACCATCGGCTTCTTGAGGAGCGCCGCTTCGAGCGTCACGGTGCCGCTCTTCACGAGGATCGCGTCGGCCGCAGTCATCGCGACCTGCGCGCGGCCCTCGGTCAGCGTGACCGGCAGCAACGGGTGCGCGTCGACGAGCGGCCGCAGCAGCTCGCGCAGCGCGGGCGTCGCGGCCGGCACGACGAAGCGCACGCCGGGCTCGCGCTGCCGCATCAGTTCCATCGCGTCGAAGAACGTCGGGCCGATCAGCTCGATCTCCGAGCGGCGGCTGCCCGGCAGCACAGCGATCACGGGGCCGCTGTCCGGCAGACCGAGCGCGATCCGCGCGCCGTGCGTGTCGGGCTCGAGCGGGATCTCGTCGGCGAGCGGATGGCCGACGAACGTCGCCGCGACGCCTGCCTTCCCGAGCAGCTCGGGCTCGAACGGGAACAGGCACAGCATATGGTCGACGGCCTTGACGATCTTCTTGATCCGGCCGCCGCGCCACGCCCAGATCGACGGACAGACGAAGTGGATCGTCGGAATGCCGGCGCCGCGCAACGCCTGCTCGAGGCCGAAGTTGAAATCGGGCGCGTCGATGCCGACGAACGCGTCGGGCGGCTCGGCGAGCAACTGGCGCTTGAGTTCGCCGCGAATGCGCAGGATTTCGGGAATGTGCCTGAGCGCCTCGACGTAGCCGCGCACCGCGAGCTTTTCCATCGGCCAGTGCGCGTCGAAATCCACGGCGGTCATGCGCGGCCCGCCGATCCCGTAATAGCGGGACGATGCGGGCAACTGCGCGTGCAGCCCGCCGAGGAGCGACGCGCCGAGCAGGTCGCCCGACGGTTCGCCCGCGACGAGCGCGATGCGCAGCGGTGTGGGTTGGAACGCCATCGCGTCAGCGAATGATGCCGCGCTGCGACGACTCGACGAAGTCGACGAGCGCCTTCACCGCCGCGTCGCCGTCGCCGCCCGCCTGCGCGAGCTCGCTCAACTGGACCTTCGCCTCTTCGAGCGACAGGTTGTTCTTGTACAGGATCCGGTACGCGCTGCGCAGCGCGGAAATCGCATCCGGCGCGAAGCCGCGGCGGCGCAGCCCTTCGACGTTGATCCCGTGCGGCTCGGCCTTGTTGCCTGCCGCGATCACGAACGGCGGAATGTCCTGCACGAGCGCCGACGCGCCGCCCAGCATCGAATGTGCGCCGATCCGCACGAACTGGTGAACGCCCGACATCCCGCCGACGATCGCCCAGTCGCCGATCTCGACGTGCCCCGCCATCTGCGCGTTGCTCGACAGGACCACATGGCTGCCGACGCGGCAGTCGTGGCCGATGTGCACGTACGCCATGATCCAGTTGTCGTCGCCGAGCGTCGTGACGCCCTTGTCCTGCACGGTGCCCGTGTGGATCGTCGTGAATTCGCGGATCGTGTTGCGATCGCCGATCACGAGCCGCGTCGGCTCGTCCTTGTACTTCATGTCCTGCGGGCGGCCGCCCACCGACGCGTAATGGCCGATGCGATTGTCTTCGCCGATCGCCGTATGGCCTTCGATCACGCTGTGCGAGCCGACCGTCGTGCGCGCGCCGATCGTCACGTTCGGACCGACGATCGCGTACGGGCCGACCTCGACCGTCTCGTGGAGCTGCGCGCCCGGCTCGATGATCGCCGTGGGGTGAATCCTGCTCATGCGCCGTTGCCTCTCAATGTCTATGTCGCGTTGCGTAGCCGTTGCGTGCCGCGCGCACTCAGGGCGCCGCGTCGGCCGTCTTGACCGTGCACATCAGCTCGGCTTCCGCCGCGACCTTGCCGTCCACTTCCGCGACGGCCTTGAACTTCCAGATGCCGCGAATGTAGCGCTCGAACGTCACGTTCAGGATCAACTGGTCGCCCGGCTCGACGACGCGCTTGAAGCGCGCGTTGTCGATGCCGACGAAGTAGTACAGCGTGTTCTCCGGGTCCTTCGGCTCGGCCTCCGCGAACGTGAGGAGTGCGGCCGCCTGCGCGAGCGCCTCGATGATCAGCACGCCCGGCATCACCGGCCGCTTCGGGAAGTGGCCGGTGAAGAACGGCTCGTTGACCGTCACGTTCTTCAACGCTTTGATGGACTTGTGCGGTTCGAGTTCGAGCACGCGATCGACGAGCAGAATCGGATAGCGGTGCGGCAGCAGCGTGAGGATCTTGTGAATGTCGAAGTTGATTTTTTCAGTGCTCATGATGGTTCGTCTCACGCAATGGCTGCGCGGTGATGACTGCAAGTGCTGATGCGGGCCGCGTCGGGGAAGGCGGCGCGCGGGGTTCGGTCGACCGGCGCGGCGGGCAGCCTGCGAGTGCTGCGCCGCGCGTTTCCGGCCGACGTGGGTTCATGCGTCGCCGGCGTCGCCTTCCCGCGCGGCCAGCGCGGTTTCGAGCGCCTTGATCCGATCGCGCAGCTTGTCCAGGTTGCGCACGAGCGCCGCGCTCTTGTTCCAGTCGCCGTGCTCGACGGCCGGAAACGCGCTCGTATAGATGCCCGCCTTCGGCAGCGATTTTGACACGCCCGACTTCGCGGTGACGATCACGTAGTCGCCGAGCGTCACGTGCCCGGCGATGCCGACCGCGCCGCCGATCATGCAGTGCCTGCCGATCGTCGTGCTGCCCGCGATGCCCGCGCAGCCGGCGATCACGGTGTACGCGCCGATCCGGCAGTTGTGGCCGATCTGCACGAGGTTGTCGATCTTCACGCATTCGTCGATGACGGTGTCCGCCATCGCGCCGCGGTCGATCGTCGTGTTCGCGCCGATCTCGACGTCGGGGCCGACCTTCACGCCGCCGACCTGCGGAATCTTGACCCACGCGCCCGTGCGCGCGTCGCCTTCGCCGACGAAATCCGGCGCGAAGCCGAAGCCGTCGGAGCCGATCACGGCGCCCGAATGGACGATCGCGCGGGCTCCAAGCGTGCAGCCGTGATAGATCGTGACGTTCGGGTAAAGGTGCGAGTCGTCGCCGATCCGCGTGCCGCGGCCGACGAACACATTCGCGTCGAGCTGCACGCGCTCGCCGATCACGGCGCCCGCCTCGACGCTCACGTGCGGGCCGATCACGGCGCTCGCGGCGACCTGCGCGGCCGGGTCGATCGTCGCGCTCGGATGCACGCCCGCGGCGCGCTGCGGCGCGGCGAGATCGATGAACATCTGCGCGACGCGCGCGAAATACGCGTAGGGATTCGGCGTGACGATGAAATTGCGGCCGGTCGCGGCCGCGCCGAGCTTCTCCAGATCGCGCGGCGCGATCAGCACCGCGCCGGCGCCCGTCGTCTCGACCTGCGCCAGATACTTCGGATTCGCGAGGAACGCGAGCTGCCGCGGGCCCGCCTGATCGAGCGGCGCGAGAGCACCGACCTCGCACCGGCCGTCGCCGACGATCTCGCCGCCGAACCGCGCGACGAGCGCCTCAAGCGTCAATGCCATTCGACGTTCGCTCCGTTCAGTTCGACAGGCTCGAAGGCGATGCGAGCGCCTTCAGCACCTTGTCGGTGATGTCGATGCGCGGACTCACGTACACCGCTTCCTGCACGATCAGATCGTAGTTCTGCTGCTCGGCGATCTGCTTGATCACCTTGTTCGCCTTGTCGAGCACCGCCGCGAGCTCCTCGTTGCGGCGCTGGTTCAGATCCTCGCGGAACTCGCGCTGCTTGCGCTGGAAATCGGTGTCGAGCTGCGCGAGGTCGCGCTGCTTCTGCGCGCGGTCGTTGGCCGACATCGTCGGCCCGTTCCGGTCGAGCGCATCGGACATCGACTTCAGGCGCGCGGCCATGTCCTGCAGATCCTTGTCGCGCTTCGCGAACTCGGCTTCGAGCTTCGTCTGCGCGGCCTTCGCGGGCGCGGACTCGCGCAGGATCCGATCCGAATTGACGGCCGCGATGCGCGCGACGTCCTGCGCGTGCGCGGCCGTCGCGCCGAGCGCGGCCGCAAGCGCCAGCGCGCACATCACTCGTTTCGAAAACTTACCGGTTAGCAAGATTACCCTCTCGATGCTGTAGTCAGTGCCTGATCGATCAGAACGCCGTCCCGATCTGGAACTGGAATTTCTGATACTGATCGCCTTCGTGCTTCTGCAGCGGGAAGCCCAAGCTCAGCTTGAGCGGCCCGATCGGCGAGATCCACGCGAGACCGACACCGTAGCCGTAGCGCAGGCCGTTCGCGCCCGTGCTCGTGCCGCCCGGCGCGTTGCCCCACACGTTGCCGCCGTCGAGGAACGTGAACACGCGCAGCGTGCGGTCGTAGCCCGTGCCCGGCAGCGGGAACGTCAGCTCGATATTGCCGACGACCATCTTCGAGCCGCCGATCGGATCGTTCGTCTTCGTGTCGCGCGGGCCGAGCGAGCTCGGCTCGTAGCCGCGCACGGAGCCGATACCGCCCGCGTAGTAGTTCTTGAAGATCGGGTACGGGTTGCCGATGCCGTTGCCGTAGCCCGCCTGGAGGTTCAGGCCGAGGATGAAGCCGCGCGCGAACGAGTAGTAGTACTGGCCCTGCACGTCCATCTTGTAGTACTGGATCTTGCCGACCGGCACGCCGTATTCGGCGTTCGCCTGCGTGAAGTAGCCGCGGCTCGGAATCAGCGCGCTGTCGCGCGCGTCGCGCGACCAGCCGATCGTGAGCGGCACCGTGTTCGACACGCGGCCGAACTCGTTCACGTAATCCTGGTACGACTGCGGCGTGTTCGTATCGACGTCGAGGCGGTTCTGCTCGAAGCCCGCGCCGAAATAGACCGTGTCGGTTTCCGAGAACGGAATGCCGAACTTCAGGTTGCCGCCCGCCGTGATGATCCGGAAGCTCGAGTTCGTCGAGTAATAGAGCGGCTGGTACGTGCGGTAGAACACGTCGGTGATCCGCTTGATGCCGTCGACGGTGAAGTACGGGTCGACCTGCGTGACGGTCAGCGTGCGGTAGCTCTTCGCGGTGTTCACGTTCACCGCGAGGCTCGTGCCGGAGCCGAACACGTTGTCCTGCGAGATGCCGGCCGACAGCACGACCTTGTCCGTCGACGAGAAGCCCGCGCCGAGCGTGATCGCGCCCGTCGGCTTTTCGGCGACCTTCACGTTCACGTCGACCTGGTCGTTCGTGCCTTCGACGGGCACCGTCGTCACGTCGACGTCGGTGAAGTAGCCGAGACGGTTGACGCGGTCCTTCGACAGCGCGAGGCGGCTCGAATCGAACCACGAGCTCTCGAGCTGGCGCATCTCGCGCCGCACGACCTCGTCGCGCGTGCGCGTATTGCCGACGATGTTGATCCGCCGCACGTACACGCGGCGGCTCGGATCGACGACGAGCGTGAGGCCCACCTTGTGCGACGCCTGGTCGATCTCCGGCTGCGCGTTCACCGTCGCGAACGCATAGCCGTACTGGCCGAGCTTGTCGACGATCGCCTTCGTCGTCTGCTGCAGCTTCTCGGCCGAGAAGCGGTCGCCCGGCTTGATCTTGACGAGCTTCTCGAGCTCCGCCTGGCGATCCAGCAGATTGCCCGCGAGCTTCACGCTCGATACCGTGTACGGCTCGCCTTCGTGCAGCGCCACCGTCAGGTACATGTCCTTCTTGTCCGGCGAGATCGACACCTGCGTCGACTCGATGTTGAACTCCAGATACCCGCGGTTCAGGTAGTACGAGCGCACGTTCTCGAGGTCGCCCGTCAGCTTTTCCTTCGAGTACAGGTCGTTCTTCGTGTACCACGAGAACCAGTTCGGCGTCGACAACTGCATCTCGTCGCGCAGCGTGCTCGTCTTGAAAGCCTTGTTGCCGATGAAGTTGATCTGGCGGATCTTCGCGCTCGGGCCTTCGGCGACCGCGAACAGGATCGACACGCGGTTCGCGTCGACCGGCGTGACCGTCGTCGACACTTCCGCCGCGTAGAAGCCGCGCGTCAGGTACTGGCGCTTCAGCTCCTGCTCCGCCTTGTCGACGAGCGCCTTGTCGTAATAACGGCCCTGCGACAGGCCCACGGCCTTCAGCGCCTTGTTCAGGTTGTCCTTGTCGAATTCCTTGATGCCGGTGAAGTCGATCGACGCGATCGCCGGACGCTCCTGCACCTGGACGATCACGACGCTGCCCTGCGTCGCGATCCGCACGTCGTTGAAGAAGCCCGTCGCGTACAGCGCGCGAATCGCTTCGGATGCCTTGTCGTCGGTGAACGTGTCGCCCTGCTTGATCGGCAGGTAGGCGAACACGGAACCCGCTTCGACGCGCTGCAAGCCTTCGATCTTGATGTCCTGCACCACGAAGGGCGCCGTTGCGTGTGCCGCGAGGCCATGCGCGGCGAGCGCCGCGGCAGCAACCGTCTTAGGTACGAAGCGATGAGGTTTGAACAACATGCATCCCCAGTGTTTAAGCTTGCATCAGATCAGGCGGCCACCGTTGCGGCTGCCGCCCGACGCGTCAAAAATGGATTAACCGAGCCAGATCGTTGAACAGCGCGATCGCCGACAACGCGACGATGCAGATCAACCCCGCTCTTTGCAGAATCAGTTGCCAGCGCTCCGATACGGCCTTGCCGGTCGCGGCTTCAACCAGATAATATAACAGATGCCCCCCGTCCAAAACGGGAATCGGCAGCAAGTTCAGCACGCCGAGGCTAATGCTGACAAGGGCGAGAAACGATAGGAACGCCGACAAACCGAGCCTCGCGCTCTTGCCCGCATAGTCGGCGATCGTCACCGGGCCGGACAGGTTCTTCAGCGACGCCTCGCCCGTCACCATCCTGCCGAACATCTTCAGCGAATACACCGAGATGTCCCACGTGCGCCGCACGCCGAGCTCGACGCTCTCGAACGCGCCGTAGCGCACGTCGACGGTCGGCGTCTGCAGCGCGAGCGCCGCGCCGATGCGGCCCACCTGCTTGCCCGTCTCGTCGTCGCGCTGCGCCTGCGGCACGATCGACACCGTGCGCGCGACGCCCGCACGCTCGATCCGCAATGCGAGCGCGCGGCCCGCGTGGGCCTTCACGTCGTCGATGAAACGCGTCGAGCCACCGATGCGCGCGCCGTCGAGCGACACGAGCTTGTCGCCCGCCTGAAGCCCCGCCTGCTGCGCGGCGCCGCTCGGCAGCACCGACGTCACCGTCAGCGACCCGCCGCCCGGCTCGAAGCCGAGGCGCGACATGAAATCGTCGTCGATGTCGCGATTCGAGAGGCCGTGCAGATCGACGCGGAAATCGTAGGTGGCGCCGTCCGCGCGATTGCGCGCGCCGAGCACGACGTCCTTGCGGTCGAACGCCGCACCGAGCAGTTTCCAGCGCAGATCGGACCACGAGCGCACCGGCTCGGCGTCGCCGCCTTGTGCGTCGCCGGCGCCCGAGGCGCAGATCGACACGATCGTCTCGCCGCCGTCGAAACCCGCGACCGCGGCGGGCGTGCCGGCCGCGGGCGGCGCGACGATCGCCGCGGGCTCCGTCACGCCGGTCGCGAACACGGCCGAAAAGAGCGCGATCGCAAGCAGGAAATTCGCGATCGGGCCGGCCGCGACGATCGCGATCCGCTTGCCGACCGGTTGCCGGTTGAACGCGTGCGGCAGTTCGTTCGCGCGAATGCCGTCGCCGGGATCGCGCTCGTCGAGCATCTTCACGTAGCCGCCGAGCGGCAGCGCGGACAGCGTCCATTCGGTGCCCGTCCGCTTGCTGACCCAGCGCGCGACGGGCGCGCCGAAGCCGATCGAGAAGCGCAGCACCTTGACGCCGCACCAGCGCGCGACGCGGTAATGCCCGTACTCATGCACGACGACCAGCACGCCGATCGCCACCGCAAACGCGACCAGTTCGACCAGCACGTTCATGAGCGTATCGACTCCATTCAGGCGGCTCGCTCGACGCCGGGCGCGGGCAGCTTGTCGATGAACGTCGCCGCCGCGCGGCGCGCGGCGGCGTCGGCGTCGATCACGTCGTCGAGGCCGCCCGGCGTGCGATTGGACAGCCCGTTGAGCACCGCGTCGACCGTCTGCGCGATCGCGGTGAAGCGGATGCGGCGCGACAGGAACGCGTCGACCGCGATCTCGTTCGCCGCATTGAGCGCCGCGCTCGCGACGCCGCCCGCCTCGAGCGCCTCGATGGCAAGCGCGAGGCACGGGAAGCGCGCGTAATCGGGCTTCTCGAACGTGAGCGCCGCGATCTGCGCGAGATCGAGCTGCGCGACACCCGCGTCGACGCGCTCGGGGAACGCGAGCGCGTGCGCGATCGGCGTGCGCATGTCCGGATTGCCGAGCTGCGCGAGCACCGAGCCGTCGCGATACGACACGAGCGAGTGGATCACGCTCTGCGGATGGATCAGCACGTCGATGTGCTCGCTCGGCAGGCCGAACAGCCAGTGCGCCTCGATCACCTCGAGACCCTTGTTCATCATCGTCGCGGAATCGACGGAGATCTTGCGGCCCATCACCCAGTTCGGATGCTTGCACGCCTCGTCGGGCGTCACGCTCGCGAGCGTCGCGGGCTCGCGCGTGCGGAACGGGCCGCCCGACGCGGTCACGATGATCTTCGCGATGCCGCCGTGCTCGGCCGCGTCGCGCGGCATGCACTGGAAGATCGCGTTGTGCTCGCTGTCGACGGGCAGCAGGATCGCGCCATGGTCGCGCACCGCGTCCATGAAGATCGCGCCCGACATCACGAGCGCCTCCTTGTTCGCGAGCAGGATGCGCTTGCCCGCGCGCGCGGCGGCAAGGCTCGGCGCGAGCCCCGCCGCGCCGACGATCGCCGCGACGACGGTGTCGCAGCCGTCGCTCGTCGATACGTCGACGAGCGCCTGCCGGCCGTGCGCAACCTGGGTCTTGCAGCCCGCGGCGCGCAATTGCGCTTCGACCCGCGCGGCGGTTTCGGCGTCGCCGACCACCGCGACGTCGGGCGCGAAGCGCAGGCACTGGGCGACGAGCTTGTCGCCGTTGCGGTGGGCCGTGAGCGCGTGAACCGCGAAGCGCTCCGGATGACGCGCGACGACGTCGAGCGTGCTGTCTCCGATCGAGCCCGTCGAACCGAGCAATGTCAGACGTTTTTGCATAATAGGGTCTAGTTTTAACCGAGCAGCAGCATCGCGAGCGGCAGCACGGGCAGCAGCGCGTCGACGCGGTCGAGCACGCCGCCGTGGCCGGGCAGGAGGCCGCTCGAGTCTTTCACGCCGGCCTGGCGCTTGAGCAGCGACTCGAACAGGTCGCCGACCACGCTGAACGCGACGAGCGCCGTGAGCGCCGCGAATGCGCCCGCCGCGCCGTAATGCGCGACGAACGCCGAATAAAGGGTCGGTTCGAAAGCGTGCGCCGCGACGACCGCGCCGGCGACGATCGTCACGGCGAGCCAGCCGCCCGCCGCGCCCTCCCAGGTTTTGCCGGGGCTCACGGACGGCGCGAGCTTGTGCTTGCCGAACACCTTTCCGGCAAAGTATGCGCCGATATCGGCGAGCCATACCACCAGCAGCAGCGACAACACGAAGGGTACGCCTTGCGCGCGCGCGGCGACGAGCGCGTGCCAGCACGCGGAAAAGACGATGAGGCCCGCGACGAGCAGGAACGGCTTCCATGCGCGCTCGGCGAGCGCCGGCTTGCGCCAGAGCGCATACGGGCCCGCCAGTAGCCAGAACACGCCCGCCGCCGCGAAAAGCGGCCGCGCGGCGTCCGCGCTGATGCCGAGCCGCGTGCTTGCGCCGAGCGCGAGCGCCGCGACCACCGCGTACGCGACGGGACCGATCCCGCCCAGCTTCAGGAGCCGCCCCCACTCCCACGCGGCGAACACGAGCGCGAGCGCGATCAGCGCGCCGAACGCGGCAAGCGGCGCGAACAGCGTCACGGGCAGCAGCACTGCCAGCAGCACGACCGCCGTGATGACACGGGTCTTCAGCATGAAAGGGAATCGGCGTCCTGGGCCTGGGGTTCGAGTTGCGCGCTCGTGCGGCCGAAGCGGCGTTCGCGGTGCGTGTACGACGCGAGCGCCTCGGCGAGCGCGCCGGCGTCGAAGTCCGGCCAGAATGTATCGGTGAAGTAGAACTCGGTATACGCGAGCTGCCAGAGCAGGAAATTGCTGATCCGCTGCTCGCCGCCCGTGCGGATGAAGAGATCCGGCTCGGGCGCATAGGCCATCGCCAGATGGCGGGCGAACGCGTCCTCGTCGACCTCGGCCGCGCGCCCTTCGCGCGCCGCCTCGTCGATGAGCTTCTGCGTCGCCTGCAGGATATCCCAACGACCGCCGTAGTTCGCGGCGATCGTCAGCGTCAGGCGCGTGTTGCGCGCGGTCTTCGTCTCCGCGCGGCGGATCAGCGCCTGGATGCGCGGCTCGAACTTCGTCAGATCGCCGATGACGCGCAGCCGGATGCCGTTCGCATGCAGCTTGCCGACTTCGCGCTCGAGCGCGGTGATGAACAGGCGCATCAGGAACGACACTTCGTCGTTCGGCCGGCGCCAGTTCTCGGAGCTGAACGCGAAGAGCGTCAGATATTCGACGCCCGCGCGCGCGCATCCCTCGACGACCGAGCGCACCGCGTCGACGCCGCGCGTGTGTCCCGCGACGCGCGGCAGGCGGCGCTCGGTCGCCCAACGGCCGTTGCCGTCCATGATGATCGCGATGTGACGCGGCACGGCGGCGACGTCAGGCACGCGAACGGTAGAGCTGGTATAGGTCATGGCCGCTGAGACTGTAGCTGCAGGAAAAAGTGCGACGCAAGGCGGCTTCAGACCGTCATGATCTCCGCGTCCTTGGCCTGGACGAGCTTGTCGATCTCCGCGACGTGCTTGTCCGTCAGCTTCTGCACGTCGTCGCCCGCGCGGCGCTCGTCATCCTCGGAGATTTCCTTGTCCTTGACGAGCTTCTTGAGCTGCTCGTTCGCGTCGCGGCGCAGGTTGCGCACGGCGACCTTCGCCGTTTCGCCTTCGCCCTTGACGACCTTCGTCAGCTCGCGGCGGCGCTCTTCCGTGAGCGGCGGCATCGGCACGCGGATCAGATCGCCCGACGTCGCCGGATTCAGGCCCAGATCGGCCTCGCGGATCGCCTTCTCGACCTTCGCGACCATGTTCTTTTCCCACGGCTGCACGCCGATCGTGCGCGCGTCGACGAGCGTCAGGTTCGCGACCTGCGAGATCGGCACCATCGAACCGTAGTAGTCGACCTGCACGTGATCGAGCAGACCGGTATGCGCACGGCCCGTACGGATCTTCGCCAGATCGTTCTTGAACGCTTCGATCGAGCGCTGCATCTTCTGCTCGACGCCCTTCTTGATATCAGCGACACTCATTTCAACCTCCGAACCTTCCGAACTTCAAAACGATGCGGGCAATGGCCAAAGGCGGCGCTTCGCGCCGCCCGTGCGCATCGGCGAGAGTTTACACGTGGACGAGCGTGCCCTCGTCCTCACCTTGAACGATACGTTTGAGCGCACCCGGCTTGTTGATCGAAAACACGCGAATCGGCAGCTTCTGGTCGCGGCACAGCGCGAACGCCGTCGCGTCCATCACCTGCAGGTTGCGGCCGATCGCCTCGTCGAAGCTGATCGACGAATAGCGCGTCGCGGACGGGTCCTTCTTCGGATCGGCCGAATAGACGCCGTCGACCTTCGTCGCCTTCAGCACCACCTCGGCGCCGACTTCCGAGCCGCGCAGCGCGGCCGCCGTGTCCGTCGTGAAGAACGGGTTGCCCGTGCCCGCCGCGAAGATCACGACCTTGCCCTCCTCGAGCTGGCGGATCGCGCGCGGGCGGATGTACGGCTCGACCACCTGGTCCATGCGCAGCGCCGATTGCACGCGCGCCTCGATGCCCGCGTGGCGCATTGCGTCCTGCAGCGCGAGCGCGTTCATCATCGTCGCGAGCATCCCCATGTAGTCGGCCGTCGCGCGGTCCATGCCGGCCGCGCCGCCCGCGACGCCGCGGAAGATGTTGCCGCCGCCGATCACGACCGCGAGCTGCGTGCCGAGACGCACGACTTCCGCGATGTCGGCGACCATCCGCTCGATCGTCGCGCGATTGATGCCGAAGGCATCGTCGCCCATCAGCGCTTCGCCGGAAAGTTTGAGGAGGACGCGTTTATAGGCATTGGGCATAGGGACTTCCGAGCGACGAGAGGATGACAAGCACGAACTGTAGGGGCGAAATGCTGATTCGAGCAAGCGCCGCCGGGCCGGGCTGGCTGTAAGCCCCGTCAGGCGGCGCTGCCGGCCGCGGCGGAACGGTCGCCCGCCGCGGGTCAAGCGTACTGCTGGTTACTGCTTTTACGACTGGTTACTGCTGCTTGGCGGCGGCGACCTGCGCGGCCACTTCCGCCGCGAAGTCGTCCTGGCGCTTCTCGATGCCTTCGCCGACCACGAAGAGGGCAAACTTCTGCACCGCCGCATTCGCGGCCTTCAGCATCTGCTCGATCGTCTGCTTGTCGTTCTTCACGAACGGCTGGTTCAGCAGCGACACTTCCTTCAGGAACTTCTGGACGCTGCCGTCGACCATCTTCGCGACGATCTCGGCCGGCTTGCCCGATTCCGCCGCCTTCTGCTCGGCGACGCGGCGCTCCTTCTCGATCAGCTCGGCCGGCACGTCGCTCGACGACAGCGAGACCGGCTTCATCGCCGCGACGTGCATCGCGACGTCCTTGCCGACCTGCTCTTGCTCGCCCGTGTACTCGACGATCACGCCGATGCGGCTGCCGTGCAGGTACGTCGCGAGCTTGTTCGACGTTTCGAAGCGGACGAAGCGGCGGATCGAGATGTTCTCGCCGATCTTGCCGACGAGCGCGAGGCGCACTTCGTCGACCGTCTTGCCGTCGAGCGGCAGCGCCGACAGCGCGGCGACGTCGGCCGGGTTCTGCGTCGCGACGAGTTCCGCGACCGTCTTCGCGAACGCGTTGAAATCGTCGTTCTTCGCGACGAAGTCGGTTTCGCAGTTCAGCTCGACGAGCGCGCCGGCATTCGCGCCGACGAACGATGCGACGACGCCTTCGGCCGTCACGCGCGACGCGGCCTTGCTCGCCTTGTTGCCGAGCTTCACGCGCAGCAGCTCTTCGGCCTTGCCCATGTCGCCGTCGGCTTCCGTCAGCGCCTTCTTGCACTCCATCATCGGTGCGTCGGTCTTCGCGCGCAGTTCTGCCACCATGCTTGCGGTAATTGCCGCCATCATTCGCTCCTTGAGTCTGTATTCACAACGCCGCCCGCACTTCGACGCAGGCGGCAGGCATTCGTTTCCGGACATCCGCGCAATTTTTGCGCCGCGTCAGCCCGGATCGGCCGCACAAAAAAGCGGCTTAAAAAAAGGGGGCTTGTTGAGAGCCCCCTTTTTGCGCCGGCTCGGGGCCGGTTACGCGTTTTCCTCGACGTATTCGTCGTCGCCGCCGCGCACCGCCTGGACCACTTCGTTGACCGCGTTCGTGCGGCCTTCGAGGATCGCGTCGGCGACGCCTTCGGCGTACAGCGCAACGGCCTTGCTCGAGTCGTCATTACCCGGGATCACGTAATCCACGCCCTCCGGCGAGTGGTTCGTATCGACCACGGCGATGACGGGCACGCCCAGCTTGTTCGCTTCGGTGACGGCGATCTTGTGGTAGCCGACGTCGACGACGAAGATCGCGTCCGGAATGCCGCCCATGTCCTTCACGCCGCCGATCGACTTCTGCAGCTTCGCGATTTCACGTTCGAACAGGAGCGCTTCCTTCTTGCTCATCTTCTCGAGCTCGCCCGCCTCGACCGCCGCTTCCATGTCCTTCAGGCGCTTGATCGACACCTTCAGCGTCTTGAAGTTGGTCATCATGCCGCCGAGCCAGCGTGCGTTCACATACGGCATGCCCGCGCGCTGCGCTTCCTGGGCGATCGTGTCGCGCGACTGGCGCTTCGTGCCGACGAAAAGGATCGTGCCCCGATTCGCCGCGAGCTGACGCACGTACTTCTGTGCGTCGTTGAACATCGGCAGCGTCTTTTCGAGGTTGATGATGTGAATCTTGTTGCGGTGACCGAAGATGAAGGGAGCCATCTTCGGGTTCCAGAAACGCGTCTGGTGGCCGAAGTGAACACCGGCTTCCAGCATTTGGCGCATCGTGACTGCCATTTGTATTTCTCCACGAGGGTTTGGGTCTTAAGCCGGCTGCCGTATCATGGCGCGACGGCGGGCACTCGCCTCTTCCGTTCGCGCCGCGACACCCTGGGTGCGCCGGCTCGCGATTCGGCGCGCGCTCCGAAACCATCCGAAAGCTTCGCGCCGCCAGCCTTCGCCGCGACCGCCGCGCCCCGAGCGAAAACTCCAACGGCTCCCGCGCAAGACAAAAATAGCGATTTCAGCGTCGACTTAGCCAATAAGTATAGCACGCAGGCGTGACGCCCCTCAAGTCGCCCGCTGCTTTCGCCGGGCCGGGCGCGCGCCCTGCCGCCGCAGGACGGCTTACCCTCGGCCATCCGACTGCGCCGGAATTCACGCCAAAATTCGCGCTGCGCCGGTCCGCGAAGGGCTGCGACGGCAGGAATAAGGTGCGATAATTGCACAATTCACCGCATTTCAGGCATCGACTCATGGCTATTACGCTCAAAAACGAACACGACATCGCGCAGATGCGCATCGCCTGCCGTCTCGCGAGCGAAGTGCTCGACTACATCACGCCGTTCGTCGTCGCCGGCGTGACGACGGGCGAACTCGATCGCCTCTGCCACGAGTACATGGTCAACGTGCAGGGCACGGTGCCCGCGCCGCTCAACTACCAGCCGCCCGGCTACCCGCCGTTCCCGAAGGCGACCTGCACGTCGGTCAACGACGTGATCTGCCACGGCATTCCGGGCGACAAGACGCTCAAGAACGGCGACGCGCTGAACATCGACATCACCGTCATCAAGAACGGCTATTTCGGCGACACGAGCCGGATGTTCATCGTCGGCGAGGGCTCGATCCTCGCGAAGCGCCTCGTGCAAACCACCTACGAATGCATGTGGCTCGGCATCGACCAGGTGAAGCCCGGCGCGCATCTCGGCGACATCGGCCACGCGATCCAGAAGCACGCGGAGGCGCAAGGCTACAGCGTCGTGCGCGAATACTGCGGCCATGGCATCGGCACGGTGTTCCATGAGGACCCGCAGGTCGTCCACTACGGACGCCCGGGCACGGGCATCGAGCTCAAGCCCGGCATGATCTTCACGATCGAGCCGATGATCAACGCCGGCAAGCGCGACATCCGCACGATGCCCGACCAGTGGACCGTCAAGACCCGCGACCGCAGCCTGTCCGCGCAGTGGGAACACACGATCCTCGTCACGGAGACGGGCCACGAGGTGCTGACGGTGTCGGCCGGCACGCCGGCGCGCCCGACGTTCGCCTCGCCGGCGACGGCGGCTTGAGCGGCTTGAGCGGCTTGCCGCGCGCTTTGTGCGCGCCGCCGTCCGCTTCGCCCGCTTGACGCTTGTTCAGCTTGATTTAGCCAGGTAGCCGCCCGCGTCATCGCGCGCGGCCGTTCAACCGCCCAATTCGATCGCCGCCCATGAGCGCATCCGTCGCCGCGCCGCCTCACGCGCTGTCGCGCAAAGCCGAATTCAAGGCCGCGAAGGCCGGGTTGCTCGCGCGCTTCAAGACCGCGACCAACGTCACGCCGCTGATGCACGCGCTGTCGCGCGCGACCGACGACGCGCTGCGCCGTCTGTGGCAGGAATGCGGGCTGCCCGCGACGCTCGCGCTCGTCGCGGTCGGCGGCTTCGGGCGCGGCGAGCTGTCGCCGCATTCGGACGTCGACATCCTCGTGCTGCTGCCCGATGCGCACGCGAGCGAGCTCGACGAACGGATCGAGCGCTTCATCGGCATGGCGTGGGATCTCGGGCTCGAGATCGGCAGCAGCGTGCGCACAGTCGACCAGTGCATCGAGGAGGCGTCGCAGGACGTCACCGTGCAGACGTCGCTGCTCGAGGCGCGCCGCATCGTCGGCAGCACGACGCTCTTCGAGCGCTTCATGCTGCGCTACCGCGAGGCGCTCGACGCGCGCGCCTTCTTCCAGGCGAAGGTGCTCGAGATGCGCCAGCGCCATGCGAAGTTCCAGGACACGCCATACAGCCTCGAGCCGAACGTGAAGGAAAGCCCGGGCGGCCTGCGCGATCTGCAGACGATTCTCTGGATCGCGCGCGCGGCGGGCTTCGGCAGTAGCTGGCGCGAGCTCGACACGCGCGGGCTCATCACCGATCGCGAGGCGCGCGAGCTGCGCCGCAACGAAGGCTTCCTGAAGACGCTGCGGGCGCGGCTGCACGTGATCGCCGGGCGGCGCCAGGACATCCTCGTGTTCGACCTGCAGACTCAGGCGGCCGAGAGCTTCGGCTATCAGCCGACGCCCGCGAAGCGCGCGAGCGAGCAACTGATGCGACGCTACTACTGGGCCGCGAAGGCGGTCACGCAGCTCGCGACGATCCTGATCCAGAACATCGAGGCGCAACTCTTCCCGGCGACGAGCGGCGTCACGCGCGTGCTGTCGCCCGGGCGCTTCGTCGAGAAGCAGGGCATGCTCGAGATCGCCGCGGACGACGTGTTCGAGCGCCACCCGGACGCGATCCTCGAAGCGTTCCTGCTGTACGAGGCGACGCGCGGCGTGAAGGGCCTGTCCGCGCGCACGCTGCGCGCGCTCTACAACTCGCGCGACGTGATGAACAACGCGTGGCGGCGCGATCCGCGCAACCGCCGCACGTTCATGCAGATCCTGCAGCAGCCGGAAGGCATCACGCACGCATTCCGCCTGATGAACCAGACGAGCGTGCTCGGCCGCTATCTGCTGAACTTCCGGCGGATCGTCGGCCAGATGCAGCACGACCTGTACCACGTGTACACGGTCGATCAGCACATCCTGATGGTGCTGCGCAACATCCGGCGCTTCGCGGTGGCCGAGCACGCGCACGAATATCCGTTCTGCAGCCAGTTGATCGTGAACTTCGAGCGGCCGTGGGTGTTGTACGTCGCAGCCCTCTTCCACGACATCGCGAAAGGCCGCGGCGGCGACCACTCGGCGCTCGGGATGGCCGACGCGCGGCGTTTCTGCCGCGAGCACGGGATCGAGGGCGACGACGCGGCGCTCGTCGTCTGGCTCGTCCAGCATCACCTGACGATGAGCCAGGTCGCGCAAAAGCAGGACACGAGCGACCCGGAAGTGATCAAGCGCTTCGCGGACCTCGTCGGCAGCGAACGGCGGCTGACCGCGCTCTATCTGCTGACCGTCGCCGACATCCGCGGCACCAGCCCGAAGGTGTGGAACACCTGGAAGGGCAAGCTGCTCGAGGATCTGTATCGCGCGACGCTCGCCGTGCTGGGCGGCGCGCAGCCCGACGCGCATTCGGAGCTGAAGACGCGGCAGGAGGAGGCGCTCGCGCTGCTGCGCCTCGAAACCGTGCCGCCCGACGCGCACCGCGCGCTGTGGGACCAGCTCGACGTCGGCTACTTCCTGCGCCACGACGCGGCCGACATCGCGTGGCAGACCCGCGTGCTGTACCGGCACGTCGAGGCCGACACCGCGATCGTCCGCGCGCGGCCGTCGCCCGTCGGCGACGCGCTGCAGGTGCTCGTCTACGTGAAGGACCGCTCGGACCTGTTCGCGGGCATCTGCGCGTACTTCGACCGCAACGGGCTGTCGGTGCTCGACGCGCGCGTGAACACGACGCGCCACGGCTACGCGCTCGACAACTTCATCGTCACGCAGACCGAGCGCGACGTGCAATACCGCGACATCGCGAACCTCGTCGAGCAGCAGCTCGCCGCGCGCCTCGCCGAATCGGCGCCGCTGCCCGAGCCGTCGAAGGGGCGGCTCTCGCGGCTGTCGCGCACGTTCCCGATCACGCCGCGCGTCGACCTGCGGGCCGACGAGCGTGGCCAGTACTACATTCTGTCCGTGTCCGCGAACGACCGGCCAGGCCTTCTTTATTCGATCGCGCGCGTGCTGGCCGAGCACCGGGTCGGCGTCCATGCGGCGCGGATCAATACGCTCGGCGAACGCGTCGAGGACGTCTTCATGCTCGACGGCACCGGCTTGTCCGACAACCGTCTGCAGATCCAAGTCGAAACCGAGTTGCTGCGCGCGATCGCAGTGTGAGTGTTCCAGCGTTTATGCGCACAAAATTGACCGTCAAGAATCCGCGCCCGGCGACGCCCGGCCGCGCCCCCGTCCGTTCCGGCAGCCTTACCGCGCGCAAGGTCGCGCGGCCCGACCCGAAAGCGGCTGGCGCGAAGCCGGCCGCGGCGAAGCCTGGGGCGAAGTCCGCTGCATCAGCGTCCGCGGCAAAGCCATCGGCGCCGCGCGGCGCGGCGGCCGCCGCGCAAAAACGCGCGGGCGTGCCGGCTCGTCCGGCGGCATCCGAAGGCAAGCGCGTCGCGAAGCCGCGCGCCGCGCATGACGCCGGCCGCGCGGGCGACGAACGCGCGGGCGACGAACGCGCGGCGGCCAAGCGTGCCGGCGCGCCCGGCGCAGCGGCCGGCGAGCGCGTGCGCCGCACCGATGCGAAGCCGGAGCGTCGCACGGCCGACCGCGCAGCCGCGCGCGACGAGCGGCCGTCGCGCAGCCCGGGCATGCGCTCGTCCGATCCAGGCGCGCGCGGCAAGGCGCGCGCGGAGCGCGAAGGCGCAAGACCTGCCGGCGCACGCGGCGCGACGGGCGCGAAATTCGGCGGTGCGCCGCGCACCGAGGCGCGTCGCACGGACGGCCCGTCACCCCGCGCGGACGGCCGCGGCGCGCGCGGCGCGTCGTCGTCGTTCGCGGGCAAGAGCGCGACGACCGGCAAGCGTGCGCCGCAGCGCGCCGACGATCGCCACGGCGCATCCGCGAAGCGCGCGTCGCCGCGCACCGAGCGTACCGAACGCACGGCGCGCTTCGACAACCGCTCGGCAACCCGCGCGAGCGCGTCCGACGATCGCCGCCCCGCCGCCCGCGCGACGACAGGCGCGCGCCTGAAAGCCGCGCAACCGGTCAAGCGCCGCATCGGCGGGCCGGACGAAACCGCCGCCCAGGGCGACCGAGTCGACCGGGGCGATGAAACGGGCCTCGTGCGCCTGTCGAAGCGGATGTCCGAACTCGGCCTCTGCTCGCGCCGCGAAGCGGACGAATGGATCGAGAAAGGCTGGGTGCTCGTCGACGGCGAGCGCATCGACACGCTCGGCACGAAGGTGCGCGCCGACCAGCGCATCGAGATCGATTCGAACGCGCGCGCCGCGCAGGCCGCGCAAGTGACGATCCTGCTGCACAAGCCGGTCGGCTACGTGTCGGGCCAGGCGGAGGACGGCTACGCGCCCGCCGCGACGCTCGTCACGCGCGAGAACCACTGGAGCGGCGACCGCTCGCCGCTGCGCTTCTCGCCGCAGCACCTGCGCGCGCTCGCGCCCGCGGGCCGGCTCGACATCGATTCGACGGGCCTTCTCGTGCTGACGCAGAACGGCCGCGTCGCGAAACAACTGATCGGCGAGCAATCCGACATCGACAAGGAATATCTGGTGCGCGTGCGCTTCGGCGAGCGCACGGCCGACATCGAGCGACACTTCCCCGCCGAGTCGCTCGCGAAGCTGCGCCACGGCCTGGAGCTCGACGGCGCGCCGCTCAAGCCCGCGATGGTCAGTTGGCAGAACGGCGAGCAGTTGCGCTTCGTGCTGCGCGAAGGCAAGAAGCGCCAGATTCGCCGGATGTGCGAGCTCGTCGGTCTCGAGGTGATCGGCCTGAAGCGCGTGCGGATGGGCCGCGTGATGCTGGGCGCGCTGCCGCAAGGCCAGTGGCGCTATCTCGGGCTGGACGAGTCGTTCTGAGCGCGACGGCCGTGCGCCCGGGGGCCGCGCAATAGCGGCCGCGAGCGGCGCCGTCGCGCGCCGCTTCGCCGGTCAGTCGGCTTGCGCGTCGAGCCCCGGGAACAGCACGTCGGTGTAGCCGAACTTCGAGAAATCGGTGATCCGCATCGGATAGAGCTTGCCGATCAGATGATCGTACTCGTGCTGGACGACCCGCGCGTGGAACCCCTCCGCGATCCGCTCGAGCTTCGCGCCGTACTGGTCGAAGCCGCTGTAGCGCACGCGCCGGTAGCGGCTCACGACGCCGCGCAGCCCCGGCACCGACAGGCAGCCCTCCCAGCCCTCCTCCATGTCGGGCGGCAGATACTCGACGCCTGGATTGACGAGCACGGTCTCCGGCACGGGCGGCGCCTCCGGGTAGCGCTCGCTATTGCCGAAGCCGAAGATGATCACCTGCAGCCCGACGCCGATCTGCGGCGCGGCGAGCCCCGCGCCGTTCGCGTGATGCATCGTCTCGAACATGTCCGCGACGAGCGCGTGCAGCTCCGGCGTGTTGAACGTCTCGACCGGCCGGGCAACTTCCAGCAGACGCGGATCGCCCATCTTCAGAATCTCGCGAATCATCGCGCGTGGCCCTCCAGGAGTTTGTGCATGCCTGCTTCGTCCAGCACCGGAATGCCGAGTTCCTCGGCTTTCGCGAGCTTGCTGCCCGCGTCGGCGCCCGCGACGACGTAATCGGTTTTCTTCGACACCGAGCCCGCCACCTTCGCGCCCGCCGCCTCGAGCATCTCCTTCGCGGCGTCGCGCGTGAGCGTCGGCAGCGTGCCCGTGAGCACGACGGTCTTGCCCGCGAGCACGCCTTGCGGCGCGCGCGGCGCGGGCGGCCCTTCGGGCCACGTGACCTTGCCCTTCGCGCGCAGTTGCTCGATCACCGTGCGATTGTGCTCCTCGGCGAAGAACTGATGGATCGATTCGGCGACGATCGGCCCGACGTCGTTGACTTCGAGCAACTCGTCGATCGACGCGTCCATGACCGGATCGAGCGAGCCGAAGTGCTTCGCGAGATCCTTCGCCGTCGATTCGCCGACGTGCCGGATGCCGAGCGCGTAAATGAAGCGCGCGAGCGTCGTGTGCTTCGCCTTTTCGAGCGAGTCGATCAGGTTCTGCGCGGATTTCTCCGCGAAGCGATCGAGCTCGACGAGCGTCGAGAAGCCGAGATTGAACAGATCGGCCGGCGTGCGCACGAGATTCTGCTCGACGAGCTGATCGATGATCTTCTCGCCGAGCCCGTCGATATCGAGCGCGCGGCGCTGCGCGAAGTGCCAGAGCGCCTGCTTGCGCTGCGCGGGGCAGAACAGCCCGCCCGTGCAGCGCGCGATCGCCTCGTCGGGCAATCGCTCGATCCGCGATCCGCATTCCGGGCACTCGGTCGGCATCACGAACTCGCGCGCATCGGCGGGACGCCGGTCGAGCACGGCCGACACCACTTCGGGAATCACATCGCCCGCGCGGCGCACGATGACCGTGTCGCCGATCCGGATGTCCTTGCGGCGCACCTCGTCCTCGTTGTGCAGCGTCGCGTTCGTGACGGTCGCGCCGCCGACGAACACGGGCTCGAGCCTCGCGACCGGCGTGATCGCGCCCGTGCGGCCGACCTGCACGTCGATCGCGACGAGCTTCGTGAGCGCCTCCTGCGCAGGGAACTTGTGCGCGAGCGCAAAGCGCGGCGCACGCGACACGAAGCCGAGCCGATCCTGCTCGTCGCGGCGGTTCACCTTGTAGACGACGCCGTCGATGTCGTACGGCAGCGATTCGCGCCGCTCGCCCACCGAATGGAAGAATCCGAGCAGGCCCGCCGCGCCGCGCACGACCGCGCGCTCGCGGTTCACCGGCAGGCCGAGCGTCTCGTACCAGTCGAGCAGGCCGCTGTGCGTGCCGGGCATCTCGACGCCGTCGAGCACGCCGATCCCGTATGCGAAAAACGACAGCGGCCGAGACGCGGTGATCTTCGAATCGAGCTGCCGCAGGCTGCCCGCCGCCGCGTTGCGCGGATTCGCGAACTCGCGCTGGCCCGCCGCGCGCTGGCGCTCGTTCAGGCGCGCGAAATCGCGCTTGAACATCAGCACTTCGCCGCGCACGTCGAGCATGCGCGGCACGTGCCTGCCCTTGAGCGTCAGCGGAATCGAGCGGACCGTGCGGATGTTCTCGGTGACGTCTTCACCCGTCGTGCCGTCGCCGCGCGTCGATGCTTGCACGAAGCGGCCGCCCTCGTAGCGCAGCGAGATCGCCAGGCCGTCGAACTTCAGCTCGCACGCGTATTCGACGGGCTCGGTCACGGTGCCGGCGAGGTCGGTCGCCTTGTCGAGGCCGTCGGCGACGCGCTTGTCGAATGCGACGACGTCGTCGTCGGAAAAGCCATTGTTGAGCGACAGCATCGGCGTGTCGTGGACGACCGGCGTGAAGCCGCCCGCGACTTCGCCGCCGACGCGCTGCGTCGGCGAATCGGGCGTGACGAGATCGGGGTGCTCGGCCTCGATCTGCTGGAGTTCGACGAAGAGGCGATCGTACTCGGCGTCGGGCAGGTCCGGCTGATCGAGCACGTAATACGCGTAGTTCGCCCGCTCGAGCTCGGCGCGCAGCCACGCGGCGCGCTTCGCCGGCTGGCTGGCGGGCGGTTCAACAGGGGATCGGGCCATGCTGGCGGCACTTTCTCGTGAGGATAATCAGGCGACGATTATCTCAGTTCCGAGCCCGTTTCGGCATCGGTTGGATGGCCGAACGAGTGCGGAAATCGCCTGCGTCCGACGGTTCGGATGATGCGGTGCGGCAACGCAATCACCAGCCACGATCACCAAGCCACCATCGGCAGCCGCGACCGCCATCGCCCGCGCGAGGCGCGCCGGCCGCGCTGCGCCGCAGCGAAAACCGCAGCGCCGGCTTGTTCCTACTGACTGAACAGCCGCCGCGTGACGGGCGAGCCGGCCGGAATCCCCGCCTCCTCGAGCCGCGCGTACAGCTTCATCAGTTGCTGCTCGATCGCGAGCAGCGTCGATTCGGGCAGCGGCCGGCGCTGGTCGTCGACGACGCGCGCGCCGATCCGCTCGGACAGCGATTTCGCGTAGTCGCACATCAGCCGGAACGGCAGAATGTCCTCGTCGGCGACGGGCACGTCGAGCACGAGCGTGATCAGATTGCCGCCCTTGTACGTGAGATCGTCGCGCAGGAAATTCGTGTCGCCGAACTGCAGCATGAACACGGGATTCTGCTTCGCGTCGAGCTTCACGAAACGCGTGCCGTCGCGCGACAGCAAGAGCCCGTCCTGCGACGCAACCGCCTGCACGTAGTTCGCCGACCACGGCGCGCCGTCCGACATCACGTTGATCGACAGTTGCGCGTCGCATTGCGCGGCGAAACCGTCGAGTTCGCGCGCCATCGACACCGTTTCCATCATGTCCGGGAATTCCGGCGCGCCGTCGATCGCGTCCGCGAACTGCTGGACGCCCGTCACGAATTCGGAGAACTCGAGCTCGTTGAGCGGGCCGCTGCGGTTCGCGAGCTGCGCGGCCGCGCGCAGCTCTTCGTAGCGCACGCCGTTTTGCAGCAGCTCCCATGCGTCGCCGCCATCCGGCTTGCCCTCGATGTGCACCGGCTTGCTGCCCGCGCGGCGCAGCCGCTGCGCGGCGGGCAGGATCTTGTCGCCCGCAAGCGGGCTCGCGAGGCGGATCGGCACGATGCAGTCGATCCGGCGGTCGACGATCGCGGGCGGCGCCGCGGAAATCGTCGTCGCGGCGGGCAGCACCGGCTCGACCGGCTCGTCGCGCGCCGAATCGGGCGCGGCGGCCGCTTCGTCGCCATGCGCTGTTTCGACGGCGGGCTCGACCGCGCCGTTCGCGGCGGTCGCCTCGGCCTGCAGGTCGGCCGGCGTATCGGCGGGGGCCACGCCGCCGCCGAACGTCGGCTCGACGCGCGCTGCGTCGTCGCTTCGCGCGCCCGACGCGCTGCCCGCCGCGCCGCCCGCCACGGCCTCGCGACGCGCCGGCTGCCGCACCGGCTCGATGAAGGGCGCGTCGTCGTCGCGCTCGTGCCGCGCGGCGGCCTCGGCCGCCTCCGTCGGCATCGGGCGCGGCATCCTCCGGCGCACCTTCGCGCCCTGCCACGCGTTGTAGACCACGACGCCGCCCACCACGACGGCGCCCGCGCCGATCAACCCGAGTGTCAACTCGTCCATGCAAGCTCCATCCAATTCTTTTTCATCGGACTCGCGGGCGGGCGCCGATGCGCCGCGCGCCCGCGGGGCCATTCGTCAAACGTCAATTCTGGGCAAAACCCGCGGCCGTTTCCATGTCGACCGCGACGATCCGCGACACGCCCTGCTCCTGCATCGTCACGCCGATCAGTTGCTGCGCCATCTCCATCGCGATCTTGTTGTGCGAGATGAAGAGGAACTGCGTCTTGTCCGACATCGCGCGCACGAGATTCGCGAAGCGCTCGGTGTTCGCGTCGTCGAGCGGTGCGTCGACCTCGTCGAGCAGACAGAACGGCGCCGGATTCAACTGGAACATCGCGAACACGAGCGCGGTCGCCGTCAGCGCCTTCTCGCCGCCCGACAGCAGGTGGATCGTCGCGTTCTTCTTGCCGGGCGGCTGCGCCATCACCTGCACGCCGGCGTCGAGAATCTCGTCTCCCGTCATGATGAGCTTCGCCTGGCCGCCGCCGAACAGGCGCGGGAACAGATCGCTGAAATGGCGGTTCACTTCGTCGAAGGTCGCCTGCAAGAGCGCGCGCGTTTCCTGGTCGATCTTGCGTATCGCGTCCTCGAGCGTCTCGATCGCGTTCGTCAGGTCGGCCGATTGCGCGTCGAGGAACACCTTGCGCTCGCTCGCGGCCGCGAGCTCCTCCAGCGCCGCCATGTTGACGGGGCCGAGCGCGTTGATCGCATTATTGATCCGCGTGACCTCGCCCTGCAGGTACGACGGCTTCATGTCCGGCGCGAGCTTTTCCCTGAGCGCCGCCTCGTCGACCTCGGCCGCCGCGAGCTGCTCGGCGAACTGCTCGCCTGTCATGCGCGCCGCCTGCTCCTTCAGTTGCAGCTCGGTGATGCGCTCGCGCAGCGGCTGCAGCGAGCGCTCGGCCGCGAGCCGCGTCTCGTCGGCCGCGCGCAGCTTCGCGGTGAGATCGTCGAGCTCCGCGCGCGCGGCGCCGAGCGCCCGCTCCTTCTCCGCGCGCACTTCGAGCGCGCCCTGCAGGCCGGTGTGCGCGGTCTGCTCGTTGATCGTCTCGAGCTCCGCGCGCGCGTCCTCGAGCGACGCCGCGACGCGCTCCGCCTGCTCGTGCGCGACCTGGATCGAGCGCTTCAGCTCGTCGATCCGGTTCGCGGACTGACGCGCGGCGAAGCGCGCGTCGGTGGCCGCACGCTCGCGCTCGCGCGCTTCCTGGCGCGCGTTCGTCAGCGTCTCGTCGAGCGACTCGAACGCGAGCTGGTTGTCCTCGAAGCGCGCCTGCAGCTCGGCGAGCTCGGCGTCGTGGCGCTCGAAGTTCGCCTCCGATTCCGCGCGCAGCGCGCGCTGCTCCTCGATCTGCGCGCCGATCTCCTCGAGTTCCTCGCGGATCTGCGTGCTGCGCTGCGTGTAGCGCTCGTGCGCCTGCGCGAGCTTGAGCACGTCCATTTGCAGCGCGTGCACGCGCTGCGTCGCGCGCTCGGCCTGCGCGCGCACTTCGGTCAGCGCCTGCGACGCCTGCGTGTGCGCCGCTTCCGCTCGGACCGCCGCCGCCTTCGCTTCGTCGGACAGCAGCGCCTGCGCGCGCACCTGGCGCGCCAGGTTCTCGATTTCCTGCGCGCGCGCGAGCATCCCCGCCTGCTCGGAATCGGCCGCGTAGAGCTGCACGCCCGAGCGCGTGACGACGTGGCCCGCCTTCACGACGAACGCGCCGCCCTGCGGCAGTTGCGTGCGCGCGGCGAGCGCCTGCGCGAGGTCGTCGGCGACGAACACCGTGCCGAGCCAATCGTTGAGCACCGCGCGCAGGCCCGCGTCGTCGATCCGCACGAGCGGCAGCAGCGGGCGCAGCGCGCCCGGCGCGGCGAGCGGCTCGCCTGCGGCGGGCGGCGCGTAGAACGCGAGCTTCGCGGGCGGCGCGTCGGTCGCGAACGCCTTCACCCAGTCGAGATTCGACACTTCGAGCGCCGCGAGCCGCTCGCGCAGCACCGCTTCGAGCGCGGTTTCCCAGCCGGCCTCGACGTGCAGCTTCTTCCACAGACGCGGCAGCGCGCCGAGCTCGTGCTTGTCGAGCCACGGCTGGATCTTGCCTTCCGTCTGCACGTTTTCCTGCAGTTGCCTGAGCGCGGCGAGGCGCGCTTCGAGCTGATGAATCTGCGCGCTCTCGGCCTGCACGCGCTCGTGCGCCGCGCGACGCTCCGCGTCGAGGCGCGGCAGCGTCTCCTGCGCGTCGGCGAGGCGCGCCTGCGCTTCGGCCAGAATCTCCTCGTGCTCGGCGAGCTGCATCCGCAGCTCCTCGAGCTGCGCCTCGTCCGGCGCGTCGAGGCCGCCCGCCTCGGCCTTCAGGCGCTCGTGGCGCTGCTGAAGCTGTTGCAGTTGCTGATCGGCGTTGCGCTGGTGCGCGGCTTCGAGCTTGAGCGCCTGCTCGGTCTGCGCGATCCGGCCGCGCTCGTCGTTCAGGCCCGCCTGCGCATCGCGCCAGCGCGCCTCGAGCGCGGGCAGCGCGTCGTGCTTCGCGGCCGCGTCGTCCTCGGCGGTCGCCGCCTTTTCGTCGGCGACCGCGCGCGCCTCTTCGGCCTCTTCGAGGTCGCCCTGCGCCTTGTCCGCCTGCGCGCGCCACTGCTCCTGCTGCGCGACGAGCGCGGCGATCTGCGACTGCACGCGGTTGCGCGATTCGACGATGAACTTGATCTCCGCCTCGAGCCGGCTCACCTCGGCGTTCGCCTCGTAGAGCGCGCCCTGCGCGCCCTGCATCGCGTCGCTCGCCGAATAGTGCGCGACGCGCAGCGTCTCGAGCTGCGCCTCGACTTCGCGCAGCTTCGCGGTCTGCGCGTCGAGTTCGAGCTGCGCTTCGCCGATCGCGCGGCGCTGCCTGTCCTGCTCGGCGGCCGCCTCGTTCTTGCGCAGCAGCCACAGCAGGCGCTGCTTCTCGTCGCCGTCGGCGACGAGTTCCTTGTACTTCGTCGCGACGACGGCCTGCGCCTCGAGCTTCTCGAGATTCGAGCCGAGCTCGCGGACGATGTCCTCGACGCGCGTCAGGTTCTCGCGCGTGTCGTGCAGCCGGTTCTCGGTCTCGCGGCGGCGCTCCTTGTACTTCGACACGCCCGCCGCCTCTTCGAGGAACACGCGCAGCTCCTCGGGCTTCGCCTCGATGATCCGCGCGATCATCCCCTGCCCGATGATCGCGTACGCGCGCGGCCCGAGGCCCGTGCCGAGGAAGATGTCCTGGATGTCGCGGCGGCGCGCGGGCAGGTTGTTGATGTAGTAGCTCGACGTGCCGTCGCGCGTGAGCACGCGCTTCACGGCGATCTCGCCGTACTGGCCCCACTGGCCGGCCGCGCGGCCGTCGGAGTTGTCGAAGATCAGCTCGACGCTCGCCCGGCTGCCGGGCTTGCGGGCAGTCGAGCCGTTGAAGATCACGTCCTGCATCGACTCGCCGCGCAGCTCGGACGCGCGCGACTCGCCGAGCACCCAGCGCACGGCGTCGATGATGTTGGACTTGCCGCACCCGTTCGGGCCCACCACGCCGACCAGTTGACCTGGAACCTGGAAGTGCGTGGGATCGACGAAAGATTTGAAGCCAGCGAGTTTGATCGAGCTCAGACGCACGGCGGTATCGGTGGTAAAGAGTGTGAAACGGTTCGGAGCCTGCGTTGCGCGCCGCGATTCGGCCGAAAGGCCCGCGCGCGCGCCGCACGCCCAAGATTCGAAAAACGGGGCCGTGCTGTCAAGCAGCCGGCCCCGCGGATGGGGCCAATCATACCATCGCGCGCGCGCCGTCCCGCGGCTCGCACGGCTCGTCGCCCGCCGGGCGGGCCCGATGCACGCGGCTCGACAGCAGGGTCGCCACAACGATGCACAGGCCGCCCGCCCATTCGCGCGCGCTCGGCACTTCGTTGGCAAAAAGCCACGCCGACAACGCGGTGATAACGATCTCGAACAGCATAATGATCGACGCGCGGTTCGCCGGCACGCGCGCGAGGCCGTGCTGGACGAGCATGTTGTTCGCCGCGACCGTCACGCCGATCCCGACGACGAGAAGCGCTGCACGGCCGAGCTCGCCGCCCGCGGGCAACGGCGGCAGCCCCTCGACGAACGACGCGGCGACGCCCATCGCAGCCGCGCCGGCGAACAGCGTCGCCGTGCGCATCTCGGGCTTCATCTGCGGCAGCTCGCGGCTCGCCTTGACGACGAGCACGTTGCTCATCGCGAAGCTCATCCCGGCCGCGAGCCCCGCCCATTCGGCCGGGTTCGACGGCAGCGGCACGCCGAGCCGCGGCGACCACAGCATCAGCACCGCGCCGCCGAGCGACAGCGCGGCGAGCGCCGCGCCCGCCGCGGTCAGCCGCTCGCGCAGGATGACGTGCGCGTAGATCGCGGTCCACGCGGGCGTCAGATAGAAAAGCAGCATCACGCGCAGCACTTCGCCGTGAATCGTGCCCCAGACGAAGCCGAGATTCGTCACGCCCGCGGCGACGCCCAACGCGGGCAGCAGCCAATGCCGGCGCACGGTCGCGATCGACTTGCGCCGCACGATCAGCACGAACGCACACGCGACGACGCTCGTCGCCGCGCTCGCCGCCGTGCCCGTCACGCCGAGCGCCGCGAGCAGGCGCAACGGATACCAGATCAGGCCCCATACCGACGCCCCGACCAGAATCGCGAGCGTCGGCCAGCCGGCGCTCCGTCGTTCATTCGCTTGCAAACCGAACCTCTATTTTTTCCTTCTCCGGACGGCGTCGCGGCGCGCGCGCCGCGCGTTCCGCCGTCCGATGTCACGCTATAATCGAGCGCCGTCGCCGCGCCCACCAGGCCGGCACGCGCCGGCCCGCCGGCATCCCGCGCCGCGATCCGCCGCGCCCGTCTTCGCCCGCGCCCGGCGGCGCCAGCCGCGCCGCCGCTTCGCGCCCGTTTCGCTTAAACCGGCCCATCCGATCGGCCATCTACCGGCTCCGTGAGCCACACGCCCGTGAATCCTCGTCTCGACACGCTGCAGCCCTACCCGTTCGAAAAGCTCCGCGCGCTCCTTGCCGGCGTGACGCCGAGCGCGCATCTGTCGCCGATCAGCTTCGGCATCGGCGAGCCGAAGCACGCGACGCCCGCGCTGATCCGCGACGCCGCGGCCGCCGCGCTCGACGGCCTCGCGTCGTATCCGGCGACGGCGGGCACCGACGCGCTGCGCGAGGCGCTCGCGCGCTGGCTCGAGCGGCGCTACGGGCTGCCGGCGATCGACGCGGCGACGCAGGTGCTCGCCGCGTCGGGCTCGCGCGAGGCGCTCTTCTCGCTCGCGCAGGCAGTGATCGATTCGAGCCCGCGCGGGAACGGTGAAAGGCCAAGCGGTGAAAGCCAAAGCGGCGAAAGGCCGATCGTACTCTGTCCGAATCCTTTCTATCAAATCTACGAAGGCGCGGCGCTCCTCGCGGGCGCCGAGCCGTACTTCGTCAACAGCGACCCGGCGCGCAACTTCGCGCCCGACTATTCGGTCGTGCCGGCCGGCGTGTGGGCGCGCACGCAGCTCGTCTACGTGTGCTCGCCGGGCAACCCGACGGGCGCCGTGCTGACGCTCGACGACTGGCGCGAGCTCTTCGCGCTGTCGGACGAGCACGGCTTCGTGATCGCGTCGGACGAATGCTATTCAGAGATCTACTTCGACGAGGCGAAGCCGCCGTTGGGCGGCCTCGAGGCGGCGCACAAGCTGGGCCGCGGGTTCGAGCGCCTCGTGATGCTGTCGAGCCTGTCGAAGCGCTCGAACGTGCCGGGCATGCGCTCGGGCTTCGTCGCAGGCGACGCGGCGCTCCTCAAGCGCTTCCTGCTGTACCGCACCTATCACGGCGCGGCGCTGTCGCCCGTCTGGCAAAAGGCGAGCATCGCCGCGTGGGGCGACGAGGCGCACGTGCGCGAGAACCGCGCGCTCTACGCGCAGAAATTCGCCACCGTCACGCCGATGCTCGCCGGCGTCGTCGACGTGCGCCTGCCCGACGCCGCGTTCTACCTGTGGGCGAACGTCGCGCGAACCGGCCTGTCGGACACCGAGTTCGCCCGGCGCCTCTACGCCGACTATAATGTGACGGTCCTGCCCGGCTCGTATCTCGCCCGCGACGCGCACGGCGCGAATCCCGGCCGCGACTTCGTCCGGATCGCGCTCGTCGCCGGCACGGCCGAATGCGTCGAAGGCGCGCAGCGCATCGTCGACTTCTGCCGCGGCCTCGCCCGCTGAACGCGCGCCGCGTGCCAAAGCGCCCCCGATTCATCCATCATCCACGTCCAGCATAGCCACGAACATGTCGCAACAACTTCAGCAAATCATCGATAACGCCTGGGAAAACCGCGCCGAGCTGTCGCCGAAGGCCGCGTCCGCGGAAATCCGCGAAGCCGTCGCGCACGCGATCGAGCAGCTCGACCGCGGCGCGCTGCGCGTCGCCGAGAAGATCGACGGCGCATGGACCGTGCACCAGTGGCTGAAGAAGGCCGTGCTGCTGTCGTTCCGCCTGGAGGACAACGCGCCGATGCCGGCGGGAGGCTACACGCAGTTCTATGACAAGGTGCCGTCGAAGTTCGCGAACTACACCGCCGAAGATTTCGCCGCGGGCGGCTTTCGCGTCGTGCCGCCCGCGATCGCGCGCCGCGGCTCGTTCATCGCGAAGAACGTCGTGCTGATGCCGTCGTACACGAACATCGGCGCATACGTCGACGAAGGCACGATGGTCGACACCTGGGCGACGGTCGGCTCGTGCGCGCAGATCGGCAAGAACGTGCACCTGTCGGGCGGCGTCGGCATCGGCGGCGTGCTCGAGCCGCTGCAGGCGAACCCCGTCATCATCGAGGACAACTGCTTCATCGGCGCGCGCTCGGAAGTCGTCGAAGGCGTGATCGTCGAGGAGAACTCGGTGATCTCGATGGGCGTGTACCTCGGCCAGAGCACGAAGATCTACGATCGCGAGACGGGCGAAGTGACGTACGGCCGCATTCCGGCCGGCTCGGTCGTCGTCGCGGGCAACCTGCCGTCGAAGGACGGCGCGTACAGCCTGTACTGCGCGGTGATCGTGAAGAAGGTCGATGCGAAGACGCGCGCGAAGGTCGGCCTGAACGAACTGCTGCGGGGCGACTGATGGCGGGCGCGAAAGCCGCGGCCGGCACCGTCGTCTACGGGATACCGAACTGCGACACCGTGAAGAAGGCCCGCACATGGCTCGAATCGCACGGCGTCGAGTTCGCGTTCCACGATTTCAAGAAAGCGGGCGTGAGCGCGCCGCTCGTCGAGGGCTGGCTCGCGGACGTGCCGCTCGCGGCGCTCGTCAACCGGCGCGGCACCACGTGGCGCGCGCTCACCGACGAGCAGAAGGCCGCAGCCGAATCCGAGGCGGGCGCGATCGCGCTGATGATCGACAAGCCCTCGGTGATCAAGCGGCCCGTCGTCGTCGTCGACGGCCGCGTGAAGGCCCTCGGCTTCTCGGCCGACGAGTACGCGGGGCTTTTCGCCTGAGCCCCGGGCACCGCCGCCCCCAACATGCTGCCGGCCGTCGCGCCGGCATTTTTTATCGAAAGTGGTCCGAAACATGTCCGCCACCCTTGCCCTCACCGAACAGTTGATCGCGCGCGCGTCCGTCACGCCCGACGATCAGCACTGCCAGCAGTTGATGATCGAGCGCCTCGCCGCGCTCGGCTTCGAGTGCGAAACGATCGCGTCGCACGGCGTGACGAACTTCTGGGCCGTCAAGCGCGGCGCGGCCGGCCGCGAAGGCAAGCTGCTCGCGTTCGCGGGCCATACCGACGTCGTGCCGACCGGCCCGCTCGAGCAGTGGAGCTCGCCGCCCTTCGTGCCGACGCACCGCGACGGCAAGCTGTACGGACGCGGCGCGGCCGACATGAAGAGCTCGCTCGCGGGCTTCGTCGTCGCGGCCGAGGAGTTCGTCGCCGCGCATCCGCAGCATCGCGGCTCGATCGGCTTTCTGATCACGAGCGACGAGGAAGGCCCGGCGACCGACGGCACCGTGAAGGTCGTCGAAGCGCTCGCCGCGCGCGGCGAGCGGCTCGACTACTGCATCGTCGGCGAGCCGACGTCGACGGCGACGCTCGGCGACGTCGTGAAGAACGGCCGGCGCGGCTCGATGTCGGGCGAGCTCATCGTCAAGGGCGTGCAGGGCCACATCGCGTATCCGCATCTCGCGAAGAATCCGATCCACCTGCTCGCGCCGGCACTCGCCGAGCTCGCGGCCGAGCAATGGGACGAGGGCAACGAATACTTCCCGCCGACCACCTGGCAGGTGTCGAACCTGCGCGCGGGCACCGGCGCGACGAACGTGATTCCGGGCCACGCTGATCTGATGTTCAACTTCCGTTTCTCGACGGCGAGCACGGTCGAGAGCCTGCAGGCGCGCGTGCACGCGATCCTCGACAAGCACGGGCTCGACTACGAGCTGAACTGGTCGGTGAGCGGCCTGCCGTTCCTCACGCCGCGCGGCGAGCTGTCGAACGCGCTCGACGCGGCGATCCGCGCGGAAACCGGCCTCTCGCCCGAGCTGTCGACGACGGGCGGCACGTCGGACGGCCGCTTCATCGCGCGCATCTGCCCGCAGGTGATCGAGTTCGGCCCGCCGAACGCGAGCATCCACAAGATCGACGAGCACATCGAAGTGCGCTTCGTCGATCCGCTGAAGAACGTGTACCGCCGCGTGCTCGAACAACTGATCGCTTGACGAAGGCCGCCCGATGACGACATCCCCCTCCCCGTTCAAGACCGTCCGCGACCTCGTGCGCTACGCGGTGTCGCGCTTCTCGCAGGCGAAGCTCGCGTTCGGCCACGGCTCGGACAACGCGTTCGACGAAGCGGTCTATCTCGTGCTGCACACGCTGCATCTGCCGCTCGACACGCTCGAGCCGTTCCTCGACGCGCGCCTCGCGCCCGACGAGATCGACGCGGTGCTCGCCGTGATCGAGCGCCGCGCGACCGAGCGCGTGCCCGCCGCATATCTCACGCGCGAAGCGTGGATGCACGGCCATCGCTTTTACGTCGACGAGCGCGTGATCGTCCCGCGCTCGTTCATCGGCGAGCTGCTCGACGACGGCCTGCAGCCGTATGTCGAGGACCCCGAACTGGTCGGCTCGGTGCTCGAGCTGTGCACGGGCTCCGGCTGCCTCGCGATCCTCGCCGCGCTCGCATTCCCGAACGCGAGCGTCGACGCAGTCGACCTGTCGGCCGACGCGCTCGAAGTCGCGAAGATCAATCGCGACGACTACGGGCTCGACGAGCGGATCGCGCTGTACCGCGGCGACCTGTACGCGCCGCTGCCGCAGTTCAAGTGGATCGATCCCGCGCAGCGCTACGACGCGATCATCACGAACCCGCCGTACGTGAACTCGGATTCGATGGCCGAGCTGCCCGCCGAGTACCGGCACGAGCCGGAAATGGCGCTGGCGGGCGGCGCGGACGGAATGGACATCGTGCGCCGCATCATCGGCGAAGCGCGCCGCTGGCTGAAGGACGACGGCGTGCTCGTCGTCGAGATCGGCAACGAGCGCGCGAACGTCGAGGCGGCGTTCGGCGGCCTCGATCTCGTCTGGCTGCCGACGAGCGCGGGCGACGACAGCGTGTTCCTGATCCACGCGAGCGACCTGCCCGCCGTCGCCGGCTGAAGCGGACCGGCACGTCCGGCTCATACGGAGTGACCGCTTGCGCGCACGCTTCGGTAAGATGCGCGTAAGCGGCGCCCGGTCGGCACGCGCCGCGTGGCCTCCTTCTGGAATCCGACGCGCTCATGACCCTCGACTGGCTCCATCTCGGCACCCTCATCGGCCTCGCGCACATGCTCGGCGTGATCGCCGCCTGCCATGCGATCCTGAACACGCGCACGTCGCAAGGCGCGATCGCCTGGGCGGTGTCGTTGACGGCGATGCCCTACCTGACGCTGATCCCGTATCTGTTCCTCGGCCGCAGCAAGTTCTCCGGCTATGTCGACGCGCGCCGCCACGAGACCGCGGCGCTGCGCACCCGCACGCATCCCGCGCCGTGGGGCGCCGAAGGCTCGACGCTCGGCGCGCCGAAGGACGCGCTCGGCATCGCGCGCGTGCGCGCGCTCACGCGCCTGGTCGGCATGCCCTTCGTCGCGGGCAACGCGGTGCGCACGCTCGTCAACGGCGACGCGACGTTCTCCGCGATCCTCGCCGCGATCGACGCCGCGCGCAGCTACGTGATCGTCCAGTTCTTCATCGTCCGCGACGACGCGCTCGGCGCGATGCTGCGCGACACGCTGATCGCGCGCGCGAAGGCAGGCGTGCGCTGCTATCTGCTGTACGACAGCATCGGCAGCTTCGATCTGCCGTCGAGCTACGTGCACGCGCTGCGCGAAGGCGGCGTCGAAGTGCATCCGTTCGCGACCAACAAACAGTTCGTCAACCGCTTCCAGCTCAACTTCCGCAACCACCGGAAGATCGTCGTCGTCGACGGCGAGCGTGCGTTCGTCGGCGGCCACAATGTCGGCGTCGAATATCTCGGCGGCAACCCGCGCCTGTCGCCGTGGCGCGACACGCACATCGAAGTGCGCGGCCCCGCCGTCGCGAACATCCAGTACGTGTTCGCCGAGGACTGGCACTGGGCGACCCAGTCGCTGCCGCCGCAGGCGCCGCCGCCCGCGCCCGCGCCCGACGCCGACATGCACTGCCTCGTCGTGCCGATGGGCCCCGCCGACAAGCAGGAGACGGGCTCGCTCTTCTTCGCGGAGGCGATCAACGCCGCGCGCGAGCGTGTGTGGATCACGACGCCCTACCTCGTGCCCGACGAGGCGGTGATTTCCGCGCTGAAGCTCGCGGTGATGCGCGGCGTCGACGTGCGGGTGCTGATCCCGAGCCGGCGCGATCACTATGTCGTATTCGAAGCGTCGAAGCTCTATGCGCGCGATCTCGTCGACGCGGGCGTGCGGATCTTCCGCTACCGCCCCGGCTTCCTGCACCAGAAGGTCGTGCTGATCGACCGCGCTGCCGCCGCCATCGGCAGCGCGAACCTGGACAACCGGTCGTTCCGGCTGAATTTCGAGATCATGGTGCTGACCGTCGACGAAGGCTTCGCAACCGAAGTCGAGACAATGCTCGCGCGCGACTTCGGCGACGCGTTCGAGGTCGATCTGAGCGAATACCGGCGCTCGCCCGCGTGGCGGCGCGTCGCGATGCACGTCGCGCGGCTGTTCGCGCCGATTCTCTGACGGCGCGCGGCGCACCGCGCGCCGCCTGGCTTAGAGCAGCTTGTCGACGTCCGCAGCGATATCCTCGGGCTTCGTCGACGGCGCGTAGCGCTTCACGATCTCGCCTTCCCGGTTCACGAGGAACTTCGTGAAATTCCACTTGATCGCCTTGAGGCCGAGAATGCCGGGCGCCTCTTCGGTCAGATACCGGTACAGAGGGTGCGCGTTCGCGCCGTTCACGTCGATCTTCGCGAACATCGGAAACGTGACGCCGTAGTTCTTCTCGCAGAACGCGCCGATCTGCGACGCGTCGCCTGGCTCCTGCTTGCCGAACTGATTGCACGGAAAGCCGAGCACGACGAGCCCGCGTTCGCGAAAGCGGTCGTACAACTGCTGCAGCCCCGCGTACTGCGGCGTGAATCCGCATTCGCTCGCTGTGTTGACGATGAGGAGCACCTTGCCCCGGTACTGCTCGAGCGGCACCTCGCCGCCCGAAAGCGCCTGCGCGTTGAATGAATACAGTTTCGACATCGGCTCGTTCCTCCCTGTTTCGATAGGGGTGCGCCGTCCGCGAAAGTCTAGGCGAATTCGGCGCGGTGCGCACACTCCGCCGTCCGGACGATCCCCCGAAGGCGGCGCGCAGTCTAGAATAGCGGTTTTCCTCAGCATTTCCCGCCGTGATCCGTTTCAATCAGTTCAGTCTCGCCCGCGGCACGAAGCCGCTCTTCGACGCGGCCTCGTTCACGCTGAATCCCGGCGAGAAGGCGGGGCTCGTCGGCGCGAACGGCGCCGGCAAATCGACGCTCTTCGCGGTGCTGCGCGGCGAGCTGCACGCGGACGCGGGCGACTTCTCGATGCCGCCGGCGTGGCGCATCGCGCACGTGTCGCAGGAGACGCCCGCCGTCGAGCGCAGCGCGCTCGACTACACGCTCGACGGCGACGCCGCATTGCGCGCGATCGAGGCGCGCATCGCGCGGGCGTCCGCCGCGCACGACGGTGCGGCCGAGGCCGAAGCGCACGCGGCGTTCGCGGATGCCGACGGCTACACCGCGCCCGCGCGCGCCGAGGCGCTGCTGCTCGGGCTCGGCTTCACGCTCGCGCAGACGCGCGAGCCCGTCGCGAGCTTCTCGGGCGGCTGGCGGATGCGCCTCAATCTCGCGCAGGCGCTGATGTGCCGCTCGGATCTGCTGCTGCTCGACGAGCCGACGAACCACCTGGATCTCGACGCGATCGTCTGGCTCGAAGACTGGCTGCATCGCTATCCGGGCACGCTCGTCATCATCTCGCACGACCGCGAATTCCTCGACGCCGTCTGCAACGTGACGCTGCATCTCGAGAATCGCCAGGTGAAGCGCTACGGCGGCAACTACTCGCAATTCGAAGTGCTGCGCGCGCAGCAGCTCGAATTGCAGCAAAACGCGTACGAAAAGCAGCAAAAGACGATCGCGCATCTGCAGAGCTTCGTCGATCGCTTCAAGGCGAAGGCGTCGAAGGCGAAGCAGGCGCAGAGCCGGGTGAAGGCGCTCGAGAAGATGGAACTGATCGCGCCCGCACACGTCGCGTCGGCGTTCACGTTCGAATTCCGCACGCCCGATTCCGCGCCGAACCCGATGCTCGTGATGGAAGACGTGCGCTGCGGCTATCGCGCGGACGACGGCGACGAGATTCCGATCGTCGAGCGCGTCGCGCTGTCGATCCAGAACGGCCAGCGCATCGGCCTCCTCGGCGCGAACGGCCAGGGCAAGTCGACGCTCATCAAGACGCTCGCGGGCACGCTCGCGCCGCTTTCGGGCGACGTGCGCACCGGCCGCGGCCTGACGATCGGCTATTTCGCGCAGCATCAGCTCGAGACGCTGCGCGAGGACGATTCGGCGCTCGCGCATCTCGCGCGCCTCGCCCCCGACACGCGCGAGCAGGAACTGCGCGACTTCCTCGGCGGCTTCAACTTCTCGGGCGACATGGCGACCGCGCCGATCGCGCCGTTCTCGGGCGGCGAGAAAGCGCGGCTCGCGCTCGCGCTGATCATCTGGCAGAAGCCGAACCTGCTGCTGCTCGACGAGCCGACGAACCACCTCGATCTCGAAACGCGCCACGCGCTCACGATGGCGCTCGCGCAATTCGAGGGCACGCTGATCCTCGTGTCGCACGATCGACATCTGCTGCGCGCGACGACCGACCAGTTCATGCTTGTCGCAAAGCGCCGGCTGCAGCCGTTCGACGGCGATCTCGACGACTATCGCGACTGGCTGCTGCAGCACGCGGCGCAACAGCGCGCGGCGGCGAAGGCGGCATCCGGTTCGACGGGCGACGCCGACGGCGGCGTGCCTGCGGTGAACCGCAAGGATCAGAAACGGCAGGAAGCCGAAGCGCGCCAGCGGCTATCGCAGTTGAAGAAGCCGCTGCAGGCCCGCATCACGAAGATCGAGAAGGAAATGGAGCGACTCCACGCGGAGAAGGCGGAGCTCGACACGTTCGTCGCCGATCCGGCGAGCTACGCGGCCGACCTGAAGGCGCGGCTCACCGACGCGATCCGCAAGCTCGGCGACGTGAACGGCCGGCTCGAAACGCTCGAGGCGGACTGGCTCGGCGCGCAGGACGAACTGGAGAAAATCGGGTAACGCAAACGCGGCGAGCCGGCATCGGCTTGCCGCCGCGCGCCGCGCCCGGCAGTCAGCGCCGCGGCAGCGTGTCGCGCGGCATCTGCTCGTCGTCGCCCATCAGATAGCGACGACCTTCGACCGGCCGGCGGATCATCGCGTAGACCTCCGCCTCGGTCACGTTGATGGCGGCGACGCGGCGGGCGATCCGCCCGTCTCCGCCGATCCATTCGACGATCCGGCAACCGCCGCCCCACGGCTCGCCGATCGGCTCGGACACGCGGCAACCGCGCACGTTGTACGTGCGCGGTTGCGCACTGGCTTGATGAGATCGTTTCAACACGCTTCCCTTTTCCGCGTCATGCGGCAGACAACCTGGGCAAGCATAGAAAAAAACAGGCTGCAAAAGGGTTACATCAACGTACCAAAACGTTACATGGTTTTACGTCCCCGATCCGCGCATGACAGGCGGCGGACCGGGACGCGCCCGCTGGCCGCCGCGCTCATTCGAGCACGCGGATCTGGTCGATCGCCTGCTCGATCCGCTCGACCGCATGCACGCGAAGCCCGTCGATCGGCTGTTTCGGCGCATTCGCCTTCGGAATCAGCGCGGTCGTGAAGCCAAGCTTCGCCGCCTCGCGCAGGCGCTCCTGCCCGCGCGGCGACGGCCGGATCTCGCCCGCGAGCCCGACTTCGCCGAATACGATCAGACCCTTTGGCAACGGTTTGTTACGCATCGACGAGTGGATCGCGAGCAGCACCGCAAGATCGGCAGCCGGCTCGGTGATCTTTACGCCGCCGACGGCATTCAGGAACACGTCCTGATCGAAGCACGCGATGCCCGCGTGCCGGTGCAGCACGGCGAGCAGCATCGCGAGCCGGTTCTGTTCGAGGCCGACCGCGAGCCGGCGCGGGTTCGGCACGTTCGCGGTATCGACGAGCGCCTGCACCTCGACGAGCAGCGGCCGCGTGCCCTCCTGCGTGACGAGCACGCACGAGCCGGGCACGACCTCCGTGTGCTGCGACAGGAACAGCGCGGACGGATTCGCGACGCCGCGCAGGCCGCGCTCGGTCATCGCGAACACGCCGAGCTCGTTGACCGCGCCGAAGCGGTTCTTGAACGCGCGCACGAGCCGGAACGACGAATGCGTGTCGCCTTCGAAGTACAGCACGGTGTCGACGATGTGCTCGAGCACGCGCGGCCCCGCGAGGTTGCCCTCTTTCGTCACGTGGCCGACCATGATGATCGCCGTGCCCGATTGCTTCGCGATGCGCGTCAATTGCGCCGCGCATTCACGCACTTGCGCGACCGAGCCCGGCGCCGACGTCAACGCTTCCGAGTAGATCGTCTGGATCGAGTCGATGACCGCGATGTCGGGCCGCTCGGCGTCGAGCGTCGCCTGGATCTTCTCGAGCTGGATCTCGGCGAGGAGCTTCAGGTCGGCCGCGCTCGCGCCGCCTTCGAGGAGCGCGAGCCGCTGCGCGCGCAGCGCGATCTGCGCGCCCGATTCCTCGCCGCTGATATAGAGCGCCGGCCGCTCGCTCGCGATCTGCGCGAGCGACTGCAGCAGCAGCGTCGACTTGCCGATCCCCGGATCGCCGCCGATCAGCACGACGCCGCCCGCGACGAGCCCGCCTCCCAGCACCCGGTCGAACTCGCCGATCCCGGTCGAGAAGCGCGGCACGTCGGCCGCCTCGATGTCGGCGAGGCGCTGCACGGGCGCGCGCTTCGCGAGCGACTGGAAACGGTGCGCGGACGGCGCGCTCTCGACCGATTCGACGAGGGTGTTCCACGCGTGGCACGACGGGCATTGCCCCTGCCACTTCGGCGTCTGCCCGCCGCACTCGGTGCAGACGAATACCGTCTTCTGCTTCGCCATGCGCGCGCCCTTACTCGGCACGCACGGGCACGCGCGGCGCGACCGCGCACATCAGCTCGTAGCCGACCGTCATGCAGCACGCGGCGACGTCGTCTATCGGCAGCGTCTCGCCCCACAGCTCGACGCGCGCGCCAACGCCCGCCTGCGGCACGGGCGTGAGATCGACGGTCAGCATGTCCATCGACACGCGGCCGACGATCCGCGTGCGCACGCCGTCGACGACGACGGGCGTGCCCTCGGGCGCGATCCGCGGATAGCCGTCCGCATAGCCGCACGCGACCACGCCGATGCGCATCGTCTCCTCGGCGACGAACACGGAGCCGTAGCCCACCGCCTGCCCTTTCGCGAGCGTCTGCACGGCGATCAGCTCGGACGCGAGCGTCATCGCGGGCTTCAGGCCCTTGTCGGCGATGTCCGCCGAGTGCCCGGACGGCGACGCGCCATACAGCACGATGCCAGGCCGCACCCAGTCGAAGTGCGCCGACGGGTGCCAGAGCACGGCGGCCGAGTTCGCGAGGCTGCGCGCGCCGGCGATACCTTGCGCGCCGCGCTCGAACGTCGCCATCTGCTCGGCCACGCCGCGGCCGCCGTCGGCGTCCGAAAAATGGGTCATCAACGTGATCTGGCCGATGCCCGGGCACGCGCGCGCGCGCTCCCACGCGGCGCGGAACTTCTCCGGCGCATAGCCGAGCCGGTTCATTCCGCTGTTCATCTTCAGTTGGACGTTGACGGGCTTCGACAGCCGCGCGGTCTCGAGCATGCGCATCTGCTCGTCGTTGTGCACCGCGGTCGTCAGGCTGTAGCGGTCGATCACGTCGAGGTCGGTCGACCGGAAGAAGCCTTCGAGCAGCAGGATCGGCCCCGCCCAGCCGAGCTCGCGCAGCTTCACCGCCTCGTCGAGATCGAGCAGGCCGAAGCCGTCGGTGCCGCGCAGCCCGGGAAAGACCCGTGCGAGACCATGCCCGTACGCGTTCGCCTTGACGATCGCCCAGACTTTCGACTGGGCGGCGTGGCGGCGCACGACGGTGAGGTTGTTCGCGAGGGCAGCGGTGTGGATCGTGGCGGAAATCGGGCGCGGCATAGGAAATTTCAGTAAAGACGCTTGCGAATCATCAGCTTATCGCGCCTTTTGGGCGCGACGCGGGAAACGCGCGGAACGATCGGGGGATCATGCTAGTCCGAATTGACGTATTTTCATGATATAAAGCCGTGCGCACAACCCATTTCGAACGGAATAAGTCCGATTGCACGGCCCGCGCGGCCGAGCCGCGAGGAACGCATCGCTTCAGATGAAAAAAGGTTTTTACTCCATCATGGCCGCGCAGTTTTTCTCGTCGTTGGCCGACAGCGCTCTTCTCATCGCCGCGATCGCCCTGCTCAAAGACCTCCACGCGCCGAACTGGATGATACCGCTCCTGAAGCTGTTCTTCGTCCTGTCGTACGTGGTGCTCGCCGCCTTCGTCGGCGCATTCGCCGATTCGCGCCCGAAAGGGCACGTGATGTTCATCACCAACTCGATCAAGGTGGTCGGCTGCCTCATCATGCTGGTCGGCGCACATCCGCTCGTCGCTTACGGGATCGTCGGCTTCGGCGCGGCCGCATATTCGCCCGCGAAGTACGGCATCCTGACCGAACTGCTGCCTCCCGAGCGGCTCGTCGCCGCGAACGGCTGGATCGAGGGCACGACGGTGGGCTCGATCATCCTCGGCACAGTGCTCGGCGGCGCGCTCATCAGCCCGAAGATCGCGTCGCACGTGATCGCGTACACGCCGCCGTCGATCAACACGCCCGCCGAGGCCGCGATGCTCGTCATCATGGCGATCTACGTCACGGCCGCGCTCTTCAACCTGCGCATTCCCGACACGGGCGCGCGCTACCCGAAGCAGCAGCACGGCCCGCTCAAGCTCGTCACCGATTTCGCCAACTGTTTCGTGGCGCTCTGGCGCGACAAGCTCGGCCAGATCTCGCTCGCCGTCACGACGCTCTTCTGGGGCGCGGGCGCGACGCTGCAGTTCATCGTGCTCAAGTGGGCGGAAGTGTCGCTCGGCATGTCGCTGTCCGAAGGCGCGATCCTGCAGGCGGTGGTCGCGCTCGGCGTCGCGGCGGGCGCGATGATCGCCGCGAGCCGGATTCCGCTGCGCAAGTCGCTCACCGTGCTGCCCGTCGGCATCGTGATGGGCATCGCGGTGATGCTGATGGCGTTCTACTCGCGCGAGCTGTTCCCTGCGCACTGGGCGCTGCACATCGGGCGCCTGCACCTGCCCCTCTATCTGCTCGTCGCGTACGTGTTCCTGATGTTCGTCGGCGCGCTGTCCGGCTTCTTCGTCGTCCCGATGAATGCGCTGCTCCAGCATCGCGGCCACGTGCTGCTGTCGGCCGGTCATTCGATCGCCGTGCAGAACTTCAACGAAAACCTGTCGGTGCTCGTGATGCTCTGCGTGTACGCGGCGCTCGTGTGGCTCGACGTGCCGGTCGGCGTCGTGATCGTGCTGTTCGGCACGTTCGTGTGCCTGACGATGTGGCTCGTGATGCGGCTGCATGTCGCGAATCAGCGCCGCTTCGATTCGGTCGCGCTGATCGGCGAATCGAAGCACTGAGCCGCAGCGCGCGCCACCGTCGGCCAAGCGGCACATCGCCCCCTGCGCACCCTTGCCCTTGAGCCGCAACCTTTCCCGCCTCGCCGCCATGACCCGACCGATTCCCAACGCGCTGACGATCGCCGGCTCCGACTCCGGCGGCGGCGCCGGCATCCAGGCCGACCTGAAGACGTTCTCCGCGCTCGGCGCATACGGCGCGAGCGTGATCACCGCGCTCACCGCGCAGAACACGCGCGGCGTGACGGGCGTGCATGCGCCCGATGCGGGCTTCGTGACCGCGCAGCTCGATGCGGTGTTCGACGACATCCGCATCGACGCGGTGAAGATCGGCATGCTCGCGAACGCGTCGATCGTGCGCGCGGTCGGGGCGGCGCTCGCGCGCTACGCACCGCGCCACGTCGTGCTCGACACGGTGATGATCTCGAAAAGCACGCACGCGCTGCTCGCGCCCGACGCGGTCGACGCGCTGCGCAACGAATTGCTGCCGCTCGCCGATCTCGTCACGCCGAATCTGCCGGAGGCGGCCGAGTTGCTCGGCGTCGCGGCCGCGACGACCGAGGAGGACATGGTGCGCCAGGGCGAAGCGCTCGTCGCGCGCGGCGCGAAGGCGGTGCTGATGAAAGGCGGCCATCTCGGCGCCGAGCGCGAAAGCCCGGACTGGCTGATCGATGCGCGCGGCGCGCAGCGCTTCGCGGGCGCGCGGCTGCCGGTCGCGAACACGCACGGCACCGGGTGCACGCTGTCGTCGGCGATCGCCGCGCTGCTGCCGCAGCGGGCGACGCTCGCGGACGCGATCGCCGATGCGAAGATCTATCTGACGGGCGCGATCGGCGCGAGCGGGCGGCTCGACGTCGGACACGGCGTCGGGCCCGTGCATCACTTCTATCGATGGTGGTGAGCCGGCGGGCAGGCGCCGGCGCGGGTCGCCCGGCTTCGGCTTCTGTTTCTGCTTCGCCTTGACGTTCGCGTTCGCCGCCCGGACTCCTGGCGCCGTTTGACGCGCTTCGTGTCTCGCCGGCATCGTCACACGCTGCCGTCGGCGACAGCGTGCGCCGACGCCGCGGATATCGCGCGTGAATCGCTCGCTCGCGTAATGCGTCGACACGTCGCGCCACACGAGCCGCATCCGACTGCGCGAGCCGCGCATCGAACGCGGCGGCATCCGCGTCGAACAGGCGGCAAGCCCCGTCGGCCTCCAAGACACGTTTCTGGCGCGATATGTCGCGGCGCCCGCTTAGCAAGCAAACGAGGCGTACGCGAATGGAAGCCGCGCGAGTGCGCGCATCGGCGCGAACCGATGCGCATCGACACCGATCAGCGCGCGGCAAACGCGATCGCCCGCTGCGGCCAATCGTCGGGCACGATGAAGCCGCGCGCGGTTTCGCGCCACACCGCGTCGGCGTCGCGCGCGAGCGCGGCGACGAGCGACGGCCCCGGCAGTCGCGCGACCTCGTCGAGCACGGCCTGCGGCGCGAGCAGCGTGCAGCGCCCGCAGGCCACGTCCGCATCGCCGATCGCGCGCGGCGCGAGCCACGCGAGGCGCGGCAGCACGATCCACGCGGCGTCCTGCCGCGCGGCGGGCGCGAACGCCGGCCACGCTTCGCGCGTGATCCAGAAGCCGCGCGGATGATCGGCGTCGACTTCCGGCGGATCGGCGATCGCGCCGCCCGCATTCGCGTCGTCGCCCGCGCGATGAAACAGCCATCCCTTCACGAGCATCTGCGCGCGCCACGGCCCCGCGTGGCCGAGCGACGCGAACTCGTCGCGGGCCGTGAGCAGCAGTTGATGATCGACGAGCTTCGCGCGCTTGAGATCGAAGCGGTCGGCGAGATTCGGGCCGACGAAATCGGCGAGCGACGCGGCGCCCGACGTCGCGACGCACAGATAGCACTTGACCGCGAGTTCCCAGTGCAGGCGCTCGCCGCGCGCGGTTTCGATCAGGAAATCGCATTCGCCGAGCGTGCGACCGTTGAGCCTCAGCGGCAGATTCGCAGCGACGAGCCGCAGCGACGGCGCATGTTCGGCGAAAAACCCGAGCAAGCACTCGGCGTAGCGGCCGAGCCGAACCGGCCGCGCGTGCGCGAGCGCGTCGTGCAGCGGCGCGGGCTGCGCGTCGAGTGCGGCGAGCCAGGCGGCCGTTCGCGCCGCGTCGGCAACGCTCGCCCAGGGCTGAGCGAGCGGCGCGCCCGCCGACGGCGCGAGCAGGCTCGCGCTCGACAGCAGCCACGCGAGGTCGCGCACGGCCGCGTCGCGCAGCGCGCGAAGCGGCACGGGCGACGCCGCGGCACTCATTGCGGATCGGCGGCGGGCGCGGCGTTCCGGTAGGTATCGTTCGCGAGGCACAGATCGGACCAGGCCTTCGCCTTGTCCTGCAGGCTGCGCAACAGATACGCCGGATGGTACGTGACGATCACGGGCACGCCTTCGTACCGGTGCACGCGCCCGCGCATCGAAGCAATGCTCGCATCGGTCTTCAGGAGCGTCTGCGCGGCGAAGCGGCCGAGCGCGACGATCAGCTTCGGCTTCACGAGCGCGACCTGGCGCTGCAGATACGGCTCGCAACGCGCGACCTCGTCGGGTTCGGGATTGCGATTGCCGGGCGGCCGGCACTTGATCACGTTCGCGATGTAGACGTTCTCGCCGCGCTTGAGCGCGAGCGCGCGCAGCATGTTGTCGAGCAGCTTGCCCGCCTGGCCGACGAACGGCTCGCCCTGCTTGTCCTCGTTCTCGCCGGGCGCCTCGCCGACGAGCATCCAGTCGGCGCTCTCGTCGCCGACGCCGAACACCGTGTTCGTGCGCTTCTCGCAGAGGCGGCAGCGCTCGCAGTCGGCAACGCGCGCGCGCAGCGCGTCCCAGCCGAGTTCGGCGACGGACGGCTCGGCGCCGGCGGCGACGGCGGCGGGCTTCGCGGCGACATCCGGCAGCGCGGGCTCGCGCACCGGCTCGAGATCGAACCACGACATGTCTTCGTCGGGTTCCGCCGCGCCGGCGTCGCCGCCGGTTCGCGCGGCCGGCGCGGGCGCCGTCGACGCGCGCGCCGGGTCCGCCGCGTCGCGCGCGAATGCCGCGGAATCCGCGACGCCGCCACGCGCCCCGTCCTGCCCGCCGTCGCGCGAGCTTCGATGCGCCGGCTCGCGCGACGCATCCGACGCCACGGGCTGAGCCCCTTGCGCAACCGCCGCGGCGGCGGTTTCCCGCGCCGCGCCCGTTGCATCCTCGTTCACGTCCCCGGCGCGCGCGATGCCGCGCCGCACCCACACGGGCGCGAGCCCCAGCTCTTCGAGCGCCGCTTCAGCCAATGCCATGCGCGCCTCCCTCCTTCGTCAATGCGAGACGCATCACGATTGCGTCCTCCCGGCTCCGGTGCTTCGCCGGATAGTAGTTCCTGCGCCGCCCGACCGACACGAAGCCGAAGCGCTCGTACAGCCGGATCGCACGCGGATTCGACGGCCGCACTTCGAGCAGCACGCCGTCGAGCCGCTCGGCGCGCGCGATCCGCACCGCCTCTCGCAGCAGCGCGAGCCCGACGCCCGCGCGCTGCGCGGCGGGCGCGACGCACAGATTCAGCAGATGCATCTCGTCGACGACGGGCATCAGCACGCAATAGCCGACGAGCACGCCCGTCACGTGCCGCATGCAGACGCCGAAATAGCCGTTGCGCAGCGAATCCTCGAAATTGCCGCGCGACCACGGGAATTCGTACGCGGCGCGCTCGATCTCGACGACCTCGTCGAGATCGGCATCCGTCATCGGCGCCAGATAGCGGTCGGTCATCAGCACGCCGCTCATCGCCCGTCCCCGCCCGCGCGCGCAGCGAGCCGCTCGGCGGTGGTCTGCGCGACCTTGTCGCGCACGTACTCGGGCGCCGCGCGATCGGCCGGCACGACACGCCCCGCGCGATATGCGCGCAGCGCGACGTGCGCGACCGGCAGCGCGTGCGGCAGCGCGCCCGCATCGATCGCCTGCGCGCGCGCGCAGGCGGGCAAGCGAGCGCCGAACGCGGCAGCCGCGTTGCCGGCGAGCACGAACGGCGTATCGGGCACCTGCACGTCGGCGGGCGCCGCGAGCGACGCCGGCGCAAGCTCGCGCCAATCGCCCGCCGCGTCGTCCCACGCGTAATCGGCCCAGTAGACCTCGTCCATCCGCGCATCGAGCGCGGCGAGCACGCGCATTGCGCGGCCCGCGGCGGCGCCCGCGTTCAGGCGCGCGGCCTCCGCGCACGCGACGAGCGTGCCGACCGGCACGACGGGCAGCGCGCGGCCGAACGCGAGCCCTTGCGCGACGCCCGTCGCGGTGCGCAGCCCGGTGAACGAGCCGGGGCCCGCGCCGAACGCGACCGCGTCGCAGTCGGCGAACGCGAGGCCCGCTTCGTCGAGCACCTCGCGCACGGCGGGCAGCACGCGCGTGCTCGACACGGCGCCCGTGCGCTCGTGGCGGACCCAGGTTCGAATGGAAGCGGCGTCGGCGGTCGGGCCGGCCGCGACGAGAAGCGCGACCGAGCAGAACTCGGTCGACGTATCGATGGCGAGGAGCACTGTTTGCGTCATGGCCGACATTGTAATGCGGCGCCCCGCCCGCACGGGCGATCGGGCCCGATTCGCGCGCGCTTGTCATGCGCGAATCGGTTTGGAAGGAACGCTCGACCCGCCGTCCGCCCCCGCTTGCTAAGATCGTCGGCCTGGAAAAGCCAGCCTGGAAACCCTTACGGAGACACCCATGAGCGACATCACCGCCCAATTCGAGCAAGCGCAGGTCGACGTGAAACAGTTGACCGAGCGCCCCGGCAACCTGACGCTGCTGCGCCTCTACGCGCTCTTCAAGCAGGCGACCGACGGCGACGCGCACGGCGACAAGCCGGGCTTCACCGACATCGTCGGCAAGTACAAGTACGACGCGTGGGAAGCGCTGAAGGGCACGTCGCAGGACGATGCGAAGAAGCAATACGTCGAGCTCGTCGAATCGCTGAAGAACGGCACCGCGTCCTGAAGGCGCGCGCGTCGGCCGGCCTATCGCCCGCAACGCGCCCGCGGCGTGCGAAATCGACGGTGGCGCGGCGCAGCAAAAAACGGTATGATGCGGGCTGCGCATCGCGACGGGCGGCTCTGCCTGCCAAGGTCGGCAGCCCTCTTCGCCAGCGTTCCATAGCGTTTCGCTCCAATCCAGTTTAGAACCTGTCCCTTCCTGCGTGGCCCCTTGCGGGCTGTCAAGTCTCAGGCTGGCGGCATGCGCACCCGATGCGCGCCGCACCCAAAAACAGCTTCTAACGAAATTGTTGTCCGCACGTCGTCGACATGCGGACAATCGCCACGTTTCCCGATTTGCTCGATGAATCCGTCGACTTGGGTATGCGCGATTGGCGCGGCGTTCGACCCACTGTGTTTCAAGGATTGACATGACTTCGAGCAATTCCCTCAGCCCGCTCAACGCAATCGCCGACGAGGCGCTCGGCCTGCCCGCCGCCGCGCAGCCTGCCACGAGCGACCTCGGCGACGCCGCGCCGGACGAACCGACGTTCGCGTCGCTCGGCCTGTCGCCGGAGATCGTCTCCGCGCTGCAGGCGGCCGGCTACGTGAAGCCGACGCCCGTCCAGCAGCGCGCGATCCCGGCCGGCATCGCAGGCCGCGACCTGCTCGTGTCGAGCCCGACGGGCTCGGGCAAGACGGCCGCGTTCATGCTGCCCGCGATCGAGCGCTTCGCGCAGTTGCAAAAGACGCAGGCGCTGCAGCCGCGCGCGCCGCGCGAAGGACAGCCTGGCGAGCGCCGCGGCCGCCGCCCGCAACCCGTCGCGCGCCCGGGCCTGCTCGTCCTCACGCCGACGCGCGAGCTCGCGATGCAGGTGACGACGGCCGCGTCGACGTACGGCAAGCACCTGCGCCGTCTGCGCACGGTCAGCATCCTCGGCGGCGTCGCGTACGGCCAGCAACTGATGCTGCTCGCGAAGAACCCCGAGATCCTCGTCGCGACGCCGGGGCGCCTGCTCGACCACCTCGAGCGCGGCCGCATCGATTTGTCCGAACTGAAGATGCTCGTGCTCGACGAAGCCGACCGCATGCTCGACATGGGCTTCATCGACGACATCGACACGATCGTCGCCGCGACGCCCGCGTCGCGCCAGACGATGCTGTTCTCGGCGACGCTCGACGGCAAGATCGGCTCGCTCACGAACCGCCTGCTGAAGGATCCGGAGCGCATCGAGATCACGCAGAAGATCGAATCGCGCTCGAACATCGCGCAGACCGTGCACTACGTCGACGACCGCGATCACAAGGATCGCCTGCTCGACCACCTGCTGCGCGACGTCGCGCTCGACCAGGCGATCATCTTCACCGCGACGAAGATCGACGCCGACCAGCTCGCCGGCCGCCTCGCCGATGCCGGCTTCCAGTCGGCCGCGCTGCACGGCGATCTGCCGCAGGGCGCCCGCAACCGCACGATCCGCGCGCTGCGCGAGCGCCGCGTGCGCGTGCTCGTCGCGACCGACGTCGCCGCGCGCGGGATCGACATCCCCGGCATCACGCACGTGTTCAACTACGACCTGCCGAAGTTCGCCGAGGACTACGTGCACCGGATCGGCCGTACGGGCCGCGCGGGCCGCTCGGGCACCGCGGTGAGCCTCGTGCATCACGCGGAGCAAGGCGCGCTCAAGCGCATCGAGCGCTTCGTGCGCGCACCGCTGCCCGTGAACGTCGTCGAAGGCTTCGAGCCGCGCAAGGCGCCGCCGCCGCGCAACGATCGCGGCAACGGCCGCGGCCGTCCGGGCGGCAACGGCAATGGCGGCCGCCGGTTCGGCGGCAAGCCGGGCGGCGGCCGCTCGGGCGGCTGGAGCGGCAAGCCGAACGGCGGCAACCGCGAAGGCTACGGCGCGCGCCGCGGCGACGGCCAGCGCGGCGGCCCGCGACGCGGCAACTCGGCCGCGTAAGCGGCCATCGGCGGACACGTTCGCGGCGCGGACGTGTCCGCCTTCCCCCCTCGAAAACCGGCGCATTCGCGCCGGTTTTTGTTTGCGCCCGAGATTTCACGATACGAAAAAATCTTTTGCGTCGTAAAAAGTCATGCTGCGTGGCACAACCAAGACCGTTGCAGCATGGGAAACCACATTCCGCAATAAGAAATTAACGAAGCAAGCATTTGATTTTTATGGAATAATTTTTTTATATCTTTGTGAAAAAGCCCCTGTCTCGACGCAGTCGGTTTGCCTAGACTCTTATACAAGACTTAACGAAGGGAACCGCTTGATCCAAATCGCGCCGCCCGCTTCGCAAAGTCAAGGATTTCTTCTCTTCAGGCAACGACCACTCAAGGAGTACGCATCATGTCGCGTCAGCAACAGGTTCAGGAACTGCAAAAGCAATGGGAAACCAATCCGCGCTGGAAGGGCATCAAGCGCGCGTTCACGGCTGAAGACGTCGTGCGCCTGCGCGGCTCGGTCCAGCAAGAGCACACGCTCGCGAAGCGCGGCGCGGAAAAGCTCTGGACGCTCGTCAACAACGAGCCGTTCGTCAACGCGCTCGGCGCGCTGACGGGCAACCAGGCGATGCAGCAGGTGAAGGCCGGCCTCAAGGCGATCTATCTGTCGGGCTGGCAAGTCGCGGGCGACGCGAACGTCGCAGGCGAAATGTACCCGGATCAGTCGCTGTATCCGGCGAACTCGGTGCCGCTCGTCGTCAAGCGCATCAACAACACGCTGACGCGCGCCGACCAGATCCAGTGGTCGGAAGGCAAGAACCCGGGCGACGAAGGCTATGTCGACTTCTTCGCGCCGATCGTCGCTGACGCGGAAGCCGGCTTCGGCGGCGTGCTGAACGCATTCGAGCTGATGAAGGCGATGATCGAGGCGGGCGCGTCGGGCGTTCACTTCGAAGATCAGCTCGCATCGGTCAAGAAGTGCGGCCACATGGGCGGCAAGGTGCTCGTGCCGACCCGCGAGGCGGTCGCGAAGCTGACGGCCGCGCGTCTCGCGGCCGACGTAATGAGCACGCCGACCGTGCTCGTCGCCCGTACCGACGCCGAAGCGGCCGACCTGATCACGTCCGACATCGACGACAACGACAAGCCGTTCCTGACGGGCGAGCGCACGGTCGAAGGCTTCTTCCGCACGAAGCCGGGCCTCGAGCAGGCGATCTCGCGCGGCCTCGCCTATGCGCCGTACGCCGACCTGATCTGGTGCGAAACGGGCAAGCCGGATCTCGAGTACGCGAAGAATTTCGCGGAAGCGATCCACAAGCGGTTCCCGGGCAAGCTGCTGTCGTACAACTGCTCGCCGTCGTTCAACTGGAAGAAGAACCTCGACGACGCGACGATCGCGAAGTTCCAGAAGGAACTCGGCGCGATGGGCTACAAGTTCCAGTTCATCACGCTCGCCGGCTTCCACGCGCTGAACTACTCGATGTTCAACCTCGCGCACGGCTACGCCCGCACGCAGATGAGCGCGTTCGTCGAACTGCAGCAGGCCGAGTTCGCGGCGGCCGACAAGGGCTTCACCGCGGTCAAGCACCAGCGCGAAGTCGGCACGGGCTACTTCGACGCGGTGACGCAGACGGTCGAGCGCGAAGCGTCGACGACCGCGCTGCACGGCTCGACCGAAGACGAACAATTCTTCGACGGCCAGAAAGTCGCCTGAGCGCCGACAGGCGCAGGCACAGGCGCGCCGCGCGCGGCCACGAGCCGTCGCGGCGCGCGCCCCGGCAAAAGACAAGACCCTCTATCAGGGAGAACCCGCCCGCCGCGCGCATGGTTGCGCCATGCCTGCCCAGGGCGCGCAGCGTCTTTCGACGCCGCGGACATTCGAGCGCGCCGGCCCCTGCCCGGCGCGCCTATTTTTTTGCGCGACGCATTGCCGCCGATCGTCCGGCTGCGTGCGGCCCGCTATCGATAGACGATCACAGGAATCTTCGTATGGGTCAGCACGCGTTGCGTCTCGCTGCCGATCAACAGGCTGCCGAGCCCGCGCCTGCCGTGCGACGCCATGAAGATCACATCGCAGCCGCCCCGCTCCGCGGCCTCGATGATGCCGAGATACGGCGACGGGTGCACGCTCGTCGCCGACTCGCACGCCACGCCCGCGCGCCGCGCGGCCGCCTCGACCTCGTCCAGATGCGCGCGCGCCTCGCGCTCGCTGCGCTCGCGAAAATCGGCGGGCGGCTCGATCACGACCTCGGAAAACGGCGAGTACGGATATTGCGGCAGGCACGCGTAGGCCGTCACGCGCGCGCCCACCGCCTGCGCGAGATCGATCGCGCCGTCGATCGCTTTCTTCGACAGTTCGGACCCGTCGGTCGGAACCAGGATGTGCTTGAACATGGCGACCTCCGTCGGCAACTGCGGCGCGTCCGGACGCGGGCGTACCCGCGGCGGGCAGCCGATGCCGGGCAGCCCGCGCGGACGCTGGGTGATTCGATTGTAGTGCGCGAATCCGCGCCGCCGAACCCGCTAGAGGGTTCGCCCTCATATCGGAAACGCGCGCAATCGGGTGCGAATTCGGGTACGTATTCGGCGCAAGCACCGCGCGCCGAAACGATGCGCAAGGACGGCGCGCGCGCGCCGAAGGCGAGCGCCGCCGCCGTGCGGGCGTCATCCCCAGTAGCCTGGACGCTCGTATGTGTGCTTCAGAAAATCGAGAAAGAGCCGGACCCTGAGCGGCAGGTGTCGGCGCTGCGGAAACACCGCGTGAATGCCGATCGGCGGCGCGGCGAACGCGTCGAGCACGCTGACGAGCCGGCCCGCCGCAATGTCCGCGCCGACTTCCCACCACGAGCGCCACGCCAGGCCGTGGCCTTCGAGGCACCATTCATGCAGCACCGCGCCATCGGAGCATTCCATCGTGCCGGACACGCGGATCGACGCCACCTCGCCGTCGTCGACGAACGTCCAGCCGCGCTGCTGGTTCGCGTTCGCCGCGAGCGCGAGGCAGTGGTGGCGCGCGAGATCGGCGAGCGTCTCGGGCGTGCCCGCGCGCGCGAGATACGCAGGCGAAGCGACGCACACGCGCCGGTTCTCGCCGAGCTTCAGCGACACGAGCGACGAATCGGGCAGCTCGCCCAGCCGCACCGCGCAATCGAACCCCTCGTTGACGAGATCGACCATCCGGTCGGACAGATCGAGCGTGACCGACACGTCCGGATGCGCGCCCGTGAACGCGGGCACGAGCGGCGCGACGTGACGCCGGCCGAAGCCCGCGGGCGCCGACACCCGCAAGTGCCCGCTCGCCTTCACGCCGCCCGCGGACACGCTCGCTTCGGCGTTCTGCATGTCGTGGATGATCCGATGGCAGTCCTCGAGGAACGCCGAGCCTTCGAACGTCAACGTGAGCTTGCGTGTCGTGCGCACAAGCAGCTTCACGCCGAGCCGCTCCTCGAGCGCATCGAGCCGGCGGCCGATGATCGCGGGCGCGACCCCTTCCGCGTGCGCGGCCGCCGACAGGCTGCCCTTCGCCACGACCGCGGCGAACGTTTCGATCTGTTTGAAGCGATCCATCCCGTATGCGGGCGGCGCGAACCGGCCGCCCCGTCAAACCCGAAGTCGCTCCAGATTAGATATCAAAAAGTAAAAGATCAAGTGATGATTACTGTCTTTTTTAGTTCATGCCATCACTAATAGAATCGATTTCGACCTCTGATCGTGGAGCGCGACGTCATGCCCGGCACCCCGCCCGCCTTCCCGAAGGCGATTCTTTTCGACGCGTACGGCACGCTGTTCGACGTGCACGCGGTCGTCGCCGCGGCCGAGCAGATGTTTCCGGGGCGCGGCGAGGCGCTGTCGCAGCTCTGGCGGCGCAAACAGATCGAATACTCGCAACTGCGCACGCTCGCCGATCCGGCAGGCGCGCGCTATCGGCCGTTCTGGGACCTGACGCTCGACGGGCTGCGCTTTGCCGCGCGTGCGCTCGGCCTCGCGCTGCCCGCCGCGGCCGAGAAGCGGCTGATGGACGAATACGCGTGCCTGTCGACGTATCCGGACACGGTGCCGACGCTGCGCGCATTACGCGCGCGCAGCGCGCCGCCGAAGCTCGCGATCCTGTCGAACGGCAATCCGCAGATGCTCGACATCGCGGTCAAGAGCGCCGGGATGAGCGGCCTCTTCGATCGCGTGCTGTCCGTCGACGCGGCTCGCGCGTACAAACCGTCGCCCGCCGCGTATGCGCTCGGCACGGCGGCGTTCGATGCGGCCGCGACCGACATCGCGTTCGTGTCGTCGAACGGCTGGGACGTCGCGGGCGCCGGCTGGTTCGGCTACCGGACCTTCTGGCTGAACCGCACGGGCGCGCCGCTCGAGGAGCTCGGCGCAGCGCCCTCGGGCATGGGCGCCGGGATGGCCGAGCTGCTCGCCTTTCTCGACGCGCCGCCCGCCGCCGCGAAAGCGGCCGGCCGCACGCGCCCGGCGCCCGCCTGACGCGGCGCGGACCAGATTCACGCATTTGCATCACTCAGTCACTGACCGACCAAGGAGAAAACCGATGACCACGACGCTGAAGCTGCCGCAAGGCATGGCGATCACGGGCGAGATCAAGCCCGGTTACGAAGCGATCCTCACACCCGAGGCGCTCGAACTCGTCGCGAAGCTGCATCGCCAGTTCGAGCCGCGCCGCCGCGAATTGCTCGCGGCGCGCGCCGAGCGCACGAAGCGCCTCGACGCCGGCGAGCGCCCCGACTTCCTCGCCGAGACGAAATCGATTCGCGAAGGCGACTGGAAGGTTGCTCCGCTGCCCGCGGACCTGCAGTGCCGCCGCGTCGAGATCACGGGCCCCGTCGAGCGCAAGATGATCATCAACGCGCTGAACTCGGGCGCGGATTCGTACATGACGGACTTCGAGGATTCGAACGCGCCGAGCTGGGCCAACCAGATCGACGGCCAGATCAACCTGAAGGACGCCGTGCGCCGCACGATCTCGCTCGAGCAGAACGGCAAGTCGTACAAGCTCAACGACAAGATCGCGACGCTGATCGTGCGCCCGCGCGGCTGGCACCTCGACGAGAAGCACGTGACGGTCGACGGCCAGCGCGTGTCGGGCGGCGTCTTCGACTTCGCCCTCTTCCTGTTCCACAACGCGAAGGAGCTGATCGCGCGCGGCTCCGGCCCGTACTTCTACCTGCCGAAGATGGAGAGCCATCTCGAGGCGCGCCTCTGGAACGACATTTTCGTCGTCGCGCAGGAAGCGGTAGGCATCCCCCGCGGCACGATCCGCGCGACCGTGCTGATCGAGACGATCCTCGCCGCGTTCGAGATGGACGAGATTCTCCACGAGCTGCGCGAGCACAGCTCGGGCCTGAACGCGGGCCGCTGGGACTACATCTTCTCGGCGATCAAGAAGTTCAAGAACGACCGCGACTTCTGCCTCGCCGATCGCGCGAAGATCACGATGACGGTGCCGTTCATGCGCGCCTACGCGCTCCTGCTGCTGAAGACCTGCCACAAGCGCAACGCGCCGGCGATCGGCGGGATGAGCGCGCTGATTCCGATCAAGAACGATCCGGAGGCGAACGACCGCGCGATGGCGGGCGTGCGCGCGGACAAGGCGCGCGACGCCGGCGACGGCTACGACGGCGGCTGGGTCGCGCACCCGGGGCTCGTGCCGCTCGCGATGGAGGAGTTCGTCAAGGTGCTCGGCGACAAGCCGAACCAGATCGGCAAACAGCGCGACGACGTGCAGATCGAAGGCAAGAACCTGCTCGACTTCCAGCCGGAAGCGCCGATCACCGAAACCGGCCTGCGCAATAACATCAACGTCGGCATCCACTACCTCGGCTCGTGGCTCGCGGGCAACGGTTGCGTGCCGATCCACAACCTGATGGAAGACGCGGCGACGGCCGAGATCTCGCGCTCGCAGGTGTGGCAGTGGATCCGCTCGCCGAAGGGCACGCTCGACGACGGCCGCAAGGTCACGGCCGAGCTCGTGCGCGAGTACGCGAAGGTCGAGCTCGAGAACGTGAAGCAGGTCGTCGGTGGCGACACGGCGCCGTACGTTCGCGCCGCGGCGATCTTCGAGCAGATGTCGACGTCGGAGAACTTCACCGAGTTCCTGACGCTGCCGCTCTACGAGGAGATCTGAACGACGCGGGCGGCAGGCGGGGTCGATGCGCCCGCCGCCTGCCGCTCGCGGATCGGCCGGCTGAACGACGCGCCCTTGCACGCGGGCTCGGCTTCAGGCCGCCGTAGGCGATGACGGTATGGCGTTCCGCGTTCCGCCTCGGACACGGGTTTCCATTTTTGTTCCGCAGCCTTTGGACGCCCGAGCGTCAGCCTCTTGGCACCGTTCGTCAGGCTTCGAGCGCCGCCGCGAGGCGTCACGCGACGCGCGCGCGGCGATACTGCACCCAGTCGCCCGACTCGATCCGCGGCTTGCCCGCAACCGAATGCGCGCCGACCGGGTAATACAGGCAATCGTACCGGCGCCCGCCGAGCTCGACCGATGCCTGCTGCTGCAAGAACAGCCCCTCGATGCCCGGATAGACCTCCTCGATCTCGTCGAGCACCGGCACGAGCCGCTCGTCGATCGCGTAGACGTCGCCCCAGACGAGATCGCAGCCGCCGTCGGCGACCATCCCCGGATAGTTGCCGAAGTCGTACAGCCGCCCCGTCACCGCCACGGCGCCGACGAGCATCGGCGCGGCGATGCCGTGCGTCGCCGCCGCACGGCCGATGTCGTTGATCTCGCCCGCTCTCAGGGTCCCGTAGCAGAATACGTAGCGCATCGCATCTTCCTTCCTTGTTTCAGTCGCGCCATCGAACCGGCACGCCGCCGTGTCACTCGAGCAGCGCGTCGTCGCTGACGAGGACGCCGTCGGCGTCCGCGTAGATCCAGTCGCCCGGCACGATGCGCGTGCCGCGCACGTCGACGGGCACGTCGCTCACGCCGGCGCCGCGCTTGTCGCTCTTGCGCGGATGCGCGGCGAGCGCGAGCACGCCCGCGCGACATTCGGCGAGCTCGTCCAAGTCGCGTACGCAGCCGTTCACGACGATGCCGGCCCAGCCGTTCTTCTCGGCGAGCTTGCCGAGGTTGCCGCCGACGAGCGCGCAGCGCAGGCTGCCGCCGCCGTCGACGACGAGCACGCGCCCCGCGCCGCCCTGCTCGAGCGCCGCGCGCACGAGCGTGTTGTCCTCGAACAGCTTGAGCGTCGCGGCCGGCCCCGCGAAGCGCCGCACACCGCCGAACGAGCGGAACACGGGCGCGAGCACGCGCAGCGTGCCGGCCGCGAGGCGGTCTTCGTTCGCGTCGCAAAGGTCGGTGGTGGCGAACATCATGTCGAAGTCTCCTGGATAGTCGTAGGGTGTCGATCCGGCATTATCGGCGAAGAAAATTCCCGCTGCGGCGTGTGGAAGGCTCGCCCTACAATAGCCGGACGCACCATCCGCCCCGTCTTCGATCATCGATGAGCCCGTCCGTTCCCCTTTTGGCGCCGCCGCCCGCCGCCACGATCGACGTTCCGTCGGAATTCGCGCCGACGCGCTCGCATCCGATGCGCGTGCGCGCCCGCGCGATCGCGGCCGGCGTGCGCGTGCCGCAGCACACGCACGCGTGGGCGCAGCTCGCGTACGCGTCGCGTGGCGTGCTGCGGCTCGCGACGGCCGGTTCGACGTGGATGGTGCCGCCGTCGCGCGCGATCTGGGTGCCGCCGCGAATTCCGCACGAAGTCGTGATTGTCGAGGACGCGTATCTGCGCACGCTGTACGTCGACGAATCGGCGGTACCGGACGGGCTCGACGCGTGCCGGGTCGTCGAGGTGTCAGGACTGCTGCGCGAGCTGATCGTCGCGCTCGAGGCGCGCTCGCTCAACCGCTCGCGCGAGCGGCTGCTGGCCGAGCTCGTGCTCGACGAACTCACGCGCGCCGAGCCGTTGCCGCTCGCGGTGCCGATGCCGACCGAAAAGCGGCTGCGCGCGCTGTGCGAAGCGGTGCTCGCGCATCCGGCGCAGGGCGAGTCGCTCGAGCACTGGGCGGCGCGCGTCGGCGCGAGCACGCGGACGATCGCGCGGCTGTTCAAGCAGGAGCTCGGCGTGAGCTTTTCGCAATGGCGCCAGCAGGCGCTGCTCGCGCGCGCGATTCCGCTCCTGAATCAGGGGCGGCCGCTGTCGCACATCGCGCGCGAACTCGGCTACCAGAGCCAGAGCGCGTTCTCCGCGATGTTCCGGCGCGCGTTCGGCGCGAGCCCGCGCGCGTTCATTCAGCGCGGCGATACGCATGCGGCGACGGAGCTTGCATCGTTCGATGATGGGGATGCGGAACCGCTGCTGTGAGCTCGGTTGCGCAAGTCGCTGAAGTCTTCAGGATAGGGCACTTGCGGCCAGGCACGGCAGAACCGGATGACAACGGAAGGATCGAACGATGCCGTCCGCCGTCCCCGAGGAATGCAGCCCGAACGAAGTCCGCACGATGCGATCTCGTTCGTCCGGCGGACCGAGGCGGTTCCGCGCGCTCGTTCGGGCCACGATCAGGACACGGGCCGCGCCATATGACGGATCGATCCGAACTGCGCGAGACGCGGCCCCGCGAGCCGATACCCCATTCGCAGGTACAGCCGCGCGGCCGGATTGTCGACGAACACGCGCAGTTGCGTCTCGCGCAGCCCGCGCGCCTTCGCGAAACGGTGCGAGGATTCGAGCAGATACGTGCCGGCGCCGCGCTGCCGGTGCCCCGGCGCGATCTGCACGTCGCGGATGTGCAGCGAATCGCCTTCCTCCGTAATCCTCAACAGGCCGATCGGCACACCGTCGAGCTCGAGGATGAAGTTTTCCGAATCGCGCCAGCTCGCAAAAAAGAGATCCGCGCGCCACCTGAGACCGTGGCGCTGGTAGTACGCGTTCATGTTGCCGTGCGTGAGCGCTTCCGCGAACTCGAAATCGCCCTGCTCGGCGGGACGCAGCAGGTAAACGAGAGGAACGGCGGCGGAATCGGACATGGCATATTGGCAAAACCTGCGTCACCGCCACGATAGCGCAGCCGGCGCACGTTGCAATGCCGATTTGCACGCATGCGGCAACGGCGCGCCACATCGTTCGCCTCGAAAACGTGCGGGGCAAAAACAAAACCCGTTCAGGCATGCCTGAACGGGCTTCGATTTGGCGGAGCGGACGGGACTCGAACCCGCGACCCCCGGCGTGACAGGCCGGTATTCTAACCGACTGAACTACCGCTCCAGTCTTGCTGCTTGCCTGGCAGGCGTCGGTCGCTTCCTGCCGGCGCATCGTCTCGACACTCGGCCGAACGACGCTTTGTCTTGGCGTCCCCTAGGGGATTCGAACCCCTGTACTCACCGTGAAAGGGTGATGTCCTAGGCCTCTAGACGAAGGGGACAACGTACTGCTTACACCTTTAACGAAAAAGCCCGTTCACATGCAGCCTGAACGGGCTCTCGATCTGGCGGAGCGGACGGGACTCGAACCCGCGACCCCCGGCGTGACAGGCCGGTATTCTAACCGACTGAACTACCGCTCCACTTCCTGCACCTGATCGACAAGCGTCGGTTACGCTCTTGCCGACCCGCTTCGCTTCTGTCGAAGCGACGCCATGTCTGGCGTCCCCTAGGGGATTCGAACCCCTGTACTCACCGTGAAAGGGTGATGTCCTAGGCCTCTAGACGAAGGGGACAAAATCTTTTCAGATCTGTCTTGCCACTTTGTTCTCGCTGTTAATTTTCACCAACAGCAGAGAATGAAATTCTAACTTCTTTCATTCCGTTTGTGAAGCTTTTTTCTGTCACTCAATGCTTCGCAAACTTCATTCACTCTGCGTTCAACTGGTGGAGGTAAGCGGGATCGAACCGCTGACCTCTTGCATGCCATGCAAGCGCTCTCCCAGCTGAGCTATACCCCCGTGTCTCGTTGACTGCTGAACAACAGAGAAGCGAGATTGTAGAGACCGTTTTGAGGTTTGTAAATACCCTATTTGCGCCTCGAGCAAAATTTTTTGCGAACCCGCGTATTCGAATGGCTCCGAATGGCTCGTCACCTCGAACGACGCGGCGTCGCACACTTGCCGCGCGCTTACGCGAGCGCCGCCTCGAGACGCGACACGACGACATCGCGGCCGAACAGCAGCAGCACCGCATCGATCGACGGCGTGTGCGTCGTGCCCGCAACGAGCAGGCGCACCGGCATCGCGAGCTGCGGCATCTTCAGCTTGTGCGCGCCGAGCACGGCCTTCAGCGCGGCCGCGATCGCCTCCTTCGTCCACTCGGCCGTCTTCAGCGCCGCCGCGAATTCGGCAAGCGCCGGACGCACCGCGTCGGTCACGTGCTGCGCGAGCGCGTCCGCGTCAGGCGCCGGCGCGCGGTAGAACATCGCCGAATTCTCCGCGATCTCCTTCACCGTTGACGCGCGATCCTTCATCAGCGCCATCACGCCCGCGAGGCCCGGGCCCTGCGCGATCGCGCCGGCGTCGATGCCGAGCGCCGCGAAGAACGGCTTCGACAGCTCGGCAAGACGCGCGTCGTCCGCTTCCTTGATGTAGTGGTTGTTCAGCCAGTTCAGCTTGTCGTGGTCGTACTGCGCAGGCGACTTGCCGAGATGTTCGAGGTCGAACCATTCGACGAACTGCTCGCGCGAGAAGATCTCCGCGTCGCCGTGCGACCAGCCGAGGCGCGCGAGATAGTTGAGCACCGCCTCCGGCAGATAGCCGGCATCTCGGTAGCCCATCACGCTCATCGCGCCGTGGCGCTTGCTCATCTTCTCGCCCTGCTCGTTCAGCACGGTCGGCAGGTGGGCGTACACCGGCACTTCGCCGCCGAGCGCGCGCAGGATGTTGATCTGGCGCGGCGTATTGTTCACGTGGTCGTCGCCGCGGATCACGTGCGTGATGCCCATGTCGAGATCGTCGACGACGACGCAGAAGTTGTACATCGGCGTGCCGTCGGGACGCGCGACGACGAGATCGTCGAGCTCCTCGTTCGAGATCTCGACGTGGCCCTTCACCGCGTCGTCCCAGGCCACCGTGCCCGTCAGCGGATTGCGGAAGCGCAGCACGGGCTTCACGCCGGCGGGCGGCTCGGGCAGCACCTTGCCCGGCTCGGGGCGCCACGTGCCGTCGTAGCGCGGCTTCTCGCCCGCCGCGCGCTGGCGCTCACGCAACGCGTCGAGCTCTTCGGTCGACATGTAGCATGGATAGACGAGGCCCTTCTCGAGCATCTGCGCGAGCACTGCGCGATAGCGGTCCATTCGCTGCATCTGGTAGTACGGACCTTCGTCGTAATCGAGGCCGAGCCACGCCATCCCTTCGAGGATCGCATCGACCGCCTCCTGGCTCGAACGCTCGACGTCGGTGTCCTCGATCCGCAGCACGAACGTGCCCTTCATCTTGCGGGCGAACGCCCACGGATAAAGCGCGGATCGGATGTTGCCGAGGTGGATGAAGCCGGTGGGGCTCGGCGCAAAACGGGTGCGTACAGAACGGGTCATAAACGATAGCTCGAACGCCTCAAGCGGCGCATCAATTGAAACGACGCGGCCGCGCGCGCCGCACGGCATTGCCGGGTGCGCACGCGACCGGAACGGAAAGAGCACGAATTATACTCGGCGCGCCGCGGTTCCTCATCGCGCCGAGCAGGGCCGCGCCGGCGCCGAGGCAGCCCGCGAGCCGTTCGCGAACCCGGCACGCCACCATCTTCGCCGATGTCCGCCCGAATCGCCCGTCGTCCTTTCGGCCGACGATCGCGCCGCCGCGCGCGGCTTTCGTGCGCGCGCCGCCAGTTGCTTTATGATGTGCGCGCCGCGGCCGCCATACCGGCGCCGCGCACGGCCGCCCGACTCCGTCGGCGCGACCGCCGGAATTTCGCCGCGCGCGGCGCGTCCATCGAGGCCGCGCGCGGCTCGTCGCTGGAGATCGAGCCGATGTCGTCCCCCCGTTTGTCCCGCCGCGCGTTCACGCTCGCCTGCGCGTCGGCCGCCCTCGCCGCCTGCACGTCGACCGGCACGAAGCCGACGACGGGCGCCGCCGCGCCCACCAACCCGCCGCCGCGCGAGAAGCCGATCAGGATCGGCATCGCGCTCGGCGGCGGCGCGGCGCGCGGCTTCGCGCACGTCGGCGTGCTGAAGGCGCTCGAGGCGCGCGGAATTCCGGTCGAGCTCGTCGCCGGCACGAGCGCGGGCTCGGTCGTCGGCGCGCTGTACGCGTCGGGGATGAACGCGCTGCAAATCAACAAGCTCGCGCTCACGATGGACGAAGCGTCGATCAGCGACTGGGCGACGCCGTTCCGCTCGCGCGGCCTGCTGCAAGGTATCGCGCTGCAGAACTTCATCAACAAGACGCTGAACAACCGGCCGATCGAGAAGATGGCGAAGCCGCTCGGCATCGTCGCGACCGATCTGAAGAGCGGCCAGCCGATCCTGTTTCAGCGCGGCAACACGGGGCTCGCGGTGCGCGCGTCGTGCAGCGTGCCCTCGGTGTTCGAGCCGGTGCGCATCGGCGATCGCGAGTATGTCGACGGCGGGCTCGTGAGCCCCGTGCCCGCGTCGTTCGCGCGCAGGATGGGCGCGGACTTCGTGATCGCGGTCGACATCTCCTCGCGCCCCGACGGCGCGGCGACCGGCAATCCGATCGAGATGCTGCTGCAGACGTTCACGATCATGGGCCAGACGATCAAGACCTACGAGCTCGACAAGTACGCCGACGTCGTGATCCGCCCGAACCTCGCCGCGATGGGCGGCAGCGACTTCAATCAGCGCAACGCGGCGATCCTCGCGGGCGAGGAAGCGGTCGCGCGAATCATGCCGGAGCTGCAGCGCAAGCTCGCGGCCGCGCACTCGGCGACCGCGGCCGCCTGACGGCTGACGCCCGACGCCTGCCCGCGCCGAGCCACATCAACGTCACGCCGCATCGAAAACGCGATCCACAAAAGCAAAGCCCCGCTTCCATCGAGGAGCGGGGCTTCGGCGCGCGACATCGGCCGGCGCAAACCGGTGCGCGATTCAGTTGCCGCCGTTCGCGCTCGCGTTGACGCCGCCGTCGCCGATCGTCGCCTTCACGCGCTGGCGCAGATCGTCGGGTTTCGTCGAGAACTGCGTCTCGATCCGGCGCGCGCCGGTGAAACGCTTTTCCCAGTAGCCGCTATCGAGATCGTCGACGCGAATCGTGCTGCCCGTCGACGGCGAGTGCACGAACTTGTTGTCGCCGATATAGATGCCGACATGCGAGAACGTGCGGCGCATCGTGTTGAAGAACACGAGATCGCCCGGCTTCAGCTCGCTCATGCGCACCTTCTCGCCTACGCGGCTCATCTCCTCCGCGCGGCGCGGCAGCGACATGCCGAGCGTGTCCTGGAACACGTAACGGACGAAGCCGCTGCAATCGAGGCCCGAATCCGGCGTATTGCCGCCCCAGCGGTAGCGCACGCCGATCATGTTCAGCGCGCCGACGACGACGTCGCCCGCCTTGCCGGCCATGCCCGACAGGAACGCCTTTGCACCACCCTGGCTCTTCGCGGGCGTGGCGGCACTGACCTGCTGGGGATTCTGGGAAGAGGAAGCCGGCTCGGATTGAGCCGAACTGATCGCATTCTGACTGGAACTGCTGACTTCGTCGGCGAACGCGCCGGGAGCTGCAGCGATCAGGACGCCGATGAACATCCCGGCGACGACGCGCGTACAAGCCTGGGTCAGATATCGGTGCTGCATTGGTCGATGGATTTGCGCTGGAAAATCAGCTCGATTGGCGGAAAAATTTCGCTCGATACTAGCCACGAAGTATTTGTTTGTCAAAAGGAATTGATAATTTCAATCAAACTTCTTGCACCATTCGGGTTCATCAGACTTAACGAACGGCTTTCAGCAGTTTTTGCGTGTAAGGATGCACCGGATCAGTGAAGATCCGCTCGACGTCGCCCGTCTCGACGATCACCCCGCCCTGCATCACCGCCACCCGGTGCGCCATCGCGCCGATCACCTCCAGATCGTGGCTGATGAACACGTAGCCGAGGTTGTACTTTCGTTGCAAATTCGACAGCAGCTTCAACACTTGCTGCTGGATCGACACGTCGAGCGCACTCGTCGGCTCGTCGAGCACGAGCACGCGCGGCGCCAGCACGAGTGCGCGCGCGATCGCGATCCGCTGGCGCTGGCCGCCCGAGAATTCGTGCGGATAGCGATGCAGCACCGTGCGGTCGAGGCCGACTTCGCGCAGCACCGCGACCACCTTGTCGCGGCGCGCATCGCCCGCGAGCTGCGGGCGATGCAGCGCCAGCCCTTCGGACACGATCCGCTCGATCGTCTGCCGCGGCGAAAGCGAACTGAAGGGGTCCTGAAATACCACCTGCATGTTCGCGCGCAGCGCGGTACGCTCGCGCCCGCGAAAGCTCGCGAGCGAGCGGCCCTCGAATTCGATGTCGCCGTGCGCGACCTGTTGCAGCCCGAGGAGCGCCATCGCGAGCGTCGACTTGCCGGAACCCGATTCGCCGACGATCCCGAGCGTCTCGCCCTGCCGCACCGACACGCTCGCGTCCGACACCGCGGTGAAGCGCCCCGAGCGAAACCAGCCCGCGAAGCCCGGCAGCTTCTGCTTGAACTTCACGGTGACGCCGTGCGCGTCGAGCACGACGGGCGCGATCGGCAGCACGGGCGACACCGTGCGCTGCGGCCGGCTGTGCAACAGACGCTGCGTATACGGATGCTCGGGCGCATCAAAGATCCGCTCGACCGGCCCGCACTCGACGAGCTTGCCCTTCTCCATCACCGCGACCCGCTCGGCGAAGCGCCGCACGAGATTCAGATCGTGCGTGATGAGGAGCACCGCCATCCCGCGCTCGGCGGCCGCGTCGCGCTGCAGCTCGAGCAGCAGCTCGACGATCTGCGCGCGGACCGTCACGTCGAGCGCGGTCGTCGGCTCGTCGGCAAGCAACAGGCGCGGCCGGCACGCTAGCGCCATCGCGATCATCGCGCGCTGCCGCTGGCCGCCCGACAACTGGTGCGGGTAGCTGTCGACGCGCTCGCGCGGCCGGTCGATCCCGGTGCGCGCGAGGAGCGCGATCGCCCGCTCGCGCGCGTCGCGCTTCGACACGCCGTCGTGCAGCTCGATCGTCTCGCCGATCTGCTCGCCGACCGTGAAGAGCGGATTGAGCGCCGTCATCGGCTCCTGGAAGATCATCGCAATGTCCGCGCCGCGCAGCCCGCGCATCTCGCGCTCGCTCTTGTCGGCGAGGTTCTCGCCCGCGAAGCGGATCGCGCCGCTCACGTCGGCGTCGCGCAGCAGGCGCAAGATCGACAGCGCGGTCACGCTCTTGCCGGAACCCGATTCGCCGACGAGCGCGACGCGTTCGCCGCGGCCGATCGCGAACGACACGTCGTCGACGGCTAGCGCGTCGCGAAAGCGCACCTGCAGCCGCTCGATCGACAGCAGCGGCTCGGGCGGCGACGGCGCCGCGCCGCCGCCCGCGATTTGCGCGGCGCTCATCGGAGGCCTCCCGCGGCGCGCGTCGTGTCCGCGATCCGCGTGTCGAGCGCGTTGCGCAGCGCGTCGCCCATGAACGTCAGCAGCAGGAGCGTCGCGACGAGCACGCAGAACGTCGCGAGCGAGATCCACCACGCGTCGAGGTTCGCCTTGCCCTGCGCGAGCAGCTCGCCGAGGCTCGGCGTCGGCGGCGGCACGCCAAGCCCGAGGAAGTCGAGGCTCGTGAGCGCGAGGATCGCGCCGCTCATTCTGAACGGCAGGAACGTGATGACGGGCGTGAGGCTGTTCGGCAGCACGTGGCGCCAGATGATCTGCCAGTTCGTGAGGCCCATCGCGCGCGCGGCGCGCACGTAGTCCTGCGTGCGGTTGCGCAGGAACTCCGCGCGCACGTAATCGGACAGCCCGATCCAGCCGAACAGCGACAGCAGCACGATCAGCAGCACGAAGCTCGGCTCGAACACCGACGCGAAGATGATCAGCAGATACAGCTCCGGCATCGAGCTCCAGATTTCGATGAGCCGCTGGCCGACGATGTCGATGCGCCCGCCGAAGAAGCCCTGCACCGCGCCCGCCGCGATCCCGAGCAGCGTGCCGATGAACGTCAGGATCAGCGCGAACTCCACCGACACGCGAAAGCCGTAGACGAGCCGCGCGAGCAGGTCGCGTCCTTGCGCGTCGGTGCCGAGCCAGTTCTCGCGCGACGGCGGCGCCGGGTTCGGGCGCTTCGAGAAGTAATTGAGCGTGTCGTAGTAATAGCGGTTCGGCGGATACAGCGCGAAGTTGCCCGGCGCGTCGAGCTTGCCGCGCACGTACGGATCGAGATAGTCGGCGGGCGTCGGGAAATCCCCGCCGAACGTCGTTTCCGGATAGCTCTTGAAGAGCGGGAAATAGAACTGGCCGTCGTAGCGCACGACGATCGGCTTGTCGTTCGACCACAGCGGCGCGGCGAGGCTCGCCGCGAACGCGATCACGAAGATCACGAGGCTCCAGTAGCCGAGGCGCTGCCCCTTGAAGCGCTGCCACACGCGCCGCGCGGGCGACGGCGACACCCGCGCGCGCGCGGCGTCGATCCGGGGAGAGACGGCGAGTCGGCTCAAATCAGCGCTCCAGTTGCTCGAATTGAACGCGCGGGTCGACCCACACGTAGCAGAGATCGGATACGAGCTTCGTCGCGAGCCCGATCAGCGTGAAGACGTACAGCGTGCCGAGCACGACCGGATAGTCGCGCCGGATCACCGATTCGTATGACAGAAGGCCGAGCCCGTCGAGCGAGAAGAGCGTCTCGATCAGCAGGCTGCCCGTGAAGAACGCGCCGATGAACGCGGCAGGAAAGCCGACGACGAGCGGCAGCAGTGCATTGCGGAACACGTGCTTGCCCAGCACTGTGCGCTCGGCGAGCCCCTTCGCGCGCGCGGTCAGCACGTACTGCTTGCGGATCTCGTCGAGGAACGCGTTCTTCGTGAGCATCGTGATCACCGCGAAGCTGCCGACGACCGACGCGATGATGGGCAGCGCGATGTGCCACAGGTAATCGGCGATCTTGCCGGCTAGCGTGAGCTGCGCGAAGTTGTCCGACGTGAGGCCGCGCAGCGGGAAGATCTGCCAGAACGAGCCGCCGCCGAACAGCACGAGCAGCAGCACGCCGAGCACGAAGCCCGGAATCGCATAGCCGACGAGCACGACGAGGCTCGTCGCGAAATCGAACGGCGAGCCGTTGCGCACCGCCTTCGCGATGCCGAGCGGCACCGATATCAGATACGTGAGCAGGAACGTCCACACGCCGATGCTGATCGACACCGGCAGCTTCGATACGACGAGCGACCACACGCTCTGATGGTGAAAGTAGCTGTCGCCGAGATCGAAGCGCGCGAAGCGCTCGAGCATCAGCCAGTAGCGCTCGAGGGGCGGCTTGTCGAAGCCGTACAGCGCCTTGAGCTGCGCGAGCTGCTGCGCGTCGACGCCCGTGTACGAGCGCATCCCGAACGGCGTGCTGCCCCGCTCGGCGCCCTTGCGCAGCTCCTGCACCGCCTGCTCGACGGGGCCGCCCGGCACGAACTGGATCACCGCGAACGTGATGGTCAAAACGCCGACGAGCGTCGGGATCATCAGCAGCAGACGTTTGAGGATGTAGCTCCACATAGGCGCATTCGGGCGTGTTCGAACGGTTTCGTCAATCGGCGCGGCGGCGGAGGGCCGCTCGTTGCATCGCGCTTCACATCGTACTTCGCGCCGCGCGCCAAGCCGCGCGCGGCACGCGGGTCAGCCGGGCCGCCGCCGCCCGACCGGGCTCGGCCGGCGCGCGACCCGCACGGCCGGGCTAGCGCGCGGGCGCGCCATGCTCGGGCTTCGCCCACCACGTCGATGCGACCCAGCCTTCCGCCGAATAGTACAGCGGCAGCGTCGACGGATAGGCGAGCGTGCGCTTGAACGCGATCCGGTGGGTCGCGCTGTACCACTGCGGCACCGCATAGTAGCCGTGCATCAGCACGCGGTCGAGCGCGTGCGTCGCGTCGAGCAGTTCCTGCCGCGTCTCGGCCTGCGTGAGCGCCCTCAGGATCGCGTCGACCGCGGGCGACTTGAGCCCCGTCAGGTTGTCCGAGCCCGGCTCGTCCGCGTAGCGGCTCGCGAAGCGCGCGACCTGCTCGGCGCCCGGCACCTGGACGCCCGGGTAGCGCACCGTCGTCATGTCGTAGTCGAATGCGTCGAGGCGCTTTTGCAGCAGCGCGTAATCGGCTGTCCGGTACTTCGCGACGATCCCGAGCTTCGCGAGATTGCGGATGTACGCGGCGACCACCGGCTCGAACGCCGAGCCCGAATCGTCGAGGATCTCGAACACGAACGGCTCGCCCTTCGCGTTGCGCAGCGCGCCGTCGCGGTAGGTCCAGCCGGCCTCGGCGAGCAGCGCGCGCGCCTTCAGCAGGTTCGCGCGCAGCGACGCGGGCGGATCGGTGGCGGGCTGCACGGTCATCGGCCCGAACACGGCCGCATCGAGCTGCGCGCGCAACGGATTCAGCAGCGCGAGCTCGCCCGCGCTCGGCAGGCCCGTCGCCTGCAGGTCGGTATCGGCGAAGTAGCTGTTCTGACGCGTGTAGGCGCCGTAGAAGAGCTGCCGGTTCAGCCATTCGAAATCGAACGCGAGATCGAGCGCGTGGCGCACCCGCACGTCCTGGAACAGCGGCCGCCGCAGGTTCATGAAGAAGCCCTGCATCCCCGCGCCGTTGTGCTGGCGGAACTCGCGCTTGACGAGCTCGCCGCTGTCGAAGCGCTTGCCGACGTCGCGCCGCGCCCAGTTGCGCGCGATGTATTCGACGAGCACGTCGTATTCGCCCGCCTTGAACGCCTCGAGCCGCGCGACGCCATCGCCGTACAGCTTGTAGACGATGCGCTCGAAGTTGTTCGTGCCGATCCGCACGGCAAGCGCCGCGCCCCAGTAAGCGGGATTGCGCCGGTACGTGATCGTGCGCCCGCTGTCGTAGCGCTCGATCAGGTACGGGCCGCTGCCGATCGGCTGCTCGAACGCGAGCTGGTCGAACGCAATGCGCGAGCCGTCCGCGCGCAAGCCCCATTTGCGCGAGAACACCGGGATGCCGCCCGCGATCAGCGGCAGCTCGCGGTTCTTCCTGCGAAACTCGAAGCGCACGGTCGCCGGATCGACGATCACCGCGCGCGTGATGTCCGCGTAGTAGGCCGGGTACTGCGGCGCCGCCTTCGGGCTCTTCAGCGTGTCGAACGAATGCTTGACGTCCGCTGCGGTGACGGGTTCTCCGTTCGAGAAGCGCGCGCGCGGATTCAGATGAAACGTGACCGACAGCCCGTCCGGCGCGACGGCGATGTCGTCCGCGAGCAGGCCGTACGCGGAAGCGGGCTCGTCGGCGCTGCCCGTCGTCAGGCTCTCGAACAGCAGGTCGATCCCGGGCGCCGGGTTGCCGCGCATCGTGAACGGATTGAACTTGTCGAACGTCGTGAGCCGGTTCGGATTCGCGAGCACGAGCGTGCCGCCTTTCGGCGCGTCGGGATTCACGTAGTCGAAATGCCTGAAGCCGGGCGGGTACTTCGGCTCGCCGTACTGCGCGATCGCGTAGGCGGCGTGCGCCGCCGGCGCCGCGGCAAGCGCGAGCGCGACGCCTGCCGCCGCGCGGCGTGCGACACGCGCGAGCGCGGCGCGCACGCGGGCCGCCCGTTGCGGCGCGGCGGCTTGCGCGGCCTGTTCTGATGCCGCCGCGCGTCGCGGCGGTCGCGGCCGGCGAGCCCGGAGCGAACCGATCGTCATGGGGGTGTTGGCAGTCGTTCGAGGATGGCGATGTGAGAGAATTCTACCCATTCGCAACCGGTTGCAGCCAACCGCCGCCTGCCGACCGTGCGGGCGCGGGCGCCACACATAGGAGAATTCATGGGCTTTCTCGACGGTAAACGTATTCTGCTGACGGGCCTCTTGTCGAACCGTTCGATCGCTTACGGCATCGCCAAGGCGTGCAAGCGCGAAGGCGCCGAGCTGGCGTTCACCTACGTCGGCGATCGCTTCAAGGATCGCATCACCGAGTTCGCGGCCGAGTTCGGCAGCGAGCTCGTGTTCCCGTGCGACGTCGCCGACGACGCGCAGATCGACGCGCTCTTCGCATCGCTGAAGACGCACTGGGACACGCTCGACGGCCTCGTCCACTCGATCGGCTTCGCGCCGCGCGAGGCGATCGCGGGCGACTTCCTCGACGGCCTCACGCGCGAGAACTTCCGCATCGCGCACGACATCTCCGCATACAGCTTCCCCGCGCTCGCGAAGGCCGCGCTGCCGATGCTGTCGGAAGACGCGTCGCTGCTCACGCTCTCGTATCTCGGCGCGGAACGGGCGATTCCGAACTACAACACGATGGGCCTCGCGAAGGCGGCGCTCGAAGCGAGCGTCCGTTATCTCGCGGTGTCGCTCGGCGCGAAGGGCGTGCGCGTGAACGCGATCTCGGCGGGCCCGATCAAGACGCTCGCGGCGAGCGGCATCAAGAGCTTCGGCAAGATTCTCGACTTCGTCGAAAGCAACTCGCCGCTCAAGCGCAACGTGACGATCGAGCAGGTCGGCAACGCGGGCGCGTTCCTGCTGTCGGACCTCGCGAGCGGGGTCACGGCCGAAGTCATGCACGTCGACTCGGGCTTCAACGCGGTGGTGGGCGGGATGGCTGGCCTCGAAGAGTAAAGGAGTCAGCGCGCCAGCGCTGCGGCCGTCGCGCCGCATGCCGGCCGGCAGCCGTCGCGTGGCCGGCCGCGGACACGCGACGGAATCAGTGACGCCAGCCGTTGTGGCGGCCGTTGTCCCAGTGGCCGCCGCGGTCCCAATCGCGGCCGCGATGGCGATACCACTCGTCACGCCCCCAGTAGCGGCGGCCGTCCCAGTAACGGTCGCCGTGCCAGCCGATCACGATCGACGGCGCGGGCACGTAGACGGGCGCCGGCGCATAGACGGGGGCCGGCTGGTACACGACGGGGGGCGGCGGCGGCGCATAAACGGGCGCCGGAGCGACGTAGACGGGTGCGGGCACGCCGACGTTGATGCCGACGCTGACGCCCGCCAACGCGGCGCCAGATGCGAGCAGCGCGGCGAGACCGGCCGCGAGCGAGGCAGCACGCAAGGTTTTCATGGACTCCCCTTCTGGTTGATTCGTTGGATTCGACTATAGCGGGAACCGTCTGCACCGCATATTTCAACTTTGTAAGAACTGATGCGCGGCATCGCAGCCGCATCGGCGGGCTAACTTTTGGTTACATTCGGGCCCGCGGCGGCTGCGAAGAGGCGGCAACACGAGCACCACGGAGGAAGAGGCAGGCGGGAGAGACGGAAGGGAAAGACCGGGAGCCGGACGGCAGCCCGGCCCGCACGCGCGAACGGGGCGGCAGACCACCGAGCGGAGAAATCGGAAGCGAACGAAATCCACCTCGCGCGGCGGCGCGCGCAATCAAGCCGGCTCGGCTTCGACGGTCGCGGGCGCGGCAACCGGCATATCGACGGCGCGCAAATGCACGGGCACGTATTTGTGATAAGGCGTGCGCGACAGCGGATCGCAATGCGCGCCCGACGTCAGACGATTGAGCTCGGGCCCGATCGGCGGCCCGCCTTTGTAGCGCATGCCATAGCCGTGCGGCAACGTGACCATCCCGCGCCGCACGCTGTCGTCGAACTCGGCGACGACTTCGATGCTGCCCGTCGCCGACGCGCACACGAGCCTGCCGCCGTCCGCGACGCCGAGCGCCGCCGCGTCGTCCGGATGAATCCGCAGCGAGCCGTGCGGATCGACCTTGCGCCACGTCGGGTCGCGATAGATCTGGTTCGCGTTGTACGCGCGCCGCTCGCCCGCCATCAGCACGAACGGATAGTCGGCGCCGGGCGGCGTCTCCGTCTCGAGTGCGCGCAACTCGTCGATCATCTCCGGAATGTGCAGATGCACGCGGCCGTCCGGATGGCGAATGAAACGCCACATTTCGTCGAACTCGTGAACGCTGATCAACGTCCCCGAGCGCCGTTCGAGAATCCCGCGAAAGAGCGCCGTGCCGAGCGTCGCGCGGCTGCCGCGAAATCCCGCGCGGCGCACGGCCGCGTCATGCCGCTGCGCATACAACATCGTGAGCGGCAGCAGCGGCGCGATCCCCGCCGCGTCGTTCGGCAGCGCGCGGCCGAGCGTTCGATAGACGATCGACGCCGCGTGACGCTGCCACTTCTTGTTCGCCGCGAGCGCGATCCCGAGCGCACCCATGTAGGCGAGATGCTTCGACGCACGGGGCTCGAGCCGCGCGATGCGCTCGAGCAGCGGGAAGCGGCGCGGCAGCTCGCCCATCTTCTCGAGCAGCCGCGTGTAGATCTCCGGCTCCGGCAGCGATTCACCGAGCGGCGGCAGCAGCGGATGACGCAGATGGAACGCGTTCGCGGGAAACTCGAGGTTGAAGCCCGTCGCCTCCCATTTCTCGAACTGCGACGCGGCGGGCAGCACATAGTGCGCGAGGCGCGCGGTCTCGGTCATCGCGACGTCGATCACGACGAGCAGCTCCAGCTTGCCGAACGCGCGCTCGTACGCGTTCGAATCGGCATACGTGACGACCGGGTTCGCGCTGTCGACGAACGCCGCACGCACGCGCTTCTCGCCCGCGAGCTCGATCTCGTCGGGCAGGATGTTCGGCGGATAGATGCCCGCGATCGGAAACATCCGGTGATGCGCGGTCCGCTTGAGCGGCTTGCCGTTCCTGCTCGCGCGCTCGTCGGTATGGCCGATGACGGGCAGCAGGAACGAATGCAGGTTGTTGCCGCCGCGCTTGCCGAAATTGCCGGTCACGAGAAACAGCAGCTTCTCGAGGTAGCCGTTGAGCGTCGTGTGCAGCGTTTGCTGGATGCCGAGATCGATGCGCAGGCAAGCCGCGCGCGCGGTCGCGAATCCGCGCGCGACGCGCTCGATGTCCTCGAGCGGCACGTCCGCGCGGCGCGCGTATTCGGCGATCGGCACGTCGCGCAGCACGCGCTCGACGAACTCGAAGCCCGTGCAGCGCCGCGCGATGAACTCGCGGTCGATCAGATCGTCGCGCAGCATGATCGCGAGCATCGCGCTCATCAGATACGCGTCCGCGCCCGGCCGCACCTGCAGATGCAGATCGGCGAGCTTCGCCGTCTCCGAGCGGCGCGGATCGACGACGACGAGCGTGCGGTCCGGGTCCTTCTTCAGCTCGCGCAGCGTGTCGCGCGCGTTCGGGATGCCGTGCGCCTGATAGGGATTCGCGCCGATGACGAGCACGTAGTCCGCATGCTCGATGTCCTCGGTCGTGTGGCAATCCTGACGGCCGAACAGTCGGCCGTTGAGCCAGAAATCGCCGGTCTTCTCCTGGCCGAGCGCGTTGTACGCAAAGCGGCTTCGCATCGCCGCGAGCAATTGCCGGCTGTACGCGCCGCCGACGTGATTGCCCTGCCCGCCGCCGCCGATGAACGCGAACGCGTCGCCGCCGTGCCGCTCGCGCAGCGCGACGAGGCGCTGCGCGATGTCGTCGAGCGCCTCGTCCCACGTGACGCGCACGAAGCTGCCGTCGGGCTCGCGGCGCAGCGGGTGCGTGAGGCGGTCGTCGTGATGCTGGTAGTACGCGAGACGCGCGGCCTTCTGGCACAGATAGCCTTTCGAAACCGGATGATCGTCGTCGCCGCGGATTTTCGCGAACTTGCCGCCCACGACGTCGACGACGAGGCCGCAATTGCGCGAACACAAAATACAGGCGGTTTTTTCGACTGCCATCGCACGCTCCATCTGCCGGCGCATCCGCCGGGATCGGGGAAGGGTGAATATTGAATAACGGTCGTTATCGTAACGGACGTTATTCTATACTTCCATCGACGTCAATCGAACAAAGCCTCGAAAACGGAACGGACATGCGTTATTCACCGAAACACAAGGAGGCAAGCCGGGCGCGCCTCGTCGAGGCGGGCGCCGCGCTTGCAAAGCAGAACGGCTTCGCGAACACCGGCATGGATGCGCTCACCGCGGCGGCCGGCGTGACGACGGGTGCGTTCTATTCGCAATTCCGCTCGAAGCCGGAATTCCTGCACGCGATCGTCGAGCACGAGATGTCGAAGGTGCTCGCGACGGTCGAGAACCGCTCGAAGGACGACCTCGTCGCCGCATTGCGAAGCTATCTGAGCACCGCGCACGCGGATCATCCGGAGCTCGGCTGCCCCGTGCCCGCGCTCGGCGCGGAGATCGCGCGCGCCGACGTCGCGACCCGCAAGATGTTCGAAGACCTGATCAAGCGCTTCCAGGCGTCGCTCGCGAGCGCGCTCGACGACGACGAAGCCGCGTGGACGCTCGGCTGCGCGGCGATCGGCGCGGTGCTCGTCGCGCGCGCGATGGCGACGCCCGAGCGCCGCGGCGAAGTGCTGCGCGCGGTGCTCGCGTACACGATACGATCATTCGACGGCGACACGCAGCAGAAGAAGTGAAGGACGCATCGCACGCGCCGGATTCGGCGTGCATGCGTGCATCGTAAACGCCGGCGTGCCGGACACGCGCGAGAACGACGTGTCACGCGGCGCACGCATCGCGGCCCGACGCGCGCGGGCGAACCATCGCCCGCGCCGTCTATTCAGCCCCGCTCGACCGCGCCGCCGGCCTCCACCGCGACCGGCGACTGCTCGGACTCGCCATCCGGCCAGGGCGTCAGGATGTCGAAGCCGTCTTCCGTCACGACGACCATATGCTCCCACTGCGCGGACCACGAGCGGTCCTGCGTCACGACCGTCCAGCCGTCGGCGAGCTGCCGCGTTTCGGCGCGCCCCGCGTTGAGCATCGGCTCGATCGTGAAGATCATCCCGGGCGCGAGACGCAGCCCCGTGCCCGGCCGTCCGTAGTGGAGCACTTGCGGCTCGTCGTGATAGATGCGGCCGATGCCGTGGCCGCAATACTCGCGCACGACGCTGAAGCCCTCGCGATGCGCGACGCGCTGGATCGCATGGCCGACGTCGCCGAGCGTCGCGCCCGGGCGCACCGCCGCGATGCCCGCCAGCATCGCCTCGCAGGTCGCGTCGACGAGACGCCGCGCCGGCTCGGCCGGCTCGCCGACGAAGTACATGCGGCTCGTGTCGCCATACCAGCCGTCCATCTCGAGCGCGACGTCGATATTGACGATGTCGCCGTCCTTCAAGGCGTGATCGGACGGAATGCCGTGGCAGACCACGTGGTTCACGGACGCGCAGATCGTCTTCGGATACCCGTGATAGCCGATGTTCGCGGGCCGCGCGCGCAGCACGTCGACGATGTACTCGCGGCATAGCCGGTCGAGCTCGTTGGTCGTCACGCCGGCCCGCACGTGCGGCGCGATCATGCTCAACACCTTCGCCGCCATCGTGCCGGCGCGGCGCGCCATCGCGATCTCGGCTTGCGTGCGGATCGGGACCTGTCGAGAACGCACCATCATGCACTCCTCGCGGCGTCGACGGGCGGCGTCGCTTCGTCGCCCTGGATTTCAGTCTCGATCAACAGGCGGCAAATCTCCGCGTAGGTCAGTGTCGGATGCAATTCCGCGAGCATCCCGATGCGCAGCCAGTGCTCCGCCTGCGCGTTGATCGACCGGCTCAGAGCGGCGCTCGCGTGACGCAGCGATTCATGCATCGCGTCGGATATCTTGACTATTCCCATCGCACGATTTTATACAGTTTATATACGAAGCGTATATTACCGACAGGCACTGAAACGATCAAGCCATCGCTGAGGCCTGGCGGCGACCGCAGCCGTCACGCGCCGGGCCGATCGGTCGCCCGCCAATTGCTGCGCCGCAAGCCGCCGCATTTGCTCCGCTTCCCGCCACACGTCCTGCTTGCGGCGAAACGCGGCTTCGTCGGCGGCGACCGCACGGCACGCACGCGCGACGCCATGATTCAGATCGGCCGCGCCCGGGCCGCCGCCGAAACCGATGGCTGCGCGCCCAATCCAGCGGCGCGCGCGACACGAAGTCGGGATCCGCGTCATGGCTCGCGCGCCCCTGCGCGACGCTTTCCCGCACCGCTTGCGCGACCTGTGTGTGGGCCGAGCGAAAATCGAGCGACCGGCGAGCGATGGGCCGGCCGGCAGCCGCACGTCGGGCAGCGCATCCGGCGTGCACTGTGCCGCGCCGTCGATCCATACCCGCGGCGGATGCAGGCGGCTCCGCCCGGCGATGGCCGCCGCGACTTGCCGACGATGCGCGAGCATCCGCAGCCGCCGCGGCGCCTCGACGCCCAGTTGCGCTGGCATACGTCGCGGCCAGCGTCGCGACGTTGCCGATGCTGCACGCCACGTCGTGGCCGAGCCGCGCGAGGACTTCGTTCGATGCGTCCGGATAGCATGCGTTGACGAGCCGGCTCGACTGCGCGCGCTCGCCGATCGCGCGCGCGACGCGCAGCGCCAGCGCGAGCCGCAGCGGCAGCGTCGCGCCATAGGCCGTCGAAACTGGCGTTCTCTGCTGCATCGCAGAAGTTGGGCACGCTAACCGTGCGTTGCTCGGCGGACGCATTTCGCCGACCCACTGCGGTCCTTGGGACCGAAGCGAAGTCGGTGTCCGGTGTAGAACGTCTTTCGGTCGTTAAGTGCATCTAGCCCCCGGGACGTCGTTCAACATCGGGGAGCATGTGTCACTCCCCGATCGAGGGCAGCGGAGGCGGAAGCTGATGCCAGACCGGGACCATCCAGCCAAAAGCGCATCACTGAAACGTGACGGACCTGACGGGACGGTGGTCTGGAGGCCGGACGATATTTTCAAGAGCAACGATAGCCATTCCCCAACCTAACCGCTGGTGTGATCCGCCCCAGCTACCTCCTTGATGAAGGCGAGCAAGAGTTCGCTGAGCCGAACCGGCTGCTCCTGTTGGATCCAGTGACCGGCGCCGTCGATCAGCTCGATGCCCCCCATTCTCGTCGTCGCCTTGGTCCTCATAAGATCGAGCGCGCCCGGCGCCGAATAGGTGCCCCAATCGCTCTTCCCGCCAATGAAGAGCGACGGGACATCGATCGTCTTGCCCGAAAACAGGCGCAACTCAGCGTTCAGGTCAGGATCGGCAAAGACGCGATAAGCCTGCAGAGCGCCTTGAAATCCCGTGCGGCCATACTCCTCCGTGTACACCCCAAGTTCCGGCTCGGTGAGCCATTTGCTGGCCAGGACCTCGGCGGAGGAAGGTTGGAATGGAGCGACGGTCTCGGGCATCGTCTTGCCGAGATCCATGACGTAATAGGTGGGCATTTGTGCAAGTTCTGCGGCGGTTAGCGCCTTTAACGGATGCGGCTTATTTCCCGGCCAGTCGGCGCTCTTGACGTAGAAAAATGCACGAAGAAACGCGTGTAGGCCTTGAGGGGGGTGCCACATGTCATGGTTCGCCTCCCGTGTGCTCAGGTATTGCTGGTAATACTCTCTCGGCGGGTCGAGCGCCGCCAACGCGGCCGCTAACTTTTGATTGCCAGTATTCGGTTGAACCGACGATGCCTCGCTTTCCGCGGTGTTGAACGGAAGCACGGGCGGACCGGGGAACGGTGCGCTCATCAGCACCACTGAGGGAAAGACGTCCGGTCGGGCTAGCGCACAATAGGCCGCCACGGGCGAGCCGAGGTCGTGCCCGACGAGCATTGCGGTGCGCCGATACCCCAACGCCAAAACCAATCCGAGGGCGTCACGCGTCATGTTCAGGAGGCTGAAGGGCGCTAGCGGAGCGTCGTAGTCGTTCACCCAACCGGTGGTGCGGCCAAAACCCCGCTGGTCAGGCGCCACGACATGGTAGCCGGCGTCAGCCAGAATCGGGATCAGGTGTCGCCAGCCGTAAGCCAGATCCGGAAAGCCGTGCAGAAGCAGCACGAGCGGCAGGCCGGGGCTTTCGTAACCGGCCTCGAGAATATGGACATCGAGGCCGTTGACCCCATGGATCATGCGCGAGCGAACCCTATTCGGAAGCGTTCCCTCGCCATATGTTGATGTGGACAAATCAATTTCTCCTATGGGGGTTGCACGGGCGGGTCGAAGTACAGCCGCAACCAGGCTGGCCGCGCCCATCGCTAAGACGGCTCGTCGGGACGCCGATGGCTTGAAGCTAAGTGGATGACTCATGACGGAGCGCACCGTCCACGTGCAAGCGCTATCTTCAGCTTCTGCGGCAGCGCACGCGACGAACAATTCGCACGGCGGCCGGGCAATCGAGGACGATTAGCTCCGAAACGAAGACGCTCGGCAGAGGGTGAGCGAGGAAGCCCGCGTGCTTCGTCTTGAAGTATTCCTGCCGCAATCTGGGCAGGTTGCGCATCACTGAACGAACCTTCCTGGCTTGCGATTGGGTCGGGGAGCATCGCCGGACTCCTAGTATGGTGATCGCCATAATATGGCAATCACCATAGAACCATCAAGCAAAACGTGCTATGTTCTCGGCATGCCACGTAAGACTGACGCCCGTGCTCGCGCGATTGCCACGGCCGAACGACTGTTTCGCATCCAAGGCTACACTGCGACGGGATTGATCCAGATCCTTGAAGAAAGCGGTGCGCCTAAAGGATCGTTCTACTTTCACTTTCCACGCGGTAAGGCGCAACTCGCAGAAGAAGCAATCGATAATTACGTTGCGAATCGAATTGCCGTATTACGGGACATCTCGGCGAATACGACGGGTGATGCTCTGAATTTTGTTCATCAGATTTTCAGGACATTCGCGGCCGAAATGGTCGCCGCTGATTTCCAGTATGGATGTCTAATGCAAAATCTGGCGAATGAGTTGCCCGCGCTCGACGCTGAGCTGACCAAACGGGTAGCGCGCGGATTTGTTGAGTCGACCGGGATTATTGCGGAGCATTTTAGGGGGTGCGGTTTCGCTCCCGCGCGCGCGTCCTCTACCGCAGCCGCATTGGTAGCCGCCCTCGAAGGCGCGCGGACGATCGCCCGCCTGGAACGCACGCCGGCTATATTCGAGGCGCTGGCAGAGGTCAGTGTCCAAAGGTGGGCTGCCCCCGAGGGGTGATCCGGTCCAATGTTCTCGGCCGGACGAAATTGGCACCGGTCATCCGAAGAGCGTCAGTCTTTCGCGAATGTCCGTTCGCAGACGCCCAGCCACCGGATGAATGTCTTAGCATTGTCCATTGCCGGACCGCCGCAATCAGTTTGGCTTCGGCTCACGCAGGAATATGTCACGCTAATTCTCTCGACTGCGTTCGCTTGGGTCGCACTGAGGCAGCCGGGCAACTTGAACGCATGGAGAATGAGCATGCAGGCGAATTCGAAGAAAACCGAACAGGTCGGCCCGCCGGCGACCTCACGGCTGAGCCGCTCGTACGGCAAGGCTGATTTTGTTGACGCATTTGCGGTGGACTTGCCAGCGACTGCCTGCAACGACGCAGAGTCTCTCGCTCGATACATCTTTGCAGGGCAACCCAAGTGGATCGCGATGCTGCTGGGAGTTCGCGACATTGCGGTATGGCCATTCGGCCTTAAAAGAACGATTGATCTGAAAATCGCGAAGGACGACCGGCTAAGTATTTTTCGCGTGTTCGAACGGCATAAAGACGAGATCATTCTGGGCGAGGACGACACGCATCTTGATTTCCGCGTGTCGGTTCTCGTGCTGCCTGCATCTGAGGACCGGCCCCAGCGACTGACAGTCACTACGCTTGTTTTCTACAATCGTCTGCTGGGTCGGGTCTATCTTGGCCTTATCGCTCCTTTCCATCGCCTCGTCGTGCGAGCCTCGCTCGACCGGGCACAGAAGCTCGGATGGCCCGGCCGGTAGCGGCGATTCCGATCAACGCTCCTTCCAGCGGGCCGTAGATGGCCAGACGCTCAAAGTCGCGGGTTCCTGAGAGCGGCCAGGACCAGGCGTAGCTATCCTGATCAGTCACGCGCTCGTCCCCTTCATTAGCAGGCACTCATCGCTGGCTGACGGTTTTCCTTATCAACACCGTCTTCGGATTGGTAAAGAGTTGACGACCTTCAGCACCATGTTCCGTACCGAGGCCTGATTGCTTGTGTCCGCCAAACGGAATGTCAACGCCTTGGGTATGGATCTCGTTCACCCAGACCATTCCCGTTTCCAGGCGGTTCGCTACCGCAACTGCGGCTTGGGTATCGCGGCCCCAGACCGAGCCGCCGAGGCCAAACGGGCTGTTATTGGCGCGATCGATTACATCGTCTACATCGTCGTAGGCGATGATCGGTACGATCGGGCCGAACTGCTCCTCCTGGACGATTTTCGCGTTCTCCGGTGGGTTGTCGACAATCGTAACCGGAATAAAATAGCCGGGGCGGCTTTCGTCGACGTTCCCACCAAGAACAATCTTCTGGCCGTTAGCCTTGATGTCGTCGAGAAAATCTTTCACCTTTTCATACTGCATTCTGTTCTGCACCGGTCCGATCGTAACCTCAGGATCGAGCCCGTTGCCAAGCTTTTGTTGCCGTGCATAGTCGACGAAGGTCTTCACGAAATCGGGATAGAGCGACCGGTGAACGTAGAGACGCTTGATACCGACACACCACTGGCCTGAGTTACCGATAGCCCCCCAAAAGAGTTGAGGGATGATCGATCTGTAGTCTGCGTCGGGAAGCACAATCGCTGCGTCGTTACCACCCATTTCAAGCGTCACGCGTTTGACCGTTCCAGCGGCAGCGCGCAACACGTGCTTTCCCGTCTCTGTAGAACCTGTGAAACTGATCTTGGCGATGTCGGGATGATTGGTCAGCAGCGGGCCAAGTTCACTGCCCCCCGAAACTACCGACAGCACGCCTGGCGGCAGGACGGATTGCGCAATCTGCCCAAAGCGCAGTGCTGATAAGGGAGTAAAGGGCGAAGGCTTGATCACCATGGTGTTGCCAGTAATCAGCGCAGGCGCCACCTTCCAAAGTGCAAGCAGCACCGGAAAATTCCACGGTGTGATGGCGCCGATCACGCCGAGCGGCGTATGGTGCAACTCGACAATATGTTCTTCGGTCTCCTCGACGATCTCGACCGGAATTCGACGGGCGGCAATCTGACGAATCCACGAGATGGACTGATCGACCTCCGGCTCCGCCATGGTCTTCAGCGGCTTCCCCTGTTCAAGGGTCAGCAGGCGTGACAGCTCATCCCGATGTACTTCGAGTGCATCGGCGTACGCGTTGAGGTACTTCTGGCGCCCATCGTAGCCAAGCGCAGACCAGGCTTTGAACGCATGCCTGGCCGCTGCGACGGCTTCTTCAAGCTGCTCGGCTGAGGCTGCCGGAGCCTTGGCGAATACTTCACCAGTAGCCGGGTTGATTACATCAAAGCTATCTTGCGACTTCACAAGATTACCAGCAATGCTGAGGTAATACGGGCCGTGGAAAATGCCAACAGACTGAACTGCTTGAGGTAATGCGGACATGAATTATTCTCCAAAGTATGGACGCTGAGGTGCCGCTGCCGCGAATCCCCGCAACAAATAGGCGGATCTTTCGGCGATTGGTAGGAATACTGACTTTGAAAGAATGAAATTTTTTCAGTCGGCCGCCAGTACGGAAAACGCCGGCTGGGTACTTACGCTGGGCCGCTCCTGCATTCTTTCGTACCACGCCAGCAGCGCGGTGCACTCGGCTGGCACTGGCAGCTTGACGATAGAAGCGAAGACCAGGCCGCCGATTACGGTGATGTCGGCCATCGAAAATTCGTTGCCCGCAACGTACGGCTGGTTTCGTAGAACAGCATCGAAGTAATGCATCCCGCGCAGGGCCTTGTCGCGCTGCCTGAATCCCCATTCGGGGTTCTGGTACAGCTCGACCTGCGGCCCCAGGCCCGGCGTCCCGTGATGGAAATACACGCTTATCGCGTCGAGCAGTTCCAATTCGGCACGCTTGCTCATCATGTGGATCACGCCTTTTTCGAGCGGCGCCATGCCAGTCAGTGTCGGCACGCCATCGAGTCCATCAAGGTACTCCGTGATGGCCGTGCACTCGGCGATGCAGGTCCCGTCATCGAGTTCGAGCACCGGCAGCGTGCCCGAGTAATTCTTGCTCGCCATGAATTCGGGCTTCTTGTGCTCGCCCGCGTACAGATCGACCAGCACGAAACGCACTCGCGATTGCAGATTCTTTTCCGCCAACGCAATGCGAACACGCGTCGGATACGGCCCTTGCGGGAAGTCATAAATCGTCATCGTCGACAATTGATGGTCATTGATGCTCGTTGCAGTAGCACTCATTTGGCTTTCCTTCCGCGGTTGTGTTGTGGCGAACGACATTGTCTACCTAACGTTCGTTAGATTTACCATATGCGTTACAATCCGGGTTGTCAACACTGAGTCGTCGATGCGGAGAACCGTACAAGTGAAGAACGAATCGAACACAGGCTCCAGGGAGCGGATCCTGGCGGCGGCCACGAAGATTGCTCAGGCCCACGGCTACAGTGGGTTGAATTTTCGGGATCTCGCGGAAGACGTCGGTATCAGACCCGCTAGCATCTATCACCACTTCGCAAACAAGGCCAACCTCGGTGCAGCGGTGGCACGACGCTATTGGGAGGACTCGGCAGCGGTTCTTGAAGCCCTCCAGGCCGAATCCCCGGACCCGTTGCACTGCCTGCACCGCTATCCCGAAACGTTCCGCAAGGCGCTGGAAAACGCAAATCGGATCTGCTTGTGCAGTTTCATGGCTGCCGAAAGCGATGACCTTCCCGATGAAGTGATGAAAGAAGTCCGAACCTTCGCTGAGGTGCACATTGCTTGGCTGAGCAAGGCTCTCTCATCGGCGGAGGTTGTTGACTCAAAAAGGAGTGATCAACGGGCCCGCGCCATCTTCGCTGCTGTAGCTGGCGCACAGCTCATTGCGAGGAGCCGTTCGGACGTCTCCCTTTACGACACATTGATCGACGGCTATCGTGCGGCCGGTCTACTTCCTGCCTAGCACGCTCGTGAATCGCGTGATACACCCACGCCCCCATTGTTGCCGCAACTGGGGCGGCTCTTGCGTGAAGATACAGCGGTGCATCGCGAACTGATTTCGTTGGCTGAACCAGGGGTGGTGACGGTGTCAGAATTGGAGCATTGGATCTAGAGTGATCCACGAGTACGAATACTCGTTAAGTCATCCTCACTACGTTTATTGCAGGTGAACGTCTTGTACAGGCCAAGCGAAATGCATGGCATCTCGACATCCATTCGCGCGCATTTTGCCGTCTTCCGTCATCGTTCTTTGAACTCGCTCACAGTGCACGCGACATCGGCGAATTAGATAGAATGATCCACTCTGGAAACACTTCCTTCATTCCGTGTCGGCATCGCGCAACACCTAGGGTTCGATGAGCGTCATAGCGTTCAACTTCCCGCTCCGTCCCGGTGGGGTAGTCGATCTCGATGATGCGGTGGCCGTTGGTGGCGTACGCAAACTTGAGGCCGAGGATTTCCGCGTACTCACGCGCCTGCTGCCCCCCCGGTTTCAGCGGGCATGCCTATTTCCTTGGCCTCCACCACTGCCAGCGGAAAGTCGCGTCGAAAAAGAGCAGGTAATCGGCCCGTTTTTGCTTGCCACGCCACACCTTGCCCCCGCTGACCATGATGCGGCCATCAGTGAAAGTGCGCTGTTCGCCAATGGCATGACCCTCTGTTGCCCAGCCGGCCTCGATCAATCGCGGCGTGACGAATTCACGGCAAGTGTCTGCCTCCGTCATCACGCCTTCTCGCATTGCCCCCGCCATCGCGCCTCCTTGGTTATTGCCCCAAACCTAGCGTACTCATTTGCACAAAGTCGCCCGCATCAACGGCAGGGGCTCATTCGATGTTCCAGCGTTCTAGGCTGGCTCTATTACAATGCTCACGACCTTCGTGCGGACGACGACAGTCGCCATTCTATATATACGGAAGGCGTCGGACGGTCTCAGTGCGCGCAAGGCGATCTGCGCCACACGCCGTTCTAGCACCGGACACCTTGTGTCATGGCGCGGCCGGAGCCCTAGCCGCCGCTCATCTCGCCACGGAACGATCGAAATCCATTGTCTAGGGTATCCTTGCGCTCAGGAACCGATGGAGGTTGACTGAATTTTCGGCTGGGACGGGCTGTTGAAGCGCCGAGTGTTTTGCTAGTCGCTTTGATAGTGACCGCCAAACAAAAACCCCGCAGAGCCTAGACTCTGCGGGGTTTCGCCGCCATTAACTGGCGGAGACGGAGGGATTCGAACCCTCGATCCAGGTTTTGGCCCAGATGCTCCCTTAGCAGGGGAGTGCCTTCGACCTCTCGGCCACGTCTCCCAAACCTTCGCTCGCGCCAGGGAGGCAGCGCGACGAAACCAAGATTCTATAGGGTTACGGGGCCAAGGTCAATTTCCGCGACGCATTTTGTTCAGCGCGTCACGGAAATTTCGTCACGCCTGGTCGAGTTCGAATGCCTTGTGCAGCGCGCGCACCGCCAATTCCATGTATTTCTCGTCGATCAGTACCGAAATCTTGATTTCGGACGTCGAGATCATCTGGATGTTGATGCCCTCCTCAGACAGCGTGCGGAACATCGTGCTCGCCACGCCGACGTGCGAACGCATCCCGACGCCGACCACCGATACCTTCGACACCTTCGGGTCGCCCAGCACCTGCTCGGCGTTCACGTGGCCCTTCACCTGGTTCGTCAGGATGTCCATCGCCTTCTGGTAGTCGCCGCGGCCGACCGTGAACGTGAAGTCGGTTTTCCCTTCGACGCTCTGGTTCTGGATGATCATGTCGACGTCGATGTTCGCGTCCGCGACGGGGCCGAGGATCTGATATGCGATGCCCGGCTTGTCGGGCACGCCCATCACCGCAATGCGCGCTTCGTCGCGCTGGAACGCAATGCCGGAAATGACTGCCTTTTCCATGGTCTCGTCTTCTTCAAAAGTAATCAGGGTGCCCGAGCGCATCTCTTCGTCGAGCGGAATCTGCGGATCGGTGAGGCTCGACAGCACGCGCGTCTTCACGCGGTACTTGCCCGCGAACTCGACCGAGCGGATCTGCAGCACTTTCGAGCCGAGGCTCGCCATTTCCAGCATTTCCTCGAAGGTCACGCTATCGAGCCGGCGCGCCTCTTCGACGACGCGCGGATCGGTCGTGTACACCCCGTCGACGTCCGTATAGATCAGGCATTCGTCCGCCTCGAGCGCCGCCGCGACCGCGACCGCCGACGTGTCCGAGCCGCCGCGGCCGAGCGTCGTGATGTGGCCGCTCGGATCGACGCCCTGAAAACCCGTGATGATGACGACCTTGCCCGCTTCGAGATCGCGGCGCACGCGCTCGTCGTCGATCGAATGAATGCGCGCCTTCGTGTACGCGCTGTCGGTCTTGATGGGCACCTGCCAGCCGGCGTAGCTCACCGCCTCGACGCCGATTTCCTGCATCGCGATCGACAAGAGGCCGACGCTGACCTGCTCGCCCGTCGACGCGATCACGTCGAGCTCGCGCGGGCTCGGCTGGCTCGAGATCTCTTTCGCGAGACCGAGCAGGCGGTTCGTTTCGCCGGACATCGCGGACGGCACGACCACCATCTGGTGCCCGGCCTGATGCCATTTTGCGACGCGTTTCGCGACGTTCTTGATGCGCTCGACCGAGCCCATCGAAGTGCCGCCGTATTTATGTACGATGAGTGCCATTGTCGTTCAGAACTGGAGAAGGGCCGCACGGGCGTACTGGACAGACCGCGGTGCCGTTCGGTCACGCGGCTTGTGGCTGTGGACGGACGACGGGAAGAACGGCTGGGGCGCAGCACGCGGGCGTGGCGATTTGCCCGGAGAAGGCGGATCAGGCCGCGCAAACCGGGTACGTCACGCGGGAAACCTGCACAAAACGCTCGAAAGTCGAGCCGAGCAAACGCTTGAGCGTACCCGATCGACGGCTGCTTGACAAGCCGAGCGGACGTCGGCAGGCCGGATCGCAACCTTTTTCCGCCAATACGGGATGCGCATCCGCCGCGATGCGCGCCGGATGCGCCGCTCAAGCGATCAGCATGTCCGGCCGCCATTCGATGCGCCGCCAGCCACCCGGCGTATCGGCGCCGTCGTGCACCGCGCGGTTCACGCCGATGCGCGGCACGAACAGCAGCCGCTCGCCCACGTACAACAGCGGCACGTCGCGCTGCCACGCGGGCACGCCGCGCTCCTGGAACAGATTCTTCAGCGTGCGCCCGGGGCCGCCCTGCCACGTGCGCATCCGCTCGCCGCCCGCGCGCGCGCAGGCGCGCAGGTCGGCGGCCGCGAGCAGCGCCTCCGGCACCGCATCGTGCTCGTGCGCCGCCGCCGGGCTGAACACGAAGGTGCCGCGCCATTCAGGCAGGCGCCACACCGCCTGCCCCCGCCACGCGAGCACGCATTCCAGCCGCCGCGCGGCGCCCGCGGCATCGGCCGCGTCGTCGCGGGCGTCATCGTCAGCCGCAGCGGCGCGCGCGGTTCGCGCCGCTGGCGATGCGCCGCCGTCACCCGCTTCCCATTGAACATCGTCGCGATAGAGACGCAGACGCCATCCCGCATGATCGACGCGCAGCGCATGCGCGTCGCGCGCCGCGCGCAACTGCTTCATCATCTCGGCAAGGCGCGCGGCCGACGCGCCCGGCAGCCCGAGCGAGCGCATCCAGTAGCGCAGCAGATTCGCGCCGCGCTCGTCGTCGAGCGCGACGAGCGCATCACGCGACAACACGCGAGCGTCGTCGCGCGCGACCGCGCGCAGATCGATCGCGGCGAGATCGTCGAGCAGACGCTGGGCCGCCGCCGCATGCTGCGCCGTGCGGCCGAGCGCATCGCGAAAGCCGGGAAAGTGCGGCGCAAGCGCGGGCAGCACGTCGACGCGCAGCGCATTGCGCGCATAGCGCGTATCTGCATTCGATTCGTCGTCAATCCAGCGCAGCGCATGCTGCTGCGCGTAGCGCTCGAGCTGCGCACGCAGCAGGTGCAGCAGCGGCCGCACGCGCACGACGTCGGCGGGCGCCGGCCGGTACTGCGGCGCCATCGCCGCCAGCCCCGCGATGCCCGCGCCGCGCAGCAGTTGCAGCAGCACCGTCTCCGCCTGATCGTCCGCATGCTGCGCGAGCCACAGCGTGCGCGCGCCGTGCCGCGCGCACATCGTCTCGAGCGCGCGATAGCGCGCCTCGCGCGCGCTCGCTTCGACGCCCTGCCCGCTCGCGCACGGCACGTCGACGCGCGCCGCGTCGAACCGCACGCCGAGCGCTTCCGCCGTTTCCGCGCAATGCGCGAGCCACGCGTCGGCGTTCGCGCTCAGGCCGTGGTGAACATGCAGCGCGATGCAGCGCCCGGCGCCCGCGATGCGCGCGGCCGCGTGCAGCAGCACGGTCGAATCGAGGCCGCCGCTATACGCGATCGCGATCGGCGCATCGTCGGGCAGCGTGGACAATGCGACGCCGATCGCGTCGAGCACGACGCGATCGGCGGAAAATTCATGCGGGGGAATCACGGCGGGAAGGCGCGGCGCGCCTAGTGAGTCGACGGCCCGGCGCTCACGCGCGCGGCGTCGTTTCCTTGAACTTGCCGTAGGCCATCAGACGTCCGAAGCGGCGCTCGCGCAGCGCGTCGACACTCATGCCCTGGAACTGGCGCAGCGAATCGCCGAGCGCGCGGCGCAGCAGCGCGGCCATTCCCTTCGGATCGCGATGCGCGCCGCCGAGCGGCTCGTTGACGATCTTGTCGACGAGGCCGAGCGCCTTCAGCCGATGCGCGGTCAGGCCGAGCGCCTCGGCCGCTTCCGGCGCCTTCGCGGCGCTCTTCCACAGAATCGACGCGCACCCTTCCGGCGAGATCACCGAGTACGTCGAGAACTGCAGCATCGTCACCGTATCGGCAACCGCGATCGCGAGCGCGCCGCCCGAGCCGCCCTCGCCGATCACCGTCGCGATGATCGGCGTCTTCAGCTCGGCCATCACGTACAGACTGTGGCCGATCGCCTCCGACTGGCCGCGCTCTTCCGCGCCGACGCCCGGATACGCACCCGGCGTGTCGACGAACGTGAAGATCGGCAGCCCGAACTTTTCGGCGACGCGCATCAGGCGCTCCGCCTTCCGATAGCCCTCCGGGCGCGGCATCCCGAAATTGCGTGCGGCGCGCTCCTTCGTGTCGCGGCCTTTCTGGTGGCCGATCACCATGCACGCATGGCCGTTGAAGCGGGCGAGGCCGCCGACGATCGACTGGTCGTCCGCGAACGCGCGGTCGCCGTGCAGTTCATGGAAATCGGTGAAGAGCTCGCTCACGTAATCGAGCGTATACGGCCGCTGCGGATGGCGCGCGATCTGCGACACCTGCCAAGGCGTCAGGTTCGCGTACAGATCCTTCGTGAGCTGCTGGCTCTTTTTCGACAGCCGCTCGATCTCTTCCGAAATGTCGACAGCCGAATCGTCCTGCACGAAGCGCAGTTCCTCGATTTTCGCCTCGAGCTCGGCGATCGGCTGTTCGAAATCCAGAAAGGTGGTCTTCATGTGTCTGAAATCCTTGAATCTTGCGGCAGCGCGTATTCTAACCGCGCCCGCCGGACGCAAGACCGGGCCGCAACTATCGATTGACGAAAAGCAATAGCTTTGATCAGTTAACGGCGGTCAGCGGATCGAGACTGCGCCACATGTACCAGGTGGCGACCGTCCGCCACGGCTCCCAGTTCGCCGCCACCTCGCGCGCCTCGCTGCGCGTGACGGGCTCGCCGCTGAAATAATTGACGCTGATCGCGCGAATGAGCCCCAGATCGTCGAGCGGCAGCACGTCCGGCCGCGACAGGTTGAAGATCAGGAACATCTCGGCCGTCCAGCGGCCGATCCCGCGAATCTGCGTGAGTTCGGCGATCACGCCCTCGTCGTCCATCGTCGCCCATTTGTCGACGTGAAGCGCGCCCGACACGAAGTGCCGGGCGAGATCGAGAATATATTCGGACTTGCGCTTCGACAGGCCGCACGCGATCAGCTTTTCCTGGCCGAGCTTGATGATCTGCGGCGGCGCGAGCTTCGGGCACGCGGTCTCGATCTTGACCCAAACCGATTGCGCGGCGGCGACCGAGATCTGCTGGCCGACCACCGAGCGCGCGAGCGTGACGAACGAATCGCCGCGCTTGACGAGATGCGCGGGACCGAACTTCGGGATCAGCTTCTTGAGAATCCGGTCGCGCTTGACGAGATCGGCGCACGCCTTGTCCCAGTATGGCGGACGCGCGACCGTCTCGGCGTCGGAGAGCTGCACGGGCACGGCTGCCTCCGATACGCGCGCCTTGCGCGCGGCGGGCTCCGCCGCGGTTACGGCGGCCTCGCGCGGCAATGCGTCGGCGACGCGCTCGCCATCGACCTTCGCGCGCGCCGACTTCGCAGCCGCCGTGCGCAAGCTCGGCTTGTGCGCGGCGCCATTGGCCGCGCCGTTCGGCGCCGCGCGCTTCGCGCCCGCCTTGTGCACCGCCGGCGCACGCGCGCCGGCCCGCTTGGCCGCAATCGGCGGCTGCGTCGCCGCGCGCTTAGCCGGCGCTTTTCTGGCCGTTGCCATCTAGCCTCCTACCTGGCGAATCGATCAGCGGGACAGACCATGCGCGCTCATACGCGACGCCACTCGGTCGATCCGCCCGGTTTGTCTTCAAGTGCGATCCCGGCTTCGAGCAGTTCCGCGCGGATCCGGTCCGCTTCGGCATAGTTCTTCGCCTGCTTCGCCGCGACGCGCGCGGCGATCTTCGCTTCGATCTCTTCCGGCTCGAGCGCGCCCGCGCGCGCGGCGCCCGCCGCTTGCTGCAGGAACTCGCGCGGCTCGCGGCCGAGCAGGCCGAGCACGCCCGCGAGCCGCTTGAGCTGGCGCGCGAGCGCCGGCTCGCGCGTGCGGTTCACCTCGGTCGCGAGCTCGAACAGCACGGCCACCGCGACCGCCGTGTTGAAGTCGTCGTTCATCGCGGCCGCAAAACGCCGCGCGTGCGCCTCGCTCCAGTCGAGCGGCGCCACATCCGGCGTCGCGTCCTTCAGCGCCGTGTAAAGACGCGTGAGCGACGCGCGCGCGTCGTCGAGATGAACGTCGCTGTAATTGAGCGGCGAACGATAGTGGGTGCGAACGATGAAGAAGCGCACGACTTCGGCATCGAACTTCTCCAGCACTTCGCGGATCGTGAAGAAGTTGCCGAGCGACTTCGACATCTTCTCACTATCGACCTGCACGAAACCGTTGTGCATCCAATAATTGACAAAAGTTTGTCCGGTCGCGCCCTCGCTTTGCGCGATCTCGTTCTCGTGGTGCGGGAACTGCAGGTCCTGGCCGCCGCCGTGGATGTCGAAGTGCTCGCCGAGCAGCGTGCAGCCCATCGCCGAGCATTCGATGTGCCAGCCCGGACGGCCCGCGCCGTACTTCGATTCCCACGACGCGCCGGCCGGATCCTGCGGCTTCGCGCGCTTCCACAGCACGAAATCGAGCGGATCTTCCTTCGCGTCGTTCGCGGCGACGCGCTCGCCCGCGCGCAAGTCCTCGAGCGACTTGCCGGACAGCTTGCCGTAGTTCGCGAACTTGCGGACCGAGTAATTGACGTCGCCGTCCTTCGCCTGGTACGCGTAGCCGTTCGCCTCGAGCTTCTCGATCATCCCGAGCATCTGCGGGATGAAATCGGTCGCGCGCGGCTCGATGTCCGGCCGCTCGACGCCGAGCGCGTCAAAATCCACGTTCATCGCGCGGGTGAAGCGGCTCGTGAGCGACTGGATCGTCTCGCCGTTCTCGACCGCGCGGCGGATGATCTTGTCGTCGATGTCGGTGATGTTGCGCACGTACGTCACGCGATAGCCGGCCGCGCGCAACCAGCGCTGGACGACGTCGAACACGACCACCATCCGCGCATGGCCGATATGGCAATAGTCATAGACGGTGATCCCGCAGACGTACATCCGCACTTCGCCGGGCTGCCGCGGCACGAAGACTTGCTTGTCACGCGCGAGCGTGTTGTAGATGCGCAGTGATTCCATAGAGACGAAAGTGAGCCGAGGGAAACCGCCTGGCGATGCCCGCCGTGCATGCGGCACCCGGCCGGACTTCTGGCTGGGCCGCGTGCCGTGCGCTTCCTCGGATGACATGCGGCGATCGATCCGCAAGCGAAGCGGTGACGGCCACGAGAGGCAAAGACTGTCCGCGGCTCGCCGGAACGCGCGGACGTTTTGTTAGAATGGGTCGGAGTATAACATTCCGATTTGAGCCTATGAAACCTTCCCGCGGCCGCGCGCCGAGCGCTGCGACCCTTGTTGCGACCGCCGCCGTGAGCGCCGCGCTCGCGCTCTTTCCGGGCGCGGCGGCCCTTGCGCAGAAAGCGCCCGCCCCCACCGACGGCACGCCGGAAATCGACGCGTCGATCGCGAATCGCAACTGGGCGCAGGCGCTCGCGCAACTCGACGCGCGCATCGCGTCGAACCCGCGCGACGTGCAGGCGCAGTTCAAGCGCGGCACCGTGCTCGCGCGGCTGAACCGCGACGACGACGCGATCAAGCAGTTCGTCGAGCTGACGCAGGCCTATCCGGAACTGCCGGAACCCTACAACAACCTGGCGGCGCTCTACGCGAAGCACGGCCGCTACGACGACGCGCGCAGCGCGCTCGTCACGGCGACGCATGCGAACCCGAACTACGGTCTCGCGTACGAGAACCTCGGCGATCTCTACCTGCGCCTCGCGGCCGAGTCGTACAAACGCGCGCAGTCGCTCGGCCGCACGACGGGCGCGACCGCGCAGCGCCTGTCGGATCTGCAGAAGATCATCACGCCGCCGAAAACGAAATCGGCGGCCGCGCAGGCGCCGGCCGCGCGCGACTATTCGGCCCGGGCGGCCGCGAACGTGACGACGACCACGCTGCCGCTCTCTCCGACGTTCCAGTTCGGCGGGCCGAGCGGCACGCTCGCGATGCCGCCTTACGTCGCGCCGTCCCAATGACGCAATGACGCGCGGCGGCCGCCGCGTCTTTCCTTCACCCACCCAGAGGACCGTTATGAAACGTCTGTTGCTGGCGCTCGGCAGCGCCGCCCTCCTCGCGACCGCCCCCGCGTTCGCGCAATCGGCCGCGACGCACCCCGTCGTGCAGATGAAGACCACGCAGGGCGACATCCGCATCGAGCTGTATCCGGAGAAGGCGCCGAAGACCGTCGCCAACTTCCTCGATTACGTGAAGGCGGGCCAGTACAACGGCACGATCTTCCATCGCGTGATCAAGGGCTTCATGATCCAGGGCGGCGGCTACAAGACGAACTTCGACGAAAAGCCGACCCGCGCGCCGATCCCGCTCGAGAGCAAGAACGGCCTGAAGAACGCGACGGGCACGATCGCGATGGCGCGCACGAGCGATCCGAACTCGGCGACCGCGCAGTTCTTCATCAACACCGTCGACAACGCGAGCCTCGACTATCCGAATCCGGACGGCAACGGCTACGCGGTGTTCGGCAAGGTCGTGTCGGGCATGGACGTCGTGAAGAAGATCGAGGCCACGACGACGACGGTGCGCGGCCCGATGCGCGACGTGCCGGAAAAGCCGATCGTGATCGAATCGGCGACGATCGTCTCGAAATAAGCCAGCCAGACTCTTTCGCGCGGCCGCGTCGTCCCGAGCGGCCGCGCGCCGTTTAAACCCCATCCATCGAAGGAATTCATCATGATCGAACTGCATACGAACCACGGCGTCATCAAGCTCGAACTCGACGAGGCGAAAGCGCCGAAGACGGTCGAGAACTTCCTGAACTACGTGAAGAAGGGCCACTACGACGGCACGATCTTCCACCGCGTGATCAACGGCTTCATGATCCAGGGCGGCGGCTTCGAGCCGGGCCTGAAGCAAAAGCCGACCGACGCGCCGATCACAAACGAAGCGAACAACGGCCTGAAGAACGACACGTACACGATCGCGATGGCGCGCACGAACGATCCGCACTCGGCGACCGCGCAGTTCTTCATCAACGTGAACGACAACGACTTCCTGAACCACTCGTCGCCGACGCCGCAGGGCTGGGGCTACGCCGTGTTCGGCAAGGTCGTCGAGGGCCAGGATATCGTCGACAAGATCAAGGCCGTCAAGACGGGCAGCAAGGGCTTCCATCAGGACGTGCCGAACGACGACGTCGTGATCGAGAAGGCTGTCGTGGTCTGAAGACGGCGCGACGAGGCATCGGGATGTTGCAGGAAACACCGCCGCGAAGCGTGTTTGCGGGCGTGCCGGGCGAGCGCGGGCTCGCGCACGCGGCGCGCCCGTTCCTGTTCGTCTCCGATCTGCATCTGAGCGACGCGATTCCGCACACGGTCGCCGCGTTCGAGCACTTCGTGCGCGTGACGGCCGACAGTGCGGATTCGGTGTTCATCCTCGGCGATCTGTTCGAATACTGGATCGGCGACGACATCCTCGATCACGATCCGTTCGCCGCACGGATGGCGGAATTGCTGCACACGTTCTCCGAACGCGGCATCGCGCTCTACGTGATGCGCGGCAATCGCGACTTCCTGCTCGGCAAGCGCTTCATGAAGGCGGCGGGCGCGCTCCTGATTCCGGATCCGTCCGTCGTCGTCGCGTTCGGCAACCGCATCGCGCTCGCGCACGGCGATGCGCAGTGCACGGCCGATCGCGGCTACCAGTGGTTTCGCCGCTTCGCGCGCAACGGCATGGCGCAGCGGCTCTTTCTCGCATGCCCGTTCGCGTGGCGCCGCGCGCTCGCCGAACGGATGCGCGCATCGAGCGAATCCGGCCGGATGCGCCCCGCATCGCCGCGCTACGACGTGACGCGCAAGGGCATCGCCGCGCTCTTCAGGCGCAGCGGCGCGCGCACGATCATCCACGGGCACACGCACAAGCCGGCGCGGCATGTCGAGGCGGGCGGCGTGCGCTGGGTACTGCCGGATTGGGAACTGGACCACGGGCCGCGACGCGGCGGCTATCTGTGCATCGACGCAGAAGGGATACGCGCACGGCCGCTCGATTGAGCGTCGCGCGCCTTCAAGAGGCCGGGCTTTCAAAAGCCCACCAGGCGGCCGCAGCCGGGTGTGCCGGCCGGGCGAACGCGACCCGCGCGCTCCCGCTCAGCGCTCGGCAGCCTTCCCGTCCAGCGCTCGGCCCTCGAACGCGGCGGACAGGCGACGCAAATCGAGTCGCGCGCCGTCCGAGCCTTGCAGCGCATCCAGGTGCGCGCCCAGACGCTCAAGCGCGACAACGATTTCGTCGACGCGCTGCGCCTCCTTTGCCGCATGATCGATGAGGCCGTGAATCGCGAGCGACATCGGATCGTCGGCGTTCGGCGTGATTCCGTACGCGCAGAACGCCGCGCGCTCGGGCGTGCGTTTCGCATCGGCGGGCACGACGACCCGCGCCGGATTGCCGACCGCGGTACCGCCCGCCGGCACCGGCTTCACGACGACCGCATTCGAGCCGATCTTCGCGCCCGCGCCGACCGTAAAGCCGCCCAGCACCTTCGCGCCCGCACCGACGATCACGCCGCGCTCGAGCGTCGGGTGACGCTTCGCGCCGCGCGTGAGCAACGTGCCGCCGAGCGTCACGCCCTGGTAGATCGTGCAGTCATCGCCGACAACGGCCGTCTCGCCGATCACGACGCCCATCCCGTGATCGATGAACACGCGCCGGCCGAGCGTCGCCCCCGGGTGGATTTCGATGCCGGTCAGGAAGCGGCCGACCTGCGACACGAACCGGCCTAGCCAGCGCCAGCCGGAACGCCAGCACGCGTGCGCGATCCGGTGAAACACGAGCGCGTGCAGCCCCGGATAGCACGTGAGCACTTCCCAGGCGCTGCGGGCGGCGGGATCGCGCTCACGGATCGTAACGACGTCTTCGCGAAGTCTCGTGAACATGGTGGTGACGATGGAAGAAGGAAACCCGGTGCGCGGCCGCCGGGCGGAGCCGTTATCGCGCTGTCGTTGCGTTATCGTTTTGACAGCTTTGCTTATGACACGAGGACGATTGTAGAGCCGCCGCCGCGAACGCGCAGCAGGCGCCGCGTTCTCCCTGCTGCGGCCGCGGGTATGGCCGGCCGCGGGGCCGCGCCGCGTCAGTCGTCCCGCCCGGCGTCGCGGCCGGAATAGTCCGCATCGCCCGGGCCGCTTTCGCCGTCGCCCGAAACGCCCGCGCGCGCGTCCGCACCGCCCGCCTTCAGCAGGATGTGCTTCGCGATCCCGCGAACGATGTTCACTTCCTCGCGTTCGATCCCCGTTCGCGCAAAGAGCCGCCGCAACCGCGACATCAGCTTCTTTGGATTGCGCGGATCGAGGAAATCGAGCGCGATCAGCGCATTTTCGAGATGAACGAACATCCGCTCGATCTCGTCGCTTTGCGCGAGCGTGCCGAGCGCGGCGTCCGGCGGCGCGGCGGACTCGTCGTCTTCGAGCAGCGCGACGCGCAGCTCGTACGCGAGCACCTGCACCGCCTGCGCGAGATTGAGCGAGCTGTATGCGGGGTTTGCCGGAATGTGCGCAATCGCGCTGCAGCGCTCGACGTGCTCGTTCGACAGGCCAGTGCGCTCGTTGCCGAACACGAGCGCGATGTCGCCCGTGCGCACCTGCTGGAGCGCGCTTGCGGCCGCCGCGCGGGGCGCGAGCCGCGGCGGCCCGTACTCGCGCGAACGCGCAGTGAGCCCGAGCGACCATTGCACGCCGTTCAGCGCGTCGGCGAGCGTCGGCACGACGTGCGCGGACGCGAGCACGTCGTCGGCGCCGCTCGCCATCGCGAGCGCCTCCGGATCGCTCTGCACGCGCGGCACGCGCGGCGCGACGAGCACGAGGCGCGAAAAGCCCATCGTCTTCAGCGCGCGCGCCGCCGCGCCGACGTTGCCGGGGTGGCTCGGCTCGATGAGCACGAAGCGCGTCGACGTGAATCCGCCGCGCGCGGCCCGCGCCGGACGGGATGTGGCCGCGCCGCCGGACGGCGCGGACGGTTTCTGCTGAGATTCCAAAGCGTTCATTCGACTGATCAGGATGCCGGTATGGTATCGCCAACTCGCCGGCAAACCCACTCGTCCGAACGGACGATCGAACGGTATGCGCGACCGTTTCGCAAAAAACTGCCGCGAGTCGGGTAAAATCGCGTTTTTGCATGCGGCGCTCGCGCTGTTCGGCCCGCACCCGCTGCACCCGCTCTTTGCCAATTCGTCTTCCGTCGGCGAAACGCCCGCCTGCCGCCCTCCCGTGCGCGCGGCGCCGCTTCGCTGGTTCGATCACCCTCGTGGCGGCCTCGCGTCGCCGGCTTCAGGATTCAGGCTCATGCATCCCATGCTCAACATCGCTGTCAAGGCGGCTCGTCGCGCCGGACAGATCATCAATCGCGCCTCGCTCGATCTCGATCTGATCGAGATTCGCAAGAAGCAGCAGAACGATTTCGTGACGGAAGTCGACAAGGCGGCTGAAGACGCGATCATCGAAACGCTGAAGACCGCCTATCCCGATCACGCGATCCTCGCCGAAGAGTCCGGCGAGTCGGGCGACGAATCCGAATTCCAGTGGATCATCGATCCGCTCGACGGCACGACGAACTTCATTCATGGTTTTCCGTACTACTGCGTGTCGATCGCGCTCGCGCACAAGGGCGTCGTCACGCAGGCGGTGGTCTACGACCCGAACCACAACGACCTCTTCACCGCGACGCGCGGCCGCGGCGCGTACCTGAACGATCGGCGCATCCGCGTCGGACGGCGCGACCGCCTCGCGGACGCGCTGGTCGGCACGGGCTTTCCGTTCCGCGAAAAAGACGGCCTCGACGCCTACTCGCGCCTCTTCACCGAGATGACGCAGGCGTGCACCGGGTTGCGCCGTCCGGGCGCGGCCGCGCTCGATCTTGCGAACGTCGCGGCGGGCCGCCTCGACGGCTTCTTCGAGCAAGGCATCAACGTGTGGGATGTCGCGGCGGGCAGCCTGCTCATCACCGAGGCGGGCGGCCTCGTCGGCAATTACACGGGCGACTCCGATTTCCTGCACCGGCGCGAGATCGTCGCTGCGAATCCGAAGATCTATGCGCAAATGATTCCGATCCTGAACCGCTATACGCATACGCGGCCGGCGGACGAATGAGCGGCTCGACTCCCCCGCCCGCGTGACGCCGATCGCAGCGGCGGGCAAGCTCCGGCGGCCCGCGGCGCTTGAAGCGCCGCGGGCCGTTTCATTTCCGGCCTGCGCGAACGCGCCGGCGTGCGCCGTCCCGCCGATTTCGAGAAGAAACGCGCAAGCGCGCGCTTCTTCATCGCGAAAGCGCGAACCATCAGGCGACTTCACGACTCGAACGAAGAACGTCGCGCGCTCCTCGCCCGCGTATGCGGCCCGCGTTACCGCACGGCGAAGCTCCCCATCGTCGAATCCGGCTGGCAATTGGGCGCGTAGATATATAACTGCTTGTTCGCGACGAACGCCGACGTGATGATCGAATAGGTATCCTTGTTTCCGTTCCGATACGCGAGGTTGCCGACGGTCACCTCCATGACGCCGGTATTGTCGACGAAGAGCTTCGTGATCGTACCGGACGTGCACAACGTGTCGGCGTGCGCGTAGGACGAGGCCAGAAGTACGGCGGAAACGGCTGCGGCAAAAGTCTTTTTCATTTCATTCTCCTAAACAGGAAGGATTGGCGATTGAAAAGCATGGCTGCATGCACCCTTTCACAACGTCTGCTCAACTCCAACAACATTCGGACATCCGAATATGCGCCGCCGGCCGATTCTCACGCGCCACATTCGAAACAAGCGGACACGGCGCCTGACGCCCCGGCTTCGTGGAGCGCAACGCGCATGCAATGGATTCGAACGGGGAGATTCGCGTCAGCGGCCGCATCGACGGCGGGCACAACGCGCATCGATCATCAAAAAATCATGAATCGCTCAGCGTGGCGTGACGGCGCACAAAGCAAACCGACGCATACACACGCATCGAGCCCAACCCCGGCCAAGCCGACAAGATTTGACGAGACATCACGAGTCCCCTTTTTCACGGGATGTTGCTGATCTCCGCGACGGCATCGCATCGTTCGATGCCGTCCTCTTTTTCCCGCTACTTCCCCGACTTCCGCGACTGCCGCGACTGCCGCGACTGCCGCGTCGTGTCGGCCATTCAAGCTGATCGGCGGACATCGCTACTCGAAACGATTATCTTCTTCAGGAAGAGATTCCAACAACGTCACATTCCGGGTTCTTCTCGGCCGACGCCGTACAACCCCTCTTTATTCAATGCGTCGATCGGCCATTTTCATCGCCTCGACACATGCACCGAAACCGATCATGGATTTTCAAATTCATTCGAATTTGGCACTCGACGGAGACTATTACCTCCCTGCCATCAAAACAAATGGTATTAATTTATCCAACCCGCCACTCGATAGGATTCGACATCATCGATTACAAAACAAGCAATATGCACTTCATCATGCAAAGATTTTATTCCCACAAGAAAATAAATCATTGAATAGTGCGATAGTGAATTTTGTTTGCATGGCGCCATGACGTCTTTTAATTCGCGCCCCACGACCGGCGTCGCCGATCCGCGTGTGCAATGCGTCGTTTGAAGACTTTGCCATGCGCAGATGCGCGACAAGCGCCCGATGCATCGATTCGATATGCGCGGGCGAATGCCCGGGCGAACCGTATCGCGCCGATCGAGCGCGAGATGGGTTCGATACCGAATTTCGATATCGCTTGCCGCGACGGCCGGCCTTCTGCGAAACACGTCGCCGAGCCGTCAAACCGCGCGCGCGACACGTGCGGATCGCCACCGAGACGATACATTGGCCGTCCGGCCAGCTTCGCGCGCCGGCGCGACAAGGTAAACTCTCACCCAATTCCGTATACGCAGACAGATATCCGCAAGATGGCCACCCAAATCGACGCCTCCTCCGACGCAGCGGCAACGGCCGCCGCGCAGCACACGCCGATGATGCAGCAATATTTACGCATCAAGGCGGAGCACCCCGACACGCTCGTGTTCTACCGGATGGGCGACTTCTACGAGCTCTTCTTCGAAGACGCGGAGAAAGCCGCTCGCCTGCTCGACCTGACGCTCACGCAACGCGGCGCGTCCGCCGGCAACCCGATCAAGATGGCGGGCGTGCCGCACCACGCGGTCGAGCAGTACCTCGCGAAGCTCGTGAAATTCGGCGAATCGGCGGCGATCTGCGAACAGATCGGCGATCCCGCGACGTCGAAGGGCCCCGTCGAACGCAAGGTCGTGCGCGTCGTGACGCCGGGCACGCTGACCGACGCCGCGCTGCTGTCCGACAAGAGCGACGTGTTCCTGCTCGCGCTTTGTGTCGGGCACAACAAACGCGGCGTCGCGTCGAACATCGGCCTTGCATGGCTCAATCTCGCGAGCGGCGCGCTGCGGCTCGCCGAGATCGCGCCGGACCAGCTCGGCGCGGCGCTCGAGCGCATCCGCCCCGCCGAGATTCTCGCGGCCGACGGCGCGATCGAAGCGGTGCCGGCCGGCATGGGCGCGATCACGCGCGTGCCCGCGTGGCACTTCGATATCGCATCGGGCACGCAACGCCTCTGCGATCAACTCGAAGTCGCGAGCCTCGACGGCTTCGGCGCGCAAGCGCTCACGAGCGCGAGCGGAGCGGCGGGCGCGCTGCTGATCTACGCGGCCGCGACGCAAGGCCAGCAGCTTCGCCACGTGCGCAGCCTCAAGGTCGAAAACGAATCCGAGTACATCGGGCTCGACCCGTCGACGCGACGCAATCTCGAACTCACCGAAACGCTGCGCGGCACCGAATCGCCGACGCTCTATTCGCTGCTCGACACCTGCTGCACCGCGATGGGCAGCCGCCTGCTGCGCCATTGGCTGCATCATCCGCCGCGCGCATCGGTCGCCGCGCAGGCGCGCCACCAGGCAATCGGCGCGTTGCTCGACGCGCCCGCGCATGTCGGCCTCGACAGCCTGCGCTCGGCGCTGCGGCAGATCGCCGACGTCGAGCGGATCACCGGCCGCCTCGCGCTGCTGTCCGCGCGGCCGCGCGATCTGTCCAGCCTGCGCGACACGTTCGCCGCCCTTCCCGCGCTGCGCGAACGCGTCGCCGAGATCGCACCGAACGCGGCCGCGCTAGGACGCCTCGACGCCGCGCTCGAGCCGCCGCCCGGCTGCCTCGATCTGCTCACGCGCGCGATCGCGGCCGAGCCGGCGGCGATGGTCCGCGACGGCGGCGTGATCGCCCGCGGCTACGACGCCGAGCTCGACGAGCTGCGCGATATCTCGGAGAACTGTGGCCAGTTCCTGATCGATCTCGAAACGCGCGAGCGCGCACGCACGGGCATTCCGAACCTGCGCGTCGAGTACAACAAGGTTCACGGCTTCTATATCGAAGTCACGCGCGGCCAGACCGACAAGGTGCCCGACGACTATCGCCGCCGCCAGACGCTCAAGAACGCGGAGCGCTACATCACGCCCGAGCTGAAGACGTTCGAGGACAAGGCACTGTCCGCGCAGGAGCGCGCGCTCGCCCGCGAACGCGCGCTTTACGACGGCGTATTGCAGGCGCTCCTGCCTCACATCGAGGGTTGCCAGCGCGTCGCAAGCGGCCTTGCGGAGCTCGATCTGCTCGCGGCATTCGCCGAACGCGCCCGCACGCTCGACTGGGTGGCGCCGGAATTCACCGACGAGATCGGCATCGAGATCGATCAGGGCCGCCATCCGGTCGTCGAAGCGCAGGTCGAGCAATTCATCGCGAACGATTGCGCGCTGAACCCCGATCGGAAGCTGCTCCTCATCACCGGCCCGAACATGGGCGGTAAGTCGACGTTCATGCGACAGACGGCGCTCATCGCGCTGATGGCGTACGTCGGCAGCTACGTGCCAGCGAAGGCGGCGCGCTTCGGCCCGATCGATCGCATCTTCACGCGCATCGGCGCGGCGGACGATCTCGCGGGCGGCCGCTCGACGTTCATGGTCGAGATGACGGAGGCCGCCGCGATCCTGAACGACGCGACGCCGCACAGCCTCGTGCTGATGGACGAAATCGGCCGCGGCACGTCGACGTTCGACGGCCTCGCGCTCGCATGGGCGATCGCGCGCCATCTGTTGTCGCACAATCGCTGCTACACGCTGTTCGCGACGCACTACTTCGAGCTCACGCAATTGCCGGCGGAATTCCCGCAAGCGGCGAACGTGCACCTGTCGGCGGTCGAGCACGGCCACGGCATCGTGTTCCTCCACGCGGTCGAGGAAGGTCCGGCGAACCAGAGCTACGGCCTGCAGGTCGCGCAACTCGCAGGCGTTCCGGCGCCGGTGATTCGCGCCGCCCGCAAGCATCTCGCGCACCTCGAGCAGCAGTCCGCGGCCCAGGCAACGCCGCAGCTCGATCTCTTCGCCGCGCAACCGATCGTCGACGAACCGGAATGCAACGAGCCGCCGGCTGCGACGCCGCACCCGGCGCTCGAGCGCCTGCTCAGGCTCGATCCGGACGACTTGAAACCGCGCGACGCGCTCGACCTGCTCTACGAACTGCACGCGCTCGCCCGCTCAGGCGCAACGGATGCGCAACGCTGACCGTACCGCGCCGCGCGCGACGCTTCGCGCGCGCGTCGCCGCATCCGCGGCGCTCGCCGGCGCGCTCGCATGGACGCTCGCCGGCAGCGCACCGGCCGCGCACGCATCGTCGCGAGCGGGCAGCGAGCCGTACACGTTCGCGGTCTTGTCCGGCGTGATCGCGTCGGCCGACGACGAACCGCAGGCCCGGCGCCTGCTCGATGCGATCGCGCGCGACCGTTCGGTGTCGTTCATCGTCTACGAAGGCAACCTGAAGGGGCCGAAGGAAGCCTGTCGCGATCAGTTGTACGAGCAGCGCAACGTGCTGTTCGCAGCGTCCCGCGTCCCGCTCGTGCTGCTGCCCGGCCAATACGACTGGGCAGCCTGCGGCACGCGCGATGCCGGTGCGTACGATCCCGTCGAGCGGCTAGACTTCCTGCGTCAGAACATCTTTGCCGAGCCGGCATCGCCCGGCGCGAATCCGATGCCACTCACGCGCGAAAGCGAAGTGGCGCGCTTTCACCCGTATCGCGAAAACGTTCGCTGGGTCCGCGACGATACGGTGTTCATCGGCCTGAACGCGCCGGGGCCGAACAATCGCTACCTGACAGCAGGCGGGCGCAACGGCGAGTTCGAAGATCGTGTCATCGCAAATGCGTTCTGGATCGATCACGCGGCCGAGTATGCGAAGCGCCGCAAGGCGCGCGCGCTCGTGATCTTTCTCGAGGGCGACCCGCAATTCGATCGCTACGAACGTTCGGAGCGCTTCGGGTGGCTGCGCTTCAACCGCCCGCGCGTGCGCGACGGCTTTCGCGAATTCAAGCGAGCGTTGGTGAAAGCCGCGGCCGTCTTTCGCGGCTCGATCATCGTCGTGCATCCGAGCGGCGAGCCGCTTGCGGACGGATTCAGGATCGACCGCCCGTTACGCGACGACAAGGGGAATCTGGTCGGCAATCTGACGCGCGTCGCGATCGCGCCGCATGCGCGCCTGACGCAATGGGTGCGAATCGGCGTGGATTCGGCGAAGCAGCCGATGTTCAACGTGAGCATGCAGACCGTACCGAAGCATCTGCCTCAACCGCCCGCGCTGCCCATCGTGCCGCATGAGAACACGCCGCTGCCCGACATGCCGGAAATCCCGGCGCCGCCGGTGCTGCCCGATTCGGGCGCGAGCGGCGCGACGCCGCCCGGCTATGGTGAATGGCATGGCGCGCGCGAAGGTTCATTCGATCACCACGCGCCATCGAGCGCGACACCCGGCGAAGCGCCGGGCATCGCCGCACCGGGCTCAATGCAGGGTGCGCGCTGAACCGTTGCCTTCGTTGTCGTCATCCTCGTCTTCGTCGACGATTTCGAGCCCTTCCGCGCCGTGCGCATGCTCGTGCTCGATTTCGTCTTCCGTCGCTTCGCGCACGTCCTTGACGGTCAGCGCGAAACGCAGCGCCATCCCGGCGAGCGGGTGATTGCCATCGAGGACGACCTTGTCTTCCGCGATATCGGTCACCGTGTAGATCAGCGAATCGATTTCCTCGTCACCGTCCTCCGGCGTGCCTTCGAATTGCATGCCCACTTCGAGCGGCTCGGGGAAACGGTCGCGCGGCTCGATTTTCACGAGTTCAGGATCGTAATCGCCGAACGCATCCTGCGGCTCAAGCTGGATTTGCGTCTGATAGCCGGGCTCCTGGCCGTCGAGTTGTTCCTCGATCTTGGGGAACGTGCCATCATAGCCGCCGTGCAGATAGACCATCGGCTCATCGCTCTCCTCGATCAGATTGCCTTGCGCATCCGACAGCTTGTAAGCGACCGATACGACAGTGTTTTTTGCGATTTTCATCCAATTCTCCCAAGTACAACAACCATTATACGATGCCCAAACGGCCCCTACCCGAACCGTCCGGCCGTGTGCTCGAACGCACCCGCGCGCCGTTGCCCGAGGCGCCGACCCCGCTTCTCGGCAATCTCAGTCCCGCGCAATTCATGCGCCGATATTGGCAGAAAAGGCCGCTTCTGATTCGGCAGGCCATTGCCGACATCGCGCCGCCGCTGTCGCGCGATGCGCTGTTCGAGCTTGCAGCCGACTTTGACGTCGAATCGCGTCTCGTCACCCATTTTCGTAACAGATGGCAACTGGAGCACGGGCCATTCGAGCCCGAGAATCTGCCGTCCGTGAAGCGCCGCGAGTGGACGCTGCTCGTGCAGGGGCTCGACCTGCACGACGAGCGCGCCCGCTCGCTGCTCGAGCGCTTCCGGTTCGTTCCGGATGCGCGCCTCGACGACCTGATGATCTCGTACGCGACGGACGGCGGCGGCGTCGGCCCGCATTTCGACTCGTACGACGTGTTCCTGCTGCAGGTGCACGGCAAGCGCCGCTGGCGGATCGGCGCGCAGCAGGATCTGTCGCTGCAGGAAGGTTTGCCGCTCAAGGTCCTCGCGAATTTCGAGCCGACAGACGAATGGGTGCTCGAACCCGGCGACATGCTGTACCTGCCGCCGCACGTCGCGCACGACGGCATCGCGCTCGGCGAGTGCATGACGTGCTCGATCGGCTTCCGGGCCCCGTCCGCAGGCGAGTTGCGCGCGCAGTTCCTCTATCACCTCGCGGAGCGCGGCGGCCTGCGCACAGGCACGTGCGACGACACGCGATACCGCGACCCGGCGCAGCCCGCGGTCGACACGCCCGCGATGCTGCCTGCCGCGATGGTCGAGCGCGCTGCCGCGATGCTCGCTGGAATCAAATGGGACGAACGCGATATTGGCGATTTTCTTGGCTGTTATTTGAGCGAGCCCAAATCAAACGTCGTTTTCGAGCCGCCGCCGCGACGACTTGGCGAAGCCGCGTTCGTCGCCCAGGCGTCTCGCCGGGGCATCCGGCTCGACAGGAAAGCGGCGTTGTTGTATAACGCGCGCTCGTACTTCATCAACGGCGACGCGCATCCGCTCGCAACCGCGGCGAAATGGCTGCCGGAACTGGCCGATACGCGCCGGATGGAGGCGAAACGGTTTGTAACACTCTCCCGGGACCCCGCCATGACAGGCCTGCTGCACGAGTGGTATCGTGCGGGCTGGATACGGGTGGGCGACATGGGGTAGAGTTGCCCGGCCGTATACCCATACGAACGCATGTTTTTGTATGGGAAAGACAACGTATTGACCCCGCATTTGTCGACGGTCGATAGGAAAGTGCATATAATTTCCGCCCAAGCCGTAGGGAAGATTCACGCTCTAGAAGTGCATCTCCACCAGCGGCCCAGGTCGGTGTTGGAGCACATTACCGGTATTGTTTCGCGCTGTTGCTTACCTTTAACCATAAAAGGACGTGATCATGAAGAAATCCCTCCTCGTAGCTTCCCTGTTGGCTGCCGTTGCACTGGCTGCGTGCAACAAGAGCTCCGAGCAAGCTGCTTCGTCGGCTGCTAGCGAAGCAACCGCCGCTGCCGCTTCGGCTGCTTCGGGCGTTGCCGCTGCTGCTTCGGACGCTGCTTCGAGCGTTGCCGCTGCTGCGAGCGATGCGGCTGCTGCTGTGGCGTCGGCTGCTTCGGCAGCGACGGCTGCTCCGGCTTCGGGCGCAAGCCAGTAAGTCCGCGTCAGCATCAGCTAAAAAAAACCGGCCTACGGGCCGGTTTTTTTACGTCCTTTTTATGTCCCTTGCATGACCTGCGGGTCCATGAGGCGCCGCAGGGCGCGCTTCAGCGCAGGCTGAGCCAGCCGAATCCCTCGTCTTGCGACGCAACGAGCACGTCGTCCGCCTGCCCTCCCAAAGCCGCCGCGAGCACCGCCTGCGCGAGCGCCGGCGCGTTGTTCTGCTTGCTCAGATGCGCGGCCACCAGGTGTCGCAGCCGGCTGCGATCGAGCTCGGCGAGGATGGCGGCCGCCGCGTCGTTGCTCAGATGGCCGTGCGAGCCGCCGATGCGCGCCTTCAGCGATGCCGGATAGCGACTGGCCGCGAGCATCGCGACGTCGTGATTCGCCTCCAGCACGAGGCCGTCGCAGCCGCTCAGCACGGCGCTGATGCGCGGCGTCGACATGCCGACGTCGGTCAGCACGCCGAGACGCGTCGCGCCGTCGCTGAAGACGAACTGGAGCGGCTCGCGCGCGTCGTGCGGAACGGTATAGGGGAGCACGCACAGATCGCCTACCGCGGCCGTCTCGTCGCCCCAGAGCACGCGGAGGTCGACGTCGGCCTCGTCCGCGCCGACCGCGCGCGCGGTGCCCCAGCTCGTGTACAGCGGCAGCGACGCACGGCGGGCGAGCGTCAGCGCGCAGCCGACATGGTCGCCGTGTTCGTGAGTGACAAGAATCGCGTCGAGATCGTCGACGCGCAAATCGACGCGTGCGAGCCGGCGTTCGAGTTCCTTCGCCGAGAAGCCGCAGTCGAGCAGGACGCGCGTCGTCGTCGCGCCATTCGACGCTTCGACGACGAGCGCATTGCCTTCGCTGCCGCTTCCGAGGCTCGCGAATCGCACGTGCGCTTAATTTAGCTGCGCGTGCAGCAGCGAGATGAGCCGCTGCGCGTCGGACGAGGTGTCGATCTGACCGTTTGCATCGACGACGGCCACTTGCGTCTTCGAGTCGCCTTGCGCGCGCACGTTGACGAGGAATTCCTTGCCCGGCTTCGCGGCCGTCGGGCCGCCGTAGAACAGCTTGCCGAACAGGCCGTCGCGCTTGAGCTCTTCCATCGAATTCGCATAGCGGACGTAGTAGACGCCCTTCGAGCGATCGCGGTTGTCGACCGTGAAGTTCGTGCGGTCGAGCGCGAGACCGACGCGCAGCCACGCGCGGTCGAACGACTCGGCCAGATCGAGCGTCGATGCGCCGCCGGCGCCGGCGCCGACGACGGTCGCGGGCGCGGTGGCGGGGCGCGCGTCGGCGAGCAGTTGCTTCGCCTGCGCGTCGGTCAGGCCGAACTTCTCCATCAGCTTCGCGAGGAACACGGCTTCGAGCACCGGATTGCGCGGACGCTCCTCCCAGCGCGACGACGTGCCGCCCTGCGCGCCCGTCAGCTTCTCTTCCATTGCGCTATGCGTGATCGAGATGTCCGTATTGCCGTCCGGCGTACGCGTGACGAGCGTGCGGAAGCGATCGCGCGTGCCCGACGAATAGGCGAAATCGATCACGCGGCCGATCGTGCGGCGGAACCAGTCGTCGGGAATGTTCGCGCGGTTTTCCGCCCAGTCGGTGGCCATGATGCCCGTCGACGGCGCGTCCGTCTTCAGCGCGAAGCCGTTGTCCTGCCAGAACTCCTTCAGTTGCGGCCAGAGCTGCTCGGGCGTGCGGCCGTCGACGACGAGCCAGCGGCGGTCGCCGTCGCGCTCGACGTGCATCCCGAACGGGTCCTGCGCGCTCGGCTGCCCTTCCGTCGAGTTGCCCGCGGCCGTCACCGCGCGCGTCGGTGCGGAGCCCAGGCCCGAATTCGTCGGCGGCGCGACGTACGACGGACTGAGCGGCATCGCCGTCAGATCCTGCGGCACCTGCAGCGGCGGCGCCGAGCCGGTCGACTTGTAGTTGACCCGGTCGGGCGCGAGGTAGTCGTTCAGCGTGTCGCAGCCGGCGAGCGCGCCCAGCGCGAGCGCCAGCACCGAAACCTGGATCGCGCGGGAGGAAAAGGCAGAATGTCTCATGAAGTCCTTCGTCTTGCTAGAACGCGTGTCACGCACGGCGCCGGGAGCGGCCGGGTCAGTGTCGGATCGATCGGGGTGCGGTGCGGCCGCCCGAGCGGCCGCGTCCGGCCTCACAGGAGGCCGGCCTCGCGAAGCGCGCCGCGCACGGTGTCGTGGCAACGCTCGTCGAGCGGTGTGAGCGGCAGGCGAATGCCGCCCGCGATCTTGCCCATCTGTTGCAGCGCCCACTTCACCGGGATCGGATTCGCCTCGATGAACAGATGCTTGTGCAGCGACAGGAGCTTCATATGGATCTCTCGCGCCGTCTTCACGTCGGCGGCGAGCGCCGCGCGGCAGAGCTCGCTCATCGCGCGCGGCGCGACGTTCGCCGTCACCGAGATGTTGCCGTGGCCGCCGAGGAGCATCAGCGCGATCGCGGTCGGATCGTCGCCGCTGTAGATCGCGAAGTGCGCGGGCGCCGCCTTGATCAACTGCGCGGCGCGGTCGATGTTGCCCGTCGCGTCCTTCACGCCGGCGATGCCCGGCACCTGAGAAAGACGCAGGATCGTGTCGTTCGACATGTCCGCGACCGTGCGGCCCGGCACGTTGTACAGGATCACCGGCAGGTCGACCGCCTCGGCGATCGCCTTGAAGTGGCGGTATATTCCTTCCTGCGTCGGCTTGTTGTAATACGGCACCACTTGCAGCGTCGCGTCGGCGCCCACCGCCTTCGCATGCTTCGACAACTCGATCGCCTCGGTCGTCGAATTGCCGCCCGCGCCCGCGACGATCGGAATCCGCTTCGCCGCATGCTTGACGGCGGTTTCGATCATGAGGATATGTTCGTCGACGGAAAGCGTCGCCGATTCGCCGCTCGTGCCGACCACGACGAGGGCATCCGTCCCCTCTTCGATGTGCCAGTCGATCAGCTTGCGGAAGGCCGCCAGATCGAGGCCGCCGTCCTCGAGCATCGGGGTGACGATCGCGGGGACGCTGCCGCGGATTTGAATGCCGTCTTGAGTGCCGTTAGCCATGAAACAAACGCGATGAAAAATCGGTAAGGGTCGATTGTAGCGGATTAGCCCGCCAGTCCGTAACGCGGAAATCCCGCCCCTTCTTCCGCCACGGCACGCTCGCGCACCGCGCAGATTCGTTGGACGAATGCGTCGCGCGGCGCGGCGGCGAACCCGTCCTCGAACGCGACGACGCGCAACTGCCCGCGCACCGCGTCGAGCAGCTCGCCCGGCGCGAGCAGGAATGCCGGATTGGACGGCTTGCCGACCGTTTGGTTGCCTTGCGCGAAGGTCTCGTACAGCAGCACGCCGCCCGGCGCGACCGCGGCGACGAGACGCGGCAGCAGCGGGCGATGCAGATAGTTCGTGACGACGACGGCGGAAAAGCGCGCGTCGCCGGCGAGCGGCCACGGCGCGTCTTCGAGATCGGCCGCCTGCGCGACGACACCCGGCAGCGCGCCGAGCGACGCGAGCGCGGCCGGCTCGCGCTCGAGCGCGCGGACCGGATGGCCGCGCTCGGCGAACCAGCGCGCGTGGCGGCCGTGGCCCGCGGCGACGTCGAGCACCGCGCCGCCCGCCGGCACGAGATGCGACCATTCGCGCACCCACGCCGACGGCTCGGCCGCCACGCCGTGCGCCCCCGCGGCGGGCGCGTCGTGAACCGCGATCGTCAGCGTTTTCAACTGTACGACAGCCCCATCGCCTCGCGCACGTCGCGCATCGTCTCGGTCGCGTGCTTGCGCGCCTTGTCGCAGCCGTCCGCGACGATCGCGCGCAGCAGCGACGGATCGTCCATGTACTTCTGCGCGCGCTCGAGCATCGGCTGCTGCTCGCGCAGGATGCCGTCGACGACCGGCTGCTTGCAGTCCAGGCAGCCGATGCCCGCCGAGCGGCAGCCCTTCTGAACCCAGTCGTGCGTCGCGTCGTCGGTGTAGACCTGGTGCAGTTGCCAGACCGGGCATTTATCGGGATCGCCCGGATCGCTGCGGCGCACGCGCGCGGGATCGGTCGGCATCGTGCGGACCTTCTTCGTGATCGTCTCGGCGTCCTCGCGCAGGCCGATCGTGTTGCCGTACGACTTCGACATCTTCTGGCCGTCGAGGCCCGGCATCCGCGACGCTGCGGTCAGAAGCGCCTGCGGCTCGACGAGGATGATCTTGCGCGCGCCTTCGAGATAGCCGAACAGGCGCTCGCGGTCGCTCATCGACAGGCTCTGCGATTCCTGCAGCATCGCGCGCGCCTGTTCGAGCGCCTCGTCGTCGCCCTCCTGCTGATACGCGTTGCGCAGCTCGTGATAGAGCTTCGCGCGCTTGCCGCCCAGCTTCTTCGCCGCCTCGAGCGCCTTCTCCTCGAAGCCCGGCTCGCGGCCGTACAGATAATTGAAGCGGCGCGCGATCTCGCGCGTCATCTCCACGTGCGGCACCTGGTCCTCGCCGACCGGCACGAGCGAGCCGCGGTACAGCAGGATGTCGGCCGCCATCAGCACCGGGTAGCCGAGGAAGCCGTACGTCGACAGATCCTTGTCCTTCAGCTTCTCGATCTGCTCCTTGTAGGTCGGCACGCGCTCGAGCCAGCCGAGCGGCGTGCTCATGCCGAGCAGCAGCGCGAGCTCGGCATGCTCGGGCACCTTGCTCTGGATGAAGAGCGTCGCCTGCGCCGGGTCGATGCCCGAGGCGAGCCAGTCGATCAGCACATCCCAGACGTTCTTCTCGATCACCTCGGGCGTTTCGTAGTGCGTCGTCAGCGCGTGCCAGTCGACCACGCAGAAGAAGCACGGATACTCGGACTGCAGCTTGACCCAGTTCTTCAGCACGCCGTGATAGTGGCCGAGATGGAGCGACCCCGTGGGTCGCATGCCGGAAAAGATACGGTCTGGGAACATGATTGTCGTTAGAAAAGCGAGGCGAAAGGAGTCAGGATGGCCGTCACGACGGCGTAGCCCGCGCCCACCAGCGGCCGCAGCCAGAGCTTCGTCAGAAGGCCCGTCGCGACGAGCGCGAGCACGATGAAGAAGCCGTACGGCTCGAGCCGCGACAGCGCGATCGATGGCTTCGGCGGCAGCAGCGCCGCGAGCACGCGCCCGCCGTCGAGCGGCGGCAGCGGAAAGAGGTTCAGCACCGCGAGCACGAGATTCACGCCGACGCCCGCTCCCGCCATGCGCGTGAAGAATGGCTCGTCGACCGCGAACGCGGCGAGGCCGATGCTCACGAAGCCCCAGATCAGCGCCTGGACGAAGTTGCAGCCCGGCCCCGCGAGCGCGACCCACAGGCTCCCCCAGCGCGGGTTGCGCAGATTGCGGAACGTGACGGGCACGGGCTTCGCGTAGCCGAACAGGAACGCGCCACTCGTCAGGAAGTACAGCACGAGCGGAATCACGATCGTGCCGAACGGATCGATGTGGCGCATCGGGTTGAACGACACGCGGCCCATCATGTACGCGGTGTTGTCGCCGAGCAGGCGAGCGACGTAGCCGTGGGCAGCCTCGTGCAGCGTGATCGCGAAGACCACGGGCAGTGCGTAGACGGCAATTGTCTGTATCAGGGAAGAAGCATCCATAGCGCACTATTGTAACAAGCGGCAAACGCGCGAACGGCGCGTGTGCATGCGGACCGAAACGGCGGCCGCTCCGGTGCGCCGGGACGGCGCGGCGGCGCTCACGCGGCGAGGCCGAACGGCTCGAGCGGGCCGCGCCCCGCCCGCACGAGCTGCGGCTCGTCGCCCGTCAGGTCGATGACCGTCGACGGCTCGCGCGGGCACGCGCCGCCGTCGATCACGAGGTCGATCTGCTTTTCGAGGCGCGCGCGGATTTCCTCCGGATCGTTGAGCGGCTCATCGTCGGGCGACAGGATCAGCGTCGTGCCGAGAAGCGGCTGGCCGAGCGCCTCGAGCAGCGCGAGCGTGATCGCGTGCGCGGGCACGCGCAGGCCGATCGTCTTGCGCGACGGGTGCGACAGCCGCCGCGGCACTTCCTTCGTCGCCTGCAGGATGAACACGTACGGCCCCGGCGTCACCGATTTGATCAGCCGGTATTGCCGGTTGTCGACCATCGCGAACGTCGCGAGCTCGGACAGATCGCGCACGAGCAGCGACAGGTGCTGCTTTTCGTCGAGCCCGCGGATGCGGCGCACGCGCTCGACCGCGTCCTTGTCGTCCAGATGGCATGCGAGCGCATAGCTCGAATCGGTCGGCAGCGCGATCACGCCGCCGCCGCGCACGATTTCGGCCGCCTGCTTGACGAGACGCGTCTGCGGATTATCCGGGTGAATCCTGAAGAATTGGGACATGGGGACAAAGGTATGGATCGGCGCGCGCGTGCCGCGGCCGGATGTGCTGCCGGCAAACGCCGCTACAGCCAGCGCTCCCAGACGGGTTTGAGATCGGACGGCAGCGGCGGCAGGCTGCCGAGCTCGGTGCGCCCTTCTCCCGGCGCGTGAAAATCGGAGCCGCGCGACGCCTCGAAGCCGAAGCGCCGCGCGACGTCCGCGTATTCGCGGTACTGGTCGGGCGTGTGGCTGCCCGTCACGACCTCGATCGCGACGCCGCCCAGATCGATGAACTCGCCGAAGAACGCGTCGAACTCGACGCTCGTGTACGCATAGCGGCCCGGATGCGCGATGACCGCTTCGCCGCCCGCCTGCCGGATCCACGTGACGGCGTCCGACAGCTTCGCCCAGCGGTGCGCGACGTAGCCCGGCTTGCCTTCGCCGAGATAGCGGTCGAACACGTCGGATATCGACGCCGCGTAGCCCTTGTCGACGAGAAAGCGCGCGAAGTGGGTGCGCGAGATCAGATCGGGATTCGACACAAAGCCGAGCGCGCCTTCGTAGGCCCCCTCGATGCCGAGCGCGGCGAGCGCGTCGCCGATCGCGACCGCGCGCGCCGCGCGGCCGTTGCGGGTGCGGCGGAGCCCGTCGACGAGCGCGGGGTTCTGCGGATCGATGTTCAGGCCGACGATGTGCACGGTGCGCGACGCCCACGTCACGGAAATCTCGACGCCGTGCAGATAGCGCATGCCGAGCGCCTCGGCGGCTTCACGCGCGGCGCGCTGGCCGCCGACCTCGTCGTGATCGGTCAGCGCCCACAGCGTGACGCCGCCCGCGTGCGCGCGGCGCGCGACGTCGGCGGGCGCGAGCTGACCGTCGGAAACGTTCGAATGGCAGTGGAGATCGGCGTTCATCGTGGGCGTCGGAGGCTAAGCGTTCATTCTACTGCAACGCGCAAATTCGCCGCAGACGCTCAGCCGGCGGGACCGCGAACGGCGGCGGGCCGGGCGAGCCGGCGCGCCGCCGCCCTTCCTTCGCCCTTCGCTCGTCGCCTTCGGTCTTTCGCCTTCAGATTTTCGCCGCCCACCGATTCGCCGATTCGCCGCCCCGCCCGGATCGACGCCCCTCGAAATCGGCTCAGGCGCAGAACGCCTCGATCAGCGCCGCGATCTGCTCCGGCTGGTCGTGATGGACCATGTGTCCCGCGTCTTCGACGAGCTTCTCGCGCCAGTCGGCGAACGCCGCAAAGCGCGCCTTGAACTCGGAAATCGGAATCTCGCCCGCCAGAAACGCGAACGTCGGCGAATCGACGGCCTCGACGTGCAGCACCTTCGCGCGCACCTTCGACCAGATCGCCATCACCTCGTCGAGCCTGTACAGCAGCGGGCCGCGCAGCTTGTGCGCGGGATCGGCGAGCAGCCGGTACTGGCCATCCGCATCGCGCGTCGACCAGTGCGCGGCGAGAAACGCCGCGCGGCGCGGCTCGAGGCGCGGATTCGTCTTCACGAGGCGCGCGGCGACGTCTTCGAGCGACGCGTAACGCTTGAGCGTCGGCGGCGTGCGCAGTTCGTCGAGCCATTGCTCGAGGCGCCGCGGCGCCTGCTCGGCGCGCGCGGGCGCGAGCCCGAAGCCCTCCAGATCGACGACTCGCCGCACCCGCCGCGGCCGCGCGCCCGCATACAGGCACACGACGTTCGCGCCCATGCTGTGGCCGACGAGGTTTACCTCGCCTTCCGGCGTGTAGTGATCGAGCAGCGCATCAAGGTCCGCCAGGTACTCGTGGAACCAGTAATGGCCGCCGCCTTGCGCGGCGACCGGCCAATCGGACAGGCCGAAGCCGCGCGCGTCGGGCGCGATCACCTGCCAGTCGCCCGCGAGCGCGTCGACGACGAACTGGAACGACGCGGCGACGTCCATCCAGCCATGCAGCATGTAGAGCGTCGGCGCATCGGGCCGCCCCCAGCGGCGCACATGCAGCTTCACGCCGCGAACCGTGACGAAATCGGAGACAGATTGAGTGGAGTGCATCGCAACCGCCAAAAAAGAATGACCGTTCGATTATATCGATCCGGCCCGTCCGGCGTATGGCGAGTCGCAAGGCCGGGCGCGTGTCGAGGCACTTCTCCAGGGTCTGTTCACGCTCATGACGGGCGTGAACAGACCCTCGGCCACGCCGATGCGTGGCGTCGGGCGTGGCGCAACCCGCCCCGCCGTGCCGAACGAGCCAAACTGAGCCGGCACCCGCGTCATCCCTTCGGATCGACGTCCTGCGCCACGAGCGCATTCAATTCGTCGTCGGTAAAGCCCGCGGCGCGCCGTGCATCGACATTGAACGGGCCGCGCAGCCGCGGCGCCCGATACTGCTCGGCGAGCCGTTCGTAGGTCGCTTGCGGATCGAACCCGGCGTCGTCGCACAGATGGCGAAACCAGCGATTGCCGATCCCTACGTGGCCGATCTCGTCGCGCAGGATCACGTCGAGAATCGCCGCCGACGCATGATCGCCCGCCTGCTGAAGCCGCGCACGGATCGGCGGCGACGCGTCGAGCCCGCGCGCCTCGAGCGTGCGCGGCACGAGCGCCATCCGCGCGAGCACGTCGCCCGCGGTCCGCTCGCACATCTCCCAGAGGCCGTCGTGCGCCGGAAAATCGCCGTACGCGTGCCCGAACTCGGCAAGACGCGCGGCGAGCAGCGAGAAGTGGTGCGCCTCCTCCGCGGCGACTTTCAGCCAGTCCGCATAGAACGCCGCGGGCATCCGCGCAAAGCGCCATACCGCGTCGAGCGCGAGATTGATTGCGTTACATTCGATGTGCGCGAGCGCATGCAGCAGCACGACCCGCCCTTGCGGCGAGCGCATGCTGCGCCGCTCGAGCCGGCGCGGCTCGACGAGCTCCGGGCGAACCGGTCGCCCGGGCAGGCCGTGCTCGGGCGCGCTCAGCTCGCGCTCGGGGAACGCCGCCGCGCGGCCGTCGATGAGCGCCGAGCGCAGCTCGACGACGAGCGCGGCCTTGCGCGCGGGATCGGGTTCGCAAAGCGCGGCAAGTGCGTCGCTGCGCACGCAGCGCAACGGTTCGGGCGACGAAATCGAGACGGATGACATGAGAAGACGACATGCTCGCACGCTGCGCGCGCGAACGACCGGGACAACCGTTTACAATAAAAAATTCGATTGCGCCGCATCCAGGCGCGACGCAACCGCGCGCCATTGTACCGGCCGCCCAGACAAGGCCCAAGGGAGACATCGTGACCATCTACAAGCTCGGCGACAACGCCCCGTCCATCCACGAAAGCGTGTTCGTCGCGGACAGCGCGACGATCGTCGGCAAGGTCGTGCTGGAAGAGAACGCGAGCGTCTGGTTCGGCGCGACGATCCGCGGCGATAACGAGCCGATCACGGTCGGCGCCGGCAGCAACGTGCAGGAAGGCGCGGTGCTGCACACCGATCCGGGCTGCCCGCTCACGATCGCGCCGAACGTGACGGTCGGCCATCAGGCGATGCTGCACGGCTGCACGATCGGCGAGGGCTCGCTGATCGGCATTCAGGCCGTGATCTTGAATCGCGCGGTGATCGGCCGCAACTGTCTGGTCGGCGCGGGCGCGGTGATCACCGAGGGCAAGGCGTTTCCCGACAATTCGCTGATTCTCGGCGCGCCGGCGAAGGTCGTGCGTACGCTGTCCGACGAGGACGTCGCGCGGATGCACATGAACACGAAGAGCTACGCGATGCGGCGCGCGTATTTCAAGGAGCAGCTCGTGCGGATCGGCTGAACCGCCGCGCACGAGCCGTTTGATCGTCGAGGGAAAAAGTGAGCGACCAGTTACAGAAATTCATGTTCAACGCGGCCCCGGTGCGCGGCGAGATCGTCTCGCTGCGCAACACGTGGCAAGAGGTGCTCACGCGCCGCGACTACCCGACGCCCGTGCGCAACGTGCTCGGCGAGATGATGGCGGCGTGCGCGCTGCTGTCGGCAAATCTGAAGTTCGACGGCACGCTCATCATGCAGATCTTCGGCGACGGCCCGTTGAAGATGCTCGTCGTCCAGTGCAGCTCGGACCTCGCGATGCGCGCGACCGCGAAGTTCTCGGGCGACGCCGCGCGGGCCGTCGGCGACGACACTTCGTTCGCGGACCTGATCAACGCGAGCGGCCACGGCCGCTGCGTGATCACGCTCGATCCCGCCGACAAGCGGCCCGGCCAGCAGCCGTATCAGGGCATCGTGCCGCTGAACGGCGAGGACGGCCAGCTCGCGTCGATCGCCGACGTGTTCGAGCATTACATGCGGCACTCCGAGCAGCTCGACACGCGCCTCTGGCTCGCCGCCGATCACGATCGCGCGGTCGGCGTGCTGCTGCAGAAGCTGCCTGGCGACGGCGGGATCGTGCCGCGCGTCGAGGAGACCGATACGGATACGTGGGAGCGCGTCTGCACGCTCGGCGGCACGCTGTCGCCGAAAGAGCTGCTCGAAGTGGAACCCGAGACCGTGTTCCGGCGTCTGTTCTGGCAGGAGAACGTGCAGCACTTCGAACCGACGGCCACGCGCTTCCAGTGCACGTGCTCGCGCGAGAAGGTCGGCGGGATGCTGCGCATGCTCGGGCGCGTCGAGATCGACGGCGTGATCGAAGAGCGCGGCCACGTCGAGATCCACTGCGAATTCTGCAATCAGCGCTACGAATTCGATCCGGTCGACGTCGTCCAGCTATTCTCGACGCCCGAGCTCGGCGCCGGCGTCGCGCCCGCCGCCGCGCAACGGCACTGATTCGCCCGCGAGCAAACGGACAAACGAGCAAGCGGGCAATGCGCCGCGCCGCCGTCCGGCGAGCGCGGCGCCGGCACAAGCCAGGAGGCAGCAGCATGAAACCGATTCTCGTTCGCGCCGCGCCGCTCGCGGCGCTCGTTGCGGCCGCGTCGCTGAGCGGATGCGTCGCGCCGCCGTCGACGACGGTCCTGAGTCGTCTGCCCGAGCAGGCGGGCACCCCGGCGCACACGCTCACGCCCGACGAGCGCAAGCGCTACGACGAGATCGACCGGCAGGTGCTGCGCGAGCAGAATGCGGCGATCGCGGCCGAGGACGCGGCGCGCGCCTGGTCGTACTACTATCCGCCGCCCGTCACCTATTACGGCGGCTACTATGGCGGCGGCTGGGGACATGGCTGGGGGTCGGGCTTCAGCTACGGCTACCCGGGCTGGTGGTGGTGAAATCGCCGAATTCCGGCGAATTGAAAACCCACGGGAAACAAAAAATCTTCACCGTGCAACGCCCGGCGGCGCGCCCGTCAGCCGTGCGCCGGCTTGTGCGCCTTGTCGCCGCCGTGCCGCTTCTCGGGCTTTGCGCGCGACACCGGATTCGGCACGACGCGCATCGGCGCGGCCGACACCTCGCCGCGCGTCGACGTCGACGGCTGCGCGTTGCTCTGCGCCGCGGGCGCCGGCGAATTCGGCGACACGAACTGCACGAACACTTCGCCGTCCTTCACCATGCCCATTTCGTAGCGCGCGCGCTCCTCGATCGCCGACGTGCCGCTCTGCAGATCCTGCACCTCGCCCGCAATCCGCTCGTTGCGCAGCTTCGCATCGGCGTTCTTCTGCAACTGGTCGTTCAACTGCTGCCGCAACTCGTGCACCCGCAGCCAGCCGCCGTGCCCCCACCACAACGGGTACTGAATCACGACCAGCAAAGCGATCAGAACGACGGTAACGAGCCGCATGAATAAGCCGCAGATATAAGAAGCGCCGCTTCACGGGATCGCGAAGCGGCGTCATCAGTGAACAAGACCGATAGTAACGCGTTAGCGCGCGTCAGCGCAGGTTGTAGAACGCCGATTTGCCCGGGTAGCTCGCGATGTCGCCCAGGTCCTCTTCGATGCGAAGCAGTTGGTTGTACTTCGAAATGCGATCGCTGCGCGAGAGCGAGCCCGTCTTGATCTGGCCGGCGTTCAGGCCGACTGCGATGTCGGCGATCGTCGAATCCTCGGTTTCGCCCGAACGGTGCGAAATCACGGCCGTGTAGCCCGCGCGCTTGGCCATCTCGATCGCCGCGAACGTTTCGGTCAACGTACCGATCTGGTTGATCTTGATGAGGATCGAGTTCGCGATGCCCTTCTCGATGCCTTCCTTCAGGATGCGCGTGTTCGTGACGAACAGGTCGTCGCCGACCAACTGCACCTTCTTGCCGAGGCGCTCGGTCAGGAGCTTCCAGCCGTCCCAGTCGCTTTCGTGCATGCCGTCCTCGATCGACACGATCGGGAACTTGTCGGCGAGCGTCGCGAGGTAATCGGTGAATTCGGCCGACGACAGTTGCAGGCCCTCGCCCGCGAGCTGGTACTTGCCGTCGTGGTAGAACTCGGACGCCGCGCAGTCGAGCGCGAGCAGCACGTCCTCGCCCGCGCGATAGCCGGCCTTCTCGATCGCCTGCAGGATCGTCGACAGGCATTCGTCGTTGCTGCCGAAGTTCGGCGCGAAGCCGCCTTCGTCGCCGACCGCCGTGCTCATGCCGCGGTCGCCGAGGATCTTCTTCAGCGCATGGAACACTTCCGCGCCGCAACGCAGCGCTTCGCGGAACGTCGGCTGGCTGACCGGAACGATCATGAATTCCTGGATGTCGAGGCTGTTGTTCGCGTGCGCGCCGCCGTTGACGATGTTCATCATCGGCACCGGCAGTTGCATCGCGCCCGAGCCGCCGAAATAGCGGTACAGCGGCAGGCCGGCTTCTTCAGCCGCGGCCTTCGCGACCGCCATCGACACGGCGAGCATCGCGTTCGCGCCGAGGCGCGACTTGTTGTCGGTGCCGTCGAGCTCGAGCAGCGTCTTGTCGAGGAACGCCTGCTCGGACGCGTCGAGGCCCATGATCGCTTCGGAGATCTCGGTGTTGATGTGCTCGACCGCCTTCAGCACGCCCTTGCCGTTGTAGCGGCCGGCTTCGCCGTCGCGCAGCTCGATCGCCTCGCGCGAGCCGGTCGACGCGCCCGACGGCACCGCCGCGCGGCCCATCGTGCCCGATTCGAGCAGCACGTCGCATTCGACGGTGGGATTGCCGCGCGAATCCAGAATTTCGCGGCCGATGATGTCTACGATTGCACTCATGGTTTCCTCTGAAAATGACGATGGTTCCTGTCTTCAGCGACGGCGGCCGATCCGGCGCGGCAGCCGCTCCTGCTACTGACGCGCGCAACGGCCGCCGAGTTCATCAATTGAAATCGTTTTCCAGGAACGGCGCGCGCTTCACCGCCTGATCGAGCGTGACGAGCGTCTCCAGCAGCGCGGCCATCCTGCCGAGCGGCACCGCGTTCGGGCCATCGGACTTGGCCTCGGCCGGATTCGGGTGCGTCTCCATGAAAAGCCCCGCGACGCCCGTGGCGACCGCCGCGCGCGCGAGCACCGGCACGAACTCGCGCTGGCCGCCCGAGCTCGTGCCCTGCCCACCTGGCAGTTGCACCGAGTGGGTCGCGTCGAACACGACGGGCGCGAGCGTCTCGCGCATGATCGCGAGCGACCGCATGTCCGACACGAGATTGTTGTAGCCGAACGACACGCCGCGCTCGCACGCCATGAAGCGGTCTTCCGACAACCCCGCTTCGCGCGCGGCGTCGCGCGCCTTGTCGATCACGTTCTTCATGTCGTGCGGCGCAAGGAACTGGCCCTTCTTGATATTGACGGGCTTGCCCGATTGCGCGCACGCGCGGATGAAATCGGTCTGGCGGCACAGGAACGCGGGCGTCTGCAGCACGTCGACGACGGCCGCCACGGGCGCGATCTCGTCAATCTCGTGCACGTCGGTGAGCACCGGCACGTTCAGTTGGCGCTTCACCTCGGCGAGAATCCGCAGCCCCGCGTCCATCCCGAGCCCGCGAAACGACTTGCCCGAACTGCGATTGGCCTTGTCGTACGAAGACTTGTAGATGAACGGCACGCCGAGCTTCGCGCAGATCTCCTTCAGCCGGCCCGCGGTATCGATCGTCATCTGCTCCGATTCGACGACGCAGGTGCCGGCGATCAGGAAGAACGGCTTGTCGAGGCCGACTTCGAATCCGGCGAGATTCATGCCTTCGCTCCGGCGCGCGCCTGCTGACACGCGAGCGCGGCTTGAACGAACGACTTGAAGAGCGGATGGCCGTCACGCGGCGTCGACGTGAATTCCGGGTGGAACTGGACGCCGACGAACCACGGGTGCATCCCGCGCGACAGCTCCATCATTTCCGGCAGATCCTCGCTCGGCGTGCGCGCGCTGATCACGAGGCCGCCCGCTTCGAGCTGCGGCACGAAGCGGTTGTTGACTTCATAGCGGTGACGGTGGCGCTCGTTCACGTCCTTGCCGTAGATCTCCTCGGCGAGCGTGCCCGGCTTGATCGGGCAGCGCTGCGAGCCGAGCCGCATCGTGCCGCCGAGGTCGGATTCCTCGGTGCGCTTCTCGACCTTGCCCTCGCGGTCGTACCACTCGGTGATCAGCGCGACGACGCGCTCCGGCGTGTTCGAATCGAACTCGGTGCTGTTCGCCTGCTTGAGGCCGACGACATCGCGCGCGAATTCGATGACGGCGAGCTGCATGCCGAGGCAGATGCCGAGATACGGCACCTTCGCCTCGCGCGCGTAGCGCACGGCCGCGATCTTGCCTTCGGTGCCGCGCCGGCCGAAGCCGCCCGGCACGAGCACGGCGTCGAGATGCGCAAGGCTCGCGGTGCCGTTCGCCTCAAGCTCTTCCGAATCGATGTACTCGATGTTGACCTTCGTCGACGTGTGGATCGACGCATGACGCAGCGCTTCGATCAGCGACTTGTACGACTCCGTCAGGTCGACGTACTTGCCGACCATCCCGATCGTCACCTCGTGCTTCGGATTCTGAAGCTTCTCGACGAGCCCCGCCCACATGCGCAGGTCGGCCGGCTGCGGATCGAGGCGCAGTTCCTCGCAGATGATGCGGTCGAGCCCCTGGTCGTGCAGCATCTGCGGAATCTTGTAGATGCTGTCGACGTCCCACACCGAGATCACCGCGTCTTCCGGCACGTTCGAGAAGAGCGAGATCTTCTTCGATTCGTCGTCGGGGATCGGGCGATCGGCGCGGCAGAGCAGCACGTGCGGCAAAATGCCGATCTCGCGCAGCTTCTGCACGCTGTGCTGGGTCGGCTTCGTCTTCAGCTCGCCCGCCGTCGCGATGAACGGCACGAGCGTCAGGTGAACGAAGCATGCGCTGTTGCGGCCGAGGCGCAGACTCATCTGGCGCGCCGCCTCGAGGAACGGCAGCGACTCGATGTCGCCCACCGTGCCGCCGATCTCGACGATCGCCACGTCCGGCTCGCCGCAGGTGGCCGATGCCGCGCCGCGCTCGATGAACGCCTGGATCTCGTTCGTGATGTGCGGGATCACCTGGACGGTCTTGCCGAGGTAATCGCCGCGGCGCTCCTTGCGGATCACCGATTCGTAGATCTGGCCGGTCGTGAAGTTGTTGGCCTTGCGCATCTTCGTGCTGATGAAGCGCTCATAGTGGCCGAGGTCGAGATCCGTCTCCGCGCCGTCTTCCGTCACGAACACTTCGCCGTGCTGAAACGGGCTCATCGTGCCGGGATCGACGTTGATGTAAGGATCGAGTTTGAGGAGGGTGACTCTGAGACCGCGCGATTCAAGGATCGCGGCGAGAGAGGCGGCGGCAATGCCCTTGCCGAGGGAGGAAACTACGCCGCCGGTGACGAAAACATATTTGGTCATCGCTGGATGCTCGCGGGAAAAACGGATTATACCGTAAAGGCCGCGCGTCACTCGGCAATCGACGCTCGATCGCCCCGTTACTATCTTCATGCCCCGATAATCGGGGCTTTGGCCAGCCAGGCCCGGCATGATTCCCGCCCCCGTTACTATCTTCATGCCCCGATAATCGGGGCTTTGGCCAGCCAGGCCCGGCATGATTCCCGCCCCCAGTCGCAGTCATGATCCGGGGGGTGTTGTCACCGGGCCCGGTGGGTGGCTGGTGATCGCTGATAGGGGTTTGGCCGGGCTTTCCCGACGCCGTCCGTAACGTGGATGCCGAGACTTGCCACCGTTGTTGCAGGCCAATCCGTTCACTCTGCACAAACCGCGATGCAAGAAACCAAACAACATGACGCCGTCGATGTCTTCGTCGGCGTCGACGTCGGTAAAGGCCAGCATCACGCCGTCGCACTCGATCGAAACGGCAAGCGTCTTTACAACAAGGCACTACCCAACGACGAGGTCAAGCTGCGCGCCCTCATCGCCGAACTCAAGACTCACGGTCGACTGCTGTTCGTCGTCGATCAGCCTTCCACCATCGGTGCGCTTCCTGTAGCCGTCGCCCGCGCTGAAGGCGTACTCGTCGCCTATCTGCCCGGACTGGCCATGCGCCGCATCGCTGATTTGCATGCCGGCGAAGCCAAGACCGATGCCCGCGACGCCGCGATCATTGCTGAAGCCGCCCGCTCGATGCCACATACGCTGCGCTCGCTTCGACTGGCCGACGAGCAGCTCGCCGAACTCACCATGCTCTGCGGCTTCGATGACGACCTCGCCGCTCAGGTCACGCAAACCAGCAACCGCATTCGCGGCCTGCTTACTCAAATCCATCCGGCGCTCGAACGCGTTCTCGGACCGCGCCTCGACCATCCGGCGGTGCTCGATCTGCTTGAGCGCTACCCGTCCCCGAGCGCACTTGCTGCTGCCAATGAAAAGACGCTCGCCAACCGCCTGACCAAGCTCGCACCGCGCATGGGCAAGAACTTGGCGGCCGAAATCGTTCAAGCGCTGAACGAGCAAGCCGTAATCGTGCCCGGCACGCAGGCCGCCACCATCGTCATGCCTCGTTTGGCCCAGCAACTTGCCGCCTTGCGCAAGCAGCGTGACGAAATCGCTGCCGAAGTTGAGCGGCTGGTGCTTGCTCACCCTCTTTGGCCAGTCCTGACCAGCATGCCGGGAGTCGGCGTCAGGACCGCTGCCAGACTCCTGACCGAAGTCGCCCAAAAAGCCTTCGCCACGGCTGCTCATCTGGCGGCCTACGCTGGTCTCGCGCCGGTCACCCGGCGCTCAGGCTCGTCGATCCGGGGCGAACACCCGTCCAGACGTGGCAACAAGGTGCTCAAACGCGCCTTGTTCCTCTCCGCCTTCGCTGCCTTACGAGACCCAGTCTCACGGGCCTATTACTTGCGCAAGATCCAGCAGGGCAAGCGCCACAACCAGGCACTCATCGCGCTCGCACGGCGACGCTGCGACGTCCTGTTTGCCATGCTGCGCGACGGCACCATTTACCAACCCAAGTCAGCCCCTGACGCTTGACGAAACACATAGGGGCACCCCCCTTCCCCGTCCGGTTCGAGCGCGCCCGCGCCGCCCGGCCATCCCGCTCCTTCCCGCACTTCGCGGCACGCAAGCCGCGCGCGCCGCCTCGATCATCCGCGCCGCGCGTCGCCGCCGCCTTCCGCCGCGCGTAGCGTATTGATCATGCGCTGCAGCGCGCGCGCGGTCTCGAGCGGCCGCTCCATCGGAAAGAGATGGCTGCCCTCGAGCCATTCGATCCGGCCGAGCACGGCCCGGCGCGTCGCCGCGAGCCCGATCTGGCGGATCTCGCGCGAGCGCGTGCCGGCGAGAAAGCCGACTGGCACGGGCGCGCCGTGCGCGAGGCGCGGGCCAAGCGTGTGCGGCAGCGTCCGGTAGATCATGTATTCGATCTGCCGGTCGAATGCGAGCGCGCGCTCGCCCATCGCACTCGTCTGCGGAATGCCGTAATCGATGTAGTCGGACAGCATCCGCTCGTCCCAGCGCGCGAACGCGGACTTCGCGCGGAAATGCCGCCACGCGTCGTCGCGGCTCGCCCAATGGACGCGGCGGGTGCGCGTCGCGGCGGCGGGAGACAGGCGCTCGTCGAGCCCCGTCCATTGGCTCACGCGCAGCGCACTGCTGCGCCAGCCGGCGATCACGGGCGAATCGAGCATCACCACGCCGCGCACCCATTGCGGGCGCTTGAGCGCCGCCATCAGCGACAGATAGCCGCCGAGCGAATGGCCGACGAGCCACACGGGCCGCTCGTACGCGCGGCCGATGTCGTCGAGCAGTTGCTCGACGAGGTGCGGCCAATCGCGCGTCACCGGAAAGCGGCGGTCATGGCCGATCCGCTCGATGAAGCGCAATTCGTAATCGTCCGCGAGCTCGGCGAAGATCGTCCGGTAGACGGACGCCGGAAAGCCGTTCGCATGCGAGAAATGGATGATGTCCTTCAAACGACGCTGTCTCCCTGTCGTAGCCGCCGCACCGCGTCAACGGTCCATCCAGTAGCGCCGGTGCGCGTCCCGGTATCGTACCGGCGCGGGAAGCGCGCCGCTCGGCATCATGTCGATGCGCACCGCGCCGTCGCGGTCGGTGCGCGGCAACTCGATGCCGCGTCCCGCATAGCGCGCCCAGACGGTCGGATGCGGATGGTGAAACCTGTTGGCGTAGCCTACCTGAAATATGGCAATGCGCGGTTCGACCGAATCGAGGAAGGGCTCGGTCGACGACGTGCGGCTGCCGTGGTGCGGAACGACGAGCACCTGCGCGGCGAGCGCGCCGCCCGATCCGGCAACGAGCGCGCGCTCGGAGCGCGCGTCGACGTCGCCCGTCAGGAGCGCCGCACGCTCGCCCGCCGACACGCGCAGCACGCACGACTGCGCGTTCGTCGCGCCGCCCGCGCGCGGGCCGCCGGCGGGCCAGAGCGTCGCGAACTCGACGCCGTCCCAACGCCAGCGCTGCCCCGCCGCGCACGGCAGCGCGTCGGCCACGCCGGCCGCGCGCGCGACGCGCCACAGGCGGTTCGGCGGCGGCAGCCCGCCCGTCACCTGCGCGACCGCGACCGATTCGAGGACGGCGGGCGCGCCGCCCGCGTGATCCGAATCCGCATGGCTCACGACGAGCGCGTCGAGCAGGCGCACGCCCCGTGCGCGCAAAAACGGCACGACGATCCGTTCGCCCGCGTTCGACGCCTCAGGCCCCGGGCCCGCGTCGAACAACAGCGTATGCCGCGCGGTCTCGATCAGCACAGCGGAACCCTGGCCGACGTCGAGCGCCGTCAGCCGGAACGCGCCGTCGGGCGGGGCGAGCGGCGCCGGCACGACAAGCGGCAGCCACGCGAGCGGCGCCGCACCGCGCAGCGGCCAGCCGCGCGGCGTCAGCGCCCACACGACGCCCACCGCTGCCGTGGCGAGCGCGAAGCCGCCCGGCGTCGGCAGCATCCAGACCGTGCGCCCCGCGCCGGCAACCGCATCGAGGAGCCGCATCAGCGTTGCGACGAGCGCATGCGCGAGCGCGTATGCCGAAGCGTCGAGCGGCGCGGGCAGCACGACGCCCGCGAGCACGATCGGCGTGACGAGCGAGCCGACCCACGGAATCGCGAACGCGTTCGCGAGCGGGCCGGCGAGCGGGATCTGCGCGAACCACAGCACGGTAAGCGGCGCGAGCGCGATCGTCACCGCGAACTGCGCCCGCGCGGCATCGCGCAAGCGCTGAACGAGCCGCCCTGCCGCCCGCCTCGCTCCCGTCCACGCCGCGATCCACGCCCGCCCGCGCGCGGCACGCCACCGCTCGCGATGCGACGACGGCGACATGCGTTCGCCCCCTGCGCCTTCGATCAGGCGGCGCAGGTCGTGCGCACCGACGATGTCGCGGGCGTCGCATGCGTCGCGTGCAGCGCTTCGCTCCGACGACACGAACAGGATCGCCGCGACCGCGCAGAACGACAGCCAGAACCCCGCCGACGTCACCGCCCACGGATCGACGAGCAGCACGCAGCCGAGCGCCGCCGCCAGCACCGACGAAGGCGCGAGCGACCGCCCGCTGAGATGCGCGACGCCCACGGCGGCGAGCATCCACCACGCGCGCTGCGCGGGCACGTTGAAGCCCGCGAGCGCCGCATAGCCGGCGCCGCCGGCGATCGCGCCGAGCGTCGCGACTTTCTGCGCGGACACGACGAGCGGCCAGTTGCGCCCGACATAGCCCGAGCGGCGCCAGAACCCGCCCGCGAGCCACGCGCACAGGCCGCCGACCATCCCGACGTGCAGCCCGGAAATCGCGACGAGATGGCTCGTGCCGGTATCGCGCAGGATGCGCCGGTCGTCGTCGGCGATGTCGTCCTGCGCGCCGATCGCGAGCGCGACGACGATCCCGCGATGCGCGGCATCGCCGAGCGCATCGGCGATGCGCCCGCGCAGGCGCGCGCGCAACCGGTCGATCACGGCCGCGATGCCGGGCACGCGCCCCGCGAGCCGCCGCGCATCGTGCGGCGCCGACACGTAGCCGAGCGCCCGGATGCCGCGCGCGAGCCACGCCGCCTCCGCGTCGCGCACGCCGAAATTCGCCTCGCCGTGCGGGCGCTTCAGACGCACGCGCAGCCGCCATCGGTCGCCCGGCACGAACTCGGGCGGCGACGCGGCCGCGCGGCCGAACGCGTACCACGCAAGCGATAGCGTCGCCGGAAACCGCGCGATGCCTGCATCGTTTTCGTCGACGTCGAACAGGAAACGCGTGCCGTTCGCATCGCGCGACGGCAGTCCGCGCACGGCGCCCGTCACGACGATGTCGCGCCCTTCCCACGGCGCGGGCAGCGCATCGGCGAGCCGCCACTGAGCGCGCGCCGCCGCGTAGCCGAAGCCCGCGAGCGCCGCCGCGCAGCAGCATGCGCAGAACCCGGCCAGTCGCATGCGCGCACGCGCGCCGCCGCGCCACGCGAGCGCGAGCCACACGCACAAGCCGAACGCGAGCACACCGCCCGCCCATGCCGCCGCGCCCGGCAACGCCGCCTGCTGCTGCAGCGCGACGACGCCGAGCGCGAACGCGCCGCACCTCGCCCGCATCGAGCCTCCGTCTTTTCGCGCCGCCCGAGCGACGCCTGTCCGTCACGAATCGATTATGCGGACGAAAGCGCGAGTCGCGGCAGCGCGGCGAGCGCGTTAGCCGAAGTGGATAGGGAAAGCGCGTCGACGCCGATGCCGCGCAGCTCGGCGATCACGGCGCCGATGCGCGGCACCTGGTCGGGCGTGTTGCGCTGCCTGTAGCGCCATTCGGGAGGAATGTCGGGCGCGTCGGTCTCGACGACGAGCGCGTCGAGCGGCAGTTGCCCGGCGAGCCGCCTGATCTGCCGCGCACGGCCGAACGTCACGTTGCCGCCGAAACCAAGCTTGAGCCCTTGCGCGAGATACGCGTCGGCCTGCTGGAAACTGCCGTTGAACGCATGCGCGATGCCGCGCCGCACGCCCGCGCGCCGCAGCCCGGCCAGCACGCGATCCTGCGACTTGCGCACGTGGCACACGACGGGCAGATCGAAGTCGCGCGCGAGCCGCAACTGCGCGTCGTAAAAGAAGTGCTGCCGGCTCTCGTCGAGCCCCGGCACGAAGTAGTCGAGACCGATCTCGCCGATGCCGACGAAGCGCGGATCGCCGATGCTCGCTTCGATTTCCATCCGCAGCCGGTCGAGATCCTCGTCGCGCGCATTCGGCGTGTACATCGGATGAATGCCGAGCGCGTAGACCGCGCCCCGCGTCGCATGTGCGAGCTCGCGCACCGTCGGGAAATTCATCCGCCCGACGCTCGGAATCACGATGCGCGACACGCCCGCCGCCTGCGCCGCGGCGGCGACGACCTCGCGGTCGGCGTCGAACTCCGGCGCATCGAGATGGCAATGCGTGTCGATCCACATCGCGTCACACCGGCACGGCCGGCTCCTCGTGCAGCACGCCGTCGCGCAGCCGCAGGATGCGGTCGCAGCGCGCGGCGAGATCCGGATCGTGCGTGACGATCACGAAGCTCGTGTCGAGCGTTCTCGACAGCTCGAGCATCAGATGGAACACGTGATCGGCGGTCGAGCCGTCGAGGTTGCCCGTCGGCTCGTCGGCGAGCACGCACGCGGGCTTCGTGACGAGCGCGCGCGCGATCGCGACGCGCTGCCGCTCGCCGCCCGACAGCTCGCCCGGCCGGTGCTTCGCGCGCGCGCCGAGCCCCACCTGCTCGAGCATCTCGCGCGCATGGTGACGCGCCTCCTCGGTCGACATCCGGCGGATCCTGAGCGGCATCGCCACGTTGTCGAGCGCGGTGAACTCCGGCAGCAGATGGTGAAACTGATAGACGAAGCCGAGCGCGCGGTTGCGCAGATCGTTGCGCTCGCGCTCGGCAAGCTGCGTGAACGGCTTGCCGAGCAGCGACACCTGCCCCGCGCTCGGCTCGTCGAGCCCGCCCAGCACGTGCAGCAGCGTGCTCTTGCCCGAGCCCGACGCGCCGACGATCGCGAGCTTCTCGCCGCGCCGCACCGATACCTGCGCGTTGTCGAGCACCTGCACGTTGAAGCCGCCCTGCACGAACGTCTTCGTGATTCCGTGCGCCTCGAGCACGCATTCGCGCTCGGCGCCGCCCTGATGGTTCTGATTCATCGTCTGTTCGAAAACCCGGTCATTCATAGCGCAGCGCCTCCGCGGGGCGCACCTTCGCGCCGCGCCAGCTCGGATAGAGCGTCGCGAGCGCGGACAGCGCGAAAGCGATCACGCCGATCTTGATCACGTCGCCCGCGACGAGCTCGGACGGCAGCTCGCTGATGAAGTACACCGACGGCGGCAGGAACTGCACGCCGAACGCATGCTCGATCATCGGGACGAGCCACGGAATGCTCCACGCGATCAGGCAGCCAAGCGCGACGCCCGTCGCGGTGCCGACGAAGCCGATCGTCACGCCCTGCACGACGAAGATCTTCATGATCGAGCCCGGCTGCGCGCCGAGCGTGCGCAGGATCGCGATGTCCGCCTGCTTGTTCGTCACCGTCATCACGAGCGACGACACGAGATTGAACGCCGCGACCGCGATGATGAGCGTCAGGATGATGAACATCATCCGCTTCTCGATCTGCACCGCGGAGAACCACGTCTTGTTCTGCTGCGTCCAGTCGCGGATGTACAGGTCGCCCGACAGCGTGTGCGCGAGCTCGCGCGCGACCTGCGGCGCCCGCTGCATGTCCGCGAGGCGCAGCCGCACGCCCGTCGGCGCGGGCAGCCTGAAGAGCGCCTGCGCGTCCTGGAGGTCGATCATCGCAAGCGAGCTGTCGTATTCGTAATGGCCGGACTCGAAGATGCCGACCACCGTGAACTGCTTCAGGCGCGGCATCATCCCGGCCGGCGTGATCGTGCCCTCCGGCGCGACGAGCGTGACCTTGTCGCCGACGCCCACGCCGAGATTGCCCGCGAGCGCGTTGCCGAGCACGATCCCGAACTGGCCGGGCGCGAGCGCCGTGAGCGCGCCCGCCTTCATGTCCTTGCCGATGTCGGACACCTGCGGCTCGAGCGACGGCTCGACGCCGCGCAGCATCACGCCGCTCACCGCGTCCTGGCGCGTGAGGAGCGCCTGCGCGTCGACGTACGGCGCCGCGCCGATGACCGCCTTGTTCAGGCGCGCTTCCTTCGCGGTCAGTTGCCAGTCGGGCATCGAGCCCGTCGGCGAGAAGATCTCGACGTGCGCGAGCACCGACAGCATCCGGTCGCGCACCTCTTTCTGGAAGCCGTTCATCACCGACAGCACGACGATGAGCGCCGCGACGCCGAGCGCGATCCCGAGCATCGACACGAGCGCGATGAAGGAAATGAAGCCGTTGCCGGTCGTGCGTTTGCCGGCGCGCGTGTAGCGCCAGCCGATCTGCCATTCGTACGGAAGTTTCAAGCGTATCCTTTCTGCTGGTTGAGACGCCGCGCGCCGCGCGAATCCGCGCGCAGGAACCGGGCGGACCCGATTACGCGCGCAGTGTGCCACACAATGCTTAATCGACCCTGAAAACGTTCCGGATCGGCGAAACGCGTTCGGGCTGCACACGCAACAGCGCATGCAGCGGCGATCCGCGATCGGTCGCCCCCGCGCCCGGGCACGATCGATGCATCGTCGGCCGGCCGGCGGATGGGCTGCGCCACGGGCTCGCCGGCGAGCGGCACGCACGATGTCCACGCTCACGACGCGCACGGCGCCGGTCGACAATTTTACCCACCCGCCCCCTCGCGTCGCGCATCCGGCTCGCAACGCGCCATCGGCGACCGGCCTTGCCGTTTGGCCTACAATGCGCACCATCATGCGTGCCCAACGTCTTCATTTCCTCGTGCCCTTCGCGCTGCCGTCGGCCGCCGACGCCGCGTCTTCCCTCCATACGCTCGACAGCCCCGCGCTCGCGAAGCTCGTCGCCCGCGCGCGGCTCGTCGAGCACACGGTCGGCGAAGACTTCCAGCGCACGCTGCCGCACGAGCGCTGGCTCGCGCGCCGGTTCGGCGCGATTGCCGACGACGCCGACGACGCGCCGCTCGCGCCGTACATGCTCATGGCCGACGGCGGCGCGCCCGGCGGCGACACGTGGGCGTGCGTCGAGCCCGTGCACGTGCGGATCGCGACCGACCATCTCGTGCTGATCGATCCCGTATCGCTCGAGATCGGCGACGACGAAGCCGCCGCACTCCTCGACAGCGCGCGTCCGCTGATCGAGGAGCTCGGCGTGAAGGTGCAGGCGCCGCGCGCGTCGCGCTGGTATCTGTCGAGCCCGCAGCTCGCCGGCCTCGCGGGCGCCGCGCCGCTGCGCGCGAGCGGCCGCAACATCGAGATCTGGCTGCCGCACGAGACGCAGACGGGCGAACGCTCACGCGCGTGGATGAAGCTGCAGAACGAAGTGCAGATGGCCTGGTTCCGGCATCCCGTCAACGAGGCGCGCGAGGCGCGCGGCTACCCGGCCGTCAATTCGATCTGGTTCCATGCGCAAGGCGCGATGAAGCCCGTGACACGTCCGTTCGCGCGCGTGCTGTCGCGCTCGCCGGCCGCCCGCGGGCTCGCCCTCGCCGCGGGCGCGGCCGCAGGCGAGCCGCCCGCCGCGCTCGACGCGCTCACAGCCGGCGCCGCGTCGCAGCCGGACGGCGCGACGCTCGTCGAGCTCGACGCGCTGACGACGCCGTTCATCGAGCAGGACTGGGCGCGCTGGCACGACGCGCTCGCCGCGCTCGAGCGCGACTGGTTCGCGCCCGCTCTCGACGCGCTCGCGCGAGGCCGCATCGGCGAGCTCGCGCTCACGCTGTGCGGCGACACGAGCGCCGCGACGCTCGCCGCGACGCGCGGCGACCTGCGCAAGTTCTGGCGCCGCCGCGCGCTCGCCTCCCTGTTCGAATAACGACAACCGTTTCGCATGACCCGCATCGTCACCCGCCTAGCCGTCCCCGCCGCGCTCGACGCGCTCGCCCGCCACGGGCTGCACCCCGTGCTCGCCCGCCTGTACGCGGCGCGCGGAATCGCGTCGCCCGCCGACGTCGAGACCGCGCTGTCGCGCCTCGCGCCCCCCGCGCAGTTGAAGGGCTGCGCGGATGCCGCCGCGCTCCTCGCCGATGCGCTCGAAGCCGGCCGCAAGATGCTCGTCGTCGCCGATTACGACTGCGACGGCGCGACCGCCTGCGCGGTCGCCGTGCGCGGCCTGCGGATGTTCGGCGCGAAGATCGACTACCTCGTGCCGAACCGCTTCGAATACGGCTACGGGCTCACGCCCGAGATCGTCGAGCTCGCGGCCACGAGAAAGCCCGATCTGCTGATCACCGTCGACAACGGAATCGCGAGCGTCGACGGCGTCGCGGCCGCGAACGCGCGCGGCATCGACGTGCTCGTCACCGATCACCACCTGCCCGGCGACACGCTGCCCGCCGCGCGCGCGATCGTCAATCCGAACCAGCCCGGCTGCGCATTCCCGAGCAAGCACATCGCGGGCGTCGGCGTGATGTTCTACGTGCTGCTCGCGCTGCGCGCCGAGCTGCGCGCGCGCGGCGCGTTCGGCGAGCGCCGCCCCGAGCCTCGGCTCGACGGCCTCCTCGACCTCGTCGCGCTCGGCACGGTGGCCGACGTCGTGCGCCTCGACGGCAACAATCGCGTGCTCGTCGCGCAGGGCCTGCAGCGGATCCGCAACGGACGGATGCAGCCCGGCGTCGCGGCGCTCTTTCGAGCGGCCGCGCGCGACGCGCGCAGCGCATCGGGCTTCGATCTCGGCTTCGGCCTCGGCCCGCGCCTGAACGCGGCGGGCCGCCTGTCGGACATGTCGCTCGGCATCGAATGCCTGACGACCGACGACATCGGCCGCGCGTGGGAGCTCGCGCAGCAGCTCGACGCGATGAACCGCGAGCGGCGCGAGATCGAGGCCGGCATGCAGCAGCAGGCGCTCGCCGATCTCGCATCGGTCGATCCCGCCGAAGCGGCGACGATCACGCTCTTCAATCCCGAATGGCACCAGGGCGTGATCGGGATCGTCGCGGGGCGGCTGAAGGAGCGCTTCCACCGGCCGGCGTTCACGTTCGCGCACGCGGACGACGGCGGCGCGCGCGTGAAGGGCTCCGGCCGCTCGATCCCCGGCTTCCATCTGCGCGACGCGATCGACCTGATCTCGAAGCGCGAGCCCGATCTGATCGTCACGTTCGGCGGCCACGCGATGGCGGCAGGCGTCACGCTCGACACCGGAAACGTGCCGCGCTTCGCCGCCGCGTTCGAGGCGGTCGCGCGCGAATGGCTGACCGACGACGCGCTCGCGCGCGTGATCGAGACGGACGGCGATCTCGAGGACGCGTACTTCACGCCGCAGGTCGTCGAGCTGCTCGATGCCGCCGTCTGGGGCCAGGGCTTCCCGGCGCCGCTCTTCTCCGGCGAATTCGACGTCGCGTCGCAGGCGCTCGTCAAGGACAAGCACCTGAAGCTGCAATTGATGCGCGGCCGCCAGCGCTTCAACGCGATCTGGTTCAACCATGCGGAGCCGCTGCCCGCGCGCGCGACGGTCGCGTTCCGGCTTGCGAGCGACACGTGGAACGGGATGACGCGCGTGCAGTTGATCGTCGAGCACGCGGCGTAACGCGAGCGGCCGCTCGATGCCCTTCGATGCCGCGCGCCGATCCGTCGCGGATTCCTGACGCCCCGAATCCGCGCGTCCCGCCCCCGCGCCGCGCGCGGCCGCCCGCCCGGCGCCGTACCGGCCGCCTCCCCCGATCGGCTATAATTTCCCCTTTTCACGAAGCATCAAAAGCGAACAAGATCATGGAAGCGGAACGTCTGAACGCGATCGAAAGCTCCCTCGCGGACCTGCGCCGGCGCGCAGGCGAGCTACGGGGGTATCTTTGACTACGACGTCAAGTCCGAACGTCTAGTCGAAGTCAACAAGCAACTCGAAGATCCGAACGTCTGGAACGACTCGAAGAACGCCCAGGCGCTCGGCCGCGAGAAGAAGTCGCTCGAGAGCGTCGTCACGACGCTGACCGAGCTCGATAACGACCTGCGCGACGCGCAGGATCTGTTCGATCTCGCGCACGAGGAAGGCGACGAGGACACGCTCGTCGCGACGGAATCCGACGCGGCGAAGCTCGAGGCGCGCGTCGCCGACATCGAATTCCGCCGGATGTTCTCGAACCCGGCCGATCCGAACAACTGCTTCATCGACATCCAGGCGGGCGCGGGCGGCACCGAGGCGTGCGACTGGGCGTCGATGCTGCTGCGCCAGTACCTGCGCTACTGCGAGCGCAAGGGCTTCAAGGCCGAGGTGCTCGAAGAGTCCGACGGCGACGTCGCCGGCATCAAGAACGCGACGATCAAGGTCTCGGGCGAATACGCGTACGGCTACCTGCGCACCGAAACGGGCATCCACCGCCTCGTGCGCAAGTCGCCGTTCGATTCGTCGGGCGGCCGCCACACGTCGTTCTCGTCGGTGTTCGTGTACCCGGAGATCGACGACTCGATCGAAGTCGAGGTCAACCCGGCCGACCTGCGCATCGACACCTACCGCGCGTCGGGCGCGGGCGGTCAGCACATCAACAAGACCGACTCGGCCGTGCGGATCACGCACATGCCGACGGGCATCGTCGTCCAGTGCCAGAACGACCGCTCGCAGCACCGCAACCGCGCGGAAGCGATGGCGATGCTGAAGTCGCGCCTCTTCGAAGCCGAGCTGCGCAAGCGCCAGGCCGAGCAGGACAAGCTCGAATCGAGCAAGACCGACGTGGGCTGGGGCCACCAGATCCGCTCGTACGTGCTCGACCAGAGCCGCGTGAAGGATCTGCGCACGAACGTCGAAATGAGCAACACGAAAGCCGTCCTCGACGGCGACCTCGACGACTTCATCAGCGCGAGCCTCAAACAGGGCGTGTAAGCGCCCCTCGCGCGGGCGCGGCGCGAAGCCGGCCCGCGCGCCGGTTGCGCGCCGCACCGCGCCCCGCTGCCGCATCACCATCGAACCCGACCATCATGACCGAACCGACCCAACCGCAGGCCGCTGTCGCAGCGGACGAAAACCAGATCGTCGCGGAACGCCGCGACAAGCTGCGCGCGCTGCGCGACCAAGGCATCGCCTATCCGAACGACTTCCAGCCGACGCACCGCGCGGCCGATCTGCAGACCGAATACGCGGATGCCGACAAGGAAGCGCTCGAGGCGAAGCCGCTCGAAGTCGCGATCGCCGGCCGGATGATGCTCAAGCGCGTGATGGGCAAGGCGAGCTTCGCGACGGTGCAGGACGGCTCGGGTCAGATCCAGTTCTTCGTGACGCCCGCCGACGTCGGCGCCGAGACCTACGACGCGTTCAAGAAGTGGGACCTGGGTGACATCGTCGCCGCGCGCGGCGTGCTGTTCCGCACGAACAAGGGCGAGCTGTCGGTGAAGTGCACGGAGCTGCGGCTGCTCACGAAGGCGCTGCGCCCGCTGCCCGACAAGTTCCACGGCCTCGCCGACCAGGAAACGCGCTATCGCCAGCGCTACGTCGACCTGATCGTCACGCCCGAGACGCGCGCGACGTTCCGCGCGCGCACGAAGGCGATTGCGTCGATCCGCAAGTTCATGAGCGACGCCGAGTTCATGGAAGTCGAAACGCCGATGCTGCACCCGATCCCGGGCGGCGCGGCCGCGAAGCCGTTCGTCACGCATCACAACGCGCTCGACATGCAAATGTTCCTGCGCATCGCGCCCGAGCTTTACCTGAAGCGCCTCATCGTCGGCGGCTTCGAGCGCGTGTTCGAGATCAACCGGAATTTCCGCAATGAAGGCGTGTCGCCGCGCCACAATCCGGAATTCACGATGATGGAGTTCTACGCCGCGTACACCGACTACCGCTGGCTGATGGATTTCACCGAGCGCCTGATCCGCCAGGCGGCCGTCGACGCGCTCGGCACCGCGACGATCCAGTACCAGGGCCGCGAGCTCGATCTGGCGAAGCCGTTCCATCGCCTGACGATCACGCAGGCGATCCGGAAGTACGCGCCGAACTACACGGACGGCCAGTTGTCGGACGACGCGTTCCTGCGCAGCGAACTGAAGCGCCTCGGCGTCGACGTCACGCAGCCGGCGTTCCTGAACGCCGGCATCGGCGCGCTGCAGCTCGCGCTCTTCGAGGAAACCGCGGAAGCGCAACTGTGGGAGCCGACCTTCATCATCGACTACCCGATCGAAGTGTCGCCGCTCGCGCGCGAATCGGACACGGTGACGGGCATCACCGAGCGTTTCGAGCTCTTCATCACCGGCCGCGAAATCGCGAACGGCTTCTCGGAGCTGAACGATCCCGAAGACCAGGCCGCGCGCTTCAAGAAGCAGGTCGAGCAGAAGGACGCGGGTGACGAGGAAGCGATGTTCTTCGACGCCGATTACATCCGCGCGCTCGAATACGGGATGCCGCCGACAGGCGGCTGCGGGATCGGCATCGACCGTCTCGTGATGCTGCTGACCGACAGCCCGACGATCCGCGACGTGCTGCTGTTCCCGCACCTGCGCCGCGAGGACTGAGTTCGCGCGAAGCGTCCGCCTTTCTTTCTGCTTTCGTCCGCCTTTCGCCTGCTTCAGCCTGCTTTCGCGGGCGACGGCGGGCGGGGCGGCGAACGGCGGCAAGCCTCGCCTGCTTTGTAACCGCCCGTAAATCCCGGCCGCCGCGCCGCCTCTCTCTTCCGTCCCCTTCTTCACGCAGCCTTTGCGCCGCTTGCGCGAGCAGGCATTTGACCGTGTTTGACACGCAAGTTAGCGCAGCGAATCGTTACAACTTGAAACGGCGCGCCGAGGGCGTTTGATCGACACTAGCTCCAGAAAATAACGCACCACCGTGTGCGCCAGGAGAGTCGAAAATGGACAACCAGAATACCACCACGCAACAACGGCAGCGCCTCCATCCGCTCGTCGCGACGGCCGCGGGCGCCGTCATCATCGCGAGCCTCGCCGCGACGGCGGCCATCACGGGCGTGTTCCCGAAGGCGAGCAGCGTCGACGCGCAGAACCCGCAGACGCAGGCCGCGCTGATCGCGTCGCAGCCGGCCGTCGACACGGCCGCCGCGGCAAGCGCCGCGCTCGCCGCGCAAACCGCGCAGCAACAGGCGGCCCAGCAGCAGCAGGCGGTCGCGCAGGCCGCGCCGAAGCCGGCCTCGCATCAGACGACGCGCCATCATCACAAGACGTCCTCGGCGCCGCAGCCGCCGCAATATGCGCAGCAGCCGTATCCGCAACAACAGCAGCAATCGCAGTACTGCGCGAGCTGCGGCACCGTCGCCGCGATCGTGCCGGTGCGCACGGCGGGCACGAGCTCCGGGATCGGCGCGATCGGCGGCGCGGCCGCGGGCGGCCTCGTCGGCAACCAGTTCGGCCGCGGCAACGGCCGCACCGCGATGACGATCCTGGGCGCGCTGGGCGGCGGTCTCGCCGGCAACGCGGTCGAGAAGCAGGTCCGCAGCGAAACCGACTATCAGGTTCAGGTGCAGATGCAGGACGGCTCGACGCGCACGTTCACGTACCACAACCCGCCGCCGTTCGGCCAAGGCCAGCGCGTGCGCATCGAGAACGGCACGCTCGTCGGCGCGTGACGCGAGCGGCCTCCGTGCCCCGCCGCCTGCCGGACACAAAAAAACGGCTCGTGATTGCTTCACGAGCCGTTTTTCCCTGAATTTCCTTCGAACGCTTGCAGGAGGCTTCGCGTCGCCGCATCGTCACCCCGCCGCGACATTGCCGCGCCGGCGCGGCCGGATGCGCCGCGTCAATCCTCGTCGTCGAAGTCCGATTCGTCGAGCCAGTGCGCCTGGATCGCCTCGAGAATCTTCTCGCCCGAATGGCCCGGATCGTCGTCGAAGCCATCCAGTTCCAGCACCCACTGCCGCAAATCGACGAAATTGATCCGCTTCGGGTCGACATCCGGATGCTTGTCCGCGAGCGCGAGCGCGATCTCGCGGGAATCGGTCCATTTCATCGTCGAACCTCCTCGTCGTCAGTGATTTTCCTTCGCGTGGTTGATCGAGTACTTCGGAATCTCGACGACCAGATCCACGCCCTCCTTCACGATCGCCTGGCACGACAGGCGCGACGTCGGCTCGAGGCCCCACGCCTTGTCGAGCAGATCGTCCTCGTCCTCCTCGGACGGCTCGAGCTCGTTGAAGCCTTCGCGAATGATCACGTGGCACGTCGTGCACGCGCACGACTTCTCGCACGCATGCTCGATCTCCACACCGTTGTCGAGCAGGTTGTCGCAGATGCTCTTGCCGGGCACGGCGTCGATCACCGCGCCGTCCGGGCACAATTCGACGTGCGGCAGTACTACGAGTTGAGGCATGTTCGTTCCGTTCGTTCAACCAGTGCGCGGCCCGCTGCCGCGCCGTCCATCGCCGCGCTGGCGGCCGGTCGGCCGCACGGCGCGGTTCGCATTCAGATCTCGTCGAGCTTGCGGCCGGCGAGCGCCCGCTTGATGCTCTTGTCCATCCGGCGCGCGGCGAATTCGTCGGTACCCTCGGCGAGCGCCTTCGTCGCCGCGTCGATCACATTCGCATCGTCGCCCGGCGCGGCCGCGCGCAGCGACGCGACGAGTCCGTCGACCATCGCACGCTCGCTCACGTCGAGCAGATCCCCGTCGGCGGCGAGCGCCGCCTCCGTCGCCTCGACGAGGCGCTGCGCCTCGACCTGCGCCTCGCGCAGCGCGCGCGCGCGCATGTCGACTTCGGCCGTCTTGAAGCTGTCTTCGAGCATGCGCGCAATGTCGTCGTCGCCGAGGCCGTACGACGGCTTCACGACGACCGACGCCTCGACGCCCGAGTGCTGCTCGCGCGCGAACACCGACAGCAGACCGTCCGCGTCGACCTGATAGGTCACGCGAATCCGCGCGGCGCCCGCCGCCATCGGCGGAATGCCGCGCAGCTCGAAGCGCGCGAGCGACCGGCAATCGGCGACGAGCTCGCGCTCGCCCTGCACGACGTGGATCGCCATTGCGGTCTGGCCGTCCTTGAACGTCGTGAATTCCTGCGCGCGCGCGACGGGAATCGTCGAGTTGCGCGGAATGATCTTCTCGACAAGGCCGCCCATCGTCTCGACGCCGAGCGACAGCGGAATCACGTCGAGCAGCAGCCAGTCGTCGCCGCCGCTGCGGTTGCCCGCGAGCAGATCCGCCTGGATCGCCGCGCCGAGCGCCACGACCTGGTCCGGATCGAGATTGACGAGCGGCGGCTGGCCGAAATGCTTCGCGACCGCGTCCCGGATCACCGGCATGCGCGTCGCGCCGCCGACGAGCACGACGCCCTTGATGTCGGCCGCGCTCACCTGCGCGTCGCGCAGCGCCTTGCGGGTGGGCGCAAGCGTGCGCTGCACGAGCGGCTCGACGAGCGCGGCGAACGCGTCGCGCGTGATCGTCTGCGCGAGCTTTTCGCCCGTCGACAGCTTCACGTCGAGGCGCGCCTGCTGCGCGGCCGACAGCGCCTCCTTCGCGCCGCGCACGCGATCGAGCAGCAGGCGCACGTCCTCGGGCGCGAGCGCGGCCGCGTCGAGGCCGGCCTGCGCGAGCACGTGCGCGAACAGCAGGTGATCGAAATCGTCGCCGCCGAGCGCGGAATCGCCGCCCGCCGCCAGCACCTCGAACACGCCCTTCGTGAGCTTCAGGATCGACAGATCGAACGTGCCGCCGCCGAGGTCGTAGACCGCGTAGAGGCCCTCAGCGCCGTTGTCGAGCCCATACGCGATCGCGGCCGCGGTCGGCTCGTTCAACAGGCGCAGCACGTTCAGGCCCGCGAGCCGCGCGGCGTCCTTCGTCGCCTGGCGCTGCGCATCGTCGAAATACGCGGGCACCGTGATCACTGCGCCGACTAGGTCGTCGCCGAGCGAATCCTCGGCGCGTTGCCGCAGCGTCGCGAGAATTTCCGCCGATACCTCGACCGGGCTCTTCACGCCGTCGACCGTGCGGATCTGCACCATGCCGGGCGCGTCGACGAATTCGTACGGCGCGTTCGCCGCGCCCTCGACTTCCGCCTTGCCGCGCCCCATGAAGCGCTTGACCGACACGATCGTGTTGCGCGGGTCGATCGCCGCCTCTTCCTTCGCGGCATGACCGATCCGGCGGCCACCCTTCTCCAGATAGCGGACGACGGACGGCAGCAGCACGCGGCCCGCGTCGTCGGGCAGCGCTTCCGGAATGCTGTTGCGCACCGCTGCGACGAGCGAATTCGTCGTGCCGAGGTCGATGCCGACGGCGAGGCGCCGCTGATGCGGCGCAGGCGCCATGCCGGGTTCGGAAATTTGCAGTAAAGCCATCTCTGTGTGTTCGATAAGGGCCGAAGCCCCGCTTGCATCGCGTGCGTCACGCGCGCGGTTAGTGTTCGAGGCGCTCGATCTGAGCGCCGATCTCGGCCGACACGCGCTCGACGAACATCAGTTGCCGCACGGCCTCGGCCGCGCCCTGGTCCGAGCCGCTGTCGAGCAGCGCGCCCAGCTTCGCGAGGCGCGCGCGCCGATCGTCGCGCAATTCGGCGAGGAGCGCGTCGAGCTCGCCGACGTTCTTCGCGGCCGCCGCATCCTCGATGCGCTCGCGCCACTCCATCTGCTGCATCAGGAACGCCGGCTCCATCGCCGTGTTGTCCTCCGCGCCGACGTCGACGCCGCGCAGATGCAGCAGGTACGTCGCCCGCTTGAGCGGATCGCGCAGCGTCTGGTACGCCTCGTTCGCGCGCGTCGCCCATTGCATCGCGATGCGCTTTTGCGCGTCGCCCGCCGCGGCGAAGCGATCCGGGTGCACCTGCGATTGCACGGCGCGGTACGCGGCGTCGAGCGTGGGCTCGTCGAGCGCGAATTGCGCCGGCAAATGAAAGAGATCGAAGTGGCTGTCCTTCAGCGAAACCATCGCGTAGTCGCTCTCGCGCTCAACTCGTTGTCGACTGCGGCACGACGTCGACCGAAGTGCCGCCCATTAAAAAGGCGGCCCGCGCCGCCTCTTGCCCGCCTCGCGCGGAGCGCCGTCACACGCGGAACGATTCGCCGCAGCCGCACTCGTCCTTCACGTTTGGGTTGTTGAACCTGAACCCCTCGTTCAACCCTTCGCGCGCGAAGTCGAGCTCCGTGCCGTCGATGTACGCAAGACTTTTCGGATCGACGAAGACCTTCACGCCGTGGCTTTCGAACATCTGATCCTCGGGGGCGAGCTCGTCGACGTACTCGAGCTTGTACGCAAGGCCCGAGCAGCCGGTCGTGCGCACGCCGAGCCGCAGGCCCAGCCCCTTGCCGCGCCGCGTCAGATACTTCTGCACATGTTGCGCAGCCTTTTCGGTCAGTGTGATAGCCATAAATGTCCTTCTTCGCACGAAGCCGGCTTCGTGCGTCATGCGTCCAAACCCCAATCCGCCGTCCGTCGAACCCGCGGCCGCTTACGCGGCGGCCTTGCCGTCTTCGGCCATTTCGTGGCGCTTCTTGTAGTCGGCCACGGCCGCCTTGATCGCGTCTTCCGCGAGGATCGAGCAGTGGATCTTCACGGGCGGCAGCGCGAGTTCCTCGGCGATCTGCGTGTTCTTGATCGCGAGCGCCTCGTCGAGCGTCTTGCCCTTCACCCACTCGGTGACGAGCGAACTCGACGCGATCGCCGACCCGCAACCGTAGGTCTTGAACTTCGCGTCTTCGATCACGCCGTTCTCGCCGACGCGGATCTGCAGCTTCATCACGTCGCCGCAAGCGGGCGCGCCGACCATGCCGGTGCCCACCGCTTCGTCGTCCTTCGCGAACGAGCCGACGTTACGCGGATTTTCGTAGTGATCCAGAACCTTGTTGCTGTAAGACATGACTCATGCTCCTTGCTTCGTTTCGTCTGCGCGGCGCGCCGTCGCCCGCGAAAAAGTCGCTGCGCTCAGTGCGCCGCCCATTCGATCGTCGACAGATCGATGCCTTCCTGATGCATCTCCCAAAGCGGCGACAGGTCGCGCAGCTTCGCGATCTTGCTCTTCAGCAGGTCGATCACGTAGTCGACTTCCTGCTCCGTCGTGAAGCGGCCGACCGTGAAGCGGATCGAGCTGTGCGCGAGCTCGTCGTTGCGGCCGAGCGCGCGCAGCACGTAGGACGGCTCGAGCGACGCCGACGTGCACGCGGAGCCCGACGACACCGCGACGTCCTTGATCGCCATGATCAGCGATTCGCCTTCGACGAAATTGAAGCTGATGTTCAGGTTGTGCGGAATCCGTTGCTCGAGATCGCCGTTCACGTAGGTTTCGTCAATTTCCGACAGGCCGCGCAGCAGCTTGTCGCGCAGCATCCGGATACGCTCGTTCTCGGTCGCCATTTCTTCGCGCGCGATCCGGAACGCCTCGCCCATGCCGACGATCTGGTGCGTCGGCAGCGTGCCCGAGCGCATTCCGCGCTCGTGGCCGCCGCCGTGCATCTGCGCCTCGATGCGCACGCGCGGCTTGCGGCGCACGTACAGCGCACCGATGCCCTTCGGGCCGTAGGTCTTGTGCGCGGAGAACGACATCAGGTCGACCTTCAGCTTCGCGAGGTCGATCTCGACCTTGCCCGTCGCCTGCGCGGCGTCGACGTGGAAAATGATGCCCTTCTCGCGGCAGATCTCGCCGATCGTCCCGATGTCCTGGATCACGCCGATCTCGTTGTTCACGTGCATCACCGACACGAGGATCGTGTCCGGGCGCAGCGCGGCCTTGAGCACGTCGAGATCGACGAGACCGTCGTCCTTCACGTCGAGATAGGTCACTTCGAAGCCTTCGCGCTCGAGCTCGCGGCAGGTGTCGAGCACCGCCTTGTGCTCGGTCTTCACGGTGACGATGTGCTTGCCCTTGCCCTGATAGAAGTGCGCGGCGCCCTTGATCGCGAGGTTGTCGGATTCGGTCGCGCCGGACGTCCAGATGATCTCGCGCGGATCGGCGTTCACGAGCGCCGCCACCTGCTCGCGCGCCTCTTCGACCGCGCGCTCCGCATCCCAGCCGTATGCGTGGCTGCGGGACGCCGGGTTGCCGAACTGCTCGCGCAGATACGGCACCATCTTGTCGACGACGCGCGGATCGACGGGCGTCGTCGCGCTGTAGTCCATGTAGATGGGCAGGTGGGGGATCTCGTTGTTCATCTATCGCTCCGGGTATGCGTTCAGTGCGGGGACTATTCGTTGTGCGGGCCGCGTTCAGTGCGCGGCGCTCATGAGCTCGCGATGTTGAAGACCGAATTCGGACCGAGCGGAATCGAGCGGACCGGCTCGACGCTCGCCGCGACGGGCTCCGGCTTGCGCTTGTCGCGCAGCACGGCGGGGGGCGTGCCTTCGCGGGCGCGCTGCTGATCGACGAGATCCTGCAGCGACACCGAATCGAGGTATTCGACCATCTTCTGGTTCAGCGTCGACCAGAGCTCGTGCGTCATGCAATGGCCGTCGTGCTGCTTCGAGCCCTCGCACGTGCCCTTGCCGCCGCATTGGGTCGCATCGAGCGGCTCGTCGACCGCGATGATGATGTCGGCGACCGTCACGTCCTGCGCACGGCGCGCGAGGTTGTAGCCGCCGCCCGGCCCGCGGACCGATTCGACGATTTCATGCCGGCGCAGCTTGCCGAACAATTGCTCGAGGTAGGAGAGCGAAATCCGCTGGCGCTGGCTGATGCCTGCAAGCGTCACCGGGCCTTGCTCCTGGCGTAGCGCCAAGTCGATCATCGCCGTGACGGCGAAACGGCCTTTGGTGGTGAGTCTCATGGTATTGAATGGGCAGCAATCTTGACGATTTTGGTCAAGTATAAATATTTGACCAATTTAGTCAAGTATCCATGCCGCTAAAAGGGGTTGTATGCGGCGCTTCAGCGCGCCGTTTCACGCAGGCTTTCGAGGAGGCCGCGGCACGCGTCCTCGCACTGATCGAGCACCCGCTCGAAGCCACGCGCGCCGCCGAAATAAGGATCGGTGATTTCGCCCGCCGATCCGTCGCCCGCGTAAGCCATCAGGAGCCGGATCTTGCCCCGATATTGCGGCGGGCAGCGCTTGCGCAACTCCGCGAGATTGGCGCAATCCATCGCGAGCACGAGATCGAAGCGCTCGAAATCGGCATCGCCGATCTGCCGCGCCCGCAGCGCCGACAGATCGTAGCCCCGCGCGCGCGCCGCCTGCTGCGCGCGTGCGTCGGGCGCCTCGCCGACGTGCCAGTCGCCCGTGCCGGCCGAATCGATCTGGATCGCCGCGTCGAGCCCCGCTGCCGCCACCTGATGGCGCATCACCCCTTCCGCGGTGGGCGAGCGGCAGATGTTGCCGAGGCAGACAAAGCAGATCGCGACGCTTTTCATCGTGCAGCCAGACAGTCGCGGAGAACCGCTCGGATGAGTAACATACCATTATACAAAGGCGCGCCGATTCTCGCTTGCGCCAGATCCCGCCTCACAGCGCCTTCGGGCCGGCGAGCGGCGCAACGTTCGGCGCGGCGGGCAGCGGCTGCGACGCGTCGTCGACGAGCCCGTATGACACGGCGCGCGCGAGCTCTGCCGACGTGTCGCGTGCGATCGCGGGCGCGCTCCGCGGCGTGGCTTCGGACAGATACAGGTAGGCGGCGGCGAGCGGCACGACGATCGCAAGCGGCCAGTACATCGATATTGTCTTTCTCATGATGCGACCTCTCTCGGCTGGTGCACAGGGCATTCCTCCCATGCTGATGTCGAGATTCTATAGACCGCACCTATCGAGATAAATCCACGAATAGCGAACGCAGTGTTGTCGCTCGATGAACAGTCGCGGCGCGACTTGTGCCCCGCCCGCTCGAGCGGGGCTTCGCGACGCGCTTGCCCGCCGTCGGATCAGCGCGTCGAGGACGGATCGAGATGCGTGCGCGACGCTGCGTACAGCTCGCGGAACGTCCGGCCGGCGGGCGCCGGGATGTCGCGCGTATCGGTCCAGCCTCGAGTCCAGGCGCGCGCGAACGGCAAGCGTCCGAACGCGCCCGCCACGCCACCCGGCGCGCCGCCCGCCCGCTCGAGCACGCGAACCGCGAGCTTCGTCGCGAGCGCGTACAGCGCCGGCCGCCGCGCGAAGAAGCCCCACGCGGCGAGCGCCGCGCGCTCGCGCCACGGCCGCAGGCGCCGCTCGACCTGCTTCTCGCGCAGCTTGCGCAGCAAGCCCGAAATCGGGATGCCGACCGGGCAGACGCTGTCGCACTCGCCGCAGAGCGTCGCCGCCTGCGGCAAATCGAGCGCGTTGCCGAGCCCGACGTAGCTCGGCGTCAGCACCGAGCCCATCGGCCCCGGATACACCCAGCCGTACGCGTGCCCGCCGACCTTCTGGTAGACCGGGCAATGGTTCATGCACGCACCGCAGCGGATGCAGCGCAGCATCTCCTGGAATTCGCCGCCGATGAGCCCGCTGCGGCCGCCGTCGACGAGCACGACGTACGCGTGCTCGGGCCCGTCCTCGTCGCCGTCGCCGCGCGCGCCGGTCAGCAGCGAGAAATAGTTCGACGTCTTCTGCCCGGTCGCCGAGCGCGGCAACAGGCGCATCGCGGTCGCGAGATCCTCGAGCGTCGGCAGCACCTTCTCGATCCCCGTCACCGCGACGTGCACACGCGGCAGCACCGTGCACATCCCTTCGTTGCCCTCGTTCGTCACGAGCACGACGGAGCCCGTCTCGGCGATCACGAAGTTGCCGCCCGTCACGCCCATGTCCGCCGACAGGAAATGCGGGCGCAGAACCTCGCGCGCCTCGCGGGTCATCTCGGCAATCTCGGTGAGGCGCGGCCGCCCGTGCGTCTTCGCGAACAGCGTGGCAACCTCCTCCTTGTCCCGGTGCAGCACGGGCGCGATGATGTGGCTCGGCGGCTCGTTGTCGTTGATCTGCAGGATGTATTCGCCGAGGTCCGTCTCGATCGACTGCACGCCGAGCCGGCCGAGCACCGCGTTGAGATTCGCTTCCTCGGTCACCATCGATTTCGTCTTGACGACCTTCTTCACGCCGTGCCGGCGCGCGATGTCGGCGATGAGCGTCGCCGCGTCGCCTGTCGTCTCCGCGTACAGCACGGTCGTACCGCGTCGCGTCGCCTCGCGCTCGAACATCTCGAGCCACACGTCGAGCCGTTCCAGCGCACGGTTGCGGCGCGCCTTCAGCTCCGCGCGCGTCGCGACGAAATCGATCTGCGTGATCGCCTCGGCGCGGCCCGACACGAATTTCGTCGACAGCCTTCCGAGGTTTTCCTGCAGGCGCGCATCGGCGAGCTTTTCGCCGGCGCGCGCCTTGAAGTGCATCGATTGGACCTGCATGGCGGCTCGTGAAGTTCGTGGATCTCGTCGCGGGTTCGTATCGGTGATCGGCGGCGAACGGCGGCGCGGCGCGCGTGGCGCGGCCGATCCGTCCGGGGCGAGACGCTCAGACGTCGCCCGCGAGCACCTGCGCGACGTGCAGCACGCGCGTGTCGCGGTCGCCCGTGCGGCGCAGCCGCCCTTCGATGTTCAGCATGCAGCCGAGATCGCCGAGCACGACCGCGCCCGCGCCCGTCGCGCGCACGTTCGCGCACTTCTCGTCGACGATCGCGGTCGAGATGTCGCCGTACTTCACCGCGAACGTGCCGCCAAAGCCGCAACAGTGCTCGCAGTCCTTCATTTCGTCGACGGCGACGCCACGCTGCGCGAGCAGCGCGCGCGGCTGCGCCTTCACGCCGAGCTCGCGCAGGCCGGAGCACGAATCGTGGTACGTGACGGGCCCCTTGAACTCGCCCGGCTTGAGCGCCACCTGCGCGACGTTGACGAAGAAGTCGGTCAGTTCGTAGACCTTCGCGCGCAGACGCCCGTAGCGCGCCATCAGCTCGGGATCGTCGCGAAAGAGGTCGCCGTAATGGACCCGGATCATCCCGCCGCACGAGCCCGACGGCACGACGACATAGTCGAGCGCTTCGAATTCGCCGAGCGTCTTTTCGGCGAGATCGCGCGCGAGCGCGCGCTCGCCCGAGTTGTACGCGGGCTGGCCGCAGCAGGTCTGCGTGGGCGGCACGACGACGTCGCAGCCCGCCTGCTTCAGCAGCTTGAGTGCCGAAAAGCCGATCTCGGGCCGCATCAGGTCGACGAGGCATGTGACGAACAATCCGACTCGCATAGGCGCCCCTTCGAGAAAACGCCGCTCATTATCCGCCGTTCGCGCGGCGCGACCAACGCCCCCGCGCAAAGAAACGCCGCGTCCGGCGCCAAGCGAGGACTTCCTCGAACACCGTTCGCTTTTTTCACGATACGAGATACAATCGACGCATTGGTATTTGATGCGGCAATCGATTTCCCACGATGAGCAACCCGAACCCGGATTCCAAAACGTCGATCCAGGTGATCGAACGGATGATGCGGCTCCTCGATGCGCTCGCCGCGCACAGCGATCCGGTCAGCCTGAAGGAACTCGCGCAGCGCACCGAACTGCATCCCTCCACCGCGCACCGTATCCTGAACGACATGGTGACCTGCCGTCTCGTCGACCGGTCCGATCCCGGCACGTACCGGCTCGGCATGCGCCTGCTCGAACTCGGCAACCTCGTGAAGGCCCGCCTGTCAGTGCGCGACGCCGCGCTGATGCCGATGCGCGAGCTGCACCGGATGACGGGGCAGACCGTGAACCTGTCGGTGCGCCAGGGCGACGAGATCGTCTACATCGAACGCGCGTACTCGGAGCGCTCGGGGATGCAGGTCGTCCGCGCGATCGGCGGCCGCGCGCCGCTGCACCTGACGTCGGTCGGCAAGCTGTTCCTCGCGGCCGACGAGACGTCGCGGGTGCGCGCATACGCGACGCGCACGGGCCTCGCCGGCCATACGCAGAACAGTATCACCGAGCTGCCGAAGCTCGAGCGCGAATTGACGCTCGTGCGCCAGCAAGCGTGCGCGCGCGACAACGAGGAACTGGAGCTTGGCGTGCGCTGCATCGCGGCCGGCATCTACGACGATTCCGGCAAGCTGGTCGCGGGGCTGTCGCTGTCCGCGCCCGCCGACCGGCTGCAGGACGCATGGCTCGGCCAGTTGAGCCGCACGGCGCTCACGATCTCCGAATCGCTCGGCTATCGGCCGGAAACCGCGAAGGACGTGGACGCGCCGGCGCAAAAGCAGGCGTAGGCGCGTACTACGCTTGCGCGCTTTCGTCGGCCGGTCGCCCGCGGGCCACGCACACGAAAAAGCCCCGCGAATGCGGGGCTTTTTGCTGAGCAACGCCACAATCGGACGGCCGCGCGATCAGGTTCCGCCCGTCGACGTGTTCGCCGCCGTCAGACGCTCGCCGCCGCCGTTGTCGAGCCAGTTGCGCACGCGCGACGCATCGGCGAAACGCGAATACTTGCCAAACGAATCGAGCAGCACCATCACGATCGGACGGCTGTGAATCGTCGTCTGCATCACGAGGCACTCGCCCGCTTCGTTGATGAAGCCCGTCTTCTGCAGGCCGATGTCCCACGACGGATTGCGCACGAGCGCGTTCGTGCTGTTGTACGCGAGCATCCGCTTGCCGGTGTTGACCTCGTAGCTGCGATCGGTCGAGAACTTGCGGATGAGCGGGTACTGGTACGCCGCGTTCACCATCTTCACGAGATCGCGCGCGCTCGACACGTTCTGGCTCGACAGGCCCGTCGAATTCTCGAAGTGCGTGTCGCTCATGCCGAGCGACTTCGCCTTCGCGTTCATCGCCGCGATGAACGCCGGGCGGCCGCCCGTGTAGTAGCGCGACAGCGCGGCCGCCGCGCGGTTCTCCGACGCCATCAGCGCGATGTGCAGCATGTCCTCGCGCGACAGCACCGAGCCAACCGACAGGCGCGAACCCGTGCCCTTCTCGTAATCGCGGTCTTCGTCGGTCACGTCGATCTGGTCGGTGAGCGGCGCCTTCGAGTCGAGGACGACCATCGCGGTCATCAGCTTCGTGATCGACGCGATCGGCACGACCGCATGCGAATTCTTGTCGAAGAGCGGCTCGGACGTGTTCTGGTCGACGACGTACGCGACGCTCGAGCGCAGCGCGAGCGAATCGGGCGTCTCGTGCAGGCCGAACGCCTGGCCCACCGACGGCGGGCGCGGCTCGAACGCGACGCGGCGCACGCCGCTGCGATGCCGGCCGTTCGACACGTAGGTCACGCGCTTGCGCGCGCCTTTCGCGCGCGGCCCGGCACTCGACGACGCGGCGCGCAGCGACTTCTTCGCCGCGCTCTTCTTGCCTTTCGCGCTCTGCGCGGTCTTGGCGGTGGCGGCAAACGCGTCCGCGGGCGCGACGGCGGCCGTCGCCACCATCAGCGAGACGGCGACCGAGACAGCGGTGCCGAGCGCCACGCTCTGCATCATCCTGAGCGGTGCAAACAATTGGGCTTTCATTGGGGTCCGAACAAAACGGCGGGAAGTTTCCGCAAGTGTAGTAAAAGCTGAAAAAATAAGCAATATTAGGCACTTACCGATCTTCGTTAAACCGGAATGTAAGAATCGGTCATACCAGGCCAATCGGCCCCGCCTTTCCCATCGAAAAATACGATGAAGAAAACGAGACGCCCGACGCGCGCGACACACGAATCACCCATCGGTTGACCAGAATATCGGCGTCGCAACGGACAAGCTGAAGCAGGGGAAACCACGAATACGGCAGCGAAGCGGGCCGAACGGCCCGCCGACGGGCTCGCAGCGGACGTTCGCGCATGGGTTCGCGCCCGCCGCCGAGCCGAAAACGGCGGTCGGTTCGACAAGCCAGAATGTTAAACGTTCCGTCGCTCCAATCGGTTTACCGCGTCGCTATAGTGCGCCTGCGTCAATGCGACACGCGGCCGAACCGGCTTCGCACAGGCGCTGAAACCGATACCAACGAGATAACGCAAACTATTGTTTTACTTAAGGATTGTCAGGATTGTGCAATGCACCAAAAGCACTTGACATTCAATCCTGACGCCCTAAAATAGAAACCATTGTTGCGTTGCACAAAGCAGTTTCAGGCATCTGTTCCCCAAAGTTGTGCCCTTTTCCTTCACGATCATCGATCGAACCTCAGGAGCATGAACATGTCCTTGCTGACCCCCGAGCAAATCGCCGCCGCCCAGAAAGCCAACATCGAAAGCCTCTTCGGTCTCACGACGAAGGCGTTTGAAGGCGTCGAAAAGCTGATCGAACTGAATCTGCAAGTGGTGAAGTCGACGCTCGCTGAAAGCCAGGAAAACGTGCAGCGCGCGCTGTCGGTAAAGGACACGCAGGAACTCCTCGCGCTGCAGGCAAGCCTCACGCAGCCGATCGCCGAGAAGGTGCTCGCGTACGGCCGCCATGTGTACGAAATCGCGTCGGCCACGCAAGCCGAATTCGCGAAGGTCGCCGAGGCGCAATACGAGGAACAGAACCGCAAGGTGCAAGCGCTCGTCGACAACGTCGCGAAGAACGCGCCGGCCGGCTCGGAAACGGCCGTCGCCGCGCTGAAGTCGGCGATCAACGCCGCGAACACGACGTACGAAACGGTGCAGAAGGCCGCGAAGCAAGCGGTCGAAATCGCCGAAACGAACTTCAACGCCGCTGCCGCCGTCGCCACGAAGGCGGCGAACACCGCGGCCGCCGCATCGCGCCGCAGCAGCACCGGCAAGACCGCGTAAGCGCCGGCGTCACTGCCTGCTCGATTTGGGGAAAGCCGCGCATGTGCGCGGCTTTTTTCATGGCTGTGACCCGCCCGCGAACGCCCTTCCCGTTCGCCCGCAGCCAAACAAAACGGCGCCTCCCTTTTTGAACCGATCGCGCGAAGCCGGATGTCGGCTTTCCGCGTGCGGTTCGTTTCGGGAGGCGCCGTTTCTTGCGCCGTCGCAGCCGGCCGGCCGCGGCGCTTACTTCTTGCGTTGCGGCGGCAGGTCCGTGCAGACGCCTTCGTACAGCTCGGCGGCCATGCCGACCGATTCGCCGAGCGTCGGGTGCGGATGGATCGTCTTGCCGATGTCTTCCGCATCCGCGCCCATCTCGACCGCGAGGCACACTTCGCTGATGAGGTCGCCCGCGTTCAGGCCGACGATGCCGCCGCCAATCACGCGATGCGTTTCCTCGTCGAAGATCAGCTTCGTGAACCCCTCGTCGCGGCCGTTCGCGATCGCGCGGCCCGACGCGGCCCACGGGAACACCGCCTTGCCGTACTTGATGCCTTCGGCCTTGCACTGGTCTTCCGTCTTGCCCGCCCACGCGACTTCCGGATCGGTGTAGGCCACCGACGGAATCTGCAGCGCGTCGAAGTAGGCCTTCTCGCCGTGCGCCGCTTCCGCCGCGACGTGGCCTTCGTGCACCGCCTTGTGCGCGAGCATCGGCTGGCCGACGATGTCGCCGATCGCGAAGATGTGCGGGACGTTCGTGCGCATCTGCCTGTCGACTTCGATGAAGCCGCGCTCGGTGACGGCGACGCCCGCCTTCTCGGCGCCGATCCTCTTGCCGTTCGGGCTGCGGCCCACCGCGACGAGCACGAGGTCGTAGCGCTGCGCGTCCGCCGGCGCCTTCTCGCCCTCGAACTTCACGTAGATGCCGTCTTCCTTCGCCTCCGCGCCGACCGTCTTCGTCTTCAGCATCACGTTGCCGAAGCGCTTCACGTTGTATTTTTCCCAGACCTTGACGAGGTCGCGGTCCGCGCCGTTCATCAGGCTGTCGAGCATTTCGACGACGTCGATCTCCGCGCCGAGCGTCGAGTAGACGGTCGCCATTTCGAGGCCGATGATGCCGCCGCCGATCACGAGCATGCGCTTCGGCTGCTGGCGCAACTCGAGCGCGCCCGTCGAATCGACGATGCGCGGGTCTTCCGGCAGGAACGGCAGCTTCACCGACTGCGAGCCGGCCGCGATGATCGCCTGCTTGAAGCGGACGACCTTCTTCCCGCCTTCGCCCTGCACTTCCATGTGATGCGGATCGACGAACGCGCCGGCGCCCGTCACGACTTCGACCTTGCGCGCCTTCGCCATGCCGGCGAGGCCCGTCGTCAGTTTCTTGACGACGCCGGACTTGAAGTCGCGCAGCTTGTCGAGGTTGACTTCGGGCTTGCCGAACGAGATGCCGTGCGCGGCGAGCGCCTCGGCCTCTTCGACGACGAGCGCCGTATGCAGCAGCGCCTTCGACGGGATGCAGCCGACGTTCAGGCACACGCCGCCGAGCGTCGGGTAGCGCTCGACGAGCACCGTCTTCATACCGAGATCGGCGGCGCGGAACGCGGCCGAATAGCCGCCGGGGCCGGCGCCGAGCACGAGCATGTCGCACTCAATGTCGGCGGCGCCGGCGTAGCTGCCGGCTTGCGGCGCGGCGGCCGAAGCGGCTGCGGGCGCGGCGGCCGGTGCTGCGGGCTTCGCCGGCTCGGCCGTCTTCGCGGGTGCTGCGGCAGCGGCTGACGCCTCGACGAGCGCGATCACGGTGCCTTGCGAGACCTTGTCGCCGGCCTTGACCAGGATTTCCTTGACGGTGCCGGCGACGTCGCTCGGCACTTCCATGGAGGCCTTGTCCGATTCGAGCGTGAGGAGCGTCTGCTCTTTTTCGATCACGTCGCCGGGCTTGATGTTGACTTCGATGACGTCGACGCCGCTGAAATCGCCGATATCCGGAACCTTGACTTCGATGAGACTCATGTACGTCCCCTACTTGTTTGGCTGCTGACAGAGGGAGTGGAACTCGCGCGTTGAACTACGGCCTGTCTGGAGAACGGGAACCTGGGCAGCGCCACCTTTGCCGTCCACCCAGGGACGCGCCTCTCTTTTGGTCACTTTTCTTTGGCAAGACAAAGAAAAGTGCCTCCCGCCCCAGGGGAGGGGCGACGCATACAGACCGTCAAGAAAACGAGTTCAACGACGGAGCGCGGATCAACGACATTGACCCAGGCCCCTGCGAGGTCCATCGCTCATCAAAGAATCACGCGCCGGAAGTCGCCAAGCAGCGACCCCAGATACGCATTGAACCGCGCCGCTTCCGCGCCATCGATCACGCGATGGTCATACGACAGCGACAGCGGCAGCGTGAGACGCGGCACGAACTGCTTGCCGTCCCACACCGGCTTCATCTGGCCGCGCGACAACCCGAGGATCGCCACTTCCGGCGCGTTGATGATCGGCGTGAAGTGCGTGCCGCCGATCCCGCCGAGCGACGAGATCGAGAAGCAGCCGCCCTGCATCTGGTCCGGCTTCAGCTTGCCTTCGCGCGCGGCCTTCGACAACTCGCTCATTTCCTTTGCGATGTCGACGAGGCCCTTCTTGTCCGCGTCGCGGATCACCGGCACGACGAGGCCGTTCGGCGTGTCGGCCGCGAAACCGATGTGGTAGTACTGCTTGAAGACGAGGTTGTCGCCATCGAGGCTCGCGTTGAAGGTCGGGAACTTCTTGAGCGCCGCCACGACCGCCTTGATCACGAACGCGAGCATCGTGAACTTCACGCCCGCCTTCTCGTGCTCCTTGTTCAGTTGCACGCGCAGCGCCTCGAGATCGGTGATGTCCGCTTCGTCGTTGTTCGTGACGTGCGGGATCATCACCCAGTTGCGGTGCAGGTTCGCACCCGAAATCTTCTTGATCCGCGACAGCGGCTTTGCCTCGAACGGGCCGAACTTCGCGAAATCGATCTTCGGCCACGGCAGCAGGTTCAGCTCGCCGCCGCCCGCCGGCGCGGCCGCGGCGGCGGGCGACGCGCGCTGCCCCGTCATCACGCCCTTCACGAACGCGGTGACATCGTCCTTCGTGATGCGGCTCTTCGGCCCCGTGCCCGTGACGCGCGACACGTCGACGCCGAGTTCGCGCGCGAACTTGCGCACCGACGGCGACGCGTGGCTCGCGCGGTACTCGCCGCTCGCGGCGGGCGCCGGCGCGGCTGCAGTTGCCGCTTGCGGCGCGGGCGCGGCTGCGGGCGCCGGAGCGGGCGCGGCTTGCACGGGTGCGGCTGCGGGCGCGGCCGCCTGCGGCGCGCTCGCGGCGGCGCCCGACGCTTCGAGCACGACAATCAGCGAGCCCTCCGACACCGCGTCGCCAACCTTCACCAAGATGCCCTTGACGACGCCCGCGGCCGGGCTCGGCACGTCCATCGTCGCCTTGTCGGACTCGAGCGTGACGAGCGACTGCTCCTTCTCGACCGTATCGCCGACCTTCACGGCGATCTCGATCACCGGCACATCCTTGTAGTCGCCGATGTCCGGCACCTTCACTTCGACCGTGCCGCCGCCCGCCGACGCCGACGCCACCGCGGGCGCAGGTGCGGCTGCCGCGGGCGCGGCCGCCGGCTGCGCGGCGCTCGCCGCGGCGCCGTTCGCCTGCGCGAGCTTGCCCACCGCCTGCGCGCCGTCGAGCAGCACGATCAGCGAGCCTTCCGACACCGCGTCGCCGACCTTCACCTTCACTTCCTTGACCGTGCCCGCCGACGGGCTCGGCACGTCCATCGTCGCCTTGTCGGACTCGAGCGTGACGAGCGACTGCTCGGGCTCGACCGCGTCGCCCGGCTTCACGAGCACTTCGATGACGGGCACGTCCTTGTAATCGCCGATATCCGGCACCTTGACTTCGATCGCTTGACTCATCTGTTTCAGTCTCCTGTCGATCGCGGCAGGCCGTGCGAGCGGCCTGCCGCGATCCCATGCAAGGCGGAGCCGCGCCGCGCCGCCCCCGCTTCGTCGAAAGCGGGAACGGGCGCGCGGCGCGTGCGTTAAACCGTCATCGGGTTGGGTTTGGCCGGGTCGAGGTCGTACTTCGCGATGGCGTCCGCCACGACCTTGCGCTCGATCGCGCCTTCGTCGGCGAGCGCGTTGAGCGCCGCGACCGTGACCCAGTAGCGATCCACCTCGAAGAAGTGGCGCAGCGCGCCGCGCGTGTCCGAGCGGCCGAAGCCGTCGGTGCCGAGCACGACGTAGCGGCGATCGATCTGGCCGCGGATCTGGTCGGCAAGCGCGCGCACGTAGTCGGTCGACGCGATCACCGGGCCCTGCGTGTCCTTCAGGCACGTCTGCACGTGCGACAGGCGGCGCGCCTCGGCCGGATGCAGCAGGTTCCAGCGCTCGACGTCATGGCCTTCGCGCGCGAGCTCGGTGAAGCTCGGCACGCTCCAGAGATCGGCGGCGACGCCCCAGTCGTTCTTCAGCAGGTCCGCGGCGGCGATCACTTCGTTGAAGATCGTGCCCGCGCCGAGCAGTTGCACGCGCGGCGCCTTCTTGCCGGCGTCGGCCTTCCTGAACGCATACATGCCCTTGATGATGTCGGCCGCCACGTGCTCGCCCTGCGGAATCGCCGGGTGCTCGTAGTTCTCGTTCATCACCGTCACGTAGTAGTAGACGTCCTCCTGCTCCTGCACCATCCGGCGCAGACCGTCCTGCATAATGACGGCGAGCTCGTAGCCGAACGTCGGGTCGTAGCTCACGCAGTTCGGCACCGACGCCGCCCACATCAGCGAGTGGCCGTCTTCGTGCTGCAAGCCCTCGCCGTTGAGCGTCGTGCGGCCTGCGGTGCCGCCGAGCAGGAAGCCGCGCGAGCGCATGTCGCCCGCCGCCCATGCGAGGTCGCCGATCCGCTGGAAGCCGAACATCGAATAGAAGATGTAGAACGGCACCATGATCTCGCCGTGCGTCGAGTACGACGTCGCCGCCGCGATCCAGTCGCACATGCCGCCCGCTTCGTTGATGCCTTCCTGCAGGATCTGGCCGGTTTCCGATTCCTTGTAGAACATCAACTGATCGGAATCCTCCGGCACGTACTTCTGGCCTTCCTGGTTCCAGATGCCGATCTGGCGGAAGAGACCTTCCATGCCGAACGTGCGCGATTCGTCGGGCACGATCGGCACGACGCGCTTGCCGAGCGTCTTGTCCTTCAGCAGGATGTTCAGGATCCGCACGAACGCCATCGTCGTCGAGATCTCGCGGCCTTCGCCCGTGCCCTTCAGGAGCGGCTCGAACGCGTCGAGCGCCGGCACCGGCAGCGACTCGGCCTTCTGGCGGCGCTGCGGCAGGTAGCCGCCGAGGTCCATGCGCTGCTTGCGCATGTATTCGAGCTCCTTCGAGCCTTCGTCGAACTTCACGTACGGCACGTCGGCGATCTGCTCGTCGGTGATCGGCAGGCGGAACTGGTCGCGGAACTTCTTCAGTTGCTCGACGGGCAGCTTCTTCTGCTGGTGCGTGATGTTCATCGCCTGACCCGACTCACCCATCCCGTAGCCCTTGATGGTCTTCGCGAGAATCACCGTCGGCGCGCCCTTCGAGTTGCTCGCCTCGTGGAACGCCGCGTAGATCTTGTGCGGGTCGTGGCCGCCGCGGTTCAGCGCCCAGATGTCGTCGTCGGACCAGTCGGCGACGAGCGCCTTCAGCTCCGGCGAGTTGAAGAAGTGCTCGCGCACGTACGCGCCCGATTCCGACTTGTACGTCTGGTATTCGCCGTCGACGACTTCCATCATGCGGCGCATCAGCGCGCCCGTCTTGTCGCGCGCGAAGAGGGCATCCCAGCGGCCGCCCCAGATCACCTTGATCACGTTCCAGCCGGCGCCGCGGAATTCCGATTCCAGTTCCTGGATGATCTTGCCGTTGCCGCGCACCGGGCCGTCGAGACGCTGCAGGTTGCAGTTGATCACGAACACGAGGTTGTCGAGCTTCTCGCGGCTCGCCATGCCGATCGCGCCGAGCGATTCCGGTTCGTCCGTCTCGCCGTCGCCGAGGAACGCCCAGACCTTGCGGCCGTTCGTCTTCGCGATGCCGCGCGCCTGCAGGTACTTCATGAAGCGCGCCTGGTAGATCGCCATGATGGGGCCCAGGCCCATCGACACGGTCGGGAACTGCCAGAAATCCGGCATCAGCCACGGGTGCGGATACGACGAGATGCCGTTGCCGCCCACTTCCTGGCGGAAGTTGTCGAGCTGCGCTTCCGTCAGGCGGCCGAGCAGGAACGCGCGCGAGTAGATTCCGGGCGACGAGTGGCCCTGCACGAACACGAGATCGCCGCCGTGCTCGGCGGACGGGGCGTGCCAGAAGTGGTTGTAGCCGACGTCATAGAGCGTCGCGGCCGACGCGAACGACGCGATGTGACCGCCGACGTTCGTATCCTTGCCCGCGCGCAACACCATCGCGATCGCGTTCCAGCGCGTGTACGAGCGGATCCGGTGCTCGATGTCCTGGTCGCCCGGAATCCTCGCCTGGGCTTCGACGGGAATCGTGTTGATGTACGGGGTGTTCGCAGAGAACGGCAGGTGCTCGCCGTGCATCCGCGCGAATTCGATCTGCTTCTCGATCAGGTAGTGCGCGCGGCCGGGACCGACCGCGGAAATCACGCCGTCGAGCGCTTCGAGCCATTCGACGGTTTCCTGCGCGTCGTCGTCGCGTTCGGCCGCGACGTACTTCATCACTTCATTCGGTACAGCGGACATTCTCGTCTCCTGGGTGTCCTGGAATTGAAGATGGCCTTCGCGCGACGACGCGTGCCGCCGGCTGCAACAAGCTCCCGCGGATTGTAAAGAGCGTCGCACGCAACGCGCAACAAAATTTTCGAATTATGAGATCATTTCTTGTAATGTGAAATATTGCTGCGCCGCACTCATCCGGCCGGCATTTGCCGCGCAACATGTATCGATAATTCCGCTTTCGGTTCAATCTTTCTTGTACGCCTTTTGTGCATGGCGCGCTGAGCTACAATCCTGCCATGTTGACCGATCGGCTTTTCGCTCGCTCGGCGCGACCGTCGGGCTCGCCGGCGGAGTCGCAGCCGTCCCGCTGGCACCACGGACCGTGGTGGTCCAACTCTTACCTGCTCACCCCCCTGCTGTCGATCCTGGTCTTTCTCGTCGTGATGAGCCTCATTCTGTGGAGCCTCAACCGCCGCGAGGAGCAGCAGCAGGAAGACACGCTGTTTCGCAACGTCGCGTGGGCGCAGCAGCAGATCCGGCTGTCGATGACGAGCGCGCAGGAGCAGCTCCAGGCGTTCTCGCGCGACATCGCCGCGGGCCGCGTCGACGAGCACGCGTTCCAGGCGACGGTCGGCGACGTGATGCAGGCGCATCCCGAGATCCTCTATCTGAACTGGTACACGTCGCCCGGCACGAAACGCTGGCCGACGATGCAATTGCCGGTCCTCGGCCAGCGGCTCGCGAAGCCGGGCGACGCGCAGATGGACGAAGTCGTGCGCGGCGCGTACGCCGAGGCGCGCGGCACGCGCCGGCAGTCGTACTCGCCGCTCGTCTACGACGACTTCGGCAACGGCTACCTGACGCTGCAAACGCCCGTGATCCGCGACCGCGAGTACCTCGGCTCGATCGCCGCGGTGTTCTCGGTCGAAGGGATCCTGAAGCACGACATCCCGCCCGAGCTGTCCGCGAAATACAAGATCTCGATCACCGACGCGAACAACCGCGAGCTCGCGTCGACGTCGTCGCGCCCGCGGCTGCCGCGCGACGCGCACTACGACCTGCCGCTCGACCCGCCCGGCCAGGGCCTCACGGTGCGCGTCTACGCGTACCCGCAAACGACGAACCTGACCAACAACACGCTCGTGTGGCTCGTCGCGGGCCTGTCGTGCTTCGTGCTGTGGAGCCTCTGGAGCCTGTGGAAGCACACGCGGCAGCGCTTCGAGGCGCAGCAGGCGCTGTACGCGGAGGCGTTCTTCCGCCGCGCGATGGAAAATTCGGTGCTGATCGGCATGCGCGTGCTCGACATGCACGGCCGGATCACGCACGTGAACCCGGCGTTCTGCCGGATGACGGGCTGGGACGAGAGCGACCTCGTCGGCAAGACCGCGCCGTTCCCGTACTGGCCTCGCGATGCATACCCGGAAATGCAGCGCCAGCTCGACATGACGCTGCGCGGCAAGGCGCCTTCTTCCGGCTTCGAGCTGCGCGTGCGCCGCAAGGACGGCTCGCTCTTTCACGCGCGCCTGTACGTATCGCCGCTCATCGACAGCGCCGGCCGGCAGACGGGCTGGATGTCGTCGATGACCGACATCACCGAGCCGAAGCGCGCGCGCGAAGAGCTCGCGGCCGCGCACGAGCGCTTCACGACAGTGCTCGAAAGCCTCGACGCCGCGGTGTCGGTGCTCGCCGCGGACGAGGCCGAGCTCCTGTTCGCGAACCGCTATTACCGGCATCTGTTCGGCATCCGTCCGGACGGCCATCTCGAGCTGTCGGGCGGCGGTTTCGACACCGCGCAGGCGTCGTCCGACTCGATCGACCTGGTCGACGCATACGCCGGCCTGCCCGCCGCCGCGCTCACCGAGAGCACGGCGGACGCGCAGGAGGTGTACGTCGAGAGCATTCAGAAGTGGTTCGAGGTGCGCCGCCAGTACATCCAGTGGGTCGACGGCCACCTCGCGCAGATGCAGATCGCGACCGACATCACGACGCGCAAGAAGGCGCAGGAACTCGCGCACCAGCAGGAGGAGAAGCTGCAGTTCACGAGCCGGCTGATGACGATGGGCGAGATGGCGTCGTCGATCGCGCACGAGCTGAACCAGCCGCTCGCCGCGATCAACAACTATTGCTCCGGCACGCTCGCGCTCGTGAAGAGCGGCCGCGCGTCGCCCGAGACGCTCGCGCCCGCGCTCGAGAAGACCGCGCAGCAGGCGCTGCGGGCCGGGATGATCGTCAAGCGGATCCGCGAGTTCGTGAAACGCAGCGAGCCGAAGCGGCAGCCGTCGCGCGTCGCCGACATCGTCGCCGACGCGGTCGGGCTCGCCGAAATCGAGGCGAGAAAGCGCCGGATTCGGATCGTCACCGAAATCCGCGCAAGAATGCCTATTATTTATGTCGACCCCGTGTTGATCGAGCAGGTGCTCGTGAACCTGATGAAGAACGCGGCCGAGGCGATGCAGGAGGCGCGGCCGCAGGCGGAGAACGGCGTGATCCGCGTCGTCGCCGACCTCGAAGCAGGTTTCGTCGACATCCGCGTGATCGACCAGGGTCCGGGCGTCGACGAGGCGACGGCCGAACGCCTGTTCGAACCGTTCTACAGCACCAAGTCGGACGGGATGGGCATGGGGCTCAATATCTGCCGCTCGATCATCGAATCGCATCGCGGGCGTCTGTGGGTGGTCAACAACGTCGAGCCTGACGGCTTCGTGTCGGGCGCGACGTTCCACTGCAGCCTGCCCGTTGGGGAACCGGAGGATCGCGGTCGCGGATCCGAGACATCGCCATCACAAACCGTAACGGGAGAGATATGAATAGCCCTGTCACCACCTCTCAGGAAACCGTCTTTGTCGTCGACGACGACGAGGCCGTGCGCGACTCGCTGCGCTGGCTGCTGGAGGCAAACGGCTATCGCGTGCAATGCTTCTCGAGCGCCGAGCAGTTCCTCGACGCCTACCAGCCCGCGCAGCAGGCGGGACAGATCGCGTGCCTGATCCTCGACGTGCGGATGTCCGGGATGAGCGGCCTCGAGCTGCAGGAGCGCCTGATCGCCGAGAACGCGGCGCTCCCCATCATCTTCGTGACGGGCCACGGCGACGTGCCGATGGCCGTGTCGACGATGAAGAAAGGCGCGATGGACTTCATCGAGAAGCCGTTCGACGAAGCCGAGCTGCGCAAGCTCGTCGAGCGGATGCTCGACAAGGCGCGCAGCGAGAGCAAGAGCGTCCAGGAGCAGCGCGCGGCGAGCGAGCGCCTGTCGAAGCTGACGGCTCGCGAGCAGCAGGTGCTCGAGCGGATCATCGCCGGCCGCCTGAACAAGCAGATCGCCGACGACCTCGGAATCAGCATCAAGACGGTCGAGGCGCACCGCGCGAACATCATGGAAAAGCTCAACGTCAACACGGTCGCCGATCTGCTGCGGCTCGCGCTGTCGAAGAAACAGGCGTAACGCGCGGCGCCACGCCCCCTCTCCCGCCCGGTGCGCGCCGGGCGAGCGGCTCTTTTTGCGGCGCGACGGCGCGCGCGATGTTTCCGGTTCCCGCCGTCCCGTCGTCCGCCTGCATGCCCGCGCGCATCCCCGCTCTCCGGCACATGCCGTCCCCGTTTTTCTCCCGCGCCTCACGCGGCGCATGGCGCGAATCGACCTGGTCGGTGTCGGCTGACGACAGGCGGGCGGTATAATTCGATGCTTCGCTGCAGCGCAACCCGGCGCCGCACGCCCGCATATCCAACCTCGCCCAAGCGAATTCCCACCATGACAGCCACCCTGATCGACGGCAACGCCCTTTCGAAGACCCTGCGCGCGCAAGCAGCCGAGCGCGCCGCCGCGCTAGCCGCGCGCGGCCACCGCCCGGGCCTCGCGGTGATCCTCGTCGGCGACAACCCGGCGAGCGAAGTCTACGTGCGCAACAAGATCAAGGCGTGCGAGGACAACGGCTTCTTCTCGCTGAAGGACCGCTATCCGGCGACGCTCTCCGAGCCCGAGCTGCTCGCGCGCATCGACGAACTGAACCGCGATCCGAAAATCCACGGCATCCTCGTGCAGTTGCCGCTGCCCGCGCACATCGACAGCCACAAGGTGATCGAGGCGATCGCGCCGGAGAAGGACGTCGACGGCTTTCACGTCGCGAACGCCGGCGCGTTGCTGACGGGCAAGCCGCTCTTTCGCCCGTGCACGCCGTACGGCGTGATGAAGATGTTCGACGCATACAAGATCCCGCTGCAGGGCGCGAACGCGGTCGTGATCGGCCGCTCGAACATCGTCGGCAAGCCGATGGCGCTGCTGCTCCTCGAAGCGGGCGCGACCGTCACGATCTGCCACAGCAAGACGCGCGAGCTCGCCGCGCACACGCGCCAAGCCGACATCGTCGTCGCGGCGGTCGGCAAGCGCAACGTGCTGACGGCCGACATGGTGAAGCCGGGCGCGACCGTGATCGACGTCGGGATGAACCGCAACGACGAAGGCAAGCTGTGCGGCGACGTCGACTTCGCAGGCGTCTCGCAGGTCGCGGGCCACATCACGCCCGTGCCCGGCGGTGTCGGCCCGATGACAATCACGATGCTGCTCATCAACACGATCGAAGCCGCCGAGCGCGCCGCGGCCGCAGCCTGACGGCGGGTTCGCCAACGCTTGCGGCGGCGGCGAGCCGGCCGGCTCCGGGAGGCGATGGCCGCCCGCGTCGGCCGCCATGCTGCCGCGCGCCTCCTCGCAGCGTCGTGCGGAAAACCGGACGCTCACGGTCCGGAAACGCCCTCCCCGCCCTCCCCTATCGCCCGCCGCATGCATACGCCTGCGTATGCGCGCAGCGGGCCGCCATCGCCGCCCCGCGTTCCCGCCCCAATCGCTTCGTTGGAAACTAACGATTGGAAAGCGCGCGATGCGCCCCAATAATGTCGACATGACGCGACGGCCGGCGCCGTGCGCCGCCGTCTTCCCCCAACCCGAAACCGAAACCGCCAGGGAGCACTATGTCCGTCAGCGCAAACGCCAACCCTCTTCTCGATTTCTCAGGCCTGCCCCGCTTCGGCGAAATTCGCCCCGAGCACGTGACGCCCGCGCTCGACACGCTGCTCGCGAATGCAAACGACGCCGTCGAGCAAGCCGCGCGGCCCGAGACGCCCGCGACCTGGGCCGCCGTCGTCGAGACCATCGAGCATGCGACCGAGCCGCTCGGCCGCGCATGGGGCGTCGTCGGCCACCTGAACGCGGTCGCCGACACGCCCGAGCTGCGCGCCGTCTACGGCGAGAACCTGCCGCGCGTGACCGAGTTCTGGTCGAGCGTCGGCCAGAATCTCGCGCTCTACGAGAAGTACAAGGCGATCGCCGCGAGCGCCGAATACGCGACGCTGTCCGCCGAGCGCAAGAAAATCCTCGACAACGCGCTGCGCGACTTCCGCCTGTCGGGCGCCGAGCTGCCCGAGGAGCGCAAGCCGCGCTTCACCGAGTTGCAGGAGCAACAGGCGGCGCTGTCGAAATCATTCTCCGATCACGTGCTCGACGCGACGAACGGCTACGCGTACTACGCGCAGAGCGAGGACGAGCTGGCCGGCCTGCCCGACGATGCGATCGCGGCCGCGCGCGAGGCCGCGCAAAAGGAAGACAAGGCCGGCTGGAAGTTCACGCTGCACTTCCCGTCGTATTTCCCGGTGCTGCAATACGCGCAGAACCGCGCGATGCGCGAGGCGATGTACCGCGCCTACGTGACGCGCGCATCCGAGCTCGGCCCGCAGTACGGCGACGGCAAGGCCGACTGGGACAACACGACGATCGTCGCGGATCAACTCTCGCTGCGCCGCGAAGAGGCGACGATGCTCGGCTATCACGACTTCGCCGAAGTGTCGCTCGCGCCGAAGATGGCGGAATCGCCGCAGCAGGTGATCGCGTTCCTCGAGGATCTCGCGAAGCGCGCGCGCCCGTTCGCGGAGAAGGACTGGGACGAGCTGCGCGCGTTCGCGTCGGGCGAGCTCGGCCTCGCTGCGCTCGAGCCGTGGGACGTCGCGTACGCGGCCGAGAAGCTGCGCGAGCGGCGCTACGCGTTCTCCGAGAACGAGGTGAAGCAGTACTTCCCCGAGCCCGCGGTGCTGAAGGGCCTCTTCACGGTCGCCGAGACGCTGTTCGGCGTGCGGATCGCGCGCGACGACGCGCCCGTCTGGCACGAGGACGTGCGCTTCTTCCGCGTCGAGAACCGCGACGGCTCGCTCGTCGCGCAGTTCTATCTCGACCTGTACGCACGCGAAGGCAAGCGCGGCGGCGCGTGGATGGACGACGCGCGCTCGCGCGCGAAGCGCGGCGACGGCCGCGTGCAGACGCCCGTCGCGTACCTGACCTGCAACTTCTCCGCGCCGATCGGCGGCAAGCCCGCGTGCTTCACGCACGACGAGGTGATCACGCTGTTTCACGAGTTCGGCCACGGGCTGCATCACATGCTCACGCGCGTCGACGAGATCGGCGTGTCCGGCATCAACGGCGTCGAATGGGACGCGGTCGAGCTGCCGTCGCAGTTCATGGAGAACTTCTGTTGGGAGTGGGACGTGCTGAAGTCGATGTCGTCGCACGTCGACACGGGCGACGCGCTGCCGCGCGGGCTCTTCGACAAGATGCTCGCCGCGAAGAATTTCCAGAGCGGCCTCGGCACGCTGCGCCAGATCGTGTTCTCGATGTTCGACATGCTGCTGCACGTCGACTTCGATCCGGCGTCCAGCAAGACGAGCGTCAACGACTTCGCGCGCGAGATCAACGAGCGCTTCCACGTGATTCCGCAAGCGCCGTTCTCGCGCTGGCCGAACACGTTCAGCCACATCTTCGCGGGCGGCTATGCGGCCGGCTACTACAGCTACAAGTGGGCCGAAGTGCTGTCCGCCGACGCCTATGCGGCGTTCGAGGAAGCGGCCGGATCGGCGGGCAGCGTGCTCGATGCGACGACGGGCGCGCGCTATCGGCGCGAGATTCTCGAAGTCGGCGGCAGCCGCCCGGCGATGGACTCGTTCAAGGCGTTCCGCGGCCGCGAGCCGAACATCGACGCGCTGCTGCGCCACAGCGGGATGGCCGACGCCGCGCAGCCGCGCGCGTGACGCGTTCGGCATCGCGCGCCCGGGTCGGGCGCGCGGCCGATCCGCAATATCGACGAACGGCAGCCCGTACCGACGGGTTGCCGTTTTTTTATCGCCCCGTCGAAGCAGCGAGCCGCGCCGCGCGTTCGCTCACGCGCCGGGCGACGCGTCGTCGCCGTCGCTCACGTCGTCGTCGAAGAGCGCGATCTGTCCGTGCCGCTCGGCCGTGTCCTCGTCGATCCGCACGCCGACGCCCAACAGCCGCACCGCCTGCTTGCGGCGCGCGAGCCCTTTCGCGAGCAGCGCGACCGCGGTCTCGGCGTCGGTCGCGTCGGCGACGCATTCGACTGTCGTGCGCTGAAAATCCGCGAAGCGGATCTTCACGTACAGCTTCCTGATCGAGCGCGCGGCCCCCGCCCGCTCGATCCGCGCATCGAGCAGCCCGGTCAATCGACGGATCTCGGCCGCGCATTCGTCGAGCGTCGCGAGGTCCTGCACGTAGGTCGTCTCGACGCTCACCGACTTGCGCTCCTGGTCCGCGCGCACCGGCCGCTCGTCGATGCCGCGCGCGAGTTCGTAAAGCCGTCGGCCGAACGCGCCGAATTCGCGATGCAGATCGAACAGCGACCAGCCGCGCAATTGCGCGCAGGTGCGAATGCCGAGCTTGTCGAGGCGCACCGCCGTCACCTGGCCGACGCCGTGCAGCTTGCGCACGGGCAGCGCGGCGACGAACGCGTCGACTTCGTGCGGCCGCACGACGAACAGGCCGTCTGGCTTGTTCCAGTCGGATGCGATCTTCGCGATGAACTTGTTCGGCGCGACGCCCGCCGACACCGTGACGCCGACCGTGTCGCGCACGCGCTCGCGAATCTCGCGCGCGATCAGCGTGCCGCTGCCCTGGCAACGCGTCGCGCGGCTCACGTCGAGATACGCCTCGTCGAGCGACAGCGGCTCGACGTCGGGCGTGTAATCGCGATAAATCGCCATGATGAGCCGCGACGCCGCGCGGTACTTGTCCATCGCGGGCGGCAGGATCAGCAGATCCGGACACTTGCGCATCGCGAGCGCCGACGACATCGCCGAATGCACGCCGTAACGGCGCGCGTCGTAGTTGCAGGTCGCGATCACGCCGCGCTGGTCGGGGCGGCCGCCGACCGCGAGCGGACGGCCGCGCAGCGACGGATCGTCGCGCATCTCGACCGATGCGTAGAAGCAGTCGCAGTCGCAATGGATGATCTTGCGCGCGAGGGGCGCCGCGTCACCCGAAGGCGGCGGAGACGGATCGAAGGAAGGCGTCGGCTTGTCCAAGGTGCCGATACTGTACAAAAACACAGTTCACGTTTCAACTGCTCGGTGCGACGCCGCGCTGCCCATTGAAATCGGAAAGAAGCGGGAAACGAAATGCAGAACGCAGAAAGACAAAAACCCGGCTCAAGAGCCGGGTTTCCGCCTGGGCGATTCGCGCATCGGTCATTTGCGCGTGGACATCGCCGAATTTGGTTGCGGGGGTAGGATTTGAACCTACGACCTTCGGGTTATGAGCCCGACGAGCTGCCAGACTGCTCCACCCCGCGTCAAAGAAATAAAAGTATATGGGTTTTAAGTGGATGCGTCAAATCTTATTTCGAATTTTCGTCACACACGCAGCCGCGCCCCCGCCGATCGAACTAGTCCGGTCGACCCAGCGACGCAACCGCGCCCGTTCCTCCGGCGAATAGGCAAGGGCATCGCCCGCCCCTACTCTTGAGACGCTCCTCCTCGTCTCGAGAGAATCGTCATGGCTTCAACCTCCGCTCCTCCCGCATCGCTCGACAAGCGCGCGATGCCCGTGCTCGCGTCGAGCACGATCGCGTTCACGCTGTGCTTCGCCGTCTGGATGATGTTCGCGATCCTCGGCATTCCGCTCAAGAAAACGCTCGGCCTGAACGACACCGAATTCGGCCTCATCGCCGCGATGCCCGTGCTCACCGGCTCGCTGATCCGCGTGCCGCTCGGCATCTGGACCGACCGCTACGGCGGGCGCATCGTGTTCTTCATCCTGATGCTCGTCACCGTCGCGCCGATCTGGCTGATCGCGTACGCCACCGAGCTCTGGCAATTCCTCGTGCTCGGCCTGTTCGTCGGGCTCGCGGGCGGCTCGTTCTCGGTCGGCACGCCCTACGTCGCGCGCTGGTTTCCGAAAGCGCGCCAGGGGCTCGCGATGGGCGTGTTCGGCGCCGGCAACTCGGGCGCCGCCGTCAACAAGTTCGTCGCGCCCGCGCTGATCGCCGCGGCGGGCACGTGGACCATCGTGCCGCGCGTCTACGCGATCGCGATGCTCGCGATGGCGCTCCTCTTCTGGCTGTTCTCCGCAACCGATCCCGCGCACCGCTCGACGAACGCGACGTCGCTGCGCGCGCAACTGCGCGTGCTGAAGGACCCGCGCGTGTGGCGCTACTCGCAGTACTACTCGGTCGTGTTCGGCGGCTACGTCGGGCTGTCGCTGTGGCTCACGCAGTACTACGTCGGCGAATACGGCTTCGGCATCCAGTCGGCCGCGTTCCTCGCCGCGTGCTTCTCGCTGCCGGGCGGCGTGCTGCGCGCGATCGGCGGGTGGCTCTCCGACCGCTACGGCGCGTATCGCACGACGTGGTGGGTGATGTGGATCTGCTGGGTGATGTTCTTCCTGCTCAGCTATCCGCCGACCGATTTCACGATCCGCGCCGCACACGGCCCGCTCGGCTTCCATCTGTCGCTCACGCCCGTCGCGTTCACCGCGCTGCTGTTCACGGTCGGCATCGCGATGGCGGTCGGCAAGGCATCGGTCTTCAAGTTCATCGCCGACGAGTTCCCTGACGACATCGGCGCGGTGTCGGGCATCGTCGGCCTCGCGGGCGGCCTCGCCGGCTTCGCGCTGCCGATCCTGTTCGGCGCGCTCGTCGACCTGACGGGCGTGCGCTCGACCTGCTTCATGCTGCTCTACGGCGCCGTCAGCGTGAGCCTCGTCTGGATGTACTTCAGCTTCCGCGCCGAGCGCGCGGCGCAGGACCAGCGCGTGCTCGCCGCCCGCTGCGCGTGAGCTTCGTCTTCGTCATCTTCGTTCACTCAACGGATTCGATCATGTCCACTTCTCTACTCGTGCGCTGGGACCCCGAAAACCCGGCCTTCTGGCAGGCCAAGGGGCGCCCCGTCGCGTGGCGCAATCTCGCGATCTCGATTCCCGCGCTGATGCTCGCGTTCGTCGTCTGGTCGCTCTGGAGCGTCGTCGTCGTCAATCTCGATCGCGCGGGCTTTCACTTCAGCAAGAACCAGTTGTTCTGGCTCACCGCGCTGCCCGCGCTCTCCGGCGCGACGCTGCGCATCTTCTATTCGTTCCTCGTGCCGATCTTCGGCGGCCGCCGCTTCACCGCGATCTCCACCGCGACGCTCCTGATCCCCGCGCTCGGGATGGGCTTCGCGCTGCGTGATCCGGGCACGGGCTATCCGACGCTCCTCATCCTCGCGCTTCTCTGCGGGTTCGGCGGCGCGAACTTCAGCTCGTCGATGGCGAACATCAGCTTCTTCTTCCCGAAGGCGAAGAAAGGGCTCGCGACCGGCCTGAACGCGGGCATCGGCAACCTCGGCGTGTCGGTCGTGCAGTTCGTCACGCCGCTCGTGATCTCGGCGGGCCTCTTCGGCGCGCTCGCGGGCGATCCGCAGACCGTCGCCGCGCACGGCGCGACGACGAACCTGTGGCTGCAGAACGCGGGCTTCGTGTGGGTGCCGTTCATCGTCGTCGCGACGCTCGCCGCGTGGTTCGGCATGAACGACATCGCCGACGCGAAGGCGTCGTTCGCCGAGCAGGCGGTGATCTTCCGCCGGCTGCACAACTGGCTGATGTGCTGGCTGTACGTCGGCACCTTCGGTTCGTTCATCGGCTTCTCCGCGGGCTTCGCGCTCCTCACGAAGGCGCTCTTCCCGAACGTGAACCCGACCGCATACGCGTTCATCGGCCCGCTCGCGGGCGCGCTGATGCGGCCCGTCGGCGGCTGGGTGTCCGACCGGATCGGCGGCGCGCGCGTGACGTTCTGGACCTTCGCCGCGATGATCGCGGCGGTCGCGGGCGTGATCGCGACGCTGCCGTCGGGCGGCGACGCGGGCAGCTTCGCGGGCTTCCTCGCGATGTTCATCGTGCTGTTCGCGCTGACGGGCATCGGCAACGGCTCGACGTTCCGGATGATTCCGGTCATCTTCCTGACCGAGCGGCAGCGCGCGGCGCAGGGCCAGGGCGAAGCCGCGCAAAAGCAGGCGGCGCTCGACGCCGGCAAGGAATCGGCCGCGGTGCTCGGCTTTTCGGGCGCGATCGGCGCGTACGGCGGCTTCTTCATTCCGAAGAGCTTCGGCACGTCGCTCGACATGACAGGCTCGGCCGTGCCGGCGCTCGCGTGCTTCATCGCGTTCTACGTGTCGTGCGTCGCGATCACCTGGTGGTTCTACGCGCGCCGCAACGCGTCGATGCCGTGCTGAGGACGGCGCGCTGACGCCTCCCGCCTCTTTGCCGGCCGCGGCGTGCTGCGACAAGCCGCCGCGGCCGGCCCGCATTGCCCGAGGGCGCGCCTCGCCCTCTAGTTCTTTCGAACTAGTTCTTCTCCCGCCCGTTTCCCGCTCCATCGGCGAATGGGCGCGCGAGCGCGCGCGCCGTAATCTCGGACTGTCCCCTGACACAAGCATTCGCAGCACCCGAGGGCGACCGCGGATGCCCTTGGAGAAACACACGATGAGTCACTTTCTGGATCGGCTGAAGTTCATGTCGCGCGTGAAATCCACGTTCTCCGACGGCCACGGCGCCGTCGTCGACGAAGACCGGCGCTGGGAAAACGGCTACCGCAGCCGCTGGCAGCACGACAAGATCGTCCGCTCGACGCACGGCGTGAACTGCACCGGCTCCTGTTCGTGGAAAGTCTACGTGAAGAACGGCCTCATCACGTGGGAAACCCAGCAGACCGACTACCCGCGCACGCGCGCCGACCTGCCGAACCACGAGCCGCGCGGCTGCCCGCGCGGCGCGTCGTATAGCTGGTACGTCTACTCCGCGCAGCGCGTCAAGTATCCGATGATCCGCGGCCGCCTGATGGAGATGTGGCGCGAGGCGCGCAAGACGATGGACCCGATCGCCGCGTGGGAATCGATCAGCCAGAACCCGGAGAAGGCGCGCCGCTACAAGAGCGTGCGCGGCCTGGGCGGCTTCGTGCGCGCGGACTGGAACACCGCGACCGAGATCATCGCCGCCGCGAACGCGTACACGATCAAGCGCTACGGGCCGGACCGCGTCGTCGGTTTCTCGCCGATTCCGGCGATGTCGATGGTGTCGTACGCGGCGGGCGCGCGCTATCTGAGCCTGATCGGCGGCGCATGCCTGTCGTTCTACGACTGGTACTGCGACCTGCCGCCCGCGAGCCCGCAGGTGTGGGGCGAGCAGACCGACGTGCCCGAATCGGCCGACTGGTACAACTCGAGCTACCTGCTCGTCTGGGGCTCGAACGTGCCGCAGACGCGCACGCCCGACGCGCACTTCTACACCGAGGTGCGCTACAAGGGCACGAAGACGGTCGCGATCTCGTCCGACTACGGCGAGATGGTCAAGTTCGGCGACATCTGGCTCGCGCCGAAGCAAGGCACCGACGCCGCGCTCGCGATGGCGATGGGCCACGTCGTGCTGAAGGAATTCCACGCGTCGAGCAAGTCCGCGTATTTCCGCGACTACGTGAAGCAGTACACCGACATGCCGATGCTCGTGCTGCTGCGCGAGCGCGACGGCGTGCGCGTGCCCGATCACTTCCTGCGCGCGTCGCATCTCGCCGCTTCGCTGAACGAAGCGAACCATCCGGAATGGAAGACGCTCGCGATCGACGCCGCGACGGGCGACATCGTCGCGCCGAACGGCTCGATCGGCTTTCGCTGGGGCGAGGCCGCGCACCACGGCGGCGAGAAGGCCGGCCGCTGGAATCTCGAAATGAAGGACGGCAGCAGCGGCCGCGCGATCGATCCCAAGCTCTCGCTCGTCGATGCGCACGACGAAATCGTCGACGTCGGCTTTCCGTATTTCGGCGGCGAGCGCGAATCGCTGCTCGCGCGCCGCGTGCCCGCGAAGCGCGTCGTGCTCGCCGACGGCACGAGCGCGTTCGTCGCGACCGTCTACGACTTGCAGATGGCGAACTACGGCGTCGATCAAGGCCTCGGCGGCGCGAACGTCGCGGCTGGCTACGACGACGACGTGCCCTACACGCCCGCATGGCAGGAAAAGCACACGGGCGTCGCGCGTCATCTCGTGATCCAGGTCGCGCGCGAGTTCGCCGACAACGCGGACCGCACGCGCGGCAAGAGCATGGTGATCGTCGGCGCGGCGCTCAACCACTGGTATCACAACGACATGATCTACCGCGGCATCATCAACCTGCTGATGATGTGCGGCTGCATCGGCCAGAGCGGCGGCGGCTGGGCGCACTACGTCGGCCAGGAGAAGCTGCGTCCGCAATTCGGCTGGGCCCCCCTCGCGTTCGCGCTCGACTGGTCGCGCCCGCCGCGCCAGATGAACGGCACGTCGTTCTTCTACAACCACACGAGCCAGTGGCGTCACGAAAAGCTCGCGGTGGGCGAAATCCTCGGGCCGACCGCCGATCCTTCGAAGTACGAAGGCATGACGCTGCTCGACCTGAACGCGAAGTCCGAGCGGATGGGCTGGCTGCCGTCCGCACCGCAGCTCGGCCGTAATCCGCTCGACGTCGTCGACGAAGCCGAGCGCGCGGGCAAGGAGCCGATCGCCTATGCGGTCGAGATGCTCAAGAGCGGCAAGCTCGCGTTCGCATGCGACGATCCGGACAACCCCGCGAACTTCCCGCGCAACATGTTCGTGTGGCGCTCGAACATTCTCGGCAGCTCGGGCAAGGGCCACGAGTATTTCCTCAAGTACCTGCTCGGCACGCAGAACGCGCTCTTCAGCGACGAGGCGGACGCGCTCAAGCCATCCGAGGTGCAGGTGCGCGACGCGGCCGAAGGCAAGCTCGACCTGCTCACCGTGCTCGACTTCCGGATGAGCACGACGTGCCTGTACGGCGACATCGTGCTGCCGACCGCGACCTGGTACGAGAAGGACGATCTCAACACGTCGGACATGCATCCGTTCATCCACCCGCTGTCCGAAGCCGTGCAGCCGCTGTGGGAGAGCAAGACCGACTGGGAGATCTACAAGGCGATCGCGAAAAAGTTCAGCGAGATCGCGGGCCCCTACCTCGGCACGCGGCGCGACCTCGTCTGCACGCCGTTGCTGCACGACACGCCGGGCGAGCTCGGCCAGCCGTTCGAGCCAAAGGACTGGCGCCGCGGCGAATGCGATCTGATTCCCGGCAAGACCGCGCCGTCGATGACCGTCGTCGAGCGCAACTACGGCGACATCCACAAGAAGTTCACGTCGATCGGCCCGCTGCTCGACAAGCTCGGCAACGGCGGCAAGGGAATCAACTGGAACGCCGAGCACGAGGTGAAGGAGATCGGCGCGCTCTCCGACACGGTCGCCGAGCCCGGCGTGAGCCGCGGCCGGCCGCGCCTGGACACCGCGATCGACGCGGCCGAGATGATCCTCACGTTCGCGCCGGAGACGAACGGCCACGTCGCCGTGAAGGCATGGGACGCGCTCTCGAAGATCACGGGCCGCGATCACACGCATCTCGCGCTCGGCCGCGAGCACGACAAGATCCGCTTCCGCGATGTGCAGGCGCAGCCGCGCAAGATCATCTCCGCGCCGACGTGGTCGGGGCTCGAATCCGAGGAAGTGAGCTACAACGCCGGCTACACGAACGTCCACGAGCTGATTCCCTGGCGCACGCTGACGGGCCGCCAGCAGTTCTATCAGGACCACCGCTGGATGCTCGACTTCGGCGAAGGTTCGTGCGCGTATCGCCCGGCGATCGACACGAAGACCGTCGCGCCGCTGCACAAGCGGATGCCGAACGGCCAGCCGGAGCTCGTGCTGAACTGGATCACGCCGCACCAGAAATGGGGCATCCATTCGACCTACTCGGACAACCTGCGGATGCTCACGCTCTCGCGCGGCGGCCCGCACGTGTGGCTCTCGGAGGCCGAGGCGCAGCAGGCGGGCATCCGCGACAACGACTGGGTCGAGGTGTTCAACGTGAACGGCACGCTGACCGCGCGCGCGGTCGTGTCGCAGCGCGTGCCGGCCGGCATGTGCCTGATGTACCACGCGCAGGAAAAGATCGTGAACGTGCCGGGCGCGGAAACGAGCGGCAAGCGCGGCGGGATTCACAACTCGGTCACGCGCACCGTGACGAAGCCGACGCACATGATCGGCGGCTACGCGCAGCAGGCGTATGGCTTCAACTACTACGGCACCGTCGGCAGCAATCGCGACGAATACGTGATCGTGCGCAAGATGAACCGGGTGGACTGGCTCGAAGAGCCGCTTAACGAAGGAGCAGAACAATGAAGATTCGCGCACAAGTGGCGATGGTGCTCAATCTCGACAAGTGCATCGGTTGCCACACCTGCTCCGTCACCTGCAAGAACGTGTGGACCTCGCGCGACGGCGTCGAGTACGCGTGGTTCAACAACGTCGAGACGAAGCCGGGCGTCGGCTACCCGCGCGAGTGGGAAAACCAGGACAAGTGGCAAGGCGGCTGGAAGCGCAACGACTCGGGCAAGCTCGAGCCCCGCCAGGGCGGCAAGCTGAAGATCCTCGCGAACCTCTTCGCGAACCCGAACCTGCCCGCGATCGACGACTACTACGAGCCGTTCACGTACGACTACGCGCATCTGCAGAACGCGCCGCTGTCGCAGACGCCGCCGACCGCGCGCCCGGTCTCCGCGATCACCGGCCAGAAGATGGACAAGATCGAATGGGGGCCGAACTGGGAAGACGACCTCGGCGGCGAGTTCAAGTCGCGCGGCCGCGACAAGCTGTTCGAGGCGGTGCAAAAGGAGATGTACTCGACGTTCGAGAACACCTTCATGATGTACCTGCCGCGCCTTTGCGAGCACTGCCTGAACCCGGCGTGCGTCGCATCGTGTCCGTCCGGCTCGGTCTACAAGCGCGAGGACGACGGCATCGTGCTCGTCGACCAGGACAAGTGCCGCGGCTGGCGCATGTGCATCTCCGGCTGCCCGTACAAGAAGATCTACTTCAACTGGCAGACCGGCAAGGCCGAGAAGTGCGTGTTCTGCTTCCCGCGCATCGAGGCCGGCCAGCCGACCGTGTGCTCGGAAACCTGCGTCGGGCGCATCCGCTATCTCGGCGTGATGCTGTATGACGCGGACCGCATCGAGCAGGCCGCGTCCGTGGCCGATCCGCAGAAGCTCTATGAAGAGCAGCTTTCGGTGTTCGTCGATCCGAACGATCCGGCGATCGAGCGCCAGGCGCTGGCCGACGGCGTTCCGCAAAGCTGGCTCGACGCGGCGAAACGCTCGCCCGTCTACCGGATGGCGTGCGAATGGAAGGTGGCGTTCCCGCTGCATCCGGAATACCGGACGCTGCCGATGGTCTGGTACGTGCCGCCCCTCTCGCCGATCCAGGGCGCCGCGCAGTCGGGCCACATGGGGATGAACGGCGTGATTCCGGACGTGCGCAGCCTGCGGATTCCGCTGCGCTATCTCGCGAACCTGCTGACGGCGGGCGACGAAGCGCCGGTCGCCGCCGCGCTCGACCGGATGCTCGCGATGCGCGCGTACAAGCGCGCGCAGACCGTGCACGGCGAGCACGACGCGCAGGTGCTCGAGCAGGTCGGGCTCACCGCCGCGCAGGTCGAGGACATGTATCAGTTGATGGCGATCGCGAACTACGAGGACCGCTTCGTGATTCCGTCGTCGCACAAGGAAATGGCCGAGGACAGCTTCGACGAGAAAGGCAGTTGCGGCTTCTCGTTCGGCAACGGCTGCTCGGGCGGCACGTCGGACGGCACGCTGTTCGGCCGCAAGAAGGAAACGGCCGTGTCGTACGCCGCGTTGCCGACCGTCACGCGCAAGAAAGCGAGCGCCGCATGAGCGTATCGCACGAGGAAAACGTCATGTCGATCTATCCGATTCTGTCCGCCCTGCTGACCTACCCGGAGCAGCCGCTGCTCGACGCGCTGCCCGATGTCGAGCGCGCGCTCGACGCGTTTCCCGACGCGCGCGCGACGCTCGCGCCGCTTCTCGCATCGCTGCGCGCGACGCCGTTGATCGAGCTGCAGGAGCGCTACGTCGCGACGTTCGACCGCACGCCGTCGCATTCGCTGCATCTGTTCGAGCACGTGCACGGCGAGAGCCGCGACCGCGGCCAGGCGATGGTCGATCTGCTCGACGAATACCGGCGCCGCGGCTTCGAGCCCGTCGGCAGCGAGCTGCCCGACTACGTGCCGCTCTTCGTCGAGTTCCTCGGCGCGATCGCGGGCGACGGCGACGAGGCGCACGCGGCGCATCTGCTCGGCGACGCGATCGACGTGCTCGCCGCGCTCGGCGAGCGCCTCGCGCGCGCGCAGAGTCCGTACGCGGCCGCGTTCGCGGCGCTGCGCGCGCGCTCGCCCGTCGAGCCGCGGCCCGTGGCCGAGCCGCCGCCGCGCACGATGGACGAGGCGCTCGAGCGCTTCGGCCCCGGCCCCGACGGCGTCGAGCCGCTGCTGTCGCCGGCGGCCGACGCGTCGCTCGCGCAGCCGATCCGCTTTCATCCGCCGCGCCGCGCGGCGACGCCCGCACCCCGCGCGTGACGCGGGGGCGTCGCGAACCCGTTTCGAGGTCACGTCATGGATTATCTGAATACGTTTGTCTACGGCATCTATCCGTACATCGCCGCCGCCATCTTCCTGTTCGGCAGCCTCGCGCGCTTCGAGCGCGAGCAGTACACGTGGAAGTCCGACAGCTCGCAGCTCCTGCATCGCGGCGCGCTGCGCACGGGCAACATCCTCTTTCACGTCGGCGTGCTCGGGCTCTTCTTCGGGCATCTCGTCGGGCTGCTCACGCCCGTGGCCGTCTGGGACGCGCTCGGCGTCACCCACCACTTCAAGCAGCTCGTCGCGATGACGGCGGGCGGCGTGATGGGCTCGCTCGCGCTCGCGGGCCTCGCGATCCTGCTGCACCGGCGGCTCACGAACGCGCGGATCGCGGCCGTCACGCGGCGCGGCGACAAGGTGCTGCTCGCGTGGCTCCTCGTCACGCTGGTGCTCGGGCTGTCGACGATCTTCGAGTCGGCGAGCCACACCGACGGCCATCTGATGGTGCAACTGATGACGTGGGCGCAGCACATCGTCACGTTCCGCGGCGACGCGGCGAGCCATGTCGCCGATGCGCCGTGGCTCTTCAAGGCGCACCTGTTCATGGGGCTCTCGCTCTTCGCGATCTTCCCGTTCACGCGGCTCGTGCACGTGTGGAGCGGCTTCGCGTCGGTCACGTACGTCGGCCGCGCGTGGCAGCTCGTGCGCGCGCGCCGATAGAGGCGGTTCGGGCAGGGCCGGAGCCAGACGCATGACGGCGGCATGACGGCGGCATCGGCGCACCGGGCGGGTGCGCCGCGATGCCCCACGTGCGCGAATGTCGCAGCAGGGACGCAACATTCGGCAGGACAATTGTCATGTTCAAAAAAATCATGACGTGCTATGGATTCCGCCCTCCCCGACTCCCTCGCCCCGTGGCGGCACCGCCTGTCGACGCGGATCGTCGCGCTGTCGGCGATCGCGTGGGCGCTCGTCCTCGCGATGGTGGGCGGCACGCTGTGGCTGTCGTGGCAGCTCGAGGGCGCGGGCGCGGCGATCAACGACGCCGGCAGCCTGCGGATGCGCGCGACGCGCACCTACGTCGAACTCTCGGGCGCGGGCATCGAGCCGCGCCGCCAGCTCGCGGCCGAGGTCGGCGCGATCGACGGCACGCTCGCGCGGCTGCGCCGCGGCGATCCGTCGCGCCCCCTCTTTCTGCCGAATGCCGCCGTCGTCCAGCATCAGCTCGACATCGTCGCCGATCGCTGGAACGCCGCGCTGCGGCCGCTCGCCGACGCCGCGCTGACGGGCGCGCCGCGCCCTGACGCGGCCGCCGCCTATCTCGTCGCGCTGCCGGGCTTCGTCGACGAAGCCGATCTGCTCGTGCGCGAGATCGAATCGGACAACGCGCGCAAGACGACGTGGCTGCGCCTGTCGCAGATCGCGCTCGGCCTGCTCGCGTGCTCGGGCACGGTCGCCGTCATCTACCTGCTGTTTCTGTGGATCATCCTGCCCGTGATGCAGTTGCGCGATGGCTTGAAGCGCATGGCCGCGCGTGAATTCGCGGTGCGGCTGCCCGTGCAGACGCGCGACGAGTTCGGCGATCTCGCGCACGGCTTCAACCGGATGGCGAGCGAACTGCAGGAGGTCTACGCGGGGCTCGAGGAACGCGTGCAGCAAAAAACCGCGCAGCTCGCCGCGCAGAACCGCGAGCTGAGCGCGCTCTACGAAATCACCGCGTTCCTGAACCGCCCTCAGGCCGTCGACGAGATGTGCTCGGGCTTTCTGTCGCGCACGATCGCGCAGTTCGACGCGGATGCGGGCAGCATCCGCGTCACCGATCCGACCGGCGAAAAGCTGCATCTCGTGATCGCGGAAGGCCTGTCGACCGAGCTCACCGAGCTTGAGCGCTGCATGCCCGTCGACGATTGCTTCTGCGGCACCGTGACGCGCGCGGAAACGGCCGTGCTGCACGATCTGCGCGGCAGCGCCGCGCGCTCGCCGACGCCGTGCTCGCGCGAGGGCTTCGCGGCCGTCGCGGTATTCAAGGTGATGACGCAGGACGCCGTGCTCGGCTCGTTCTCGCTGCACTATCGCGACGCGTCGCGGCTGCCCGACGCCGAGCGGCGCGTGCTGGAGACGCTCGGCCGCCATCTCGGAATCGCGCTCGACCACGTGCGGCTGTCCGCGAGCGCGCGGCAGCTCGCCGTCGCCGAAGAGCGCAATCTCGTCGCGCAGGGGCTGCACGACAGCATCGCGCAAAGCCTCAATTTCGTGAACCTGCAGACGCAGATGCTCGGCGACGCGATCGCACACGACAACCTCGCCGACGCGCGCGACATCGTGCCGATGCTCAGGCACGGCGTCGAGCAGAGCTACGCGGACGTGCGCGAGCTGCTGCTCAATTTCCGCACGCGCTTGACGCAAGGGGAGCTGAAGGCGGCGATCGAGGAAACGATCGCGCGCTTCGAGAAGCAGACGCGCATCGCGTGCGCGCTGAATTATCGCGAGACGGGCGGCGCGCCGCTGCCGCCCGACGAGCAGTTGCAGGTGCTGTTCATCCTGCAGGAAGCGTTGTCGAACGTGCGCAAGCACGCGCAAGCGGGGCACGTCGCGGTCGACGTCGAGAACGGCGCCGCGTTCCGGCTGTCCGTCGCCGACGACGGTTGCGGCTACGATCCGGCCGCGCTCGCCGCGCGCGCGGACACGCACGTCGGGCTCACGATCATGCGCGAGCGCGCCGCCCGCCTGCGCGCGACGCTCACGCTGACGGGAGCGCTGCAACGCGGCGCGCGCGTCGAGCTGGTGTTGCCGGCCGACGCGCGACAGGCGGCATAGGAACAAGAACGAGGACAACAATCATGACCATACGCGTACTGTTGATCGACGACCACACGCTCTTTCGCAGCGGCGTCAAGCTGCTGTTGCAGCGCCAGCCGGACTTCGACGTCGTCGACGAGGCGCCCGACGGCGTCGAGGGCGTGAAGCGCGCGAAGCAGCATCAGCCCGACGTGATCCTGCTCGACCTGAACATGCCGGGGCTGTCGGGGCTCGAAACGCTGCAACTGCTGGTGCAGGACGTGCCGTCCGCGCACGTCGTGATCCTCACGGTGTCGGAAGATGCGCAAGAGCTGACGACCGCGCTGCGCGACGGCGCGTGCGGCTTCCTCGTGAAGAACATCGCCGCGGAGACGCTCGTCGCGGGCATCCGCAAGGCGGCCGCGGGCGAGCCGGTGATCGCCGAGAGCATGACCGCGAAGTGGATCGCGAGCCTGCGCGCGCCGGCGCCCGCCGTGCGTCCCGCGCCGGCCCCGGCGGCGGCGCCTGCCGCGCATGCGTCGGTCGATCCCGACCAGTTGACGCCGCGCGAGCACGACATCGTGCGCGCGCTCGCGCGCGGCACGAGCAACAAGGAGATCGCGCGCGAGTTCGACGTCGCCGAGAGCACGGTGAAGATCCACGTGCAGAACATCCTGAAGAAGCTGAACCTGACGAGCCGCGTGCAGATCGCCGTGTATGCGGTCGAGCGCGGGCTCACCGCGCCGCATCCGGCCGAGGCGTGACGCGGCGCCCGACGACAGCGCGCGAGCACGCATTGCCGTGACGCCCGCGCAGCGATGCGTCGCGCCGTGTCCATTCACGAACGACGACGCGATCGCGCCGATCCTCATTCTTCTTTCGCACAACGAGAAAACATCCGCGAGAGAAGGCGCGCGCGAGCCGCCGCCCCCTCTTCGCCACGCGCCGAAGCCGCCCGATGGAGAGACGCCCATCTCGCCAACCATGCGTATCCCTAACGAACGCGCCCGCCCGTCGACGGCCTGCCGAAAGCTATAAAAGCGGCATGCAACATGCGCGAATCCGGCGACATCGACCACCACAACTCCTGTGATACGATCGATCGCCCGGCGACACGTAAAAACATCTTTGACGACCATAAAGGACGAGGACAAGGTGGAGAACTCTACTAGCCGCGCCAAACTGATACAGATTCGCGAATTGCTCGATATCGGGGCCGTCAGATTCGACTTCGAAGCGCTGCTCGAATACCACTATCGCAAGTGGGTGAAGCAAAGCGACACGATCATCGACATTGGTGCGCATATCGGTCGCCATCTCGGACCTCTCGTCGAATGCATCGGGCCGAACGGCACCGCGCTCGGCTTCGAGCCGCTGCCGTTCGCATACGAGATCCTGCGCCAGAAGTTCGCGAACACGCCCAACGTCCAGTTGCTCAATCTCGCACTGAGCAATAAGCCGGGCACGGCGTCGTTCACGTACGCGCAAGGCACGCCGGAAGAAAGCGGCTTGCGCCAGCGTCAATTCAATCTGCCCGACGCCGCGAATCCCACGCAGATCGACGTCACCGTCAGCACGCTCGATGCGCACACCGCCGATCTCGAGTCGCTCACGTTCATGAAGATCGACATCGAAGGCGGCGAGATCGACTGCCTGCACGGCGCGCAGGTCACGCTGAACCGATTCCGTCCGCTCGTGTCGGTCGAATACGGACGGCCGTCGTACAGCGCATACGGCAACACGGCCGAAACGCTGTTCGATTTCGCGCAGCATCACGGATACGTGCTGTACAGCATCTTCCTGACACCGTTCGAGACGCGCGAAGACTGGAAATTCGGCTGCGACTACGTGTGCTGGGACTACTTCATGGTCCCCGACGAAAAGCGCGCCGAATTCGACAGCGCGATGGCCGGCAACGCGGCCGCGCTCGCGAGCATGGCGTCGCCCGACTGATCGCCCCGCTTCGCAGGCGGCCGCCGTCCGCGACGCCGGCCGCCGCCCCTTCCCTCCGGTACGCAACCGCGCTTTCCAGTCGCCGCGGGCGGCTCGCGGTATGATGTCGGCCTCACGCATCCCGTTGATCCGCCATGAAGATCGCCACCTGGAACGTCAACTCCCTGAACGTGCGCAAGCAGCACGTGCTCGACTGGCTCGCGCAAAGCGACGTCGACGTGCTGTGCCTTCAGGAGCTCAAGATCCCCGACGAGAAATTCCCGCGCGAAGCGCTCGAAGCAGCCGGCTACCGAAGCTGGTTCGCGGGCCAGAAGACCTACAACGGCGTTGCGATCCTCGCGCGCGCGCGCCTGCCGTTCGACGAGGCGGACGTCGTGCGCAACATTCCCGGCTTCGAAGACTCGCAGCAGCGCCTGATCGCCGCGACGATCGACGGCGTGCGGATCGTGTCCGCATACTTCCCGAACGGCCAGGCGCTCGACTCGGAGAAGTTCGTCTACAAGATGCAATGGCTCGACGCGCTGCAGGCGTGGCTGAAGCGCGAGCTGCAGCGCTACCCGAAGCTCGCGCTCCTCGGCGACTACAACATCGCGCCCGAAGATCGCGACGTGCACGATCCCGCGAAATGGGAAGGCCAGAATCTCGTGTCGCCGCAGGAGCGCGCGCACTTCGCGCAACTCGTCGCGCTCGGCTTCGTCGACGCATTCCGCCGCTTCGATCAACCCGAGAAAACCTTCACGTGGTGGGACTACCGGATGCTCGCGTTCCGCCGCAACGCGGGGCTGCGGATCGATCACATCCTGCTGTCGCCCGCGCTCGCCGAGACCTGCACGAGCTGCACGGTCGATCGCGTGCCGCGCACGTGGGAGCAGCCGTCCGACCACACGCCCGTCGTCGCGCAGATCGGCTGAGCCGGCGCCGCATGCACGGCGCACATCGCGCCGCGCCGATCACGATTCGAGGTGCAGTTCCTGAATCTTGCGTGTGATCGTGTTGCGGCCGATGCCGAGCCGCTCGGCCGCCTCGACCTTGCGGCCGCGCGTGAAATCGAGCGCCTCGCGGATCACCGCGGCCTCGAAGCGGCGCGCGAGCGCATCCATCACGTCCGCCGAGTTCTCGCGCAACAAGCGCGCGACTTCGGTGCGCAAGCCGTGCTCCCACAGCGGATGCCCCGCCGTCGCGCCTATCGCCGCCGGCACGCCCGCCATCGCGGGCGCGGCCGCGACCACGCTCGCCACGTGCGATTCCGCCACGCCGACGCCCATGCCGGCCATCGGCGCGTCCGCCTCCACGGTGGCCTCGACGGGCGTCACGCTGCCGGACGCGTTCTGCGTCGCGACGAGATCGGGCGGCAGATCCTTGATCTCGACCGTCTGCGCGGGCGCCATCACCGTCAGCCAGTTCGCGAGATTCTCGAGCTGCCGGACGTTGCCCGGAAACGGCAGCGACGTCAGATACGCGAGCGCCTCGTCCGACACGCGCTTCGGCTCGACGCCGAGGTCGCGCGCGCTCTTCTGCAGGAAGTGGCGCGTGAGCAGCGCAATGTCCTCGCTGCGCTCGCGCAGCGGCGGCAGCCGCAGCCGGATCACGTTGAGCCGGTGATACAGGTCCTCGCGGAACAGCCCCTGCCGCACGCGCGCCTCGAGATTCTGGTGCGTCGCCGCGATCACGCGCACGTTCGAGCGCAGCGGACTGTGGCCGCCGACGCGATAGAACTGCCCGTCCGACAGCACGCGCAACAGGCGCGTCTGCAAGTCGAACGGCATGTCGCCGATTTCGTCGAGGAACAGCGTGCCGTTCTCGGCCTGCTCGAAGCGGCCCTGGCGCGTCGTCTGCGCGCCCGTGAACGCGCCGCGCTCGTGGCCGAACAGCTCGGATTCGAGCAGGTCCTTCGGGATCGCCGCCGTGTTGAGCGCGATGAACGGACCGTTCGCGCGCGGGCTGTGCCGATGCAGCGCACGCGCGACGAGCTCCTTGCCGGTGCCCGATTCGCCCGTGATCAGCACGGTCGCGGCCGAATGCGACAGCCGGCCGATCGCGCGGAACATGTCCTGCATCGCGGGTGCCTGGCCGAGCATCTCGGGCGCTTCGGCGAGCTTGTCGTCGTCGGGCACGCCGCCGCGCAGGCTCTCTTCGACCGCGCGCCGGATCAGCTCGACCGCCTTGTCGACGTCAAACGGCTTCGCGAGATATTCGAACGCGCCGCCCTGAAACGCCGCAACCGCGCTGTCCAAGTCCGAGAACGCCGTCATGATGATGACGGGCAGCCCCGGCAGCCTGTCGTGCATCGTCTGCAGCAGCTCGAGCCCCGAGCCGCCCGGCATCCGGATGTCGGATACGAGCACCTGCGGCGTTTCCTGGTCGAGCGCGGCGAGCGCTTCGCGCACGTTCGCGAAGCTCCTCGTCGCGAAGCTCTCGCGCGCGAGCGCTTTCTCGAGCACCCAGCGGATCGATTGGTCGTCGTCTACTATCCAGATCGGCTTCATAGTCGGTCAGAGGTATGGAGAATCGCTGCGCCGCCGCTCAATGGTCGAGCGGCAGCAAAATCTGAAATTCGGTTCGGCCCGGCCGGCTGTCCACTTCGATCATCCCATCATGCTGCTGGATGAACGTCTGCGCGAGCGTGAGCCCGAGTCCGCTGCCGTCGTCGCGGCCGGATACGAGCGGATAGAAGATCCGGTCGCGAATGTCGTCGGGAATGCCGGGGCCGTTGTCGATCACGTGCAAATCCAGTGCCAGCTTGTACAGGCGCTTCGCGATCGTCACCTTGCGCGCGACGCGCGTGCGCAGCTCGATCCTCGCGTCGCCCTGCGCGATGCGCTCGCGCAGCGCCTGCGCCGCGTTGCGCACGATGTTCAGGAGCGCCTGGATCAGTTGCTCCTTGTCGCCGCGCAGATCGGGCACGCTCACGTCGTAGTCGCGCTCGATCGTGAGGCCGCGCGGAAATTCCGCGAGCATCACCGCGCGCACCCGCTCGCACACTTCATGGATGTTCACGTCGCCGACGATGTGCGGATGGCGATGCGGCTCGAGCAGCCGATCGACGAGCGTCTGCAGCCGGTCCGATTCCTTGATGATCACCTGCGTGTACTCGCGCAGCTCGTCGCGCTCGCGCTCACCCAACTCGAATTCGAGCAATTGCGCGGCGCCGCGGATCCCGCCGAGCGGGTTCTTGATCTCGTGCGCGAGATTGCGGATCAGTTGCTTGTTGACGGCCGTGAGATCGTGGATCCGCTCCTCGCGGTCGGTGCGCGACTGCCGTTCGTTCTCGAACAGCTCGACGAGCACGAAATCGGGCGCGCCCTCGAGGAAGCCGACGATCGCGTGCACGTGCAGCGGCTCGCGGCCCGGGCGGTCGAGCACGGTGTCGAGATGCGTCGCATGAAAGCGTTCTTCGCCGATCGCGGTGATCGTCGTCGCGAGCTCGCCCGCGTTCGGGAAGATCTCGCCCCACGGCATCTGCGACAACTGCCGGCGCGAGATGTCGAGCATCGCCTCCGCCGACGGATTGGCGAACGCGATCCTGAGCGTGCGCCGGTCGAGCACGAGCACGACCGTCGGCAACGCTTCGAGCCCGGTCAGAAGCCCCGAGCGCACGAGCCGGTCGTCGTCCGACAAGCGCTCCGGGTGGCCGGCCCTGGCCTTGATCAGATTCTTCAGAACCATCTTGCGTGGATGCCGTGTCAAAAACCGCCGTCGCTGGCGGAACAAAAAGGGGACGGCGTCCCGCCGTCCCCTTTTCAAGGTCCGATGCCTTCGCGCGCAACTGCCGCGCGAAGGCCGGTCGGCGCCGCGGCGCTTCGTCCGCCGACGAGACGAAGCGCCATCGTCGCTTACAGCGAGTAGTACATCTCGAACTCGATCGGATGCGTCGTCATGCGGTACTTCGCGAGCTCCTGTTCCTTCAGGCCCAGGTACGCGTCGATCATCGCGTCCGTGAACACGCCGCCGCGGGTCAGGAACTCGCGGTCCTGGTCGAGCGCTTCGAGCGCCTGGTCGAGGCCGGCGCACACGGTCGGGATCTTGGCATCCTCTTCCGGCGGCAGGTCGTACAGGTTCTTGTCCGCGGCCTCGCCCGGATGGATCTTGTTCTGGATGCCGTCGAGGCCCGCCATCATCAGCGCCGTGAAGCACAGGTACGGGTTCGCCATCGGGTCCGGGAAGCGCGTTTCGATGCGGCGGCCCTTCGGGTTCGACACGTGCGGAATGCGGATCGACGCCGAGCGGTTGCGCGCCGAGTACGCGAGCTTCACGGGCGCCTCGAAGTGCGGCACGAGGCGCTTGTACGAGTTCGTCGTCGGGTTCGTGATCGCGTTCAGCGCGCGCGCGTGCTTGATGATGCCGCCGATGTAGAAGAGCGCCGTTTCCGACAGGCCCGCGTAGCCGTTGCCCGCGAACAGGTTCTGGCCGTCCTTCCAGATCGACTGGTGCACGTGCATGCCCGAGCCGTTGTCGCCGACGACGGGCTTCGGCATGAACGTCGCCGTCTTGCCATACGAGTGCGCGACGTTATGGATGATGTACTTCGCCCATTGCGTCCAGTCCGCGCGCTCGACGAGCGTCGAGAACTTCGTGCCGATTTCGTTCTGGCCCTGGCCCGCCACTTCGTGGTGGTGCACTTCGACCGGAATGCCGATCTGCTCGAGCAGCAGGCACATTTCCGAGCGCATGTCCTGGAACGAATCGACCGGCGCGACCGGGAAGTAGCCGCCCTTCACGCCCGGACGGTGGCCCGTGTTGCCGCCCTCGAATTCCTTCGCCGACGACCACGGCGCTTCTTCCGAGCTGATCTTCACGAAGCAGCCGGACATGTCGGTGTTCCACTGCACCGAATCGAAGATGAAGAATTCCGGCTCCGGGCCGAAGTACGCGGTGTCGCCGATGCCCGTGCTCTTCAGGTACGCCTCGGCGCGCTTCGCGAGCGAGCGCGGATCGCGCTCGTAGCCCTTGCCGTCGGCAGGCTCGACGACATCGCAGGTCAGCACGAGGGTCGACTCTTCGTAGAACGGGTCGATGAAGGCGGCGTTCGGATCCGGCATGAGCAGCATGTCCGACGCCTCGATGCCCTTCCAGCCCGCGATCGACGAGCCGTCGAACGCGTGGCCGCTTTCGAACTTGTCCTCGCCGAAGGCCGACACCGGCACCGACACGTGTTGCTCCTTGCCGCGCGTGTCCGTGAAGCGGAAATCGACAAACTTGACGTCCTCGTCCTTCACGAGCTGCATGACGTCGGCGACGGTTTTACTCATAACCTCTTCTCCTGATTGAACAAATCCGGCGGACTGGGACCGCCTCGTTAAGCGAGCTGCTGAGCGCAGCGTTCTTTGCCGCGTACAACCGATTCGAACGGGATGGATATAGCAGCTTCCATGCCATGCATGCGCCAGATCGGCGCGAAGCGCGCGAGGCCGCGCCCCGTCAGGGCCGGGGCGCGCACTTTCGGGGCTTCGGCGCGCCCGGACGCTGCCGGGCGCGCACCTTGCTTGTGCAGTTGAGCATTCCATACCCCCTGAAATCACCGTTCTGGTGCTATTCGTTCATTTTGCACCTTTTTGGTGATATCGGCACATCGCGCGCGTCATGGATATCGGCGGCCGTCGCTGCCCGGCCGGCGCGCTAGAATGGTTTTTTGATCCGCAGGAGACCTCCCGCCATGAGTACGCTTGAACAGCTTTACGCGCAAGCCGACACGCGCCGCGCGCAAGGCAACCTGAACTACGCGGGCGCGCTCTCGCCCGCCGAGGCCTTCGAGCTGCTGCAACTCGATCCGAGCGCGCGCCTCATCGACGTGCGCACCCGCGCGGAGCTCGACTGGGTCGGCCGTCCGCTCGTCGGCGACGGCCAGTACGCGCACGTCGAATGGGCCCGCTACCCGGGCGGCGTGCCGAACGCGGAATTCATCGACCAATTGCGCACCCTCGCGCAACCCGATCAGCCGATCCTGTTCCTGTGCCGCAGCGCCGCGCGCTCGAAGCTCGCCGCGGTCGCCGCCGCGCAGGCCGGCTTCATGAAGGCGTTCGATCTGCTCGAAGGATTCGAAGGCGCTAAGGACGCGCAAGGGCACCGGAAGACCGTCGAAGGCTGGTGCCACCGCGGCTTGCCCTGGATCGGCGCATAACGCGCGACGCCGCCCGCCATCGTCCGGCCGGCCGATGACATAGCGATGACGGCCCGCGCGCCGCGCCCGCCCCGCTCAGCCGTGCTGCGGCTCGGCCGGCTCGACGATGTCGCCGCCGAGCAGATGCACGCCCTCGCGCAGTCTCACGAACGCGGCCGCGACCGCCTCCGGCTCGCCCTTCACGCCGAGATCGATGTGCCGGCGCGCATAGACGCCGCCCTTTTCCGCGTCGCCTACGCTCGGCAGGCTGAAGACCCGCACGCCCGGGAAATCTCGCTCGATTCTCTCCATCAGCGGCGTGAGCGTCGATTCGGGCAGCTCGAACACATAGAGCGAGCGCTCCGCATGCGGGGTCGCGTGATGCAGGTGCGCGTACTTCGTGTCGAGCACCCATTCGATCATCGGCCACGCCATCACCGGAAAGCCCGGCACGAAGTGATGATCGCCGCACGAAAAGCCCGGGATCCGGTTGTAGCCGTTCGGGATGATCGTCGCGCCGCGCGGGAACACGCCCATGTTCAGCCGATGCCGGTTCTCCGGCGAATCGAGATCGGCGGGCTTCGCCGGATCGGCGTACGTCTCGCGAATCCGCGCCTCGATCAGCGCCTTCGCTTCCGGATGCAGCTCGAGCGGCACGCCGAGCGCCGCGGCCGCGCACTGGCGCGTGTGGTCGTCGGGCGTCGCGCCGATCCCTCCCGTCGAGAACACGATGTCGCCCGACGCGAACGTGCGCGCGAGCGTCGCCGTGATCCGCGCGGGATCGTCGCCGACGTACTCGGCCCAGCCGAGCGCCAGCCCGCGCGCGGCCAGGAGCTCGATCACCTTGGCGAGGTGCTTGTCCTGGCGGCGACCGGACAGAATCTCGTCGCCGATGATGATGATGCCGATGGTCATGCTTGCCTCGTCGAATCGATGGAAGTCGCGTTCCCGGCCGCCGCGCGCTCGTCCTGCAGCGCGCGCAGGCAGTAGAAGCCGAACCACAGCGCCGAGAACACCAGAATGAATGCGTAGACCCAGATCATCGCGGCGGCGACGAACGGAAACAGCACCATCATCCAGATCGACGACACCCAGATGAAGGTCGGCACCGTGCCGAGCAGCCCGCTCGCGACGCCGATGCCCAACAGCGGCCAGCGGCGCTTGCGCACGAGCGCGCGGCGCTCGTCGGCGCTCGCGTGCAGCGCGAGCGCGTCATAGGTCATCACGCGGTACGTGAGCCAGCCCCAGATCACGGGCGGCAGCAGCGCGAAGAACGGCGGAATCAGCCACAGCGGCACCGTCACGATCAGGAGCACGATGCTCGCGAACGCGGCCCACAGCGAATTGAACACACTGCCGAACAGGCTGCCGCCCCGCTTCATCTCGAGCGACGCGAACTGGCGCTTCGACAGATGCGAGACGACGGCGGGCATCGACAGCGTCGCGATCAGGAGCAGCACCGTCAGCACGATGAGCGGAATCGCGAGCGACACGACGACGAACGGCGCGACGACCGCGTGCAGTTGCGATGCGCCGATCGCGTTGAAGAACTTGTAGAGGAGCGCCGTCAGCGCAAAGCCGTCGAGCGCGGCGCGCGCGGCGTCGACGAGCGGCTGCCACGAGAACCAGAGCACGACGCCCCAGATCACCGCGGAGACGATAAACGGCATGAAGGTGAGCCAGAGCATTCGCGGGTGCAGCGCACTCGCGAGCGCCCGGCCGAAGGAGCGCAGCAGATCGTTCATGCGGGACGGATCATCGATCGGGAATGGGAAGGCCCGGAAAGGATAAACCACGCGGCATGCGTGCGGCAAAAACGGGGCGGTAGCGAATGGGGGCGGCGAAGGCGTGCGATGCGCGCACATGGGCGGCCGGGCGGCGCGCGGCGAGAAGAGAGCTGGTGGGAAGCGCCCCGGCAGTCGAAAAGCAGCAAGCCGTTCGGCCAAGCCGCCCCCCGAACGCGCCGCTCGCCCGCCGCGGCGGCTTACGCCGACGCCGCGTCGCGCTGCTTCCCCGGCGCGAGCCGCCGCGCGATCCGCACGAACGCGAGCCAGTGCTGCGCCCAGAAGCCGTCGCCGTACGACACGCCCTCATACTGCTCGCGGATGCCCGTCGGCTCGGGCGTGCGGTTCCATGACGCGGTGCGGAACAGCATGTCCCACCACGGAAACAGCACGCCGAAGTTGCAGCCGTACTTCGTGCCCTCGTGGCCGTAGCCGACCGCGTGATGGCGGCGATGGAACGTCGGGCTGACGACGAGGCGCTCGCCGAGCCAGCCGAGCGGCAGCCGCGCGTTCGTATGCTGAACGCTCTGCATGAAGTTCGTGACCGCGGTCAGCACGACGAACTGCGACGGCGACACGCCGATCACGAGCGCGATCGCCGCGAAGAAGCACGCCTGCAGCACGTCGTCGAGCAGGTGGTTGCGGTCGTCGCACCAGAGCGACATCTGGCGCTGGCTGTGATGCACGGCGTGCAGCTCCCACCAGACGCCGATCCGGTGCTGCCAGCGGTGATACCAGTAGCCGGCGAAATCGAGCGCGATCAGATAGATCGCGAACGCGACGATCGGCTTGGACGTGACGCCCGGCCACAGGTAGTCGAGATTGAAGTTCGAGATCCCGTGAAGACGCAGCCACGCCTGGAAGGCGTCGAAGAGCGGCTGCATCGCGAAGAAGAAGAACAGGCTGAAGATGCCGAGCTTCGCGATCAGCGTGTAGATCACGTCGACGCGCGCCTCCTTGCGGTTCTCCCACCGCTCGACGGGGCGCAGCGCCTCGAGCGGGCGCAGCAGCGCGTACATCGCGACCACCTGCAGCGCGCCGACGATCACCCAGTAGAGCGCGTCGTACGTGTCCTCGTCGTAGTCCATCAGGCCGACCTTGAACAGCAGCGGCTGCACGATGTCGACGTACAGCCAGGTCTGCAGATCGGACACGAAGCCGTCCAGCGCGGCGACGATCATGTGCAGCATGAACCGCTCCCCCGCCGCGTCACGCGCCGTTCGGCGCCGTCCACGGCGCCCGGTCGTAGAAATAGATCCCGTGCGGCGAGCGGCCGACCGAAATCGTCTGGATCAGCTTGCGGCTCGGCAGATCGATCACGCCGACCTTCTTCGCGAAGCGGAACGTCACCCACAGCGTCTTCCGGTCGGCCGACAGCTCCATGTCGTCCGGGCCGGGCAACAGGCCCGTGATGTCGCCGACGTTCGTGAGCGCGTTCTCGTCGATGATGCTGATCGTGTTCGCCACCCGGTTCGTCACCGCGACGTGCGTGCCGTCCGCGAGCGAGCGGAAGTTGTGCGCGCCCTTGCCGGTCGGAATCGTTTTCACGACCTTCTGGTTGCGCCAGTCGACGACGGCGACGTAGTCGGCGCCCGTCATCCCGATCAGCACGTACTTGTCGCCGGGCGTGAGCCACAAGCCCGCCGGCACCGGCCCGACCTTCATCTTCCACTTGACCGTCTGCGTGGCCAGATCGATCGCCGCGAGCTCGCCCGACACCTGCAGCGACACGAGCACCGTCTTGCTGTCCTTCGTGAACGCGAGGTGGCTCGGCATCACCGCGAGCGGCACGCGCTTCGCGAGCTTCAGGTCACGGCCGTCGTAGCTGTAGATGTCGACGCGGTCGAGCCGCAGGCCCGCCGCGACGAACCACTTGCGGTCGGGCGAAAAACCGAGCTGGTAAGGATCGTCGATCCCTTCGAGCGTGCGCTGCGGCTTGCCCGTCTTCGGATCGAGGAACATCAGGCTGTTCGACACCGAATTCGCGACGATCAGCGACGAATTGTCGGGCGTCGCCATCAGGTGATGCGGCTCCTTGCCGGTCGGATACTGGCCGACGACCTGGCGGGATTGCTGATCGATGAGGGACAGCGTCGCTTCAGCCGAATTCAGCACGATCACGTTGTTCGCGAAGGCGGCGACAGGCGCCAGCACGGCGGCCGCAAGCGCGAGCGTGCGGCCGAGAGAGAGGAAATTGCGCATGAAGACTCACGTCGAGGGACTGGCGTGATTGATAAAACGCGCGAGAACGCCGCCGGTTGACGTCCCGCGCCCGAGTGTGAACCCGCATACTCCGAGCCGCGCTCAGCGCTGCATCGACTCCCACACTTTGTAGAGCCGCTTGACCGACACCGGCATCGGCGTGCGCAGTTCCTGCGCGAACAGCGAGATCCGCAGTTCCTCGAGCAGCCACCGGAACTCGGCGAGCCGCGCGTCCGCGACGCCGCCGCGCTGCGCGGCCGAGCGCTGGTAGTGCTGCGCGAGCGGCTGCAGCTCGGCCGCCTGCCGCGCGTCGCGGGCGGGATCGGCCTTCAGCTTGTCGATTCGCAGCGCGATCCCCTTCAGGTAGCGCGGGAAGTGCGCAAGCTGCGCGTAAGGCGTATCAACGACGAAGCGCTTGCCGACGAGCGCCGCGAGCTGGCCCTGCATGTCCGCGTGCGCGGCCGGGAACGGCTTCGCCTGCGCGAGCTTCTTCGCGAGCCCCGCGTACTCGGCGAGGATCTGCCCGACGAGCCGCGCGATCTCCTGCGCGAGCAGGTTCAGGCGGCTCCTGCCCTCGTCGCGGCGCGCGTGGAAGCTCGCGTCGTCGTCGGGCAGCGGGTCCTGCAGGCACGCGCGGTCGAGCGCGGTCGCGATCAACTGGTCGCGCAGCTCGTCCTGCGTGCCGAGGGACATGTACTGCATCGCCATCTCGCGCAGCCCCGGCAGGTTCTTCTCCAGATACTTGACCGGCTCCTTCAACTGCAGCGCGAACAGGCGCCGCAAGCCCGCGCGGTGGACCCGCGCGGCCTCGTCGGGCGAGTCGAACACCTCGACGTCGCAGTGCGTGCCGCGGTCGACGAGCGCCGGGTAGCCGACGAGCGTCTCGCCGCGCCGGCGGATCTCGAGCAATTCCGGCAGCGTGCCGAAGTTCCACGTCGTCAGGTTCTCGTAGAGCGCGGTCGCGCCGGCAGCCGCCGCGCCCGCTTGCGCCGCCCCGACGTGCCCGCGTCGCGGCCGCGCGCCGCCCGCGGGCGCCTCGGCGGCGGCGGCCGCCGCGCCCGAATGCTCGCCCGCCGGCGCGAGCGTCGCCGCGGCGGCGATCTTCTGGAAATGCTGCTGCGCCTGCGCGCCCAGCTCCGCGCGCAATTGCGCGAGATTGCGCCCCATCGCGAGCTGGCGGCCGTGCTCGTCGATCACCTTGAAGTTCATGAACAGGTGCGCGGGCAGCGTCTCGAGCTTGAAGTCGGACGTCTTCGTCGCGACTTGCGTCTGCTCCCGGACGTCGGCGATCAGCGCATCGACGAGGCCGCCCGCGCCTGCGCCGGCCGCGCCGAAGCGAGCGCGTCCGGCGCGCTCGACGAAGCCCGCCGCGTATTCGGGCAGCGGCACGCAATGGCGGCGCAGCTTCTGCGGCAGCGACTTCAGCAGCAGGTGCGCCTTCTCCTTCAGCATCCCGGGCACGAGCCACTCGGCGCGGCGCGCGTCGACCTGGTTCAGCGCGAAGAGCGGCACCGCGAGCGTCACGCCGTCGCGCGGCGAGCCGGGCTCGAAGTGGTACGCGAGCGCCATCTCGACGCCCGCCATCGTTGCGCGCTTCGGAAACAGGTCGGTCGTCACGCCCGCCGCCTCGTGGCGCATCAGGTCGTCGCGCGACAGATACAGCAGGCGCAGCCCGTCTTCCGGCTGCCCGCTCTTCTTCACCTCGTCGCGATACCAGCGCTCGAACGCGGCGCCCGTGTGGATGCCGGCCGGAATCGCCTGATCGTAGAACGCGTGAATCAGCTCGTCGTCGACGAGCACGTCCTGCCGGCGCGACTTGTGCTCGAGCTGCTCGATGTCGGCGAGCAGCTTGCGGTTGTGAGCGAAGAACGCGAGCTTCGTGTCGAATTCGCCGTCGACGAGCGCGCCGCGGATGAAGAGCTCCCGCGCGCGCGCCGGGTCCTGCCGGCCGAACGCGACGCGCCGCCGGTGATAGACGGTGAGCCCGTACAGCGTCGCGCGCTCGAACGCGGCGACCTGCGCGGGACGTTTCTCCCAGTGCGGCTCGGACAGCGATCTCTTCAGCAGATGCGCGCCGATCCGCTCGATCCATTCCGGCTCGATCTTCGCGATGCAGCGCGCATAGAGCCGGCTCGTCTCGACGAGCTCGGCCGCCATCACCCAGCGCCCCGCCTTCTTCACGAGCGCGGAGCCCGGCCACAGATGGAACTTGATCCCGCGCGCGCCGAGGTAGTGCGGCTCGTCCTCGGCCTTGAAGCCGATGTTGCCGAGCAGGCCCGTCAACAGCGACAGATGGATCTGCTCGAACGTCGCGTCGGCCTCGTTCAGGCGCCAGCCGTGCTCGCGCACGACGGTCAAGAGCTGCGAGTGGACGTCGCGCCATTCGCGCAGCCGCAGATGCGACAGGAAGTTCTGCCGGCACGCGTCGACGAGCTGCCGGTTCGACTTCTTGTGCGCGACCGCCTCCTCGAACCACGCCCAGATCTTCGGCCACTGGAGGAACTCGGAGCGCTCGTCGGCGAAGCGTCGATGCGCCTGGTCGGCCTGCTCCTGCGCGTCGGCCGGGCGATCGCGCGGGTCCTGCACGGACAGCGCGCTCGCGATCACGAGCACTTCGCGCAACGCCTGCTGGTCGCGCGCGGCGAGGATCATCCGGCCGACGCACGGGTCGAGCGGCAGCCGCGCGAGCTCGCGGCCGAGCGGCGTGAGCGCGTTGTCGTCGTCGACCGCGCCGAGCTCGTTGAGCAACTGATAGCCGTCCGCGATCGCGCGGCCGGGCGGCGGCTCGATGAACGGAAACGATTCGATCTCCGACAGATGCAGCGACTTCATCCGCAGGATCACCGCCGCGAGCGACGAGCGCAGGATTTCCGGATCGGTGAAGCGCGCGCGGCCGGCGAAATCGCTTTCTTCGTAAAGGCGGATGCAGACGCCGTCGGCGACGCGGCCGCAGCGGCCCGCGCGCTGGTTCGCGGCCGCCTGCGAGATCGACTCGATCTGCAGTTGCTCGACCTTGTTCCGGTACGAATAGCGCTTCACGCGCGCGAGGCCCGTATCGACGACGTAACGGATGCCCGGCACCGTGAGCGACGTCTCGGCGACGTTCGTCGCGAGCACGATCCGGCGCGCGTTCGACGGCTTGAACACGCGCTCCTGCTCGGCGGCGGACAGCCGCGCGAAGAGCGGCAGGATCTCGGTGTGCGGCGGATGATGCTTGCGCAGCGACTCGGCCGCGTCGCGGATCTCGCGCTCGCCGGGCAGGAACACGAGCACGTCGCCCGGGCCTTCGCGGCAGAGCTCGTCGACCGCGTCGACGATGCCGTCCATCAGGTCGCGCTCGGCCTCGCGCGCGCTCTTCGCGCGGTCGCGGCCGGACGCCGCGCCTTCCGCGTGCCGGACGGCGGCCGGCCGGTCATCGGCGATCGCCCGGTAGCGAACCTCGACCGGATACAGCCGCCCGCTCACCTCGATCACGGGCGCGGGCCGCTCGTCGCTGCCGAAATGGCGCGCGAAGCGCTCCGCGTCGATCGTCGCCGACGTGACGATCAGCTTCAGGTCCGGCCGCTGCGGCAGGATCTGCTTCAGGTAGCCGAGCAGGAAATCGATGTTCAGGCTGCGCTCGTGCGCCTCGTCGATGATGAGGGTGTCGTACGCCTTCAGGAGCGGATCGGTCTGCGTCTCGGCGAGCAGGATGCCGTCCGTCATCAGCTTGACCGAGGCGCCCGGCGCGAGGTTGTCGGTGAAGCGCACCTTGTAGCCGACCACCTCGCCGAACGGCGTGCCGAGCTCCTCGGCGATCCGGCGGCCTGTCGACGACGCCGCGAGCCGCCGCGGCTGCGTGTGGCCGATCAGGCCCGCGCCGCCCGCGCCGAGGCCGCGGCCGAGCGACAGGCAGATCTTCGGCAACTGGGTGGTCTTGCCCGAGCCCGTCTCGCCGCAGACGATCACCACCTGGTGATCGGCGATCGCGCGCGCGATCTCGTCGCGCCTGCCCGACACGGGCAGGCTTTCGGGAAACGTGATCGGCGCAACGGGATTCGGCGCGACGCGAGTCTGCGGGGCATGCGGTGCGCGCGGCGCGCGGGCGGCCTCGGAGCCGGCGTCGCGGCGCACAGCGCGCGGCGCGCCCGGCTGCCCGGGCGACGCCTGCCGCGGGCGCGGCGGCCGCGGCTCGCCCGGCGTGCCCGCACGTTTTTGCGCGGGACTTTTAGGTACATTCGACATGGGGGCGCATTATAATCCCGCCCATGAATTCCCAAACCGACCTCCCCGCCGCCCATTCGGGCGCCGCTCCCCAGCCGTCCGTCGACGAAGCCGTCCATCACGCGCAGTTCGTCGACTGGATGCGTTCCGTCGCGCCCTATATCCACAAGTTCCGCAACAACACGTTCGTCGTCGGCTTCGGCGGCGAGGTCGTGCAGCGCGGACTGCTGAGCGCGCTCGTGTCCGACATCGCGCTGCTGCAGGCGATGGGCATCCAGATCGTGCTCGTGCACGGCTCGCGGCCGCAGGTCGAGGAGCAACTGAGCCTGCACGGCGTCGAATCCGCGTTCTCGCACGGCCTGCGGATCACCGACGCGCGCGCGCTCGAATCGGCGAAGGAAGCGGCGGGCGAAGTGCGGCTCGACATCGAGGCGGCGATCAGCCAGGGCCTGCCGAACACGCCGATGGCGCACGCGCACATCAGCGTCGTGTCCGGCAACTTCGTGACCGCGCGGCCGGTGGGGATTCTCGATGGCGTCGACTTCGCGCACACGGGCGTCGTGCGCAAGATCGACGCCGAGTCGATCCGCCACTCGCTCGCGAGCCGCAAGCTCGTGCTGCTGTCGCCGCTCGGCTTCTCGCCGACGGGCGAGGCGTTCAACCTGTCGATGGAGGACGTCGCGTCGGCGGCCGCGATCGCGCTGCGCGCGGACAAGATCATCTTCCTGACCGAGTCTCCCGGCATCGTCGACGAAGCGGGCGAGCTCGTGCGCGAGATGTCGCTCGACGCGGCGGCCGAGTTGCTCGACTCAGGCGATCTGCAGGGCGACGACGGGTTCTTCCTGAAGCACGCGATCCGCGCGTGCCGCGGCGGCGTCGCGCGCGCGCACCTGATTCCGCAGTCGCTCGACGGCAGCGTGCTGCTCGAATTGTTCCTGCATGACGGCGTGGGCACGATGATCTCGTACGAGAACCTCGAGAGCCTGCGCGAGGCGACGCCGGACGACGTCGGCGGCATCCTGACCCTCATCGAGCCGCTCGAGACGGACGGCACGCTCGTGCGGCGCGGCCGCCACCAGATCGAGCGGGACATCGATCACTTCTCGGTCATCGAGCACGACGGCGTGCTGTTCGGCTGCGCGGCGCTCTACCCGTACCCGACCGAGAAGATCGGTGAGATGGCGTGCCTCACGGTCGCGCCCGAGGCGCAAGGCTCGGGCGACGGCGCGCAGCTCCTGAAGCGGATCGAGCAGCGCGCCCGCGCGCGCGGCTTGACGCGGATCTTCGTGCTGACGACCCGCACCGAGCACTGGTTCCTGAAGCGCGGCTTCGTGAAGGCGACGGTCGACGACCTGCCCGAAGACCGCCGCAAGCTCTACAACTGGCAGCGCAAGTCGCTCGTGCTGATGAAGCAGCTCTGAGCGGCGCGGCGCGCCCTTCCCCCGATTACGATTACAGGAGAGGTACACGATGGCCCGTATGATTCACTGCGCGAAGCTCGGCAAGGAAGCCGAGGGACTCGATTTCCCGCCGCTGCCGGGCGAGCTCGGCAAGCGCCTGTACGAGAGCGTGTCGAAGGAAGCGTGGCAAGGCTGGCTCAAGCAGCAGACGATGCTGATCAACGAGAACCGGCTGAACATGGCCGATCCGCGCGCGCGTCAGTACCTGATGAAGCAGACCGAGAAGTATTTCTTCGGCGACGGCGCGGACCAGGCGTCCGGCTACGTGCCGCCGACGCAGGGCTGAACCGCCGCGTTCCGCCGCCGCGTTTCGCATATCGGACGAAAGCCTCGGGCAGCGATTGCTGCCCGAGGCTTTTTTTGCGCACGCGAGCGCGCGAGCGCGCCGTCAAGGCTTCGCGAGCACCCCGCCCCTCGCGCCGACATCGACGCGCTTGCCGCGCTCGAGCGTCGCGATGCACACGAGCGACACCGCCGCGAGCGCGCTGTAGAACACGGCGAGCGGCCACCACTGGCCAGCGAAACGGTGCGCGAGCAGCGCGCCGGCGAGCGGCGTGAGCCCGCCCGCGAGCGCCGCGCAGAGCTGGTACGACAGCGAGATCGCCGAATAGCGGACGCGCACGTCGAACGCGGTCGACATGAAGCCCGCCATCACCGCGTACGAGCTCGACATGCACATCACCGCGATCGCGATGCCGGCGACGATCGCGACGGGGCGCCCCGTCGACACGAGCGCGAACATCGGATACGGCGACGCAATCGCGAGCGCGGCGGCCGTCATCAGGAAACGCCCGGTGCCGACGCGCTGCGCGAACCAGCCGGACGCGAGCTGCGTGCCGAGCTGGATGAACGCGACGACGAACAGGCAATCGAGGATCAGCGCGCGATCGAGCCCGAGCGTCTGCGTCGTGTAGTTCAGCATGAACGTGTTGACGAACCACGCGCCCGCGACGCCGATCACGTTCGCGCCGAGGCAGAGCAGCAGCGTGCGCCACGCGTCGCGCACCACGTCGGCCACGGGCCGCGCCGCCGTGCGCCGCTCGGCCTTCACGCGCGCGAACTCCGGCGATTCGTCGACGCCCGCGCGGATCGCGAGCCCGACGACAAGCAGCACCGCGCTCGCGAGAAACGGCAGCCGCCAGCCCCACGCGAGGAACGCGCCGTGCTCCATGCCGGCGACGAGCCGAAACGCGAGCAGCGCGAGAATCAATCCGGCCGGGCTGCCGAGCTGCGCGAACGACGCGACGAACGTGCGCTTGTCCGCGCTCGCGTGCTCGCTCGCCATCAGTACCGCGCCGCCCCACTCGCCGCCGATCGCGATGCCTTGCGCGATGCGCAGCGCGACGAGCGCGACGGGCGCGGCGACGCCCGCCTGCGCGTAAGCGGGCAGCAGGCCGATGCCGACCGTGCCGGCCGCCATGATGACGAGCGTCGCGACGAGCGCCTTCTTGCGGCCGATCCGGTCGCCGAGATGGCCGAACACGAGGCCGCCGAACGGCCGCGCGAAAAAGCCGACCGCGAACGTGCCGAACGACGCGAGCGTGCCGAAGAACGGCTCGCCCGGCGGAAAGAACAGCTTGCCGAAGATGAGCGCGGACGCGGTCGCGTAAAGGTAGAAGTCGTACCACTCGATCGTCGTGCCGACGAACGCCGCGAGCGCGGCGCGCGCGGGCTGGCCGACCGGCGCGCGCTCGACGCGGCCATCGTGCTGGGATGTCATCGTTGTCTCCATGTCTCTTGCCGGCGGCGCGACTCGCGCGCGCCTTCACCGGTCGGGCCGGATCGCTCCGGATTCGGTCGCGCCGAGCGGGCCGCGCGAACCGTTCGGCCGAAGACGGATCGATCGTCTCCGGACGTCCGGCCGCGCGCGCCCCCGACGGCGACCATCAAGCAGAAGCCGCCGCTTCGCGCCGGCGGCCGCATGCATTCGCTCACGTCGCCATTTATTTCGCCTCCTTCAGCACGCCCGCGTCGGCGAGCCGCGCCTGCGTCGCCGCGTCGATGCCGAGCGCGTCGAGCACCGCGCGCGTGTCGCGGCCGAGCGTCGGCGGCGCGCTGCGGTACGTCGCGGGCGTGCGCGACAGCCTGATCGGCGACGCGGCGCCGCGGTAGCGCCCCATCTCGACGACGAGCCCGCGATGCAGCGTGTGCGGATCGCGCACGACGGCATCGACCGTGCGCACCGGCCCGCACGGCACGCCCTCGGCCATCAGCTCGCGCGCGAGCGTTTCGCAGTCGCGATCGGCGAGCCGCGCTTCGAGGCTCGCCTTCAGCTCCGCGCGATGCGCGCAGCGGCTGCGGTTGTCGACGAAACGCGGATCGCTCGCGAGCGCGGGCACGCCGAGGTGCGCGCAGAGACGCGCGAATTGCCGGTCGTTGCCGACCGCGAGGAAGATCGGCGCGCTCGCGGTGCGGTAGCTGTCGTACGGCGCGATGTTCGGATGCGCGTTGCCGCTGCGCGCGGGCGTGCGCCCCGAGCCGAACCAGTTCGGCAGATGCGGATGCAGGAGCGACACGCCGCAGTCGTACAGCGCGATGTCGACCGACTGGCCGACGCCGCTCGTCTCGCGCCCGGCGAGCGCGAGCAGGATGCCGGCGAGCGCGTTCAGGCCCGTCACCATGTCGACGATCGGCAGGCCGATGCGGGTCGCGTCGCCGTCGGCGTCGCCGTTCACGCTCATGAGGCCCGCCATCGCCTGGATCACCGCGTCGTAACCGGGCAGCCCGCCGAGCGGGCCGTCGGCGCCGAAGCCCGTGATCGCGCAATGGACGAGGCGCGGAAAGCGCGGCCGCAAATCCCGCCCGTAGTCCATCCCCCAGCGCGCGAGCGTGCCGGGCTTGAAGTTCTCGACGAGCACGTCCGCGTCCTCGAGCAGCCGCCAGAGGATCGCGCGGCCTTCGTCGCGCGACAGGTCGAGCGCGATCCCTTCCTTGTTGCGGTTCACGCCGGTGAAGTACCACGCGTCGTCGTCGAAGAACGGCGGGCCCCAGCCGCGCGTTTCGTCGCCCGCGGGCGGCTCGATCTTGATCACGCGCGCGCCGTGGTCCGCGAGCGCCTGCGTGCAGTACGGGCCGCCGAGGACGCGGCTCAGGTCGATCACCTTGAGCCCCGCGAGCGCGCCATGACGGGCGGGCTCGGTCGTTATCGCGTTGCCCCGGACGGCCGGGTTCGGGCGGCGCGCGGTGTTCGCGGTGCTTGCGGTGTGCGCAGCATCGGCGATTGTCGTCTCCGACGATTCGCGCCGCGCGGACGATGCACAAAGTGCGCTCGCCGGCTGCGACGAATCCGTGGCGCTCCCTGCCTCGCCGGCAACACCGGACGCGCATGCCGAATCGGGCGCACGCGCGGCGGCACACCCGATCTCCCATCCGCTTGAAGACGGAAATCGCTTCGAGACATCGCCGCTCATGCCGCCTCTCCTGACGGCTCGCCGAGCAGCCGCAGCGCATCGTCGAGCGCGACGGGCCGATCGCGCAGCAACGCTGCCAGCGCGCCGGCGTCCGCATCGGCATCGGCACCTGGCAGCGCGAGCGGATCGACGGGCGACAGCTTGTGGCGCAGCACGAGATGCGCGAGCGCGAGCCGCCGATGGTCGGGCGCGAGGCGCATCCCTTCGCTCGCGAGCAGGATCGCGGTCGTCGCGTGATAGAGCGCGGACGCCGCCTGCCGCACGAACGCATCGTCGCCCGTCTGCGCGACGTGCGCGATCGCGTCGCTCGCGCGATCGAGCGCGCGGTGCAGACGCGCCGCGCTCGCGCCGGGCAGCCGCGCCGCGTCGAGCGTGTCGAGCAGGAACGCGCGCAGCGGCGAGAGCGCGCCTTCGCGCTTGACCGCCCGCGCGACGTCGAGCGCGACGATGTTGCTCGTGCCCTCCCAGATCGAGCCGAGATGCGCGTCGCGCAGCACGCGCGCGTCGCTCCATTCCTCGATGTAGCCGGTGCCGCCGCGCACCTCCATCGCGTCGCCGGCGACGCGGCGCGCGTCGCGGCACGCGCGGAACTTGATGAGCGGCGTCAGTATCCGCACGCAGCCGGCCGCCTGCGCGTCGCCCTCGTCGGCTTTCGCGAGCAGCAGCGCGATCTGCATGAAGAGCGAGCGTGCCTGCTCGGTCGGCACGAGCATCTTGACGAGTTGCCGCTGCATCAGCGGCATGTCGATCAGCTTGCGGCCGAACGCTTCGCGATGGCGCGCGACGTGCAGCGCCTCCGTCGTCGCGCGACGCATCAGCCCCGCCGCGCGCACGCCGTTCGACAGACGCGACATGTTGATCATGTCGGCCATCTGATGGAAGCCGCGGCCGATCTCGCCGATCAGATACGCCTGCGCCCCTTCGAGCGCGATCTCGCCGCTCGCCATCGAGCGGCTGCCGAGCTTGTCCTTCAGACGCACGATCCGATAGCGATTGCGCGAACCGTCGGCAAGCGTCTTCGGCAACAGGAACAACGCGAGCCCCTTGACGCCGTCAGGCGCGCCCTCGGGGCGCGCGAGCACCATTGCGAGATCGGCGTCCGCGTTCGAGCAGAACCATTTGTCGCCGAACAGACGCCAGATCGCCGAGCCGTCGGCGGACGTATCGCGCACCGCGCGCGTTGCGATCCGGCCGACGTCGGAACCCGCCGCCTGCTCGGTCATGAACATCGCGCCCTGGTACAGCACGTCGAAATCGCGCGACGCGAGCCGCGGCAGGAAACGCCCGACGAGCTCGCGCGAACCGAAGCGGCGCAGCGTGCGCGTCAGCGAGTCGGTCATGCTGACGGGACAGCAGAGGCCGAATTCGGCCTGCACGAACAGGAACGTCAACGCATACTTGACGAGCGGCGGCGGCGCATCGTCGCGATGGCTCATCGCGGCGAGCCCGAGCTCCGAATACGCGACGCGCTCGAGCGCGACATAGTCCGGATGCTTGTCGATCGTCTCGAGCGCCTCGCCGCGACGCGTGCGCGGCTGAAGCACGGGCGGATTCCGATCGGCGCGCGACGCGAGGCGATCGAGCTCGTCCGACGCGCGCAGCCCGAGCGTGCGCAGTTCCGGCTCGAGGTCGCGAAAGCGCGCTTCGCCGAGATGGAGCCGCACCAGCGCCGCGCAATCGGGGTCGTTCGTGAAGAAGTTGATGCCCCGCGAGTCGGGAATGTTCGCCGCGCCCGCCGCGGGCGCGTTCACTTCGACGATTTCTTTCATCATGTTCATCGCTTGTCTCCTGGTTCGACGAGCGTAGGACCGCGATCGATAATCGTCCAATACAGGATTTATCCAGTACGATAAGCAGCATTTATCGATCGCCTCGAACGGAAACGGGATGGACCTGAAGCAATTGCGCTACTTCGTCGCCGTCGCGGAGGAACTGCATTTCGGCCGCGCGGCGAAACGGCTGTTCATCTCGCAGCCGGCCCTGAGCTTCGACATCCGCAAGTTCGAGGACGAGCTCGGCGTGCAGTTGTTCGCGCGCACGAGCAAGTCGGTCACGCTGACGAATGCGGGCGAAGTGCTGCTCGGCGAGGCGCGCCGGCTGCTGCTGCAGGCGCAGGAGGCGCAACGTCTGACGATTCGGTCGGCGTCGGGGCTCGCGGGGAGACTCAAGATCGGCTTCGTCAATTCGATGCTGTATCGCGGGCTGCCGTCCGCGGTGCGGCGCTTCGAGGCGGACTATCCGAATGTCGAAGTCGTGCTGAAGGAGATGAACACGCACGAGCAGGTGCAGGCGATCCTGCGCGCGCAGATCGACGTCGGCTACGCGCACTGGGGCACGTTCCCGCCCGAGATCGCGGCCGACGCGATTTTCTCCGAGCCGTTCCTCTGCTGCCTGCCCGCCGCGCACCGGCTTGCGCGACGAAAGCGCGTCGATCTCGCGACGCTTGCGCACGAGCCGTTCATCCTGTTCCCGCGCGACGCGGCGCCTCACTATCACGACCTCATCATCGCGCAGTGCGTGAGCGCGGGCTTCAGCCCGCAGATCCGGCACGAAGCGCGCCTGTGGCAGACGGTGCTGACGATGGTCGAGTTCGAGATGGGGGTGGCGCTCGTGCCGAGCGTGCTGCGCCAGGTGCGCAGCGAACGGCTGCGCTACCTGCCGCTCGCCGGCGATGCGCTCGAATCGCACACGTTGCGGCTGCGCCGGGCGAACGAGCGGGAGCCCGTTGCGGAGCGCTTCGGCGAATATCTGGACGACGAGATCCGGCGGCTTCGCGGCATGGCGAAGTGACGGCGCGCGGCGGCGCTGAAAAAGTTCTGGATAAAAGTGCGCGATTGCCGGTAGAATCACGGCCCTGGTCGCGCGATGCGCGACCGGCACCCGCCAGATGAGTTATGTCGAAAAAGTGCTTTACGAAGTGGAAAAGCTCTGACATAATTCAAGGCTCTTTGGGCGGTTAGCTCAGCGGTAGAGCACTGCCTTCACACGGCAGGGGTCACTGGTTCGATCCCAGTACCGCCCACCAAAGACACCAAGCGTAGCCGCTGGCAGCGTTTCAAAGCCTGGTTCAGGCAGATCCTCAACGGACACCCCGAACCAGCATTCAGTTGATAAGCAAAAGAGCCCCGCACTTGCGGGGCTTTTTTTTCGCACCCAACGCCCCACCGACCCCACCAGTTGCCAGCCCATCGCGCGCTATGGCATCCTGCCCGGGCTTCCAAATACAAAAATCCGAGGGAAATCAAATGTCTATAGCCTGCACGGGAACAGCGTTCTACCAAGCTTTCAAGCAAAACATGGAGGCGCTCGGCCTTGATGTGCCGTCGAGCTGGTACGGCACCCAAACCACCCTGCTTACACGCGTCGGCGCACTCGTCGCAGCAGTTGACCGGCTCGGCCGAAATGCAACGCTTGCGGAACTGATCGGCGCAACCACTTTGCCGGAGAAGCTGCTAGCGGCCAGCGGAATCTATGCATCGTGGTATGTCGGCGCGGCCGTCGGCAGCCTCATGGTCGCCACCGGCAAATATGCGCAATGCGGCAGCTCGACTGACATCTCGCGAGCCGTCCAACGATTCCAGTTCGAGGCGGCAATCCGCGTTCCGAGCACCCTGCTGTTTCACCTGCAGACTCACCCGGAAATCTTCGATGACAACGCGACGAACCGCCTTATGTATGCGCGCCGCGGCCTGTCGACCAAGCAACCCGAATTCGCGAAATGACCATGAAGACCCGTTCCCGTGAGTGGTGGATTGATCGCGCTGCGCTACTCGGCGTCGCAGTTCTATGCGCGGGCCTCGCATGGCTGTTTTCAATCGGCGCCGGCAAGTGGAGCACCCTTATCCTGGCGACCGTCGTTTTCGTCGCCCTGCTTTTGGACAATCACCGACTTCGAAAAGAGCTGAAACGGTATCGAGACAAGTAGCACCGACCAAGCCGCCTTACTCAACCGGCAAGAGCAGTTGTACCGCCGCGTGCCCCATATGCGTATCGCTCCGTCACCGTGATCGACGCGCGCGCACCCGACGCCACCCACCCTGCATCACGCGAAGCCCAACTGCTTCGCCGTCGCGTCGATCGCGCGCTTCGCCTTCTCGACGATCTCGTCGATTTCGGGCTTCGAGACCACGAGCGGCGGCGACAGCAGCATCCGGTCGCCCGTCGCGCGCATGATCAGGTTGCCGTTGAAGCAGTAGTCGCGGCAGATCGTGCCGACTTCGCCGCCGTTCTCGAAGCGCTTGCGCGCGCCCGGCTCGCGCGCGAGCTGGATGCCCGCGACGAGCCCCGCGCCCGCGATCTCGCCGACGATCGGATGGTTCGCGAACGTCTCGCGCAGCAACTGCTGGAAGTAGGGGCCGGTATCGGTCTTCACGCGCTCGACGATCCGTTCGTCGCGCAGCACCTTCAGATTCGCAACGGCCACCGCCGCCGCAACCGGATGCCCCGAGTACGTCATCCCGTGGTTGAACTCGCCGTGCGCGATCAGCGCGTCGGCGATCCGGTCCGACAGCGCGACGGCCCCCATCGGCACGTAGCCGCTCGTCAGGCCCTTGGCGAGCGTCATCAGATCCGGCTCGAAGCCGAAGTGCCGATGCGCGAACCATTCGCCGGTGCGCCCGAAGCCGCCGATCACTTCGTCCGCGACGAGCAGCACGTCGTACTGGCGGCAGATCCGCTCGATCTCGGGCCAGTACGTCGACGGCGGGAAGATCACGCCGCCCGCGCCCTGGAACGGCTCGCCGATGAACGCCGCGACGTTCTCCGCGCCGAGCTCGAGGATCTTCGCTTCGAGCTGCCGCGCACGTTCGAGCCCGAACGCCTCGGGCGTCTGTCCCTCGCCCGCTTCGCCGAAGTAATAAGGCTGATCGATGTGGACGACGTGCTCGACCTTCGACGGCATCTGCTCGTGCATGTAGCTCATGCCGCCGAGCGTCGCGCCCGCGATCGTCGAGCCGTGATAGCCGTTGCTGCGCGAGATCACGAACTTCTTCTGCGGGCGGTTCTGCGTGCGCCAGTACTGATGCGCGATGCGCAGCACCGTGTCGTTGCCCTCGGAGCCGCTGTTGCAATAGAAGAAGCGGTTGAACGCCGGCGGCGCGATTTCCGCGAGCAGCGCGGACAGCTCGATGACGGGCGGATGCGTGGTCTTGAAGAACGTGTTGTAGAACGGCAGCTCGCGCAACTGGCGGCTGCCGGCCTCGATCAGCTCGTCGCGGCCGTAGCCGACGTTCACGCACCAGAGGCCGGCCATGCCGTCGATGATCCTGTTGCCGTCGGAATCCCACAGATAGACGCCTTCGGCCCTCACGATCACGCGGCTGCCCGCGCGATTGAGCGAGCCCATGTCCGAGAACGGGTGAATGTGGTGCGCGGCGTCGAGCGCGCGGTATTCGGCGCTCGTGCGGCGCTGTCGCGACGCGCTCGCGTGCAGCGGTTCTACAGAGGCGATGTCTTCGGTTCGATACGTCACTTTGATCTCCTTAATGCGGCGTGCGCACGCACGCTCAAACGTGCAGCAGCAGGTGCTTGCGCTCCCACGAGCTGATCACGCGGAAAAATGCTTCGTACTCCGTTTCCTTCAACGCGAGGTAGGCCATCACGAACTTCTCGCCTAGCATCTCGGCGAGCGGCGCGCACGCGCTCATCAGCGTGAGCCCCTCCTCGAGATTGCGCGGCAACTGATACGGCAGGCTGTAGCCGTCGCTCGCGATCGGCTCGGTCGGCTCGAGCGCCTGCGTGATGCCGAGGTAGCCCGCCGCGAGCGTGCCCGCGATCGCGAGATACGGGTTGCAGTCGACGCCCGGAATCCGGTTCTCGATCCGCCGCGCGGCGGGCGCCGAATGCGGAATCCGGAAGCCGACCGTGCGGTTGTCGTAGCCCCACTGCACGTTGATCGGCGCGGCCATGAAGCGCGAGAGCCGCCGATACGAGTTGATGTACGGCGCGAAGATCGGCATCAGCGCGGGCGTGTACTTCTGCAGGCCGGCAAGATAGCTGCGGAACATCGGCGTCGCGTCGCCGCTCGCGCCGATGAAGAGATTGCGGCCCGTCTCGATGTCGACGACGCTCTGATGAATGTGCATCGCCGAGCCCGGCTCGTTTTCCATCGGCTTCGCCATGAACGTCGCGTACATGTTGTGGCGCAGCGCCGCTTCGCGCACCGTGCGCTTGAACAGGAACACCTGGTCGGCGAGCGACAGCGCGTCGCCGTGCAGGAAGTTGATCTCCATCTGCGCGGCGCCGACTTCGTGAATCAGCGTGTCGATGTCGAGGCCCTGCAGTTCGCAGTATTCATAGATGTCCTCGAAGAGCGGATCGAACTCGTTGACGGCTTCGATCGAGTACGACTGCCGCCCCGTCTCCGCGCGCCCCGTGCGCCCGACGGGCGGCCGCAGCGGCAGGTCCGGGTCCTTGTTCATGTCGACGAGATAGAACTCGAGCTCCGGCGCGACGACGGGCTTCCATCCCTTTGCGCGATACAGGTCGAGCACGCGGCGCAGCACGTAGCGCGGCGAGATCTCGACGGGCGAGCCGTCGAAATGCACGCAATCGTGAATCACCTGCGCGGTCGGATCGACCGCCCACGGAATCAGGCAAATCGTCGACGCGTCGGCGACGCACACCATGTCGGGATCGGTCACGCCCGTGAGCGTGCCGTCCTCCGGGTAGTCGCCGGTGACGGTCTGCACCATCACCGCCTGCGGCAGGCGCATCGATTCGCCGGTTTCGAACTTGTTGCGCGGAATGATCTTGCCGCGCGCGATGCCCGCCATGTCGGGGATGATCGCTTCCACTTCGGTGATCCGGTGCTGCCTCAGAAAATCATCGATGTCTTGCATGTGAGCCTCTCTTCGATAAGCTTCGACGGCCGTCACGCGCGCAGCGCGCGTGCGGCCGTCCTGCGTCTTCGGGCGCGGCACGCCGCGCCGAACGCCGCAAAGATTTCTCGCGACAGCGGATTGCCGTCGAATCGCCATTCGGGATGCCATTGCACGCCGAGCGCGAACGCGCGCGCGTCGCGCACGCCGATCGCCTCGACGAGCCCGTCGGGCGCGCGCGCCTCGACGGTCAGCCCGTCGCCGAGCCGCTCGATGCCTTGTGCATGCAGCGAATTGACGTCGACGGTCCCGGCCCCCGCGAGCCGATGCAGCAGGCCGCCCGGCACGAGCCGGACCGGATGCGCGGGGCCGTACTGCGTGTCGACCGACGCCAGCAGGTCCTCGCGATGATCGGCGTGGCCGCCCGACGCGTGCACCGCCTGATGCAGCGTGCCGCCGTACGCGACGTTCAGCTCCTGCATCCCGCGGCAGATCGCGAGCACGGGCACGCCGGCGTCGATCGCGGCGCGCACGAGCGGCAGCGTCGTCGCGTCGCGCGCCGCGTCGTGCAGCGTGCCGGGCGCGCTCGCCGGGCCACCGTAGCGCGCGGGCTCCACGTTCGAATAGCTGCCCGTCAGCAGCAGGCCGTCGACGAGCGCAAGCAACTCGTCCGCGCGCTGCCGCTCGCCGAGCGCGGGCAGCACGATCGCGAGCGCATGTGCGCCGTCGACGACGGCATTCAGGTACTTCTCGCCCGCGACGTGCGCGACATGCAGGCCGATCGTCTTGCGATCCGCGCAGACGCCGACGACAGGCCGCTGCCCGGCGTCGAGGTGTTCATTCATCACGATTCCTCCATTCGACACGCGCGACGAACGCATGCACGGCGCGCGACGAGGCGTCGGCGGGACTTCGCACCATGCAACGGCGCGCGGTAACGACGAACCAGCGGACGACCCGGCGAGCGACGAAAAGAGGCGCTAGGGCAACAGCGACGCGATGCCGTCGTCGTGCACCGCCATGTAGGCGCGCGCGGCGATCACGTTGTGGCGGCGCACGGAGCGCCGGGACACGGAGGGGAAGATGGACAGGCTTCGGCTGGCGAGATGCTTGCCGCAGCCGTCGGCGGCGGCATCGACGGCGTGCGCAAGACTCGCGCGCCGACTTCGATCCCGTCCGACCAAGGGGCCTTGGACTCTCACGATCACACTCGACTGACTGTTTAAAGTATTGAACGCGGCAAGCGGCGATGCGACTTCGCATGCGCCGCCGCTCGGCCAGCCGGTCGATCGTCGCGAACGTCGCAGCAGCCCGTTCGCGAGTGGCGGCAACGTCGACGGACGCCGCCGCGATCGATGTGACGGCTAGCTGACAATCAGCTTATCGTAACTGGAAACGCCGTCAATTCGGTTTCAACATTACGAAGCCAGGGTTTTCCCTGAACCCTCGGCTCAAGCGTTGCTTAAAATATTCGACGATCGGTGCCGGCACATGCGCGTATTGCGCGGCATCGGCGCGAGGCTCGATCGGAATCCGAACAATGATCGGTTGATACGCTCGCTTCCCGCAACGCACATGCGAATCGCGAACGAAACATGCGTCCGTTGCGTTCGTTTCAAATCGGTCGCGAAAGCGCGGTCCTCACGAGCGCCTCGAGCAGCGTCGCGATCCGTTGCGCCTTTGCTTCGTCATACGAATAAGGCCGCGCTTCGTCCATGTAGGTCGCCTGCACGAGTTCGAGCTGCACCGCCTGCACGCCCTGCTCCGGCGCGCCGTAGTGGCGCGTGATGTAGCCGCCCTTGAAGCGCCCGTTCGCGATCGACGTGTAGCCGCCGTGCCTGTCGACGAGCGCGGCCAGCTTGTCGGCGAGACCGGGCGCGGCGCTCGCGCCGTTCGACGTGCCGAAGTTGAAGTCCGGCAGCCGGCCGTCGAAAAAGCGCGGCACGTGCGAGCGGATCGAGTGCGCTTCCCACAGCAGCACGCGGCCGTGCGCGTCCTTCAGCCGCTGCAGCTCGCCCGCGAGCGCATCGTGATACGGCGCCCAGTAGCGCGCGCGGCGGCGCGCGATCTCGGTGACGGTCGGCTCGCTGCCGTGCGCGTACAGCGGCGCCTTGTCGAACGTATCGACAGGCACGAGGCCCGTCGTGTCCTGGCCCGGGTAGAGATTCGCATCATCGGGCGGACGGTTCAGGTCGACGACATAGCGCGCGTGCGACGGCACGAGCACCGACGCGCCGAGCCTCTTCGCGAAATCGTACAGACGCTCGAGATGCCAGTCGCAATCGTCGACGTGGCGCGCGACGGGCGTCATCGTCGCGGCGATGTCATCGGGAATGTGAGTGCCCGCGTGCGGTATCGACACGAGCAGCGGCAGCGTGCCGCGATGCAGCGTGAATACCGGCGGATGCGATGCGGTGTTCATGATCGTTCGACCTCGTTGATGATGCGGCGAGCCGCACGGCTCGCCGGCCATTCTTGCGGCGCACGCGGCGGCGGGCCGCCGCGCCGGATGCCGAACCTATCCTAACCGCGTTGCGAAGCGTCCGCGTTGCCGCCCCTTCGTAGCGCCCTGCGTTCGCGCAACGCGGCCGCGCTTTAGCTCAATAGCTGCGCAAGCGCCGCGCGGTATCCGGCATACGCCGCCTCTTCGTCACGATGCCGGCGCGCGCTCACCACCTGCTCGCCGCCGACGTACACGTCGAGCACCGGCGTGTCGCCATGCTCGGCGAACACCGCGCCCGACAGCCACGTGTCGCTGCCGTGCTCGGCGATCGACGGATGCGCGGGATCGAGCACGATCCAGTCGGCGCGCCGGCCTGCCTCGAGCGCGCCGACGGGGCGCCCGGCCGCGCGCGCGCCGCCCGCGAGCGACGCGGCGAACAGGCGGTCCGCCACGCGCGGCTGCGCCGCATCGGCAAGCACGTTGCGCTCGCGCCGCGCGAGCCGCTGCCCGTATTCGAAGAGCCGCAGCTCGGCGCGCCAGTCGACGCTCGCGTGGCTGTCCGAGCCGATGCCGATCGCGCCGCCCGCCGCGAGATAGTCGACCGCCGGAAAAATGCCGTCGCCGAGGTTCGCCTCGGTCGTCGGACACAGGCCCGCGATCGCGCCGCTGCGCGCGAGCGCGTGCGTCTCGGCGGCGTCGAGATGCGTCGCATGGACGAGACACCAGCGCGCGTTCACGTCGAAGCGGTCGATGAGCCACTGCACCGGCCGCGCGCCGTGCGCGCGCACGCAATCGTCGACTTCCGCGGTCTGCTCGGCGATGTGGATGTGCACCGGCGCGTCGGCCGGCAGCGCGCCGACCAGTTCGCGCAGCCCGCTCTCCGACACCGCGCGCAGCGAATGCGGCGCGATTCCGTAGCGCAGCCCGCCGTGCTCGGGCAGTTCGCCGCGCAGCGCGCCGAGAAGCGCGAGCAGCGCGTCCGGCGTGTTGATGAAGCGGCGCTGGTCGTCGCGCGGCGCACGCTCGCCGAAGCCGCTGTACTGATACGCGACGGGCAGCATCGTGATGCCGATGCCCGCGTCGCGCGCCGCGCCGACGACGCGCGCCGCCAGTTCCGCGAGCCGCGGATAGCGCGTGCCGTCCGGCGCGTGATGCACGTAATGGAATTCGCACACCGACGTGTAGCCGCTTTTCAGCATCTCGACATAGAGCCAGCGCGCGACCGCGGCGAGCGCGTCGGGCGTGATCTTCAGCGCGAAGCGGTACATCAGGTCGCGCCAGCTCCAGAACGTGTCGGACGGATTCGCGCGATATTCGGTGAGCCCCGCCATCGCGCGCTGGAACGCGTGCGAATGCAGGTTCGGCATGCCGGGCAAGAGCGGCCCGCTCGCGCGCGCGACGCGCGCGGGCGCCGCCGCGTTCGCGCTCACGTCGACGAGCGCGCCCGTCGCATCCCAGCGCAGCAGCACGTCGCGCTGCCAGCCGCCGGGCAGATACGCATGCTCGGCAAACAACATCGATTCGATCATCGTCATGCTCGTCTTCCGGTCAGCGCACTTCGCGCGCGAACACCGTCACGCCGCCCTTCACGACCCGCTCGCACAGCGGCCGGCCGAACCAGTACGCGAGCTCCGCGAGCGTCGATACCGCCCACACCGCGAAGTCCGCCTGCCGCCCCGGCGCGAGCGAGCCGTGCCGGTCGCCTGCGCCGAGCGCCGCCGCCGCATGGCGCGTGACGCCGAGCAGCGCCTCCTGCGCCGTCAGCTTGAAGAGCGTGCAGCCCATGTTCATCGTCAGCAGCAGCGACGTGAGCGGCGAGGTGCCCGGATTGTGGTCGGTCGCGAGCGCGATCGGCACGCCGTGGCGGCGCAGCAGATCGATCGGCGGCAGCTTCGTCTCGCGAATGAAGTAGTACGCGCCCGGCAGCAGCACGGCCGTCGTGCCCGATGCGCGCATCGCCGCGACGCCCGCCTCGTCCAGATATTCGAGATGATCGGCCGACAGCGCGCGATAACGCGCGGCGAGCGCGGCGCCGCCGCCATTTGACAATTGTTCCGCGTGCATCTTGACGGGCAGCCCGCGCCGCGCGGCCGCCTCGAACACGCGCTCGCTCTGCGCGAGCGTGAAGCCGATCCGTTCGCAGAACACGTCGACCGCGTCGACGAGCCCTTCGTCGGCGAGCGCGGGCAGCATCCGCTCGCAGACCTCGTCGACGTATTCGTCCGCGCGGCCCGCGTATTCCGGCGGCAGCGCGTGCGCGCCGAGGAACGTCGTGTAGACGCTCACCGGAAAGCGCTCGCCGAGCTGCCGCGCGACGCGCAGCATCCGGCGCTCGCTCGCGAGCTCGAGCCCGTAGCCGGACTTGATCTCGATCGCGGTCACGCCCTCGGCGAGAAGCGGCCGCAGCCGCGCGGCCGCCTGCTCGACGAGCGTCGCCTCGCTCGCGTCGCGCGTCGCGCGCACGGTCGACACGATCCCGCCGCCGCGCTGCGCGATCTCTTCGTAGCTCGCGCCCGCCAGGCGCTGCGCGAACTCGTCCGCGCGCTGGCCGCCGTAGACGAGGTGCGTATGGCAGTCGACGAGGCCGGGCGTCACCCATGCGCCGCGCAGGTCCTCGCGCGACCAGTGCACGTAGCCGGCCGGCACGTCGCTCGCGCGCCCGGTCCACGCGATCGTGCCGTCGCCGTTCACCGCGATCGCCGCGTCCGCGATCGTGTCGTTCGGGTCGCCGTGCGCGCACAGCTTCAGGTTGTGCCAGAGAGTCGATTTCATCCGCTCGAGCCTTGTGCATTGTCTTGAAGAAGCGTCACGCCGACCGCGAGGAGCGCGCCGTCGCCGCGAACCGCGCACCGCAGCTCGCCGTTCGCGGGCGCTGGCGCGTCGATGCGCAGCGTGTCGAACGCACCCAGCGCGACGCTCGCGCCGCCGCCGAGGTCGACGACGGGCGCGCCGCTCGCGCAGAACAGCAGCACGGTGTCCGCGCGCAGCGCGTGCGCCGCGCCGCCGCGCCATACGTCGACGCCGCCGCGCGCGGCGTCGCGCCGGATCATCAGATTGAAGTCGCGCGTCGGGCCGTCGTGCAGCTCGGCCGCGATCGCCGCCTCGCCCGCGAACGCGGCGCGATCGAGCGGCGCGCGCAGCGCGTGCCGCGCGCCGTCCGCGCCGACGAGCGTCATCCCCGCGCCCGCGAGCAGCACGAGCGTGCGGTCGACGCCGGGAAAGCGCGAGAACGGCCCCGGCTCCGCGACGTCCGCGACGCTCACGCGCCACGCGAACGCGTCGAGCGCGCCGTGGCCGGCGCCCTCGCGCGGCGGATGCGCGGCGATCTCGCGCGTCACCCCGCCGCCGTTCTTCCACGGCGACGCAACGAGCGCGTCCGCGCGGATCAGCGTCGCGCGCATCGGGGACGGCGCGGCCCGCATCAGCGTCCGAGCATCGGCAGCTTCAGGCCCGCTTCCTTCGCGGTGCGCTGCGCGAGCTCGTAGCCGGCGTCCGCGTGACGCATCACGCCCGTGGCCGGATCGTTGAACAGCACGCGGCCAAGGCGCTCGTGCGCGGCATCGGTGCCATCGGCGACGATCACGACGCCCGCATGCTGCGAGAAGCCCATGCCGACGCCGCCGCCGTGATGCAGCGACACCCACGACGCACCGCCCGCCGTGTTCAGCAGCGCGTTCAGCAGCGGCCAGTCGCTCACGGCATCCGAGCCGTCCTTCATCGCCTCCGTCTCGCGGTTCGGGCTCGCGACCGAGCCGGTGTCGAGGTGGTCGCGGCCGATCACGACCGGCGCCTTCAGCTCGCCGTTCCTCACCATCTCGTTGAACGCCTGGCCGAGGCGATAGCGATCCTTCACGCCGACCCAGCAGATCCGCGCGGGCAGCCCCTGGAACGCGATCCGCTCGCGCGCCATGTCGAGCCAGTTGTGCAGGTGCGCATCGTCGGGGATCAGTTCCTTGACCTTCGCATCGGTCTTGTAGATGTCCTCCGGATCGCCCGACAGCGCGACCCAGCGGAACGGCCCCTTGCCTTCGCAAAACAGCGGCCGGATGTACGCGGGCACGAAGCCCGGGAAGTCGAACGCGTTCTCGACGCCCATTTCCAGCGCCATCTGGCGGATGTTGTTGCCGTAGTCGAGCGTCGCCGCGCCGCGCGCCTGCAGCGTCAGCATCGCGCGCACCTGCGCCGCCATCGACTGCTTCGCCGCGCGCACGATGCTCTGCGGATCGACCTTCTGCGCCTCGCGCCACTGCTCGACGCTCCAGCCCTGCGGCAGGTAGCCGTTGATCGGATCGTGCGCGCTCGTCTGGTCGGTCACGCAGTCCGGCGTGATGCCGCGCGCGACGATCTCCGCGAACACGTCGGCCGCGTTGCCGAGGAGGCCCACCGACACCGGCTTGCCCGCGCGCTTCGCCTCGTCGATCATCGCGAGCGCTTCATCGAGCGTCTTCGCCTTCCTGTCGACGTAGCGCGTCTTCAGGCGGAAGTCGATCCGCGATTCGTCGCACTCGACCGCGATCATCGAGAAGCCCGCCATCGTCGCCGCGAGCGGCTGCGCGCCGCCCATGCCGCCGAGCCCGCCCGTCAGGATCCAGCGGCCCGCCGGATCGCCGTTGAAGTGCTGGTTCGCGACCGCGAAGAACGTCTCGTAGGTGCCCTGCACGATCCCCTGGCTGCCGATGTAGATCCAGCTACCCGCCGTCATCTGGCCGTACATCATCAGGCCCTTGCGGTCGAGCTCGTTGAAGTGGTCCCACGTCGCCCAGTGCGGCACGAGGTTCGAGTTCGCGATCAGCACGCGCGGCGCGTTCTCGTGCGTGCGGAACACCCCGACCGGCTTGCCCGATTGCACGAGCAGCGTCTCGTCGCCGTTCAGGTCTTTCAGCGACGCGAGGATCTGGTCGAAGCAGTCCCAGTTGCGCGCCGCGCGGCCGATGCCGCCGTAGACGACGAGCGCGTGCGGATGCTCGGCGACCTCCGGATCGAGATTGTTCTGGATCATCCGGTACGCGGCCTCGGCGAGCCAGTTCTTGCAGGTCTTCTCGCTGCCGCGCGGCGCTCGGATCACGCGGGTCGGATCGAGGCGCGGATCGATGTGTTTCGGGTGGTTCATCGCAACTGCTCCCGGAAAAGGATGTGAAGGTTCGTCAAGCGTTCAGAAATGGCCGGTGAAGCGATAGCGGCTGCCCGGATGCCAGAGGTTCGCGACCGAGGCGACGACGCCCTGCGACCACGTGCGCCGATGCAGCACGAGGCACGGTTCGGCTTCGCTCATCTCCAGCTCCTCGCGCATCGCGCGATCGGGCATCGCCGCCTCGATCCGGTACTCGACGCGCTGCAGCGGCGCGACACGCGTCAGGTACTGGTTCGGCGTGATCGCCGAGAAATCCTGCTCCGCGTAATCCGCGGCGACGGCCGGATTGACCCAGCGTTCCTCGAGCTGCACGGGCTCGTCGTTCTCGTAGTGCAGCATCACCGAGCGGAAGAGCCTCGTGTGGAGCGGCACCTGCATTTCGTCGGCGAGCGCCTCGTCGGCCTTCATCGTGACGAGGTCGAGCACGCGCGCATGATGCTTGTGGCCGCGCGCGGCGACTTCGTCGGAGATGCTGCGGATCGCGACGAGCGTCGATTCGTATTTCGGCCGCGCGACGAACGTGCCCGCCCCCTGGATGCGCGTGAGCACCTGCTCGGCCGTCAGCTCGCGCAGCGCGCGGTTGACGGTCATCCGCGCGACCTTGAACTCGCGCGCGAGCTCGTTCTCGGACGGCACCTGATCGCCTTCCGCCCATTCGCCGGCGTGAATGCGCGCGAGGATGAAGTCCTTGATTTCCTGATAGGCGGGTGTGCTCATCGTCTTATTGTTCCGATTCGAACGACAGCGGGCTCAGCGTCGCGAACGCGCGCTCGCGCACGCGCCGCGCGATCACCGCGATGTCGGGCGCGAAGTAATGGTCGAGATCGTAGTGCGCGACGTCCGCGCGGATCGTCTTCATCGCGTGCCGCAGCGCCGGGCTCGTTTCGTGCGGCGCGCGCAGGTCGACGCCCTGCGCGGCGGCGAGCAGCTCGATCGCGAGAATGTTCGCGACGTTCTCCGCGATGTCCGCGAGCTTGCGCGCGGCGAACGTCGCCATCGACACGTGGTCTTCCTGGTTCGCCGACGTCGGCAGCGAATCGACCGACGCCGGATGCGCGAGCGTCTTGTTCTCCGACGCGAGCGCGGCGGCCGTCACGTGCGCGATCATGAAGCCCGAGTTCACGCCGCCGTCCTTCACGAGGAAAGGCGGCAGGCCGGAGAGCGTCGCGTCGATCAGGAGCGCGATGCGGCGCTCGGCGAGCGCGCCGATCTCGGCCACCGCGATCGCGAGATTGTCGGCCGCGAACGCGACGGGCTCCGCGTGGAAGTTGCCGCCCGACAGCACCTCGCCCGTGTCCGGGAAGATCAGCGGGTTGTCCGACACCGCGTTCGCTTCGACGAGCAGCACGCCGGCCGCGTGGCGGATCTGGTCGAGGCACGCGCCCATCACCTGCGGCTGGCAGCGCAGGCTGTACGGGTCCTGCACCTTGCCGCAGTCGCGGTGCGACACGTTGATCGCCGAGCCGTCGAGGAGCGACCGGTACGCGGCGGCCGCGTCGATCTGGCCGCGATGGCCGCGCAGCTCGTGGATGCGCGCATCGAACGGCTTCACCGAGCCCGCCGCCGCGTCGACCGACAGCGCGCCCGACACGAGCGCCGTGCGGTACAGGTCTTCGATCGCGAACAGGTTGTCGAGCGCGAGCGCGGTCGACGCCTGCGTGCCGTTCAGGAGCGCGAGGCCCTCCTTCGCTTCGAGCGTGAGCGGCGCAAGGCCCGCGACGCGCAGCCCGTCCGTCGCGCTCGCGCGCTCGCCGCGGATGAACACGTCGCCGATGCCGAGCAGCACCGCCGACATGTGCGCGAGCGGCGAGAGATCGCCCGATGCGCCGACCGAGCCCTTGACCGGGATGAGCGGCAGCACGTCGGCGTTGAACAGCTTGACGAGCGCGTCCATCACGACGCGGCGGATGCCCGAGTGGCCGCGGCCGAGGCTCGACAGCTTGAGCGCCATCAGGAGGCGCACGGCGGGGCGCGCCATCGGCTCGCCGACGCCCACCGCATGCGACAGCACCAGGTTCTTCTGCAGCAGCTCGAGCTGATCGTGCGGGATGTGCGTGCTCGCGAGGCGTCCGAAGCCCGTGTTGATGCCGTACGCCGGCTCGCCCTTCGCGGCGATGTCGGCGACGGCCTGCGCACCCCGGTCGATCGCGGCGAAGCTCGCGGGGTCGAGCGCGATCTGCACGTTCTCGCGGGCGATCCGGCGCAGTTGCGGGAGAGTCAGGCGGCCTGGGGTCAGCGTGATCATGAAGGGGTCCTGTCTATACAAGTTTTCGGAATGAGACGAGTGTAGTGATTCGATGTTGTATAGACAACTTGTTTTTCAAAAACCGGGGCTAGGAGTTTCCCCTAGGGCCGGCGCGCTCGTGAGCGCAGTCGACGCCGCGATGATCCGCGATAGCTCGCGATCGCCGGTGATCGCCGGTGATCGCCCCTTGATGGCCGCACGCATCGCAATCGCCATGCAAGGCCGTGAGGAATCCGCCGGCCACGGAATGGCGCGGGGCATGGCGGGACGACACAACGGGGCGAACGCCGATGCCAATCTCGCGCCGCCGCGCACCGCGGCTAGAACGCCCCCTGCCCGGCGCGCCGCCACGCCAAGCAGGCCGCATAGCCTGCGGGCGCGTCGAGCCATGCGGCGTCGAACGCCGCCACGCCGCTCGCGGCCGACGTCGGATCGACGACGCCGACGACGGGCGCGCGGCCCGCGCCCGGCGGCGCGCCGCCGGCGAGCACCGAAAACGCGGTCAGGCCGCCGCCGATCCCCGTGCCGAGCGCCTTCAGCAGCGCCTCCTTCGCCGCCCATACGCGGTAGCACGCCGATTCGCGTTCGTCAGCGGGCAGCGCGTCGATCGCCGCGGCGTCCACGGGCGCGAACGCCGAGCGGCCGAGCGACCTCCAGTCGACGCCCGCCCGCCGCGCCTCGATGTCGACGCCGACACGCGCGGCGCGGCTCCATGCGATCAGCGCGTGCGCGCCCGAATGCGATACGTTGAAGTCGAGCGTCGGCGCGCGCGCCGCATGCTCGGGCGCGAGCCGCGGGCGGCCCGACGCGTCGGCGACGATCCGCAACTCGGCGGGCGGCAAGCCGAGCGCCGCGCCGATCACGCCGCGCACGACGGCGCGCGTCGCGGCGCTGCGCAGCGTGTCCTCCGCGCGCATGAAGCGGTGAGCGCGCTCGCGCTCGGCGTCGCTCAGCCACGCAAGCGCGCATGTGCGGTGCGCGGCGTCGAAATCGAAATCGAGCCGCACGAGCCGCACGCCGGCGCGTTGCGCCGCCGCGGGCGGCGACAGTTCGACGGCGCGAAAGGCGGCGTCGGTCGGGAACGGCAAGGCGGCGTCGGTCGATTGGCGCATCGGCGGCGGTGCACGTCGTGCAGGCGGTGGAAAGCGCTCGATGGTAACGGATCTTCGCGCGCGCCGGCCGCAGCCGGCCGCGGCCGTCTCTCGCGCCGCTCAGCCCGCGGCCGTCCGTCCTGCCGCTTCGTCGCGCGCCGCGAGCCCGCGCTCGGGCGGGGACGACTGCCGATAGACGTCGCCCGGCGTCCCGGGCGCGAGCGCGCCCGTCTTCAGCCAGCCGAGCGCGATCGGCCAGAGCGTCGGTTCGAAGCGGCTGTGGAAGAACGCGAAATGCCCGATCGACGCCGCGCCGATCTGCTCGGGCGCGATCCGCAGATGCGTGACCGCGCTGCGCGTGTAATAGCCGAGCAGGCGTTCGACCGCCTCGACGCTGCCGAACTCGTCGTCCGACAGGCCGATCGCGAGCATCGGCGCGGTGAGGCGCGTGAAGCGCTCGACGAGCTCGCGCCGCGCGTCGGGCGTCTCGTCGAGCGGCGCGCGCACGTACGCGTCCTCGAAGCGCGGCCGGCTGCGGCTCCACGACAGCGCGACGCCGCGCGGCGTATCCTCCATCCAGCCGAGCCGCTTGGCCGGAACGTAGCCGAACACGCGTGCGAGAACCGGCATCGCGAGATGCCATTTGATCAGCATCCGCAGCCGGTGCGAGCCCGCGTAATCGCGCCAGTACGCATATTGCGAGCCGACCGTGAGCACGCGGCGCACGAGCGGATTCGACGCCGCGAGCCCGAGCACGACGCCGCCGACGCTGTGCGCGACGACGTCGACTGGCTGGCCTGCAAACGTGCGCGCCGCATATTGCAGCACCGCGTCGCAATCGAGGCGGCCCCAGTCGAGCCAGGTCGCGTGAAAGCCGGCGAGCGAGGCGGGCCGCGATTCGCCGATGCCGCGATAGTCGTAGACGAGCACGTCGCTGCCGTGGCTGAACAGATACGCGGCGAAGCGGAAGTAATAGCGGCAGCGCACGGACGTCGCGCAATTGACGACCGTCACCGGCCTGCCCGCCGCAGGGCCGCGATGCCGCCACGCGAAACCGCGCACGGGAAAGCCGTCGGCGGCGGGCGCGATGAAGGGCTCGGGCGGAATGGCGTCGGGTTGCGGGTCCGGCATATCTATCGTCTCCTTATATCTTCGATTTGTCGGGGCGGGGCGCCGCGCGGCCGTCCGCTCTCGTCAGTCGGCCGCGGACCGGCGGATGCACGTCCGTCGATCGCCCGCCGCAATCGGGCGGCATCGCGATGCTGCGACGCCGCGCGGGCACGGCGACGCGCGCCGATGCGCCGCCGTCCGCTCAGGTTCCGCATTGCTGCGGCCCCGGATATCGCCGCGCGGACATCGCACGGCCGAATGGCCCGAATGGCCCGAATGGCCGCCGCCTGAATGGCCGCCGCGACGCAGCAACGATACGTTACTCGATTTGCGCGAAGCCGGCAGCGAGCCGCGCCCGGTCGGGAAACGGCGGCGCGCGGTGAGCGGAACGCGCGCGCGACCCAATATGCGCCGGCCCATACCTGCCGTCCCGAGCCGCGAGCGAACGGTGGCGATATTGCGCGGACGCCGAAACGCACGACGCGGCGCGGTGCGCCGAACGCCGCCGGCCGGAATCGTCGCCCGATGCCGGGTTGCGGCGGCGTACCGGTACGCCGGGCTTTGCCCGCCCCCGCTCAACTCAACAACCCGAGCATCGCCGCGCGCACGACGGCCGCGGTCTTGTTCGCGGTCCTGAGCTTCAGGATCGCGTTCTTCACGTGGAAGTTCACCGTATCGACGGAAATCGCGAGGATCTTCGAGATCTCGCCGGACGTCTTGCCGTCCGCCGCCCATTTGAGCACCTCGACCTCACGCTCGGTCAGCCCGCGCTCCGGGTCCGCCATCAGCTTCGGCAACATCATGCGGCCGAGCGCGGCGTGCGCGGTGCGCACGAGCCAGCGCATCCGGTATTCCTTCGCGTCGAGCTCCGCCTCCGTCACCGGCCCGCGCGAGCGGACGAGCGCGAGCATGCCCATGCCGCCGTATGCGTCGAAGCTCGATTGCGCCCAGCCGAACCGCAGTCCGAACGACTGCGCCTCGACCCACATCTGATGCGAGGACGCAAACAGCGTCTCGCTCAGGACGACCGGCTGCTGCGATCGGCGGCCGTGCGCGAGGATCGGATCGATGTCGAGAAAACCCGCCTCGACGTAGCGCCGCTTCCATTGCTCGGGAAAATTGCTGCGCGTCTCGATGCGCGGCCTGGACAGCGGCCAGGGCACGCGCAGCCCGTATGCGCAGTATTCGAAATCGAGGGCCGTCGTCGCGGTTTCGATGCTCCGAAACGCCTCTTCCTCGGATCGTGCGCTGTCGAGCCCCGCCAGCAGATCCTCTGCCCAATTCCCCATCGCCGCCCTCATCGGACCTCCATGCTCGGGCAAGCCGAAGTTTCTCGCGTAGCGGTACGATGCGCCGCGCCCGACGCGGCAATGCGAGGCAAGATCAACCGGCCCGAATGATCAGCATGTATTTATGATTGATTGTGCTTATGCGGTTTGCGTTTTCGTGTAATGCGATTCGAATTACACATGCGCGGCGACCTTCGGGCAAATGAGATTTTTTCATTCCCCAAAACGGCCCCATACGCTGCTCGAATAGCCGAAGAAATCGCTCAATGCTTGCTCGGATTATTCACGCGCGACGCCAGAACATCTCAAAAAAGCCTTTGTGCAGGCATCGGCGGAGCGGGCGAAAAGCGAGTGAAAAGTGGGCGAAAGATAATGGGTGCATCGACACGCGCAGCGAGTGCGGCTTGTGTGATATCGCAATTTTTAACCAAAAAGTAAATCGGCGCATTGCGACGCGAGGCACGCGCGACGCATTCGTCAGTTGAATGACGCGCGCCGCGTGCGAGTCGGCAGATGACGAACGTCTGCCGACGGACAGCGCGACACGCCTGCCGGCGGCGCGCGATCGAACGGGAACGAGCAGGAAAACGAGCGCTGCGGCAAGCGCCGGGAATGCGCCGCGTGATCCGCTGCGCGGGCGGCAAGCGAGCCCCCGCGCGTCGCGAATCGAACGTCCGTCAGCCGAGCGCCGTGGCGGGCGCGGATGCGGCGGCGGCGAGTTGCGCCGGCAACGCGTTCAGCCGCGCAAGCTGCGCCATGACTTCGGCGAGCGAAAAAGCGACGCTGCAGTTCGTCGTGTCGATCAGGATATCGGGAGCCACGGGCGGCTCGTACGCGCCCGACACGCCCGTGAACTGCATCAGCCGCCCCTGCTCGGCGCGCGCGTACATCCCCTTCGGGTCGCGCGAGCGGCACACTTCGAGCGACGTCGCCACGTAGGCCTCGAAGAAGCCTTTCCCGACGATCGAGCGCGCGAGATCGCGATGCGCCTGCAGCGGCGAGATCGTCGCGACGATCACGACATAGCCTTCGCGCTGGAACAGCTTGGCGACGTGCGCGAAGCGGCGGATGTTCTCCAGCCGGTCGGCGTCGGAAAAGCCGAGATCGGCGCAAAGGCCGGCGCGCAGCGCATCGCCGTCGAGCACGACCGCCTTCGCGCCGCCCTCGATCAGCCGGTTCAGCAGCGCGTTCGCCGTCGTCGTCTTGCCGGCCCCCGGCAGCCCCGTCATCCATACGACCGGAGCGACCGCCTCCGGCGGAAAACCGCCCATCATGTCCATGCGTTAGCCTCTTTCAAACTCCCTTTGGCACGAGGTGAGAGTTTAACCACTGAAAAAGATAAAAAATGCGCTCTTCCCGGATTATTGCAGACGAATTAATTACAAAAGATTAAATGCTCCAGCACCGGCTTCATCGGGTTGTCGCAAATGGAGTCGAGCGCGCGGCGTCGTGCGCCGGCGCGCGGCGTCGTGCGCGACGATCGGCATCGGATAGGTGTCGCCGAGCCGCACGCCCGCCGCGGCGAGCTGCGCGGGCGGCGCGGCCCAGGGCTCGCGGAGCGCGGCCGGCGGCAAGCCGGCCAGTTCGGACGCTCAGCGCCGCACGTAGGCGCCGTCCGGATCGAACCGCCTCCCCTGCGCGACCGGATTGAAGATCCGGAAGTACGGCGCGGCGTCCGCGTCGACGAGCGTGTCCCGGAACCACGCGTCGCCCACCCGCCAGTCGATCAGCAGATGCTTGACGAGGAACGACGTGCAAACCGTCCGCGCGCGATTGTGCATCCCGCCCGTCGCCCGGAGCTCGCGCATGCCGGCATCGACGAACGGATAACCCGTTGCGCCGCGCCGCCACGCGGCGAGCGCGGCGGGATCGTCGCGCCACGGCATCCCGTCGAGCGTGTGACGCAGGCTGCGGCGCGGCAGGTCCGGAAAACGATAGGGCTGAGCCCAGCAAAACTCCCGCCAGCCGAGCTCGCTCAGAAACGTGTCGAGATCCGCCTGCGTCGCCGCGCGGTGCGCGCGTCCTCGCCGAAACGCCACGCTTCGCGCAAACCGCCCGCCCAGTCCGGGCGCTCGGCTCGAGCCCGAGCGCGTCGAGCTCGATCACGGGGCGCCCCGACTCGGCGGCACGCGCGAGCGCGGGATGACGGTACACGCGCAGATCATCGCGAAACCCGACGACGGCGGGCGCGGCCGGGACGGATGAAGACAACGGACGGACTTCGATGAAAGACAAACGAAACAAAGTCAACGCGGACCGACCGTATCGGGCGCGGCGCCGCGCGCTCAAGCTTCGTGCACCGCCCCCCCAAAATTTACGGAATTACCCTCGGTTTTACGCGTCGTCCGTTCGGCAATCATGGAATACGCGGACGTTTGAATCGACCCCCGACGCAAGCGGTATCGCAACGCCTGCCGGCCGCGCCGATGTTTGGAGGCCGCGCCCTATTCCGAATGTTTGGCTGAACGATAATTGAACACGTATAAATCAGCGCAACGGGCATGAACCCGTCGGCGCGAACGGCGATCGCTTGCGCAAGCGATCGATCGGAGCGCAACAAAATCGGTACCCGACATGGAGGGAGACAATGGCAATCCGGCAACCGGCGTCGGCCGACTGGACCGACACGAAACGCTATTGGTGGCTGCTCGGCGCGCTGACGATCACGCTGCCGCTCCTCGCCGCGCTCCTCGCGCTGTCGACAGGCTGGCATATCTTCTGGTGGTTCGGGCCGCTCTTCGCGTTCGGCGTCATTCCGGTGCTCGATCTGCTGATCGGCGTCGACAGCGAGAATCCGCCCGAATCGATCGTGCCCCGGCTCGAAAGCGACCGCTACTATCGCCATGTCGTCTATCTCGCGACCTTCGTTGTCTACGTCGCATTCGCGGGCGCGATCTGGATCGTCGGCACGAAGCCGCTCGCATGGTACGACTATCTCGGCTTCGCGCTCTCGCTCGGCGCGGCGACCGGCATTTCGATCAACACCGCGCACGAGCTCGGCCACAAGACGAGCCCGCTCGAGCGCTGGCTCGCGAAGATCACGCTCGCGCCCGTCGCGTACGGCCACTTCTTCGTCGAGCACAATCGCGGGCACCACGTGCGCGTCGCGACGCCGAACGATCCCGCGAGCGCGCGCTACGGCGAATCGTTCTGGGCGTTCCTGCCGCGCACCGTGACGGGCAGCATCGCCTCCGCCTGGCGGCTCGAGCGGGAGCGTCTCGCGCGAGGCGGCCGCCCGGTCTGGTCGTGGCGCAACGAGGTGCTGCAGGCATGGGCGATGACGGTCGCGCTATGGAGCGCCGCGATCGCGTTCGGCGGCGCGAAGGTGGCGCCGTTCCTGCTGATCCAGGCGGCCTACGGCGCGTCGCTGCTCGAGGTCGTGAACTATGTCGAGCATTACGGACTCGGCCGCAAGCAGTTGCCGACCGGACGCTACGAGCGCTGCACGCCGCAGCATTCGTGGAACAGCAACCACGTCGTGACGAACCTGTTCCTCTATCAACTGCAACGCCACGCCGATCATCACGCGAATCCGACGCGCTCGTATCAGGCGCTGCGGCACTTCGACGATTCGCCGCAGTTGCCCGCCGGCTACGCGGCGATGATCCTGCTCGCGTACGTGCCGCCGCTGTGGTTCCGGGTGATGAATCCGCGGGTCGTTGCGCACTACGGCGCGGACATGGCGCAATCGAACATCAAGCCGTCGATCCGGCAGAAGGTGCTCGCGAATCTGGCGATCGCGAACACGCCATGATTCGATGACGCGCCGGGACGCCGCCCCACGGCGGCCCGGCGCGCGGACGCCGCGACGCTTTGCGTTCGCGTTTCGTTGCTTCGCCCGCATTGCTTCGCCCCTCTCGCGCTGAACGACCGCAACCGCCTCGCCTGAATCGCGCTTTTTCCGACCGCGAAACGCCGCCGTCCCTGGCATACACGGCGCTCACGTCGCACGCGCGCCCATCGCCGCCATACCTCGCGCCGCGACGTCGCGCCCGCCCGCGACCAATTGACACGCCGCCTTTCCCGCCACGCCCGGCGGCCCAATATCGGCGCGCCTGAGCGGCCCGCGCGATGCGGCGCGCAACGCCGTCGCGCCGCCCTGTCGCGGCATCGAGCCTTTACAAGCGCATGGCCGTCTCATACCATCCGCCAAAACATACATTCTTTGCACATGTTTAATCGACGGCCTGTCGCGCCACCGTCGCATTGAACGTTTTTCTCCACATTCACCCTCTTGAAAGGAGAGAGGTCATGCGCTCCACACGTCGTTCATGGGCATGGCTCGGGCTCGTCTGCCTCGCGTCATTCGCCGTCCTGCTATGGCTCGGCAGAGACATCTATCTCGCCGCGCCGCCGATACCGAACACGGTCGTCAGCGAAAATGGGCGCGTCATTTTCACTGGCGAGCAGATCAGGCTCGGTCAGCAGGTCTGGCTCGCATCGGGCGGCCAGCAACTCGGCACCGTCTGGGGGCACGGCAGCTACGTCGCGCCGGACTGGTCGGCGGACTGGCTGCATCGCGAAGCGCTCGAGCTGCGCGACGCGTGGGCGCGCCAGCAATTCGGCGCGCCGTACGAGAAGCTGCCCGTCGATCAGCAAGGCATGCTCGATGCGCGCCTGAAGCATGAAATGCGCGCGAACCGCTATGACGCCGCGAACGATCGCCTCACGCTGTCGGATGCGCGCGCGGCGGCGGCGCAGCGGGTCGCCGGGCACTACGAAGCATTGTTCGGCGCCGATCCGTCACTCGACACGCTGCGCGACCAGTACGCGATGACGGCAGGCTCGGTGCCGGGCGCGGCCGACCGCACCGCGCTCGCGTCGTTCTTCTTCTGGTCCGCGTGGTCGGCGACGACCGACCGTCCCGGCGAAACGGGCATCACGTATACGAACAACTGGCCGCACGAGCCGCTCGTCGGCAACACCCCGACCGCCGCGAACGGCATGTGGTCGATCGCGAGCGTGATCATCCTGCTCGGCGCGATCGCCGCGATGGTCTGGTATCACACCGCGCACGGCGAGCACGATGCGCCGCTCGCCGTCCCGACCAACGATCCGCTCTTCAACGTGAAGCCGACGCCGTCGATGCGCGCGACGAAGAAGTACTTCTACGTCGTGATCGGCCTGCTGCTCACGCAGGTCTTCATGGGCGCGATCACCGCGCACTATGCGGTGGAAGGCCACAGCTTCTTCGGCATTCCGCTCGCGGACGTGATGCCGTGGGTCGTGAGCCGCACGATCCATACGCAGTTCGGCGTCCGCTGGATCGCGACCGCGTGGCTCGCGACGGGCCTCTACATTTCGCCGCTTCTGTCCGGCCGCGAGCCGAAGCTGCAAAAGCTCGGCGTCGACGTGCTGTTCTGGGCGCTGATCTTCATCGTCGTCGGCTCGACCGTCACCGGCTGGCTCGGCTCGCTCAAGCATCTCGGCACGAACTTCTCGTTCTGGATCGGCAATCAGGGCCTCGCGTACACGAGCATGGGCCGCGTCTGGCAGATCCTGCTCTTCGTCGGCCTGCTGTTCTGGCTGTTCCTGATGGGCCGCGCGCTGATGCCCGCGCTGCGTAACAAGGCGACCGAAGGCCGCGGCCTGATCGGCATGGTGTTCCTGTCCGCCGCGTGCATCGGGCTCTTCTATGCGTCGTCGCTCGCGTGGGGGCAAAACACGCACTACTCGATGATCGAGTACTGGAGATGGTGGCTCGTGCACCTGTGGGTCGAAGGCTTCTTCGAAGTGTTCGCGACCGCGGTGATCGCCCTCATCTTCGCGCGCCTCGGCCTCATCCGCTTCGAAAGCGCGAACCGCGCGATCGTGATGGAGACGATCGTGTTCCTGTTCGGCGGCATTCTCGGCACGCTGCACCACCTGTACTTCACCGGCACGACGACGTCGATCATCGCGGTGGGCGCCGTGTTCTCCGCGTGCGAAGTGGTGCCGCTCGCGCTCGTCGGCTTCGAGGGCTGGCAGACGTATCGCAAGTCGCACGCCGCGCCGTGGATCCAGTCGTACAAGTGGGCGATCCTCTGCTTCGTCGCGGTGGGCGCGTGGAATACCGTCGGCGCGGGCCTGCTCGGCTTCTCGATCAATCCGCCGATTTCGCTCTACTACGTGCAGGGCCTGAACATGACGCCCGCGCACGGCCACGCCGCGCTGTTCGGCGTGTACGGGATGCTCGGCATCGGCCTGATGCTGTTCTGCCTGCGCGGCATGTCGGCGCGCGGCGCGTGGAGCGACGGCCTGCTCAAGCCCGCGTTCTGGCTGCTGAACGTCGGCCTCTTCATGATGGTGTTCGTGTCGATCCTGCCGTCGGGCATCTATGAAGCGTATGCGAGCGTGACGAAGGGCCTCTGGTACGCACGCTCGCCGGAAGTCGTGCACGCGCCGATCATGAACGCGCTCGTGTGGCTGCGCGTGCCGGGCGACATCGTGTTCGCGTTCGGCGTGCTGTATCTCGGCTGGTTCGCGCTTCGCCTGCTGCGCCGGCCCGCGCCGCCGCAGCCCGACGAGCGCGCCGTCGGCCAGGCCGCGCAACGCATGTAAGCGCCGCTCTCGCGCCGCCGGCGGGCCGGGCGCATCGCACGGCCCGCCGGCCTCCTCTCCTCCCTCCGTCCGGAGCAATCATGCCGAATGCCTCAGCAATCCGAAGCGAAACGCCCGACGAGCTCGCGCTGCGCGACGTCATCGATCCGGAGATCGGCGTCAACATCGTCGACCTCGGTCTCGTCTACCGGATCGAACGCACCGAAGAGCGCATCGTCGTGACGATGACGATGACGTCGCCCGCCTGTCCGATGGCGGGCGTCGTGATCGACGACGTGCAGGCGACGCTCGGCGACGCCACCTCCGATGCGCTGCCCGTCGACGTCGATCTCGTCTGGGAGCCGCCGTGGGCGCCGAAGATGATGAGCGACGCGGCGCGCGAGCAGATGGGCTGGCCGATCGCGTAACGCGCTTCACGCCCTCGACGTCGTGCCCGCCGCCATGCAACCGGCCGCTTCGTTCGCCCGCCCGATCGTCCGAGCGACGGCGGGCGGCGTGATCGTCGCGCTGCTCGCGTGCGGCGTCGCGACGGGTCTCGCGCGGCTCGGCGCGCCCGCGCCAGCGCATGCCGTATCGAGGCTCGCGTGGCACGGCGTGCTGATGATTCCGGTGTTCTTCGGCGCGGTGATCGGCATCGAGCGCGCGGTCGCGCTCGGCGCGCGCTGGGCGTATCTCGTGCCGGCGATGGCCGTCGCGGCCGGCATCACGTTGCTTGCAGGCGCGCCGCCGATGCTCGCCGCCGCGCTGCTGGCCGGCGCGGCAAGCGTCGCGCTCGCCGTCAACGCCGCGGTGCTGCGGCGGCAAACCGCGCTGTTCCTGTGGGTGCTCGCCGCGAGCGTCGGATGCTGGTGGGCGGGCGATGTCGTCTGGCTGCTGACGGGCGATCCGTTCGCGGCCGTTGCGTGGTGGCTCGCGTTCCTGATCCTGACGATCGCCGCCGAGCGGCTCGAGCTCACGCGCGTGCGCCCGCTGCCGCGCGGCGCGAGCGCCTGCTTCTGCGGCATCGCCGCGCTGCTGCCCGTCGCCGCCGCGCTTGCGCCGTGGCAGCCGCTGCCCGCGCTGCGGCTGTTCGGCGCGGGCGAACTGCTGCTCGCGTCGTGGCTGATCCGCTACGACGTCGCGCGCCGCACGGTGCGCCAGCGCGGCCTCACGCGCTTCATCGCCGTCTGCCTGCTGTCCGGCTACGGCTGGCTCGCGGTGAGCGGCGCACTCGGCCTGACCGGTGCGCTCGCGCCCGGCCATCCGGCGCACGACGCCGCACTGCACGCGCTCACGCTCGGCTTCGTGTTCTCGATGATCCTCGGGCACATGCCGATCATCGTGCCGGCAGTCACACGGCTGCGCGTCGCGTACCGGCCGTTCTTCCACGCGCCGCTCGCGCTCTTGCACGCAGCCGTCGCGCTGCGCGTCGCGGGCGGTCTCTTCGATGCGTTCGCGCTGCGGCGCGCGGGCGGCGAAATCGCCGCGCTCGCGCGCCGTTCGACGAGGCCTAGCAGCAACGGCAAGCGAGCCGGCTAGTTCACCGCATCTGTCGCGTCAACGCGCGAACGCGACAGCCTTGCGCGCGGACAAAGATGCGGCCGCGCAATCCAATCTTGTCGCAGCACATGCGCGCGCTTCTTCTCCTATCATGCATCACGAAAGCAACATATCGGAAAATGGAGGAACGCCATGCCGCTCGTCCGCTCGACGGACCACAACGCGCCCGCGCAGCCCGACGGCCGCCGCGCCGCGCTGTGGTCGACCGGCTTCCGGCCCTTCTATCTCGGCGGCGCCTCTTTCGGCGCGATCGCGATGCTCGCGTGGCTCGGCGCGCTCGCGGGCCGCGACTGGGCCGGCCACGCGCCGCCCGCGAGCGGCCTCTTCTGGCACGCGCACGAAATGGTCTTCGGCTTCGGCGGCGCGATCGTGTCCGGCTTCCTGCTGACGTCGGTGCGCACCTGGACGTCGACGAACCCCGCGCAAGGCCCGTCGCTCGCCGCGCTGTGGCTGCTGTGGCTCGCCGGCCGCGTGCTGATGTGGACGGGGCCCGGCTGGGCCGCGGCCGCGGTCGACGTCGCGTTCCTGCCGGCGATCGCCTATGCGCTCGTCCGCGCGCTGATCGGCGCGAGGAATCGGCACGGCATCTTCCTGCCCGTCGCGCTCGGCATGCTCGCCGTGCTCAACGCGCTCTTTCACCTGTGGCTCCGGCAAGGCCACGCCGACTGGGCGCTGCGCTGCGTCGAGCTCGCCGCGGGGTTGCTCGTGCTCTTTATCGTCATCATCGGCGGGCGCATCATTCCGTCGATCGCGACGGCCGCGCGGCCCGAGCTCACCATCGGGCAGTGGCGGATCGTCGAATCGTCGGTGATGCCGGTGACGCTCGCCGCGCTGATCGCCGACGCGACGGCCGCCCCCGCGCCCGCGATCGCCGCGCTCGCCGGGGCGGCGGCCGCGCTGCACGCGGCGCGGCTCGCCGGCTGGCGCTTCTGGGCGACCGGGCGGCGGCCGATGCTGTCGATCCTGCACGTCGCCTATGCATCGATCGCCGCCGGCTTCGCTCTGACGGCCTTGAGCGCATACGGGCTCGTCGCGCATTCGCTCGCGCTGCACACGTTCACGATGGGCGCGATCGGCTGCGCGATCATCGGGATGATCACGCGCACCGCGCTGGAACAGACGGCACGCGAGCCCGTCGCGAACTTCGCCGAGCGCGTCTGCTACGGACTGCTGATCGCAGCGACGCTCGCGCGCGTCGCAGGGCCGTGGCTCGCGCCCGCCGCGACCGCGCAATGGCTCGTCGTCGCGGGCGTCGCCTGGACGGCTGCGCTGCTCGTCTACGTCGCGCGCTATGCCGGACGCCTGGTTTCGCCTGCGTTGACCGCGCCCGGTTCGGACGCGAAGTCCGGCGAGTAGGCGCATTGCCGGACGTTAGTCGTTAGTCGCAAGTCGTTCGGCGAGACCTCGCTTTCTCGTCGGCGATGCCCGGTTCGCTCACCGCACCCGCCCGGCTGCGGACACGAGACGGCGCACACCGTGAGCGCCCGCTCTCCCGCCCGCCTCCCGTCACGCGTCAGAGCCGCATATTCGCGGCCGCGCGGCAAATCCTGCCATCCGCACGAGCGTCGCGCATTCGGTCCGCGCAACCGGCGATCGATGCCGCAGCCCGGATTCGCCTCGCCTTAATCGCCGTCAAGTGCGCGCCAAACTTCGGCGTCTCGGCGTTGACCAACACAACATCTGGTATTTAGCATTCACCACATCACCAGATTTTGTGTCATAAACGAGAGAGGCCCACGTTGTCCGAGACCATCCACCCTGGCGCCGCGTCGAATCCGGCACCGCGCGGCAAGCCGCTGATCGACGTCGAATCGTCGATCAACGAATACCTGGACCGGCAGGACTGGCGCGTCAACGCGAACGCGAACCAGGGCTATTCGCTCGGCGGCCTGATCCTGAACGTGTCCGGCAAGGTGATCGCGAACTACTGGCTGAGCCACGTCTACCCGAGCGCGATCGGCGAAGCGCACCGCAACGCGGATCTGCACATCCACGATCTCGACGTGCTGTCCGGCTACTGCGCGGGCTGGTCGCTGCGCACGCTGCTCGCCGAAGGGCTGAACGGCGTGCCCGGCAAGGTCGAGTCGGGGCCGCCGAAGCACCTGTCGAGCGCCGTCGGCCAGATCGTGAACTTCCTCGGCACGCTGCAGAACGAATGGGCGGGCGCGCAGGCGTTCAGCTCGTTCGACACGTACACGGCGCCGTTCGTGCGCCGCGACGCGCTCACCTACGCCGAAGTCAGGCAGTCCGTTCAGGAGCTGATCTACAACCTGAACGTGCCGTCGCGCTGGGGCACGCAGACGCCGTTCACGAACCTGACGTTCGACTGGACCTGCCCCGAGGATCTGCGCGAGCAGGTGCCCGTGATCGCCGGCGAAGAGATGCCGTTCACGTACGGCGATCTGCAGCCCGAAATGGACATGATCAACCAGGCGTACATCGAGGTGATGCAGACGGGCGACGCGGCGGGCCGCGTGTTCACGTTCCCGATCCCGACCTACAACATCACCGCCGATTTCGACTGGCACAGCCCGAATGCCGGGCGCCTGTTCGAGATGACCGCGCGCTACGGCCTGCCGTACTTCCAGAACTTCATCAATTCCGAGCTGAAGCCGAACATGATCCGCTCGATGTGCTGCCGGCTGCAACTCGACCTGCGCGAGCTGATGAAACGCGGCAACGGGCTCTTCGGCTCGGCCGAGCAGACGGGATCGATCGGCGTCGTCACCGTGAATTGCGCGCGGCTCGGCCATCTGCACGCGGGCGACGAGCGCGCGCTCTTCGCGCGGCTCGACACGCTGCTCGACTACGGCAAGGAGAGCCTCGAGATCAAGCGCGACGTGATTCAGCGCCACATGGACAACGGGCTCTTCCCGTACACGAAGCGCTATCTCGGCACGCTGCGCAATCACTTCTCGACGCTCGGCGTGAACGGCGTCAACGAGATGATCCGCAATTTCACGCACGACGCGCACGACCTGACGACCGACTGGGGCCATGCGTTCGCGCTGCGGCTGCTCGACCACGTGCGCGCGCGCATCGTCGAGTATCAGGAGGAAACAGGCCACATGTACAACCTCGAGGCGACGCCCGCCGAGGGCACGACGTACCGCTTCGCGAAAGAGGACCGCCGCCGCTATCCGGCCATCCTGCAGGCGGGCACGCCGCAGATGCCGTACTACACGAACTCGTCGCAGTTGCCGGTGGGCTTCACCGACGATCCGTTCGAGGCGCTCGAGCGCCAGGACGACCTGCAGCGCAAATACACGGGCGGCACGGTGCTGCATCTGTACATGACCGAGCCGCTGTCGTCCGCCGACGCGTGCCGCACGCTCGTGAAGCGCGCGCTCACCCGCTTCTCGCTGCCGTATCTGACCGTCACGCCGACCTTCTCGATCTGCCCGACGCACGGCTATCTCGCGGGCAGCCACCCGTTTTGCCCGAAGTGCGACGAAGCGCTGCTGCGTCGCAAACTGTCTCAATCCCAACCGATGGAAGCCTGAACATCATGACGACACTGCAAGCCAACCCACAAGCCGCCCTCGCCGCGATCGCGCTGCCCGACGACGAGCGCCAGCCGTGCGAAATCTGGACCCGCGTAATGGGCTACCATCGCCCGGTGTCGTCGTTCAACGTCGGCAAGCAAGGTGAATTCCACGAGCGCAGGTACTTCCGCGAGCGCGAAACGGGCGACGTCGAAGCGAGCGGCGTCGCCATGCGCGCGGCGGCGTAAGCGCGGCTCGCTCACGCGATGAACCTCGCCCTTCCCCGGCGTCGTTCGCTCAAGGTGGGCGGGCTCGTCCCGTTCACCGCGACCGACTATCCCGGCCAGTTCGCCGCGGTCGTGTTCGTGCAGGGCTGCCCGTGGCGTTGCGGGTATTGCCACAATCCGCACCTGCAGCCGCGCTCGCATCCGGCCGGGATCGAATGGGACGCGCTGCTCGCGTTCCTCGCGCGCCGCGTCGGGCTGATCGACGCGGTCGTGTTCAGCGGCGGCGAACCGTCGATCGATCCGGCGCTCGCCGCATCGATCGGCGACGTCAGGCAGCTCGGCTTCAAGATCGGCCTGCACAGCGCGGGCACGCATCCGCGGCGACTCACTCCCCTGCTGCCGTCGCTCGACTGGATCGGGCTCGACGTGAAAGCGCCGTTCGACGACTACGCGCGCACGACGCGCGTGCGCGCAAGCGGCGGCCATGCACGGCAGAGCCTCGAAGCAGTGCTCGCGAGCGGCATCGCATACGAATGCCGGACGACCGCGCATCCGGATCTGCTGCCCGAGCCGGCGCTGCTGCGCATCGCGCACGAACTCGCCGATCTCGGCGTCGAGCATTACGTGCTGCAAGTGTTTCGGGCGCAAGGATGCGGCGACGGCGCGCTGAACGCGGCGCATCTCGCCGGCTATCCGAGCGATGCGGTGCTCGGCCGGCTCGATCGCCTGTTTGCGAATTTCGCTATTCGGCGCGGTTGAGCCGGCGCGGCCGAATCGGCCGCGCATGGTCAGATCTTGCCGTGCAACGCGGCGTCGGCGCCCTCGTCGGCCTGCGTGAGCGTGAACGCATGCTCGTGCTCGCGCGCCGGCTCGCGTCGTGCGAGCCGCGCGGCTTCGCCTCGCGCGATCGCGAGAATGCGACTCGCGTCGTCCGGGTCGAAATCCTCGTGAAAGCGCTTCCTGACGCCATGCTCGCCGAGCTGCAAATGCGCGTCCGGCGCGATCCCGTGCCGCGCGAGGCTCTTCTTCGCGCACACGAGCGGGCAGCCGTCGATCGCGAGAATCAGCCGCCCCGAATGGGCGACCCTCAGGAGCGACGGCACGTCGCCGCCGACGCCCGCGATGCACGACATCTCCGCGTCGCCGCCGCGGTCGAGCCGCACCGCGACATGATTCGCGAGTTGCGCGACGTTCGAGCATCCCGAGCAGGAATAGACGATCGGCAGCGCTTTCGTTTCGTGATTCATTCCGGTCTCCTGATCGCCCGTTCGCCGGATCGCGCGCATCTCAGTCCGTCATCCTCAGTCCGACATCCCGCCGCGCCCGACCGGCTGCTGGCGGAACAGCCGCGACGGCAGCCATCGCTCGAGCGAAAACACCGACAGATCGATCGCGTCGAGCGAATTCTTCACGAGCAAACCCAGCTCGGTATCGCCTTCCATCGTCAGGCGCCGGCTGAAGAACAGCGTATCGGGATCTTCGCGGCGCTGCGACAGCAGATAGAAGTCGTACGCGGTCGCGCCGATCGTCAGCTCGACGTCTCGCCCGCCCGACAGCGCCGAAAACGTTCCGCGCCGGCAGACGAAATCGAACGCGACGCCCGCATCCTTCACCTGGATGCGCAGCGGACGATCGTCCAGCAGCGCGAGCGTCTCCGCGGGCAAATGCCGGCGCAGCACGAGATTGATCCCGCTCGCGAACAAGAGCGCGCCCGGATACGCGGGCAATTTCGACAGCAGCTTGCCGAGTGCGGGCGGCAATTGATAGATCGGGGCGTTCATCGGGGATTCCTCATCATCCAGTTCGAAGCGACGCGGCAAGGGCCGAGCCGCGGCTTCAATGCGCGACGCGCTCGAGGCCCGGCTTGCCGTACCAGTAACCGTTGCACGACGTCTCCGGCATCCTGTCGTGCAGCGCGGCGAGCGCGTCGCGCGCGCTCGCGCGGCCGTTCAGCACGCCGTGAAATGCGTCGACCACGTCGGCCATGTGCTGCGATTGCGGGCTCAACCGGACGACGTCGACGTTCAGCGCACGCAACGCGTCGATCTCGCCGATCAGGTTGTAGACGCGCGCGGACTGCGTCGAAACGCCATTGAGCACGAGGAAGGGCTCGCCTTCGCGCGTGTGCAGCGGCAGGCCGTCCGGGTGCTCCATGCACACGTACTGGCAGTTGTCCTTCGGGAAATTGCGATTGCGCGCGGTGAAGCAGCGCGCGGAAAACGCAAGCGGAATGCGCCCATAGGCGAACACTTCGGTTTCCAGATGCGCGGGCCGCTCGGCCTGCATCTGCGCGAGCCCCGCCTCGCTCATCTCGGGCGGCATCACCCAGCGCCGCGCGCCGAGCTCCGCGAGCATCGCGAGCGTCGGCGGGTTGTAGACGTTCAGCCACGGCCCCGCGACGAACGCGCGCGCCGCGCTGCGGCGCACGGCGCCCATGTCGTTCGCCTCGACCAGATAGCGGCCGTTCCCGGCGATCTCGCGCATCGCCTTCAGGTCCCGGCCCGATTCGAGCAGCACCTGCGTCGACAGCACGACTTCCTTGCCGGCCTCGGCGAGCATGTCGGCGATCTCGATCCAGTCCGCGAAGCGCAGCTCGTGCCGGCGCGCGCAGACGGTCTCGCCGAGATACACGATGTCGACGGGCGTCTCCGCCATCGCCTGATAGAACTGCATCGTCGCGACGCGCGGCCAGTAGTACTGCACCGGCCCCAAAGCAATTTTCATGATCCTGGCTCCCGCATTCAGGCGTGCGCCGTCGTGCGTGTCATTTCCACGGCCGATGGTAGGCGCCGAGCGTATGCTGCTGCCCTTCCGCGACCTTGTTCAGTTCCGTCATCCACGCCGGCTTCACGTAGTAGCGCGCGAGGTTCGCCGCGCACTGATCGATCGCTTCGCGCCACACGCGCGTCACCTGTGCGACGTACGCGGGGCTGCGCTGGCGGCCTTCGATCTTGATCGCGCGGATGCCGATCTGCATCAGCTTCGGCAGCAGCTCGAGCGTGTTCAGGCTCGTCGGCTCCTCGATCGCGTAGTAGCTCTCGTCCGCGACCTTGAAGCGCCCCTTGCAGAGCGTCGGGTAGCCGGCGTTCTCGCCGTCTTCGTAACGATCGATCAGCACGCCGTTCAGCCGCGATTCGAGGCCGTCGGGCGTCTTCTGCCAGCGCACCGCCTTCGCGGGCGAGCACACGCCGCGCGTGTTCGGCGATTCGCCCGTCGCGTACGACGACAGCGCGCAGCGCCCTTCGACCATCACGCACAGACTGCCGAAGCCGAACACCTCGATTTCGACCGGCGTGTTCTCGGCCACCTGCTCGACCTGCGCGAGCGACAGCACGCGCGGCAGCACCGCGCGCGACACGCCGAAGTGCTCGTGATAGAAGTTGATCGCCTCGTAGTTCGTTGCCGAGCCCTGCACCGACAGGTGCAGCCGCAGCTCCGGGTAGCGCTCGCGCGCGAAGCGCATGAGCCCCGGATCGGCGACGATGATCGCGTCGACACCCGCGTCGGCCGCGCGGCCCACCGCTTCCCGCCATGCGGTCCAGCCGTCCGGCTGCGGATACGTGTTGAGCGCGACGAGCACCTTGCGGCCGCGCTCGCGCGCATAGCGGATGCCGGCCGCGATCGCCTGCGCGTCGAAGTTCAGGCCGGCGAAGTTGCGCGCGTTCGTCGCGTCGCGAAAACCGAGATACACGCAGTCCGCGCCGTTGTCGACCGCGGCCTTCAGCGCGGGCAGGCTGCCCGCCGGGCACACGAGTTCGATCGGCGCGGCGCCCGTCGCGAAGTGACTGCTTTGCGTCATGGCATGACGGCTCCATCAAAGAAACGAGAAACCGCTCGCGGCATGCCGGCGAGCGGCGGAAACGGGCGTCGCCCGAAGCGAGGCGCCGTCAGCCGAGCGCGGGCAGCGGCGCACGCACCGGCTCGGGTGCGAGCGCCGCGGCGGCCGCGCGCCTGACGCCCGTGAGCAGATAGTCGATCAGCTCGCGCACGGAACGGATCTCGTGGCCGAACGGCAAAACTTCCGAGCCGCGGAAGAACAGCCCGCGCTTGATGTCGCCCGCGAGCGCGAACGCAAGCCGCGTGTCGATGCAGAACTGCCCGTGCTTCCCGATGCCGTCGCGCAGCCCGCATTGCTGCAGGCAATCGAAGCCGACGAGGCACTTGCGCGGCTTCGCCGCGCGCTGCAGCTTCCGTTGCCGTTCCAGATAGTTCGTGAGCCACGGCGTGCGCACCGCGCGCGCCGGCAGGCCCGCGACGCTCATGAACGTGACGATGTCGTCCGGCCCCGCCTCGACGAGCACTTTCTTGAAGTTCGGATGCGCGTCGCCCTCTTCGGTCACGGCGAACGGCGTGCCGAGCTGCACCGCGCTCGCGCCGAGCGCGAACAGTTGCCGCGCCTGCTCGTGGCTGTGGATGCCGCCCGCCGCGATCAGCGGAATCCGCTCGCGCTCGATGCCGAGCTCCCTGAACAGCGCGAACGTGCCTTCGAGCACCGCGGGAAACGCGAAATTCGGGTTGTTCAGGGTGTCTGTCGTCGGCGCGCCGAGATGGCCCGCCGCGTAGCGCGGGTTCTCGATGACGACGGCGTCGGGCAGGCGGTTCTTGCGCATCCACTTCTTCAGCACGAGCCCGATCCCACGCGCATCCGACAGGATCGGAATCAGCGCGACGTCGGGAAAATCGGCGGTCAGCTCGGGCAAGTCGAGCGGCAGACCCGCGCCGACGACGACCGCATGCGCGCCGCTCTCGCACGACTGGCGCACATACGACGCGTATTCGGACAACGCGCGCATCACGTTGACGGCGACGAGCCCGCATCCGTTCGCGAGCGACTTCGCCGCGCGGATCTCGCGATCGAGCGCTTCGAGGTTCGCCGCGTCGATGAGCGCGCGATCGCGCGAGCGGCCGGTGCGCGCCATCAGGTCGGGATGATGGCGGCGCAGGTCGACGCTCGAGATCGTCCCGAACGCGCCTAGCGACGCGACCGCGCCGGCAAGCCGGTGCGCGGACACGCCGACGCCCATCCCGCCTTGCACAATCGGCAGCAGCGACCTGCCCTTGATCACGAGATTCTTGAATGCGGTTTTGACGACGGACACGGACACGGCAAATTCCTGAAAGGGCGGCTTACGCCTGGTGCGTAAGTGTGCGGCCGAATGTGTTGGCATCGCCTTAATCGGCGTCAAGGTCTCGGTCCGGATCGCGCCTCGATCCGGGGTTATGATCAGAATGCCGAAACATGGGTGCGTCGCGTCGCCGCGCGTCGTTGATGCGCTGGCGCGCGATGCGCCGGCCGCCCCCGTTCGCGGCGCCCCTCGCCGAGCGCATTCTTTCCGCCATGCAGCGCAAACTCGAACTCGACCACTCCCCCGCGCTGAGCGTGCCGCTGCGCTTCTTCGTCAGCGCGCCGCTCTTCGCGATCGCCGCGGCAGGCTTGCTGCTGTGGGCCGGGCCGGATGCGCTCGCGTCGCGCTGGTCGCCCGCCGCGCTCGCGCTCACGCATCTGTGCGCGCTCGGGATGCTCGCGACAACGATGGTCGGCGCGATGATTCAGATCATGTCGGTCGCAACCGGCATCCGGATCGCATCGCCCGTCGCAAACGCAACCGCGATCCACGCGTGCCTGACGCTCGGCACGCTGATGCTCGCGGTGGCGTTCGCGGGCGCGGCGCCCGTGTTGTTCGCGCCCGCCGCGCTGCTGCTCGGTGCGGCGCTCCTGTGGTTCCTGCTCATCTGCGCGCTCGGCTTCGCGCAACATCGGCGGCGCATGCCGGCAGGCGCCGCAAGCGTGTTGCGCACCGTGCGCCTCGCGTGGCTCGCGCTCGCGGGAACCGGCGCGCTCGGCGTGTCGCTCGGGTTCGCGCTCGGCGGGCATCTGCCCTTCTTCTCGATCGGACTCGTCGATCTGCACGCGACCTGGGGGCTGGCCGGCTGGGTCGGGCTGCTGACGGCCGGCATCTCGTACCAGTTGATCCCGATGTTCCAGGCGACCGAGCCCTATCCGCGCGCCGCCGCGCGGTGGTTCGGCCCAGGCGTGTTCGCGGCGCTCGTTGCGGCATCGGCCGCCGCGTTCGGTCCGGGCGATCGCCGCGGCTTCGCCTCCGACGCGATCCGGCTCACGCTCTACGCGCTGTACGCGGGATACGCCGCGTGGACCTTTTACCTGCTCTGGACGCGCAAGCGCCCCGAAGCCGACACGACGACGCTGTTCTGGCGCACCGCGACGGCGAGCGTCGGATGCGCGAGCGTGCTGTGGATCGCGAACGCGGCCGCGGGCGGCCGAGACGTCGCGGTGACGGTCGGCGTGCTGCTGATGGTGGGCGGCGCGTGGTCGGCGATCAACGGGATGCTCTACAAGATCATCCCGTTCCTGCTGTGGTATCACGCGCAAAAGTCGAGCGAGACGACGATTCCCGCGATGCCGAAGGTCAAGGACATGTTGCCGGAGCGCGCCGCGCGCCCGCAGTTCCTCGCGCACGTCGCCGCGTTGCTGCTGCTCGCCGCCGCGAGCGTCGCGCCGGCGCCGTTCGCGCGGCCGGCCGCCGTCGCGCTCGGCGTGTCGGCCGGCTGGCTCGCGCTCAACATGCTCGGTGCATGGCGGCGCTACGCGCGAATCCGGCGGCGCGTCGCGTCGGCGTCAGTACTGCATCTCCGAGCGTAGCCGGTCGACGTCGGGAATGAAGATGTCGCGGCCGTTGACGACGACGAGCTCGCGCGTGCACAGATCGCGCAGCACGCGCGAGAAATGCTCGGGCGTGAGATTCAGGCGCGACGCAATCGCCTTCTTGCCCGTCTCGAGCCGGATCTGCAGGCCGGATTCCGCGGGCGCGTCGGTCTGCTCGAGCAGGTAGCTGATCACGCGCTGCGTGCCCGAGCGCAGCGAATACGTCTCGACATCGACGACGAGCTGATGCAGGCGCATGCTGAGGCTCGCGAGCATCCGGCGCGCGAACGCCGGGTTGTGATCGAGCTCCTCGGTCACGACGGCCTTCGTCACGTGCAGGAGCAGCGTGTCGGAGAGCGCTTTCGCCGTCACCGCATACGGCTTGTCCATGAACATCACCGCTTCGCCGAAGCTGTCGCCCGGCCCGAGCAGGCGCACGATCTTCTCGATGCCGAGCGGCGAGAACGAGCTCAGCTTGATCTGGCCGTAGACGATCATGTGAAAGCCGCCGCAAGGATCGCCGCGGCTGAACACTGTCTGCCCGCGCGGCACCTGCACGCGCATCGTGCCGCGCGCGAGATTGTCGAGCTCGCCGCGCGACAGCACGCTGAAAATCGGCAACCGCGCGAGAAAGTCCTGCACGGGAATCTTGCTTTCCTTCATCACGCCACCTTCATCACCAGGGTCTGTTGACATACGGAACGCACATGCGATTTCGTATGTCAACAGACCCTAGATCAACTTCGAATAGGACGCCGAGGCGGGCCGGCCGAGATACGCGTCGAACACCATGCCGATCGCGCGCACGAACATGCGCCCCTTCGGCGTCACGGCGATGCGCTCCGCGTCGATCGTGAGCAGCCCCGCGTCGCGATAGGGCTCGAGCTGCGCGAGCTCGGACGCGAAATACCGCGTGAAATCGATGCCGTGCCGGCGGCCGATCTCCGCGAAATCGACGGGCGTGCTGCACATCACCGTCATGATGACTTCGCGGCGCAGCAGATCGTCGGGCGTCAGCGCAAAGCCGCGCTCGATCGGCAGGCGTCCGGCGTCGAGCTGGCGGTAATACGTCTTCAGCGAGCGCGTCGACTGGCTGTACGATGCGCCGACCTTGCCGATCGCCGACACGCCGAAGCCGACCAGGTCGCATTCGGCCTGCGTCGTATAGCCCTGGAAATTGCGGTGCAGGCTGCGCTCGCGCAACGCGTTGCTGAGTTCGTCGACCGGCTTCGCGAAGTGATCGAGCCCGATGTACACGTAACCGGCGTCGAGCAGCCGCCGCGTCGATTCGATGAAGATGCGCAGCCGGTCTTCGGCGGCCGGCAGCTCCGATTCGACGATCAGGCGCTGCGCCTTGAAGCGGCTCGGCAGATGCGCGTAGTTGTAGACCGCGATGCGATCGGGCGACAGCCGGATCACCTCGTCGAGCGTGCGCGAGAAGCTCGCGGGCGTCTGCCGCGGCAGCCCGTAGATCAGATCGATGTTGACCGATTCGAACCCGGCCGCGCGGCTCGCTGCGAGCGCGCGCTCGACCATCGGCAGCGGCTGGATTCGATGCACCGCCTCCTGCACCGACGGATCGAAGTCCTGCACGCCGAAGCTCGTCCGGTTGAAGCCGAGCGCCGCGAGCGACTGCAGCGTGCGCTCGTCGACCGTGCGCGGATCGATCTCGACGCCGAGCTCCGCATGCGGCGCGAATTCGAAATGGCCACGCAGCGCGCGCATCAGGCGCGCGAGCTCGTCGATCGCGAAGAACGTCGGCGAGCCGCCGCCCAGATGCAGTTGCGTCGTCAGACGGTCGCGGCCGAGGTCCGGCGCGACGAGCTCCATTTCACGGATCAGGTAGTCGACATACGCGCTCGTCCGGGTGTGATCCTGCGTGATGATCTTGTTGCACGCGCAGAAGTAACAGAGCGACTCGCAAAACGGCAGATGCAGGTAGACCGACAACGGCGGGTTGCGCTCGGCCGACGCCCGGCGCGACAGATGCTCGCGGTAAGCGTGTTCGTCGAATGCGTCGGAAAACCGGTCGGCCGTCGGATAGGACGTATAGCGCGGCCCTTGCCGGTCGAAGCGCCGGATCAGCGCTTCGGAGATCTGAACGTCCGCGAACGCGGACACGTCGTGGTGGAGAGCGGGCGCGATCGTATCCGCGCCGTCATTCGAATGCGTTGTCATGTCCATCTGCTTGTACCCTGGCTATACCCTGGCATGCCGCGCGAAACGCCAGCGTTCCATTGTCGGGCGCGCGGCTCGGACGGACTTGACGCAAATCAACCTCCGATGTCGCGCGCGTGCCGCCGACCGGGCGGCACACGTATACGCTGACGAGCTGTCCGCCCGCTACGCGAGCACGAAGCGCCCGACGAGTTTTCCCATGTGCTCGGCCTGTTCGCGCAGCGACGCGCTCGCGGCCGCCGATTCCTCGACGAGCGCCGCATTGCGCTGCGTCACTTCGTCCATCTGCGTGATCGCCGCGTTGACCTGCTCGATCCCGTCGCTTTGCTGCTCGGACGCCTTCGCGATTTCGCTGACGACGGTGTCGACGCTCCTGATCGAGGCGTTCACGCTGCGGATCGCATCGTCCGCGCGCGTGAACAGCGACGCGCCGTCCGTCACGTGACGAATCGATTCGTGAATCAGCTCCTTCACGTCCTTGGCGGCGGTCGCGCTGCGGTGCGCAAGCGCGCGCACCTCGCCCGCGACCACCGCGAAGCCCTTGCCCTGCTTGCCCGCGCGCGCCGCCTCGACGGCCGCGTTCAGCGCGAGGATGTTGGTCTGGAACGCGATGCCTTCGATCACCGATACGATCTCCGCCATCCGGCTCGAACTGTCGTGGATCTTCGTCATCAGCGCCACCGCGTGCGTCACGATCCGCCCGGTGTCCGCCGCGCGCTCGGACGCCTCGGCGCTCAGCGTGCTCGCATGCGATGCGTTCGATGCATTGTGGCGCACGGTCGACGTCAGCTCCTCCATGCTCGCCGCCGTCTGCTCGAGCGACGCCGCCTGCGTCTCGGTGCGGCCCGACAGATCGAGATTGCCGGCTGCGATCTGCTGGCTGCCGACCATCACCGAATCGGCAACACGCCGCGTCTCGGTCAGCGTCTGCGCCCAGACGTCGAGCAGCGCGTTGAAGCCGCGCTTGATGAAAGCGAATTCGTCGCCGCCGCGCACCGCGAGGCGCGCGCGCAAATCGCCGTCGCCCGCCGCGCGCATGCAGCCGGACAACTGCGCGACGTCCTCGTGCGTCGACATCGCGAAAGCGACGAAAAGATAGAGCGCGCATGCAACCAGCACGACGCTCAGCGTCATGATCGCGGCCACCTTCATCTGCTCGGCGTGCGCGCGCGCCGCGAGGCGCTCGCGTAGCTGCTGCGCGAGCGCGCCGTGCACGCGATACAGCGCGTCGATCGCATCGCTGCCCTGCTGGAAATAGCTCTTCGCGTCGATCGACGCACCGCCGCCCGCGAGCGACGCCGCCGCGCGCTGAAATGCCGCAACCGCGCCGAGATCGACGCCATCCAGCGTGTTTGCGCCGAGCATGTTCTTCACGCGCTCGAGATGATGGCGAATCATGCTCATCTGCTCGGCGAGGCCGCCCGCGCGCACGGCGAGCTCGCGCCTGTCCGCGTCGCCGAGCGAGCCGCCGCTCAGCGCGGCCGATCCCTTGCCGCGCAGCACGCCGACCGTCTCGGCCGTGCCCGGCAGCACGAACAACACCGAGTCGATCAGGTGATAGTTCGACGCATCCGGATCGGCGCCGAGCTGCGACGCGACCGCCAGGTCCTTCTCGAACAGGAAGATCGCGTGGATCACGTCGGTGTGCGAATCGAACAGCGCGGCGGCGGACGTGCCGAGCCCGCCCGTCGCCGCGTGTCCGTACCGGCTCGCGAGCGCGCCCACGGGCGCGACGACGTCGAACCGGCCGGTGCCGCGCACCTGCTGCTCGAGCGTCGCGACGAGACGATCGGCGCTCGCGCTCGCCGCATCGAACTTCGCGCGCATCGCCTCGTTGCCCGCGAGCACCGAGGCGCCCGCGCCGCGCCGCACCTGCACCGCCTTCAACAGATCCTGCGTCGTTTCGAGGATCGAGATGCCGTCGCGCTCGCCCTGCGTCGTCGCATAGGCGTGCAGAGCGACGGCGAGCGTCGCATAGAGTGCGGCGACGAGCGGCGCGATGAACAGCACGGCGAGAATCGCGAGCTTCCTGGGCAGCTTCATGCGCGCCATCAGGCGCATTCCAGGTCCAAATACTTGCTTGCTCATTCTTGCCCCTTTTCGATGTGATAAGACGACCGTTCCGGTCTCGTTTCTGTATACGGATCGTTCGGCCCGATACTTAAGCGAGATCAATCGTCAACCACGACATCGAAATCTTCCCCACGCCGCACCAATTGCGCGACGCCCGCGCGCTATCGCAACCGCGCGCGATGCATGTCGCCTGCAAACGCCTATGGCGCGACTCGCGCGCGTTGTGCCATTTGTTCGAGTCCGTGCGGCGCTTTCGCATTCATGCGGCGCTGTGCCGCACGTGCGCCATGATCCGTTTTCCTGACCATCGTTTGATGCGGATCAAAATTGCCGCAATGCCGGATATCGACGGCGTCTTCGCCGCCGACATCTCCATGCGCGCGAGCATTGGACCCGCATCGATTCACGCATTAAGATACATAATAAATACATCTTACTGGAGAGCCAACTTGAAGATTCCGCTCGCGCCCCCGCAACCGTTTCGACAACCCACCGGCCTGCCGGTGCTGCGACTCGGCTTCAGGCCGTTCTATCTCGGCGGCGCCTATTTCGGAATCGTTTCGATCGCGCTCTGGCTCGCGTCGCTGCGCGGCCATCCGGTTGCCGGCCTGTCGCCCACGATGAGCGGCCTCGCGTGGCACGTCCATGAAATGGTGTTCGGATTCTCCGCGGCGATCATCGTCGGCTTCCTGCTCACGGCAATCCGCGCGTGGACCTCGCGCGACACGCCGCACGGCGCGCAGCTCGCCGCACTATGGCTGCTGTGGGCGGCCGGCCGCCTGCTCGTCTGGGCGGGACCGGAGCCGCTCGCCGCCGTCGTCGACTCCGCGTTCCTGCCGATCACCGCGATCATCCTGCTGCGCGTGCTGCTCGCCGCGCGCAATCATCGCAACGTGTTCCTGACCGTCGCGCTCTTTCTGTTCGGCGCGCTCAACGCGCTCTTCCACTGGTGGGCCGCGCAGGGGCGCCTCGATCTCGCGCTGCAGGCCGCGTATGCGGCCGTCGGCTTCGTCATGCTGTTCGTCGTCGTGATTGCGGGCCGCATCGTGCCGACCTTCACGATGAACGCGATTCCCGGCTTCACCGCGAAGCGCTGGAAATTCGTCGAGACGCTCGCCGCCCCGGTCACGGTGCTCGCGCTCTGCGCGGACGCGGCCCGATTGCCGGGTGCGATCGTCGCGGCCGTCGCGTTTGCCGCGGCGGCGCTGCACGCAACGCGCATCGTTGGCTGGCGTTCGTGGCGCGTCGGCGCGCGGCCGATCCTGTGGATCCTGCACGTTGCGTATGCGTGGGTGCCGGTGGGTTTCGCGATGCTCGCGCTCGCCGCGCTCGGCGTTGCGCCGCATTCGCTCGCGATCCATGCGCTGACGGTTGGCGTGATCGGCGGCGCGATCGTCGCGATGATCACACGCACCGCGCTCGGCCATACGGGCCGGCCGCTGCGCGCGGGGCCGGCCGAAATCGCGTGTTACTGGCTGCTGATCGCGGCCGCGCTCGTGCGCGTGTTCGCACCGTGGATCGCGCCCGGCGCGACGCGTGTCTGGATCGACATCGCCGGCGCGTGCTGGATAGCGGCATTCGCCGTGTATGCGCTGCGCTACACCGGCTATCTGACGTCGCCGCGCATCGACGGCATGGCCGGTTGAACCGCCGGAGCGCCGCTCGATCGAGACGGACTCCGAAGTTGTTCCGGCTCGGCCGTTTTCGTCGCGACGTCCGGCGAGAAACCGCGTCGCCCGGATACGCATTCCCCGTGCATGGCGTCAAGAGGCCGCGCCGCTTCGTTTTCCGATCACTTTCCGGCCGCTTCTCAGCCACTTCTCAGCCGCTTCTCGGCGATAAAGACACGACTCGAAGCAGGGTCTCCATCCCGCAGCTTGCGGCCCGCCAAATAGATGCATAATATATACCACAATTAAGGCTACAGACCGAACCGAGTCGCGCCGCGCGTTGCACATCGAATCGCACGGAGGCGGCCGCCCTGCTCTACACGGATTCGCCCATGCTCAACGTCGATCAACCCACGCCGCTCGCGAGAGCGCTCGAACAAACGTATCGGCACGGATTCGTGACCGACATCGAATCCGACTCGCTGCCGCCCGGCCTCGACGAAGACGTCGTTCGCGAGATCTCGCGCCGCAAGCGCGAACCGGCGTTCCTGCTGAAATGGCGGCTCGCCGCATTCGAGCGCTGGCTCGCGATGTCGCCGCCCGATTGGGGCAAGCTGCGCATCGCGCCGATCGATTTCCAGGCGCAGTCGTACTATTCGGCGCCGAAATCGCTGAAGGACCGCCCGAAGAGCCTCGACGACCTCGACCCGAAGCTGCTCGAAACCTACGAGAAGCTGAACGTGCCGCTGCACGAGCGCGCCCGGCTCGCGGGCGTCGCAGTCGACGCGGTGTTCGATTCGGTGTCGGTCGGCACGACGTTTCGCGAGCAGCTCGCCGAAGCGGGCGTGATCTTCTGTTCGTTCTCGCACGCGGTCGAGCATCACCCCGAGCTGATCGAGCGCTATCTCGGCACCGTCGTGCCGCCCGCCGACAATTTCTACGCGGCGCTGAACTCGGCCGTGTTCTCCGACGGCTCGTTCGTCTACGTGCCGGAAGGCGTGCGCTGCCCGATGGAGCTGTCGTCGTACTTCCGGATCAACGCGCAGAACACCGGCCAGTTCGAACGCACGCTGATCATCGCCGAGCCCGGCAGTCACGTCAGCTACCTCGAAGGCTGCACGGCGCCGCAGCGCGACGAGCACCAACTGCACGCGGCCGTCGTCGAGCTCGTCGCGCACGACGACGCGCACATCAAGTACTCGACCGTGCAGAACTGGTATCCGGGCGATGCGAACGGCGTCGGCGGCATCTACAACTTCGTGACGAAGCGCGGGCTCTGCGCGGGCGCGCGCTCGCGGATCGCATGGACGCAGATCGAGACGGGCTCCGCGATTACGTGGAAGTATCCGAGCGTCGTGCTGCGCGGCGACGAATCGAGCGGCGAGTTCCATTCGATCGCCGTATCGAACCACTGCCAGCAGGCCGACACCGGCACGAAGATGATCCATCTCGGCCGCAACACGCGCAGCCGGATCGTCTCGAAAGGCATCAGCGCGGGCCGCGCGCAGAACAGCTACCGGGGGCTCGTGCGCGTCGCGCGCACGGCCGAAGGCGCGCGCAACCATACGCAGTGCGACTCGCTGCTGATCGGCCCGCGATGCGGCGCGCACACGTTCCCGTATGTCGAGAGCGCGCGCGGCGACGCCGTCGTCGAGCACGAGGCGACGACGACGCGCATCTCCGAAGATCGCCTCTTCTATTGCCAGCAGCGCGGCATCGATCCGCAGGAAGCGGCGGCGCTCATCGTCGGCGGCTTCTGCCAGGCGGTGCTCGAAGCGCTGCCGATGGAGTTCGCGCTCGAGGCGAAGGCGTTGCTCGCGGTGTCGCTCGAAGGCGCCGTCGGCTGATCCCCACCCATGACGAACGAAGGAATCACCATGAATCGATCCGAACCCTTGCTGCAGGCATTCGACCTGAGCGTGGACGTCGCGAAGCGCCGCGTGCTGCAATCGGTGTCGCTCGCCGTGCCGGCAGGCGCGCTCGTCGTGCTGATGGGCGCGAACGGCAGCGGCAAGAGCACGCTCGGCATGACGCTCGCGGGCCATCCCGCGTATCGCGTGACGCACGGCCACGTGCGGTTCGGCGGGCAGGACCTGCTCGCGATGAGCGTGCAGGAGCGCGCGCGCGCCGGCCTGTTCCTGTCGTTCCAGGCGCCGCCCGACATTCCCGGCGTGAAAAACAATCTCTTCATTCGCACGGCGCTCAACGCGGTGCGCGAGGCGCGCGGCGACACCGCGCTCGACGCGCTCGACTTTCTCGGCGACGCGCGCGCGGCCGCCGCGCGCGTCGGGCTGCCGGACGCGATGCTCAACCGTTCGATGAACGAAGGTTTCTCGGGCGGCGAGCGCAAGCGCAACGAGCTGTTGCAGCTCGCGCTGCTGCGCCCGCGGCTCGCGATGCTCGACGAGATCGACTCGGGGATGGACGTCGACGGCGTGCGCGCGGCGGTCGACCTGATCGGCCGGCTGCGCGAGCAAGGCACCGCGTTCGTGATCGTGTCGCATTATCTGCAGATGATCGAATCGCTCGCGCCCGATGCGGTATTGCTGCTCGATCGCGGGCGCATCGCCGAATCCGGCGACCTCGCCCTCGCCCGCGACATCGCGGCAAAGGGCTTCGTTCGCACGGACGCGCTCGCGCAGGCCTGACACGATGACGACGACAGACACCGAACGGATCGCCGCGCGAACGCGGCTCGCGGAACACGGCTGGATCTCGCGCCGCAACGAATCGTTCCGCCATCTGCCGCCGCCCGCGGCCGACGCATGGCTCGGCGGCGAAGCCGGCCACGCGCGCGCGGCCCAACCGCCGCGCGCCGCCGCGCACGCCGGCTGGCTGCTCGCGCCCGTCGGCTCCGGCTCGCTCGAACAGGTCGACGCATGCTGGCTCAGCGCCGCGGATTGCGCCGAGCGCGCCGCATTGTTCGCAGACCTGCCGACGTCGTCCGAAGACGACGCCGCACCGTTTTTCTGGGCACATCGCGCGCTGTGCGAAGCAGGCTTGCGTCTGCGCGTCGGCAGCGGCCCAGCGCATCGCGCGCCCGTGATGCTGCAATTGCGGCTGCTGCCGCAGGCGAGCGTCGAAGCGCCGCTTGTCGTGATCGACGTGCTGCCCGGCGGGCATTGCGTGCTCGTCGAATCGCACGAGCACGATGCCGCCGGCCGCGACGGCCCGATCACGCAGAACCTGCATGCATACGTGCGGCTCGGCGCCGGCGCGTCGCTCGACCATCTGCGCGTTGCGACGCCCGGCGCACGCGACCGGATCTCGCATCATGTGCACGTGCGGCTCGAGCGCGACGCGCAATACCGGCAATCGCTGCTCGCGTCGGGCAGCGAGTACCACCTGCAACGCACGGTGCTCGATCTGCGCGGCGAGCGCGCGCTGGGCCGCGCATCCGGCGCGCTGTTCGCGTCCGCGCATGCGAAGCTCGAACAGCAGGTGCGCGCCATGCATGCGTCGCCGAATACGCAAAGCGCGATCGATACGCTCGCGCTCGCGAGCGGCCATGCGCAGATCGTCGCGAACGCGTTCTCGTCGATCGCCGCCGGCGCGTCGGGCGCCGACCTCCGGCAACGCCTGAGCGGCATTCCGACGGGCGGCGAGCCGCGCGTCGTGCTGCGGCCGCATCTCGACATTCATCACGACGACGTGCAGGCCGCGCATGGCGCGACGTGGGGCGCGCTGCCCGGCGACGCGCTCTTCTACGCGTGCCAGCGCGGCCTCGCTCGCCGCGACGCGCTGGCGATGATCGTCGCGGGCATGGCGCACGCGGCGCTCGCGCGCGGCATCGACACGCCGGGCAGGCTGGAGGCGCTCGGCGGCGACGCGCTGCTCGCGCGCGAGGTCGCCCGGCATCTCGCCGAACAAGCGGAGGCGCATCATGGGTGACACGCTGCGTTCGGCCACGATGGCGAGCGCGTTCCCGGCGCTCGCGCAGCGCGTGAACGGCGCGCCGCTCGCCTACCTCGACAACGCGGCGACGACGCACGTGCCGCAGCCCGTCCTCGCCGCGATCCGCGGCTTCGACGAGCGCGACCGCGCGAACGTTCACCGCGGCGTCCACACGCTCAGCCAGCGCGCCACCGACGCTTACGAGCGCGCGCGCGACACGCTCGCGCGCTTCGTCGGCGCGAGCGACGATCACCTGCTCGTCTTCACGTCGGGCACGACCGATGCGCTGAATCTCGTCGCGCACGGGCTGTCGCTCGCGGGCCACGCGCGCGCCGTGCTGCAGGAAGGCGACGAGATCGTCGTCAGCGCGCTCGAGCATCACGCGAATCTCGTGCCGTGGCAGATGGCCGCGCGCCGTTGCGGCGCGCAACTACGAATCCTGCATCCCGATCCGCAAGGCCGCCTGCATGTGCGGGATCTCGAACGATTGCTGACGCCGCGCACGCGCGTGTTCGCGGTCACGGCGTGCTCGAACGCGACGGGCGAGCGGCCGCCCTATGAAGCGCTGCTCGCCATCGCGCGAGCGGCCGGCGCGCTGACGGTGCTCGACGCCGCACAGGCGGTCGGCCACGACGTGCCGGACTTGTCGGCGCTCGCGTGCGACTTCGCCGCGTTCTCCGGCCACAAGATGTACGGGCCGATGGGAACGGGCGCGCTCGTCGGCCGCCGGGACGCGCTCGAGCGGCTCGTTCCGCTGCGCTTCGGCGGCGACATGGTGAGCTGGGTCGGCGAGACGGACGCGACGTTCGACGCGCTGCCCGCGCGGCTCGAAGGCGGCACGCCGAACGTGGCCGGCGCGGTCGGAATCGCGGCCGCCGCCGACTATATCGACGCGATCGGCCGCGCCCGCATCGACGCCCACGTGCGCGCGCTGCGCGCGCACGCGGCGGCGGGCCTCGCGGCGCTCGACGGCGTGACCGTACTCGCGCCGCACACGCCGTCGGCGATCGTGTCGTTCGTCGCCGACGGCGCGCATCCGCACGACATCGGCACGTTGCTCGACGAGCGCGGCATCGCCGTGCGCACGGGCTTTCACTGCGCGCAGCCGCTCCTCGACCGGCTCGGCTGCGGGCCGACGACGCGCGCGTCGTTCGCGCTGTACAACACGCACGACGAAGTCGAGCGCCTCGTCGCGGGCGTCGCGCAAGCACTGAAGGTACTGAGATGAATCCGGCTGCGTCCCACACCGTTCCCGATGATGCGCAAAGCACGCTCTATCAGGAGCTCGTCGTCGAGCACAAGCGTGCGCCGCGCCACTTCGGCAGGCTTGCCGAGCCGACGCACGAAGCGCGCGGACACAATCCGCAATGCGGCGACGATCTGAAAGTCCAGTTGCGCATCGAAGGCGGCCGGATCGGCGACATCCGCTTCGACGGCCACGGCTGCGCGATCTGCATCGCGTCCGCGTCGATGATGACCGAGGCCGTGATCGGGCGTGACGTCGAAGCCGCGCGCGAGCTCCAGCAGCGTTTCCGCGCGGTGCTCACCGGCCAGGCCGTGCACGACGAAGCGTCTCTCGGCAAGCTCGAGAGCCTCGTCGCGGTGCAACGCTACCCGAGCCGGATCAAATGCGCGCTGCTCGGCTGGCATGCGCTCGCGCACGCGCTCGACACGCGCGTGGCCGCCCCTTCCGAAGCGGAGCCGCGCGCATCATGAGACATTCGAGAGAAGCAGTCGTCCTGCGGCGGCGGGTGCGGGTCGAATGCGTGCCGTCCGGCGCGCCGCTCGATTTGCCCGCGGGCACCGTCGCCGACATCACGCAGGCGCTCGGCACGAACTTCACGCTCGTCGTCGGCGGCCAGATGGTGCGGCTGCGCGGCGACGACGCCGACGCGATCGGCAGGCCGCCGCCCGAGCCGGCCGACGCGCCGGACGGCCCCGTGTCGCCCGACGACGCGCAAGCATTCGTCTGGCGGACGCTGAAGACCTGCTACGACCCGGAGATCCCGGTCGACATCGTCGAGCTCGGGCTGATCTACGGCTGCACGATCGAGCCTGCCGAGCACGACCGCGTGAAAGTGTCGATCAGGATGACGCTGACCGCGCCCGGCTGCGGAATGGGCGAAACGCTCGCCGACGAAGTCGCCGACAAGGTGCTCGCGCTGCCGTTCGTCGGCGAAGTCAACGTCGACATGGTGTTCGATCCGCCGTGGGACCGGTCGCGCATGTCGGAGACGGCGATGCTGACGCTCGGTCTCTGACGCGGCGCCGCCCGCGGGCACCGCGCCGCATCCCGTCGCGACGTGCGTCTTAACCGCCGCAGCCGCCGCCCGGGCAGCAGCTTTCGCCCGCGTCGCGTCCGAACCCGCCGTCGCGCTTCGCGATCTGCACGCGCCACTGCGACGGTCCCGCCTCCAGATACGTCCATTCGAACGAATCGGCCGCGCGCTCTTCGAGCCATGGTCCTTGAAGGAGGAAGACGCGGCGCGCGACCGGTGCGGAACGCCCGCCATTCGCCGGAAGACGCGCACAGCGTTCGCCCGGCTTGCAACATGCAGCCGTTCACTATATAAAGTGCATATATTGAGCATGTTATAGCGCGCCACACTCGACAGCAACATAAGACACGCATCTTTTTGCCACGTATGCGACTCTCTGAATACACGGACTACACGCTGCGCGTGCTGATGTACTGCGCGGCGAATCCGGATCGGCTCATCACGATCGCGGAGCTCGCCGAACGCCACGCCGTGTCGAAGAATCACCTGACGAAAATCGTCAACAGCCTCGCACGCCAGGGCACGCTCGAGACGACGCGCGGCCGGGGCGGCGGCGTACGCCTCGCGATGCCGCCCGCGCGCATCGGCATCGGCGACGTGATTCGCGCATCCGAAACGGACTTCCGCCTCGTCGAGTGCTTCGACCGGAACACGAACACGTGCATGCTCGCCGCGAAATGCCGGCTCGAGCGGCTGCTCGACAGCGCCTTGCGCGCGTACTTCAAGGAACTCGACGGCGCGACGCTCGCGGATCTCGTCGGCCCGCCGCCGAAGAACGGATTGAGCCCGGCCGAGAAGATGCATGAATTCACGGTCGCGATGCCGTCGAAATCGATCGCGCGAGCGCGCTGAAGGCTCGCGCCCGAATGCCGATCGCCGCTGCGCGTTCGTCCCGCGCGGACGCGGCGGCCGAGCGCCGCGCCCTCGCCCTGGCCCTCGCGATGTCGCGATCGACGAAAGCGGAATCGCTTCAGACCTCGGTCGGCGCGTCGACCATCACGAAGTTCAGCATCTTCAGGTGGGAGACCATCATCGAGTCCATCGTCCGGACGTGATGGTCGAACCATTCCGATACCTCCGTCAGCAACCGGCGGCCCAATTCGAATTGCGCGTCGCGCGCAACCTTGTCGCGCACGGCCGACGCCACCTTCAGCACCTCGTCGTGATCGGCCGCATGGCAATACTGCGGGCCGAACTTCGTGCTCGCCATCCAGCGCTCTTCGCGCTCGAAGTGCTGCCGGCAGTGATCGATCCAGGCGTCGTACGCCTGCAGGAAATGCGCGTCGTCCGCGCGCGCGGCTGCGTCGAGCAACTGGACGAATTCCGCGTGAACGGCATCGACGAACGGATCGTCGAGCTTCAGCTCGGGTTTCAGCTCGGTTGAAAGGTCTTGCATCGGAAGGACGGAATGGTTCGTGATTCGGGACGCGGCCTGACGGGTCGCCTCTTCGAAGGTACATGCCGCGGCCGCCGTTCGCTCGCCGATCTTCATTCCCGTTGATTCAGCACAAGATTGCCGGGCCGCGGGCGCGCGTGCGCGGCGCGCGCCCGGCGCGTCGGCATTTTCTCCGGTACCGCGTTCCGATGCGCATTTTCGTCTCGCATCGGGTTCGTCTGAACGCAGATCAAGACCTTGCCCTACTTGTTGTTTGCGAATCGTCAACATGCGCCCCGCGGATTTCCGCTACATTCCGCCGCCAAAGCGACTGGATGTCGCATCGCATGCGCCGAATGCGTTTCGGCGCCTCGGTAGGCCCGCTTCATCACAACTCAGGCAAATTCAATGGTCCGAAGAATAACGAGTAGAGCGTCCGCGATCCTGCGATTAGGGCTCGTCGCGGGACTTTCCGGATGCAGCGAGCTGCACGTGCTCGATCCGAAAGGCGCGGTGGGCGCCGCGGAGAAGTCGCTGATCGCGACGTCGACGTGGGCGATGCTGATCGTGGTCGTGCCGGTGATCCTCCTCACGCTGCTGTTCGCGTGGCGCTACCGCGCATCGAACCGCAACGCGACCTACGCGCCGAAGTGGGCGCATTCCACCGCGATCGAGATCGTGATCTGGACGGTTCCGTCGCTGATCATCCTGTTTCTCGGCATCCTCACGTGGCAGACGACGCACGCGCTCGACCCGTACCGGCCGCTCGAATCGTCGGTGAAGCCGATCAACGTCGAGGTCGTCGCGCTCGACTGGAAATGGCTCTTCGTCTATCCCGATCTCGGCATTGCTTCGGTGAACCAACTGGCGGTGCCCGTCGGCACGCCGATCAATTTCCGGATCACGTCCGATTCGGTGATGAACTCGTTCTTCATTCCGCAGCTCGGCACGCAGGTCTACGCGATGGCCGGCATGCAGACGCGCCTGCACCTGATCGCCGACGAGCCGGGCGATTTCGCCGGCATTTCCGCGAACTACAGCGGCCGCGGCTTCTCGGACATGAAGTTCCGCACGCTCGCGACATCGCGCGACGCGTTCGACGCTTGGGTCGCGAAGGTGCGCGCATCGGCCGACCGGCTCGACATGACCGCATACGGCCAGCTCGCGCAGCCGAGCGAGAAGCAGCCCGTGCGCTACTACTCGACGGTCGATTCGCGGCTCTTTCACAACATCATCGCGAAGTACAACAACGGCCACGTCCTCGACCTGACGGACGCCGCCTGTCGGACGAAGGGGTAATGCATGTTCGGTAAATTGACGCTTTCTGCCATCCCGTTCGATCAGCCGATCGTCATGGGCGCGGCCGCGTTCATGGCGCTCGTCGCGCTGTCGGTCGTCGGCACGCTGACCTACACGAAGCGCTGGAAATGGCTATGGACCGAGTGGCTCACGTCGGTCGACCACAAGAAGATCGGCGTGATGTACATCATCGTCGCAGTGCTGATGCTGCTGCGCGGCTTCGCGGACGCGGTGATGATGCGCCTGCAGCTCGCGCTCGCGTACAACGGCCCCGGCTATCTGCCGCCGCACCACTACGACCAGATCTTCACCGCGCACGGCGTCATCATGATCTTCTTCATGGCGATGGCGCTGCTCGTCGGGCTCTTCAACCTGATCGTGCCGCTGCAGATCGGCGCGCGCGACGTCGCGTTCCCGTTCCTGAACTCGCTGAGCTTCTGGATGACGGCCGTCGCCGCTCTGCTGATGAACGTGTCGCTCATCGTCGGCGAGTTCGCGCAGACGGGCTGGCTCGCGTATCCGCCGCTGTCGGAGTTGCAGTTCAGTCCGGGCGTGGGCGTCGATTACTATTTGTGGGCGCTGCAGATATCCGGCGTCGGCACGCTGATCACCGCGATCAACTTCTTCGTGACGATCCTGCGGATGCGCGCGCCCGGCATGACGATGATGAAGATGCCCGTGTTCACGTGGACTGCGCTCTGCTCGAACGTCCTCATCATGGCGACGTTCCCGATCCTGACGGTTGCGCTCGCCCTCCTCGCGCTCGACCGCTACCTCGGCATGCACTTCTTCACGAACGACGCCGGCGGCAACGCGATGGTGTACCTGAACCTGATCTGGGCGTGGGGCCATCCGGAGGTGTACATCCTCGTGCTGCCCGCGTTCGGCATCTATTCGGAAGTGATCGCGACGTTCTCGAAAAAGCCGCTGTTCGGCTACAAGACGATGGTCTATGCGTCGTGCGTGATCATGGTGCTCGCGTTCCTCGTGTGGCTGCACCACTTCTTCACGATGGGCTCGGGCGCGAACGTGAACGCGTTCTTCGGGATCATGACGATGGTGATCGCGATCCCGACCGGCGTGAAGATCTTCAACTGGCTGTTCACGATGTACCGCGGCCGCATCGAGTTCACCGCGCCCGTGCTGTGGACGATCGGCTTCATGGTGACGTTCACGCTCGGCGGGATGACGGGCGTGATGATGGCGATTCCGGGCGCGGACTTCGTGCTGCACAACAGCCTGTTCCTGATCGCGCACTTCCATAACGCGATCATCGGCGGCGTCGTGTTCGGCTATCTCGCCGGCTTCCACTACTGGTTCCCGAAGGCGTTCGGCTTCAAGCTCGACGAAAAGCTCGGCAAGCGTGCGTTCTGGTGCTGGTTCATCGGCTTCTACGTGTCGTTCGTGCCGCTCTACGTGCTCGGCTTCATGGGCATGACGCGCCGCCTGAACCACTACGACAACCCCGCATGGCATCCGTGGCTCATCGTCGCCGCGTGCGGCGTCGCGTTGATCGCGATCGGCGTGCTGCACCAGGTTGCGCAGGTGTGGGTTGCGGTGCGCAACCGCAATGAGCCCGGCTATCGCGACACGACGGGCGACCCGTGGGGCGGCCGCACGCTCGAATGGGCGACGTCGTCGCCGCCCGCCGTCTACAACTTCGCGGTGATCCCGACCGTGCACGCGCTCGACGAGCTCGCATACCGCAAGGAGCACGGCATCGGCATCGGCGCCGGCAAGAACGTCGTCTACCAGGACATCCACATGCCGTCGAACACGGGTGCGGGCTTCGTCATCGGCGTGCTCAGCCTCGTGCTCGGCTTCGCGCTCGTCTGGCATATCTGGTGGCTCGCGATCGCGTCGCTCGTCGGCATCGTCGCGACGGTAGTCCTGTATAGCGCGGGCGACAACGACGGCTACTACATCCCGGCCGACACCGTCCGCAAGATCGAAGAAAAGCGCGCCGGCGCGCGCGTTGCCGCGCAGCCGGCCGAAGTCGAACTGGAGGTCAACTGATGTCGCACAACACGATGATGCTCGACCACGCGGCATCGCACGATCATCCGCCGTCGCATTCGGTGTTCGGCTTCTGGCTGTACCTGATGACCGACTGCGTGCTCTTTGCCGCGCTGTTCGCGACGTTCGCGGTGCTCGGCAACCAGTTCGCGGGCGGCCCGACCGGCCGGGATCTGTTCGACATTCCCGGCGTCGCGCTCGAAACCGCCGCGCTGCTGCTCTCGAGCATCACGTACGGCTTCGCGATGATCGGCGCGCACAAGCGGCAGCGCGGCGCGGTGTTCGGCTGGCTCGCGGTGACGTTCGTGCTCGGCGCGGCGTTCCTCGCGATGGAACTGCGCGAGTTCTCGCACCTGATCGCCGAGGGCGCGGGCCCGCAGCGCAGCGCGTTCCTGTCGTCGTTCTTCACGCTCGTCGGCACGCACGGGCTGCACGTGACGGCGGGCCTCCTGTGGATGGTCGTGCTCGCCGCGCAGGCGCTGCGCCGCCCCGAGCTGACCGAGCGCGACATCCGCCGGCTCACCTGCCTCAGCCTCTTCTGGCACTTCCTCGACATCGTCTGGATCTGCGTCTTTACCTTTGTCTACCTTGCGAGCGTGATCTAAATGGCCCATTCGCATCCTTCCCACGGCGATGAAGCGCACGGCACCGTCGGCGGCTATATCGCGGGCTTCCTGCTGTCGGTGCTGCTCACGGCCGCGTCGTTCGGCCTCGTGATGGGCGGCGTGCTGCCGCCGCGCGAGGCGCTCGTGTCGCTCGCCGTGCTCGCCGCCGTGCAGATCGTCGTGCACCTCGTGTACTTCCTGCACATGAACACGTCATCGAGCCAGCGCTGGAACGTGATGGCGTTCAGCTACACGGTGCTGACCGCGCTGATCCTGATCTTCGGCACGGTCTGGGTCATGCACAACGTCGGCATGAACATGATGTCCCGATAGGCGAGCCGTTTTGCCTGTCGCCAATGCCGTCCCGCGCGGGACGGCATTGCTTTTGTTGCAGCCGGATCGCGCGGGGGTTCGATTCCCGCGCGGGCCGGCCGCTTGTTTGCTTGCCGGACGCGTCGCGCCGCGATCGCCCGCCGCCGCGATTTCGCCGCGGAACGCGGAGCAAGGGGAAACGGCGCATCGATGTCTCTTTGTGTGATCGATTCCATGAACGACTCTTCCAACCCCATTCGCGTCGACGAGCCGATGCCGCACCGCAAGGTCATCCGCTCATGGATCACGCCGTTCGGCGAACGCGTGATCGCGCGCTCGATCGTGCTGCTCGCCGTCGACTATCTGCTGCTCCTCGCCGCGTTGGCGGGCGCGCTGCTCGCCGCGTCGAGCATCGTGAAGATCGTCTGCGGGATGGCGGCCGGCTTCATCACCGGGCGTCTTTTCATCATCGGCCACGATGCATGCCACCAGAGCCTCACGCCGAATCACCGGCTCAACCGCTGGCTCGGCCGCATCGCGTTCCTGCCGTCGCTCACGCCGTACAGCCTGTGGGAGGTCGGCCACAACGTCGTCCACCACGGCTACACGAACCTGAAAGGTTTCGATTTCGTATGGGCGCCGCGCACGCCCGACGAATACGCGGCGCTGTCGCCCACGCAGCGCTTCCTCGATCGCATCTATCGCAGCGGCTGGGCGCCGGGGCTCTACTATCTCGTCGAAATCTGGTGGCTGCGGATGTACTTTCCGACGAAGGCCTACCTCGGCGCGTCGCGGCCGATCTTCCGGCGCGACTGCCTGCTCGTCACGGGCTTCGCCGCGCTGTGGATCGGCGCGGTGGTCTGGATCGCCGCGGCGACGCAGCAGTCGACGCTCCTGCTGCTCGTCACGGGCGTTGCCGTGCCGTTCCTGTTCTGGTGCTCGATGATCGGCTTCGTCGTCTACGTTCACCACACCGATCCGCGCATCTCGTGGCACGCGAACCGCGCCGAGTGGTCGCGCGCCGCGCCGTTCGTGTCGACGACGCTGCACCTCACGTTCTCGTACGGCATCGGCGGCCTGCTGCATCACATCATGGAGCACACCGCGCACCACGTCGACATGAGCATTCCGCTGTACGGGCTGAAGGACGCGCAGGCGAAGCTCGAGGCGATGCTGCCGGGGCGCATCGTCGTGCAGCACTTCAGTTGGCGCTGGTACTTCGATACCGCGCGGCGCTGCAAGCTCTACGATACCGATCGCAAGTGCTGGACCGACTATCGCGGCCGCGCGACGAGCGACGCGCATCTGCGCGCGGATGCGCCGATGGCCGAGCAGCGGCCGATCGACACGCCGAACGGGCTGAGCGGCGCGTGACGCCGGTGGCTACGTGGCTGCGCGGCCGCATGGCTGCGCCCGTCGCTCGCTCGCCGCTCGCCCACTCGCGGCGATCGCCCCACGCTGCCGCACCACGCCCCTGAAACAAGACCGGCCGCTTGCGCGGCCGGCCGGTTCGAGCCCATCGCGGCGCGGCGGCGAGCCGCCCGCCGGGCGCATTACTTGAGCGTCACGGGCACGCTGAAGTACTTCTTCGCGAGGCCGTCGATCGTGCCGTCGGCTTTCAGTTCCTTCAGCGCCTGATTGACGGCGCTCTTCAGTTGCGCGTCGTGCTTGCGCAGACCGAAGCCGACGCCCGTGCCGAGGATCTCGGCATCGCTCACGTGATCGCCCGCGAACGCGAAGCCCGCGCCCTGCGGCTTCGACAGGAAGCCCTTCGCGCCGGCTTCCGAATCCTGGAACGTCGCGTCGAGGCGGCCCGACTTCAGGTCTTCATACGCGAGATCCTGCGTCTGGTACGGCACGACTTCGACGCCCGCCGGCGCCCAGCGCTTCTTCGCATACGCTTCCTGGATCGTGCCCTGCAGCACGCCGATGCGCTTGCCCTTCAGCGACGCCACCGTCGGCAGCAGGCCGCTGCCCTTCTTCGCGATCAACTGGTTCGGGATCGTGTAGATCGGATCGGTGAAATCGATCGCCTTCCGACGCTGCTCGGTGATCGTCATGTCGGAGTTGATCGCGTCGAACTTGCGCGCCTGCAGCGCCGGGATCAGGCCGTCGAACGCGTTCTCCACCCACACGCACCTGACCTTCAGCTTCGTGCACACCGCGTTGCCGATGTCGATGTCGAAGCCCGCCAGCTTGCCGTCCGGCGTCTTGTACTCGAACGGCGCATACGACGCCTCGACGCCGAAGCGGATTTCCTTCGGGTCGGCGGCGAACGCGCTGCCTGCCGCCAAGGCCGTGGCCGTCACCACCGCGTGCGCGGCCATCTTCCGCCAGTTCAACTTCATCAGGTGTTCTCCTCGCTTTGAATGAACAATGTCAGTCAACGACCGGACCGCCGCATCATTGCAGCGCCGAAATTTCCGGACAAACGCGCGGGGCGGCCGTGATGCGGCGCAACAGCCGCAAGGTCGCGATTGTACCGTCTCGCGCGGGCCGAGCCGTCGAACCCTCGCTCGAGCGCCGCCGCAACGCATGCGCCGCGCGGCCCGGGCGGAAGTCGCAAGAGGATGTCGCAATCGCGCAAGGCGTGCATGCGCCGCGCGCTCGCCCGGCTATGCGTCGCCGCCGTCGTCGGCGAGCGCGTCGGCAAGCGTCGCGCACAGATGCGAGTAGACGGCCGACACGTGCGGCAGGTGACGCGCGTCCGGATGCGCGAGCACCCAGAGCTGCGATTGCGCGTCGTCGAGCGGCGGGCTGATCCGCCGGATGCCCGGGTACGCCTTCGCGAGAAAAATCGGCAGCACGCCGATCGCCAGGCCCGCCGCGACGAGCTCGCACACCGACACGACGCTGTTCACGCGATAGCGCGGCTCGACGTCCGGATAGCGGCGGCGGCGCCAGCCCACCGACGGATGGTTCGACAGCGCGAGGTCGGGCGCCGCCCAATCGCATTGCGCGAGCGCGTCGAAATCGCCGGCGCGCAGCGGGCTCGACGCGTGCGCGAACACCGCGATGCGCAGCGGGCCGACCGCGCGGCCGATCAGATGCCCAGGCGCGCGCTTCGTCGCGCGCACCGCGATGTCCGCGTCGCGCCGCGTGAGGCTCGCGAGGCCGTTGCTCGTGTCGAGATCGAAGCGCAGCGCCGGATGCCGCGCGGCAAGCCCGCCGAGCGCGTTCAGCAGCGGCCCGGACAGCACGCTGTCCGTCGTCGTCACATGGACCGTGCCCGTCAGCGCGGCCGTATCCGTGCCCGCCGCGACGCGCGCGGCGTCGAGCTCCGCCTCGATCCGCTCGCCGTGCTGAGCGAGCCGGCTGCCGAGCGGCGTCGGCCGGTAGCCGCGCTTCGAGCGCTCGAAGAGCCGCTGCCCGAGGCCGCGCTCGATGCGCTGCACCGTGCGGAACACGGTCGACGCATCGAGATTCATCCGTCGCGCCGCCTCCGCGAGCGTGCCCGCGCGCACGAGCGCGAGCACGGTCTGCATGTCGATGGCCGTCAGTTCGTATTGCGTTTCTGCATGCATCGTTTGGCGTCTTGCCGGTTATCGCCGGAGTCGGTCGCTGCTATTTTAACGGCGTATTCCGGGCGCGCCGTCGCGGCCGCCCTCCCCGGCTCAATCGTCACGACAAGGAAACGCTCACTCATGAAGCTCTATTACTCGCCCGGCGCATGCTCGCTCGCCATCCGCATCGCGCTCACCGAAGCCGGCCTGCCGTTCGAAAGCGTCAAGGTCGATCTGTCGAAGCATCGCATCGCCTCCGACGGCAGCGACTACTACGCGGTGTCGCCGCGCGGCTACGTGCCGCTCGTCGAGCTCGACGACGGCACGCGCCATACCGAGGCGGCCGCGCTGCTGCAGCGCGTCGGCGACCTCGCGGGCGCCGGCGCGCTGATTCCCGCGCACGGCACGGCGTCGCGCTACGAGGTGATCGAATGGCTGACGTTCGTCAGCTCCGAGTTGGGCAAGACGTACAGCCCGTGGCTCTTTCGCGCCGACACCGCCGACTCGACGCGGCAGCAATGTCTCGACAAGCTCGACCGTCGCCTGAAGGAAGTCGACGTGCACCTCGCGACGCGCGACTATCTGACGGGCGGCTTCACGGTCGCGGATGCCTATCTGTTCGCGGTCGCGAACTGGTCGAATCTCCTGCGCATCCCGCTCGCGCCGTACCCGCATCTCGTCGCGTTCATGGAGCGGGTGGCCGCGCGGCCGAAGGTCAAGGAGGCGCTCGCGGCCGAAGGTCTCGGCCGCTGACCCGCGAGACACGCCGGGCCGGATCGGGCCGGGCCCGGTGTGTCCCGCGCTTCACGCGAGCGCCGCGTACGTGTCGCGTGTCGTCTCGACGACGAGCAGCCCCGCGCGCAGGCCGGGCTTCACCGACGGATTCGGAAACACGATGCGCTCCTGCGCGTGCCGCACCGCGTAGCGGTAATCGCCGTCGCGCGCGAGCAGCGTGCCCTGCTCAAAAGGCGTGAAATTCGGCACGTCCTTCGCGACGAACAGTTCGAGCGCATCGCTTCGCTTCGTGATCTGATCGACGACCGTGAACACGCGCGGCAGCGCCCCGCGCGCCGCTTCGCGGCGGCCGGACACGAGATTGCGCACCGCCGCGTCGGCAGGCGCGAAGCGCGACAGATCGTTCGCGCCGAACGGCATTACCTTGCCGAGCTCGAGCGTGCACGCGAGCGCGCCGCACGTCTGCGCGCTGAAGTGCGAGAACGTGCTGCCCTGCGTGGTATGCAGCAGCACCGCCGCAATCTTCGCTTCGCCGAGCCACTCGAACATCGTGCGCGTCGGCGGCTCGCCCGTGTGCGGCAGCAGCGCGAACTGCTCGAAGACCGACGCGCGGATCGCCGTGTGCATGTCGATGTGCCAGCGCGCGCCGCGCGCGCGGCCCGCCGTCGCGAAAAACGCCGACGCGGCCGCCTCCAGTTGCGCGGCGCGCGGCGCTTCGCGACTCGTCGCGAGCGACGCGTGCCGGCCGCCGAACAGCCGGTTCAGATCGTCGTCGAGATAGCGCTCGCCCGCGCGCATCGCCCCCGGATTGCCGAGCGCGACGAGGAGCCGGCAGCGCAGCGGCAGCGCGCCGCGCGCGATGTCGCGCACGAGCATCGACAGCAGCTCGATCGGCGCGGTTTCGTCGCCGTGCACGCCCGCCGAAACGAGCACGCTCTGCATGCGCTGCGCCGCGTCGACAGGCTCGAGCTGCAGCAGGCCGTCGCCGAGCCAGCGCCAGCGCACCGCGTGCGCCGCGCACTCGCCCGCATCCGCGCGCGGCGCTTCGCCCGCGAGCGTCAGCGCGAGGAAATCGTCGAGCCAGGCGGCGTCGCGGCCGGAATCAGCGCTGGAAGTCATAGAGCGAGCCGAGGCCGAGAATGTGCGTCAGTTCGTCGAGCGCGGTGCGCGATTCGTCGAGGAGCGCGGGATCGGCGAGATCGGCGGGCGACAGCCGGTCGCGGTAGTGCTTGTCGATCCATGCGTCGAGCGACGCGAACAGCGTGTCGCCGATCCACACGTTCGGCTTCACCGCCGCGCGCTCGTCGTCGCTCAGCACGACGCGCAGCCGCAGGCACGCGGGCCCGCCGCCGTTCTTCATGCTCTCGCGCAGATCGAACACGCGCACGTCGCGAATCGGCCCGTTGCCGGCGGCGAGCGAGTCGAGATACGCGGCTACGTTCGCGTTCTCGCGGCACTCCTGCGGCACGACGAGCAGTTGCTGGCCGTCCTCGCGCGTGAGCAACTGGCTGTTGAACAGGTACGAGCCCACCGCGTCGGCGACGCTCACCGCGCGATCCGGCACCTCGATCACGTTCAGCCGCGCGCCGAGCGCGCCGAGCGACGCGGTGAGCGCGTCGTACACGGCCGCTTTGTCGACGAACGCGCGCTCGTGGCAGAACAGCGTGTCGCGGTTGCCGACCGCGATCACGTCGTTGTGGAACACGCCCGCGTCGATCACGTCCGGGCTCTGCTGCGCGTAGATCGTCGCCGCCTCGCGCAGGCCGTGGCGATGCGCGACCGCGCGGCTCGCCTCGAAGGTCTGGCGCGCCGGGAAGCGTGTCGGCTCCGGCCCGCGGCGATATTCGGCGCGGCCGTACACGAAGAACTCGACGCCGGGCGCGCCGTATTCCGCGCAAAAGCGCGTGTGGTTCGCGGCGCCCTCGTCGCCGAGCGCCGGCGTGCCGGGCAACGCGTCGTGCACCGCGAAGCGCGTTTCGTCCGCGAAGATCGCGGCGAGCGTGCGGCGTGTCGCTTCATGCTCGATCGCGCGATGCAGCTTGCTGCACAGGTTGGCCGGCGTGAAGTGCACGCGGCCGTCGCTCGTGTCGGCGGACGGACTCACCGTCGCCGCGTTCGCGGTCCACATCGCCGACGCGGAGCTCGCGGCGGCGAGCAGCTCGGGCGCCTGCTTCGCGGCCTTCGCGATCACGTCGGCGTCCTTGCCGGAGAAGCCGAGCTCGCGCAACAGGCGCAGCGACGGCCGCTCCTGCGGCGGCAGCACGCCCTGCGCGAAGCCGAGGTCGGCGAGCTGCTTCATCTTGCGCAGCCCCTGCTTCGCGGCCGCCTTCGGGTTCGCGTCGGACTTCTCGTTCGACAGCGACGCGACGTTGCCGAACGACAGCCCCGCGTAGTTATGGGTCGGGCCGACGAGCCCGTCGAAATTGGCTTCCTTAGCGTTCATCGTCGCATCCTGCTCAGAAATGAAGGCCCGGCGACAGGCTCGCGGGCATCTGCAATTGCGCGCTCTCGACCGACGCCATCGGATACGCGCAGTAATCGGCCGCGTAGTACGCGCTCGGGCGATGGTTGCCCGAGCGGCCCGCGCCGCCGAACGGCGCCGCCGACGACGCGCCGTTGGTCGGCCGGTTCCAGTTCACGATGCCGGCGCGGATCGCGCGGCGGAACGTGTCCCAGGCTTTTTCGTCGTCGGCGAGCAGGCCCGCCGACAGGCCGAACGCGGTATCGTTCGCGCGCGCGATCGCATCGTCGAGATCCGTGTAGCGAACGATCTGCGCAAGCGGGCCGAAGTGCTCCTCGTCGGGCAGCTCGCGCACGGGCGTGACGTCGAGGATCGACGCGTTGACGAAGCCGAGCGCCGGATCGCGCTGCCTCATCTCGATGATGGGCGCGGCGCCCAGCCCGACGAGCTTCGCCTGCGCGGCGACGAGGCGCGACGCCGCGCGCGCGGAGATCACCGCGCCCATGAACGGCTGCGGATCGGCGTCGTAGACATCGGCCGTGATCTTCGATGCGACGTCCGCGAAGCGCGCGAGGAAGCGCTCGCCGAACGCGCCGTGCGGCACGAGGATCCGGCGCGCGCACGTGCAGCGCTGCCCCGCCGACAGGAACGCCGACTGGATCGCGTGGTGAACGGCCGCGTCGATGTCCTCGACGTCGGCGACGACGAGCGGATTGTTGCCGCCCATCTCGAGCGCTAGCACGATCTCGGGCCGGCCGCCGAACTGCCGGTGCAGCAGCGTGCCCGTGTCGGAGCTGCCGGTGAAGAAGAGGCCGTCGATCTGCCGATGGTTCGCGAGTGCGACGCCCGTGTCCTTCTCGCCCTGCACGAGGTTCAGCACGCCCGCGGGCAGCCCAGCGTCGCGCCAGGTCTCGACGGTGGCGCGCGCGACGCCGGGCGCGAGCTCCGACGGCTTGAACACGACAGTGTTCCCCGCGATGAGCGCGGGCACGATGTGCCCGTTCGGCAGGTGGCCCGGGAAGTTGTACGGACCGAACACCGCGACGACGCCGTGCGGACGGTGCCGCAGCACCGCGACGCCGTCCGCCATCGGCGTGCGCTTCTCGCCGGTGCGCTCGTGATATGCGGCGATCGAAATGTCGACCTTCGCGGCCATCGACGCAACCTCGGTGCGCGCCTCCCACAGCGGCTTGCCGGTCTCGCGGCCGATCATCGTCGCGAGCGCTTCCTTGTGCTCGACGAGGAGCGCGGCGAAGCGCTTGACGATCGCGCAGCGCGCGTCGAGATCGAGCGCGGACCACGCGGCGAACGCGCGGCGCGCGCTCGCGACCGCGCGCTCGACGTCGTCCGCCGACGCGCTCGCGCCTTCCCACACGCGCTCGTTCGTGCCGGGGTTGCGCGAAGCGAAGACGGGGCCCGCGCCGTCGCGCCAGGCGCCGTCGATGAAGAGTTCAGTCATTTCGTTATCCCTGTTTCGGTTTGAGCGGCAGCACGCGCACGGGATCGCCCGCGCTCACGCGCAGCGCGGCGGCGTCCTCGGCCGACAGCGTGAACGCGCCTTCGTCGACGAGCCCCGGCGCGATGCCGACGCGAAAATCGGTGAGCGACGTGTTCGACACGAGCGAGCGCGGCGCGTTGTCTTGCCCTTCGCGCCCTTCGCGCCCTTCGCGCGAGCCGATCGCGACCGGCACGACGACGCTCTCGCGCACCGTGCGCAGATCCGACACGTGGCATTCGAGCACGGGGCCCGCGTCGAAGATGTCGACATGGTTCTGATAGCGCAGCCCTTCCGCTTCGAGCATCTTGCGCGCGGGCAGCGTGTCGCGGTGCGTGACGCCGATCACGTCCTGCGCGTCCTGCGGCAGCAGGTCGACGTACACCGGAAAGCGCGGCATCAGCTCCGCGAGGAACGACTTGCGGCCATGCGAGCTCAGATAGTCGGCGGCGTTGAAGTCGATCTGATAGAAATGCGAACCGACCGCGCGCCAGAACGGCGACGTGCCGTCGTCGTCGAAGTGCCCGCGCAGCTCCGCGCAGATGCGCTCCGGAAAGCGTTCGCGAAACTGCGTGATGAACATGAAGCGCGAGCGCGACAGGAGGCCGCCGACGCCGCCCGTGCGGTAGCGCGGGCTCAGGAACAGCGAGCACACTTCCGCGTAGCCCGTCAGGTCGTGCGAGATGTTCAGCAGCGACATCTTCGTCCACACGCCGAGATCCTGGCTCGCGTGGACGACGGTGCTCACGCGGTAGTTGTAGAACGGCTGCGCGAGGCCGACTTCGGTTTCGATGCCGCATACGCCGGCGATGTCGCCCGACTGCGAATCCTCCATCACGAAGAAGTAGCCGGCTTCGGCGGGCGGCGCGAGATTGCCGAGCGTGCGGCGCGTGCGCTCGATGCGCGCGGCGAGCGCGTCGCGGTCCGGCTTGAACGTGGTGAGGCCCGGTCCGGTTTCCTGCGCGAGCGCGACGAGCGCGTCCACGTCGCCCGTTTGTACGACCCGAACGACGATCATGCTGCGTCTCCTGGTTGGTCCGTCGGTTGGTCCACCGGTTGGCCGTCGCGCTGATGCAGCGGCACGCAGCGCACCGTGTCGCCGTCAGCGACGCCGAGCGCCGTGCGCGCATCGGCGGGCAGCGGCGCGTCGGCGCTGTCGGCGGGCAAGTCCGCGAGCACGCAGCGGAACGCGTCGCCGCGCCCGCTCGACAGCAGATACGTGGCGCCGCCGTGCGCGCGCGCCGCCTCGCGCACCGTGCGATCGGCGTGCTTCGTCACGCACGCGGTGCGGTCGACCTGCGCGGTCAGCACGGGGCCGGCGTCGAAGATGTCGACATAGCGGTCCGGTTCGAAGCCTTCTTCGAGATGGATGTCGTACGCGAGGAGCGCATGCTCGTTCGGCTCGCCGAGCACGCGTTGCGCGGCTTCAGGCAAGAGCGGCACATAGAGCGGATAGGTCGGCATCACTTCGGCGATGAACGTGCGGCTGCGGCCGCCCGATTCGATCTCGACCGCCGCGAAGTCGCGCCCGAAGAACTTGCGGCCCACCGCTTCCCAGAACGGCGACGCGCCCGTCTCGTCGGTGACGCCGAGCAGCAGCGAGAACACCTCGGGCGTGAAGCGGTTGCGATTCGCGGCGATGTACATCATCCGTGCGCGCGAGAGCAGGTGCGCGGCGGCGTCGCCGCGCAGCGACGGATCGACATAGAAGCCGGCGAGCCGGCTCTTGCCCGTCAATTCGTGCGACATCGTGAGCGCGTGGATCTTGCGGTTCACGTGCAGCTCGCGCGACGCGTGGATCAGCGCGTCGTTGCGAAACGCGTAGAACGGCTCTGAGTAGCCGGCCGCGGCGACGACGCTCGCGGTGCCGAGCAGCTTGCCTGTGGCGCTGTCCTCGAGCACGAACAGATAGAACTCCTCGCCGGGGAAGTCGACTTCCGCGCGAAACGAGTCCTCGGAAAGCGCGACGCGCGCTTCGAGCGCCGCGCGGTCGTGCGGCAGCGAGTGCAGCACGGGTTGCGCGGTGCGCGCCATCTGCGCGAGCGCGTCGAGATCGGCGAGTTTGCCGGGGCGTACGAAGAGCATCGTCGGTCCTGTCTACGTCAGCGATTGGGCTGCTTGGGGGCGGCTCAGGGTCGGCTTAGCGCGACGCGGTTTCGGCTTGCGCGGCGAGCACCTGCTCGACGGCCTTCCCGAAGCGCGCGAGGCCTTCGTCGAGCACGTCGAGCGGAATCACGAGCGACGGCGCGAAGCGCAGCACGTTCGGGCCGGCGATCAGCATGATGACGCCGTGCTCGGCCGCGGCCGACACGAAGTCCTTCGCGCGGCCGTCGAGTGCGTCGACGAGTTCGGCGCCGATCAGGAGGCCCTTGCCGCGAACCTCCTTGAAGAGCTTGAAGCGCGCGTTGATTTTTTCGAGCGTGGCCGTGAGGCGCGCGCTGCGTTCGTTGACGCCTTCGAGGAGCGCGGGATCGCTGACGAGCTCGACGACCTTGTCGGCGATCGCCGACGCGAGCGGATTGCCGCCGTATGTCGTGCCGTGCACGCCGACCTTGAAGTGCGCGGCGAGCGCTTCGGTGGTGAGCATCGCGCCGATCGGGAAGCCGTTGCCGAGCGCCTTCGCGGTGGTCAGGATGTCGGGTGTGACGCCCGTGTCCATGTACGCGTAGAAGTGGCCGGTGCGGCCGACGCCCGTTTGCACTTCGTCGAAGATGAGGAGTGCGCCGTGCGCGTCGCACGCTTCGCGCAGCGCCTCGAGGAAGGCGGGATCGGCGGGAATGACGCCGCCCTCGCCCTGGATCGGCTCGACGATGACCGCGCAGGTCCTCGGGCCGATCGCGGCCTGGGCGGCGGCGATGTCGTTGAACGGCAGATGCTTGATGCCTTCCGGCACGGGGCCGAAGCCTTCGGAGTACTTCGACTGGCCGCCGACGCTGACGGTGAAGAACGTGCGGCCGTGGAACGACTGGAGAAACGACACGATTTCGTACTTGTCGGCGCCGTGGCGTTCGAACGCGACGCGGCGCGCGAGCTTGAGGGCGGCCTCGTTGGCTTCGGCGCCGGAGTTTGCGAAGAATGCGCGGTCGGCGAACGTGAGCGATTCGAGACGCTTCGCGAGGCGCAGGACGGGCTCGTTCGTGTAGCCGTTGCCGATGTGCCAGAGCTTGCGGCTTTGCTCGTCGAGCACCTTGAGGAGTTCCGGATGACCGTGGCCGAGCGCGGTGACGGCGATGCCGCCGGCGAAATCGACATAATCGCGGCCTTCCGTGTCCCAGACGCGCGAGCCCTCGCCGCGATCGGGGACGAACGGCGCGGGCGAGAACACCGGCACCATCACTTCATCGAAAGTCTGACGGGACACGTTCGGGCTCTTCATGACGATTCCTTTCGTTTCGTAAGAGGTAACAGATTCAAGTTTAGGCAACGTCGCGGGATGCGTCTTGCGCAATTGCGACGGGATTTATCGGAGGGGGCTTTTGCCACCTTTTTCGGTGGGGGATGGTTTCTCTGTCGGTCATTTGTGTGTGTGTTGCGTGAATGGCCTGTGATGTTTTCGGTCCATTGGCGTCGCCCCTCCCCGGGGCGGGGGTCACTTTTCTTTGTCTTGCCAAAGAAAAGTAACCAAAAGAAAGGCGCGTCCTTGGGCGGACAGCAAAGGGAGCTACGCTTCCTCTTCCCGCCAGCTTTCCCGCTCGATTCGCTGTACCCATCGTCCGAGCGCAGCGAGGATGGAGCGGCGGGAGGTATACCGCTCTGGTGAACGGTTCGACGACACCGACCCTGCGCGATCCCCTTGGCGTTCTTGTCTGACGCGACTCGTTAGGGGCTGTGCCAGTTTGCTGGAGCCTGGCAACGTAGGCCGGGGCCGAAAAAGCGCCTTTCTTTTGGTTACTTTTCTTTGGCAAGACAAAGAAAAGTGACCCCCGCCCCGGGGAGGGGCAACGCCAATGGACCGAAAACATCACAGGCCATTCACGCCCCCCAAAAGCACCGCCAAAAACTGCCACAAAAAAACGCCCCGACGACCACTCAATCCCCATCGCTGGGCCGCTCGACCAGCGCCCCCGCCCGAGGCGGCTCGACGCCCCCATGCTGCTTCTCGAGCCAGGCCCGCCGATCTTCACGCGGCGTCACCCCGAACCGCTCCCGATAAGCATTGGAGAAATGCGCAGCAGAAGAAAACCCACAAGCAAGACTCACCTGCACGACGGACTTGCTCGTGCGCTGCAACTGCGTGCGGGCCTTCAGGAGCCGCAAATTGAGGTAATACTTGGACGGCATCGCGCCGAGATATTGTCTGAAGAGCCGCTCGAGCTGCCTGCGCGACACGCCGACGAGCCCCGCGATCTCGTCGGTCGCGAGCGGGTCCTCGATGTTCGCCTCCATCAGCAGCAACGCATCGTTCAACCGCGGGTGCCGCTCGCCCGGCGCCGTCACGAACGGAATCCGCTGGCGCGCCTCGCCGCTTCTGAGCGGCCCCGTGCCGAGCGCATCCGCAATCCGCTCCGCCAGCTCCGGCCCCTGGTCGCGGCCGATCATCGCCAGCATGAAGTCGACGCTCGCCTGGCCGCCCGCGCATGTCGCGCGATCGCGGTCGATCTCGAAGATCTGCTGCGTGACGATCGAGCGCTCGAACTGTTCGGCGAACTGCTGGTAGGTCTCCCAGTTCACGCTGACCCGGTAGCCCGACAGTTGCCCCGCCATCGCGAGCCACCATACGCCGTGATGGATGCCCGTCACGAGCGGCGTGCGCTGACCGACCCGCGCGAGGCTCGCGAGAAAAAGCCGGTAGTCGGCGAACTGCTGGAACCGCTCGCTCACGACGATCAGCCAGTCGCAGACGATCGCATCGTTGAACGCCGCGTCCGCGTGCCATTGCGCGCCGCCCGCAAGCGGCACCGCACGTCCGTCCCACGAGCACACCCGCCAGCGGTACAGCAGACGCCCGTCGATCTCGTTCGCGAGATTCAGCGCGTCGACGATCGGCCCGACACCCGACATCGACACGGGCGGCAATGCAACGATCGCCACCTGTATCGTGCGCGCGGGGCTGCCTGGGCGATTCACGGACGTCACGACCTGCCGCGTCGGCCGTTACTTGAGGCTGCCCGACAGGAACTGCTTCAGGCGCTCGCTCTTCGTGCCGCCGAACACCTCGGCAGGCGCGCCCTCCTCCTCGACGCGACCCTGGTGCAGGAACATCACGTGATTCGACACGTTGCGCGCAAAGCCCATCTCGTGCGTGACGACGATCATCGTCCGCCCTTCCTCCGCGAGCTTCTGCATCACCTTCAGCACTTCGCCGACCAGCTCCGGATCGAGCGCCGACGTCGGCTCGTCGAACAGCATCACGTCCGGGTGCATCGCCAGCGCACGCGCAATCGCGACGCGCTGCTGCTGGCCGCCCGACAAATGCGACGGATACTGCTTCTCCACCCGCGGCGCGAGACCGACCTTCTCCAGATATTCGCGCGCGCGCCCCTCCGCCTCCCGCCTCGAAATCCCCAGCACGTGCACGGGCGCTTCCATCACGTTCTCCAGCACGTTCATGTGCGACCACAGATTGAAGTGCTGGAACACCATCGCGAGCTTCGTGCGAATCCGCTGCAGTTGCTTGTGATCGGCGACTTCGAGATTGCCCGCGCGATCGGTCTTCGTGCGCACCGTCTCGCCGTCGACGACGATCTGACCCGCGTTCGGCCGCTCGAGGAAGTTGATGCAGCGCAGGAACGTGCTCTTGCCCGAGCCGGACGCGCCGATCACGCTGATCACGTCGCCCGCCTTCGCGTTCAGCGACACGCCCTTGAGCACCTCGTTGTCGCCGTAGCGCTTGTGGATGTCCCGTGCCTCGAGCTTGCACGCGGCATTCGTGGTCGTGGTCTCTGCCAACTGGCTCTCCCTGGAGTGAAATCAATGACGGCCGGCCGCGAGATACGCGAGCCAGTGGCGCTCGGCCCGACGAAAGGCCGCGACGAGTGCGAACGATACCGCAAGATAGATCAGCGCGGCGATTCCGAACGACTGGAACGCCATGTACGTCGCCGAATTCGCGTCTCGCGCGACCTTCAGGATGTCGGGCACGGTCGCCGTGAACGCAACCGTCGTCGCGTGCAGCATCAGGATCACCTCGTTGCTGTAGAGCGGCAATGCGCGGCGCAGCGAAGACGGCAGGATCACCCGGCGATACATCGTGAACGGGCCCATTCCGTACGCGCGCGCCGCCTCCACCTCGCCGTGCGCAATCGCGCGGATCGCGCCCGCGAAGATTTCGGTCGTGTACGCGCAGGTGTTCAGCGCGAACGCGAGAATCGCGCAGTTGAAGCCGCTCCTGAAGAACGCGTCGAGGAACGCGTGATCGCGAACGAACGCGAGGCTGTACATCCCCGTGTAGATGAGGAGCAACTGCACGTAGAGCGGCGTGCCGCGGAACACGTACGTGTAGAAGCGCACGGGCGTCGACAGCCAGCGCTTCTTCGACACCCGCGCAACCGCGAGCGGCACCGCGCAGACGAAGCCGATCGCGATCGACGCGACGAGCAGCCACAGCGTGACGGCGAGCCCCGACACGCGCTGGCCGTCCCAGTAGAGGAACGCGCGCCCGAATTCCTGGAGAATCCCGATCATAGTTCCGCGTGCCTCACGCCGATGGAATAACGCTTCTCGAGCTGCTTGAGCACGAGATTGGAGGCCGTCGTGATCGCCAGATAGACGAGCGCCGCGACGAGAATGAAGAAGAACATGTTGAACGTGCTCTTGCCCGCGTCCTGCGCGGCTTTCACGATGTCGGCGAGACCGATGATCGACACGAGCGCGGTCGCCTTCACGAGCACCTGCCAGTTGTTGCCGATGCCGGGCAGCGCGAAGCGCATCATCTGCGGAAACATGATCCGCACGAACACGCGCATCCCGCCCATCCCGTACGCGCTGCCCGCCTCGAGCTGACCGCGCGGCACCGCGAGGAACGCGCCGCGGAACGTCTCGGTGAAATACGCGCCGTAGATGAACCCGAGCGTCAGCACGCCGGCGACGAACGGATCGATGTCGATCTGATCCCAGTTCATCAGATCGGTGAACTGGTTGAGCCAGATCTGGATGCTGTAGAACAGCAGCAGCATCAGCACGAGATCGGGCACCGAGCGGATGAGCGTCGTGTAGCCCGTCGCGATCGCGCGCAGCACGCGATTGTGCGAGAGCTTCGCGATCGCGCCGGCGAGGCCGAGCAGCACCGCCGCCGCGAGCGACAGCACCGACAGCTCGATCGTCTGCACGGTGCCCGCCCAGATGAGCGGACCAAAGCCGTATAGGAACACGCTTGTCTCCGTGATCGTGAAGGGGAACGGCGCGCGGATGACTGCGCCGGTTTGACGCGGATAGTCGCAAGCGAAAAAAAACCGCTCAAATGGCGGTGGCGCGCGATGCTGCGTTGCAACATCGCACCGACGCCGCCGCGCGCGGCGCGCACAGCACTGTTTTAGCGGGGTAAACGTCGGTTCCGTGCGTTGCCGGCCGCGCGCCGTCTGCGGCTTTTTTGCAAGTTTCGGGTCGCTTTTGCGATAGAGCCGACGGGGTCGGCGGGCGAGCGGCGCTCAGTGCCCCTTCAGGATGTCGGAGCGCGAAGTCGTGTAGACGAGCCCGTCCGGCCCGAAATGGACGTTGAAGAACGCGTCCTGATTGACGCCGTCCTCGAGCCAGCGCCAGCTCCACACCGTCTCCGGCTTGAGCGGGTAGCGCGCGACCTCGGTCGGCTTGCCGAGCAGACGCCGCACCTCGTCCTGCGTCATGCCCGAGCGGATCTTCGCGAAGTTCGCGGCCGTCAGCACCTGCGTCGCGGCGACGAAGCGGCCGTTCGCGTCGATGTCGACCATGTACGTCTCGTTGCCCATCGGGCCGCGCGGGTATTCGAGCCGCTTCGAGCCGTCGGTGTAGGCGCGCTCCGTCTCGGGCCGCCCCATCTGGCTGCGGATCTCGGCCTCGGTCGTCACGCCGGGCGTGAGCCCCTTGAGGAACAGCGGCGCGGGCTTGATCGCGTTGAAGAAATCCTTGAATCGCTGCACGGTCTGCTCGCTTTGCTGATCGTCGCAACCGGCGAGCGCGAGCGCCGCGCCGAGCATCGCGACAGGGAGGATACGGAATCGGAACATCGTCATCGGGAAACGGCGCGTCTTCGCGCGTGACATCGAACACGCGCGCAAGCATACCGCACCGCGGCCGTCGCACCCGGAAAGCGCAATTCGGCGCGGCGAGCGGGCGGGCGATTCCCCCCCGGGGGCCGGGGCGGGAAAGGAGGAAAATCGGAAACCCGTCGACCGCATGGCCGGGGGATCGCCACCGACGGAAGCACTGGGCGCGCACGAGGCCCGCGCCTTTGAGGCTTTGAGCCACCGGAGCATCGATCCGCCGCGCCCGCGAGTCAACGCCCGAACGAAAGCGCCCCGCCGCTCGGCCGCGCGCTCACAGCATGGGCTCGGCCTGCCGCTCGCGCCGCGCCTCGGCGGCCGCGACGCGCGCCGCGCGCCGCGCATGGCTGCGAATCCGCCGCCGCGTGCGCGACAGCTCGACGAACTGCCACGACCCGAGCGCGAGCGCGCCGAACAGCAGCTCGCGCACGCGCTTGACGAGCGCGAGCGACAGCGCCGCCTCGCGGCCGACGCCGAACATCTGCGCGAGCAGCACGACGGTCGCCTCCTGCACGCCGAGACCGCCCGGCACCATGAATGCCGCATGCCGCACCGCCTGCGTCATCGCCTCGATCGCGATCGCGCCGCCGATCGACACCGGATGGCCGAGCAGCGCGAGCGCCCAATAGATCTCGAGCGCGCCGGCGACATAACCCGCGAGCTGCCAGAAGAACGCGCGGAACAGCAGGCCCGCGCGCGACATCAGCGCATCGATGTCGGCGTCGAGGCGCTTGCCGTCGACGCCCTGCAGCAGCCGGTGCGAATCGCCGAGCAGCCGGCTCGCGAAGCGCTCGATCGCATGGAAGACGCCGCCGCGCCGCATCAGCACGAATCCGAGCACGGGGATCGGCAGCGACAGCACGAGCCCGACGCCGATCGTCCTCGCGCCGACGCTCTCCTGCGTCGCAGCGAGCAGCAGCACGAGCCCGAGCGCGGCGAACGCGTACTGGACGGCGATCGTCACGAGCACCTCGACGATCACCGACGCCGTCACGCGGCTCGCATCGGGCACGCGCCAGCGCGCGAGCCGGATGCCGACGATCTCGCCGCCGACGCCGACGACGGGCAACAGCCGGTTCACCGCCTCGCGCACGGTCGCGATCCACCAGAGGAACGGCAGCGACGCGCGCTTGTCGAGCAGCAGACGCCACGCGTGCGCGTCGAGCAGCAGCGGCAGCCCGTGGAACGGCACGAGCCACAGCAGCGCGAAGCCGGCCTGGCCGATCACGCGGCCGACGTCGCCGACGCCCTCGCGCACGACGAGCGCGAGCAGGATCGCAATCCCGATCGGCCAGCCGAGCCATTTGATCCAGCGGGTCATGACGGCTGCGCTCCGCTCATCCGCGCGCCGCGCGCGGCATCCGTGCGCGCGCGCCGCCGTCGAACACGTCGGCGAAGCCGCCGCACGCGACGCCCGCCGCCTGCACCGCGGCCGCGACGCGCGGCGACAGCAGCGCGGCGAGTTCGTCGGCCGGCCGGTAGTCGCGCATCGACGGCGTGATCGGGCCGTCGCCCGCCTCGGCCGGATGGCTGTAGATCTCGCCGACGCCCGCGGGCAGCTTCGCGAGCGCTGCGAGCAGCGCCGCCTCGTCCATCGCGCCCGAGTGCTCGATGCCGACGACGTAATCGTTGTGCGCGATGCCCGCGCGGTCGAGCCGCGCGCGCACGAGCGCGATCCACGGCTTCAGCCAGAACGGCGTCGACGGCTCGCACGGCAGCCGCATCGCGGAGAGCCCGAACTCGCGGCCGATGTCGACGATCATCGACAGCACGGTCGGATGCAGATGGAAATGCTTGTGCGTGTTCACGTGATCGAGCGCGAGCCCGGTCGCCGCGAACGCGTCGAACTGCGCGCGGATCTCGCGGCGCAGTTGCGCCCGCACATGCGGCAGGAAGAAGAAGCGGCAGCCGTCCTTCGCCATCGCGTCGCGAAAGCGACCGTCGGGACCGACGAGCGCGGGGATCTCGCGCGCGGGCAGCGTCGCGGGCCCGTCGGCAAGCACGACGTGCAGGCCGACGGCGAGCGACGGCAGGCGCTTCGCGCGCTCGACCGCGTCGCGCGCGGCCGGCGCGCCGACCATCAGGCTCGCGGCCGAGAGCACGCCGTCGCGGTGCGCGCGCTCGACGGCCGCATTGACCCGCTCATGCAGGCCGAAGTCGTCCGCCGTGAAGATCAGCGCACGCGGCGCCGCGCCGGAAGCCGCCACCGATCACGCCTCATGCGCGCGCAGGAAACGGAAGAACTCGACGCCCTCGCGCAAACGGCGCTTCATCATCTCCCAGCTCGTCAGCATTTCGCGGAGGATTTCCCAGATCTTCGACGGGCGGAAGTAGAACTCGCGATAGAAGTGCTCGAGCTCGTGATAGATCTCCTCCTTCGGCAGGTGCGGATAGCCGATCGCGGCGAGCTGCACGCCTTCCTTGCTGACGAGGTTGATCGTCTTGTTCTCTTCCATCCAGCCGTTCTCGATCGCCTGGTTGTACAGGCGCGTGCCAGGATACGGCGCGGCGAGCGACACCTGGATCGTGTGCGGATTGATTTCCTTCGCGTACTCGATCGTCTTCTTGATCGTTTCCTTCGTCTCGCCCGGCAGGCCGAGGATGAAGGTGCCGTGGATCTTGATGCCGAGCTTCCTGCAATCTTCATTGAAGCGGCGCGCGATGTCGGTGCGCAGGCCCTTCTTGATGTTCAGCAGGATCTGGTCGTCGCCCGACTCGTAGCCGACGAGCAGCAGCCTCAGGCCGTTCTCCTTCATGATCTTCAGCGTCGAATACGGGACGTTCGCCTTCGCGTTGCACGACCACGTGACGCCGAGCTTGCCGAGCCCGCGTGCGATTTCCTCGACGCGCGGCTTGAAGTCGGTGAACGTGTCGTCGTCGAACATGATCTCCTTGACTTCCGGCATGTTGTCGCGAATCCACTTCACTTCCGCGAGCACGCTCTCGACCGAGCGCGTGCGATAGCGATGGCCACCGACCGTCTGCGGCCACAGGCAGAACGTGCACTTCGAGCGGCAGCCGCGGCCCGTGTAGATCGACACGTACGGGTAGTTCAGATAGCCGATGAAGTAGTTGTCGATCTTCAGGTCGCGCTTGTAGACGGGCGCGACGAACGGCAGCTCGTCCATGTTCTCGATCATCGGGCGCGCTCCGTTGTGCTCGATCGAGCCGTCCTTCGCGCGGTAGCTCATCCCGAGGATCTCGGCGAACGGCAAGCCTGCCGCGATGTCCTTGCACGTGTAGTCGAATTCCTCGCGGCACACGAAATCGATCGCTTCCGTCGCGGCGAGCGAGTTGTGCGGATCGACCGCGACCTTCGCGCCGACCATGCCGACGAGCATCGACGGCTTCATCTTCTTCAGGTCTTCCGCGAACATCGCGTCGGTCGGGAACGACGGCGTGCTCGTGTGGATGATCACGAGATCGTAGTCCTGCGCGATCTTGAGCGTCTCCTCGACCGACAGGCCGTCGGCGGGCGCGTCGAGGACGCGGCTGCCCGGCACGAGTGCAGCCGGCTGCGCGAGCCAGGTCGGATACCAGAAGGATCGGATCTCGCGCTTCGCCTGGTAGCGGGAGCCCGCGCCGCCGTCGAAGCCGTCGTACGACGGTGCCTGCAAGAACAGCGTTTTCATGAATGCTCCGGTAGCCTGCTGCATAGATATCAATTCGTTCCAGTACAAATGTTTCGAAAAACCGCGGACGGCCCGCCGCCGCCCGCGCATCCGGCATGAGTGCCCGGCACCCGTCAGCGCCCGTCGCCCGCTTCCACGACCGTCGCGCGCGCGTCGCCGCCGACGACCGTCATCCGCGCGCCCCGCCACACGACCTGCGTGCCGAACGCCGCGACGAGCCATTCGAGCGCGAGCAGCGCGTCGCGCACCGGCACGAGCGGCAAGTCGCGCCAGAACGCGCGCCATCCGGCCGAGCCGCGCGCGTGCAGCGCAAGCCGCGCGAGCGCGCCGATCGCGGCCGCCGCGGCGGCCGTCGCGCCCGCCGCCGACGCCGGGCCGAGCCACGCCGCGAGCGCCGCGCCGATCGCGAGCCACGGCGCGGTGAACGTGATGAACAGGAAGGCGAAGCCCGCCGGATTCAGCGAGCGGATCGTGCGCAGCCAGCGCGTCTCGCGCAGCCACAGCGGCGCGAACGACGGCTCCGCGACGTCGGTCGCCACGTTCACCTCGGAGAGCACCGTGCGCCGCCCGAGGCGGCGCGGCAGCTCGGCGAGCCAGTAGTCGTCCGCGAGCTCGTCCTTCAGCGCCTTGAAGCCGCCGATCGCGTCGAGCGTCGCGCGCGTCAACGCGAGCGTCGCGCCGAACCCGAACCGGCTCGACCCGCCGAGATGGGTGATCCGGACCGACGGCGCGAACCACGCATCGACGAACTGCGCGCCGATCCGCGTCCAGAAGCCGCCGACGCTGCGCGCATGATACAGGCAAGTGACGACGCCGACCGACGGATCGGCGAGCGGCGCGCTCACGCGCGTCAGATAGTCGGGCTCGACCGCGATGTCGCTGTCGGCGATCACGATGCGGCCGTGGCGCGCGCGCTCGGCGAGATTGACGAGATTGCTGACCTTCAGGTTCGAGCCGTACACGCGCGCGTCGATCACGAGCTCGATATCGCTATCGGGATAGTCGGCCTGCAGCCGGCGCACGACGGCTGCGGCCGGATCGGCGGCCGACGCGACGCCGAACAGCAACTGATAGCGCGGATGCCGCTGCTCGCAGAAGGTCGCGAGGTTTTCATAGAGATGCGGCTCCGATCCGCACAGCGGCTTGAGCACGCTCACGGGCTCGAAGCCGTCGCGCGCGGCCGTACGGGGCACGCGCGGCGCGGGCGCGAACGCGGCGAGCGCCGCATAGCCGCACGATGCGCAAACGAGCGCGAGCAACACCCAACCGACGATGGAAAGCGATTCCGTCATGCCGCGCGCCTCCGGACGATCGGGCGGCGGGCGAAACGGGGATGCGATGCTTCGGCGGGGACGATTTCGAACACGATCCCAACTCCTTTCTGACTGGCTTGCACTTTCAACGACGCGCAACGCACCGGAACCGGCCTGGCGGCCGCTATCCCGAGGCTCCTCGTGCGGCTTTTCGCTGCAGGCGCAGGGAGAATAGAACGGAATCCGTGAGCGCGATTGGTGCGTAGGCCGCGAATTTTAGCAGCGACAAGCCGGCAACGCTTGCCGCGCATGTTGAAAAGCACTGTTTCTGAACGGCAGATCCACGCAGATACGGTCAATTTCCACGCAATTGCTCCATTGTTAGCGTAAGCGCTTTGCAGGACGCGCGCTGTCCAAAACGTAAGGGTTTCTGTGAATTTTTGTACCAGATGAAATATTCGAGTCAAATCCTCGCTTATTTCGTCGGGTTTCTTACGATTACAGTCTATTACAGAACAATCTTTCGCGAGGCGCCGCGTCACGTCGACACCCCCTTTCGCCCCTGCCGCCGTCAGGGATATCTTTCCGGCCTCCGACGCGATCCGGAACGCTTTGGCACAATCGACGCCATCTGTTGCGTGCGCGCATCATCGCCGGACAGCGGCGCATGCGCCGGCCCGCGTTCCGTCCCCATCCCATTCGTTCCGCCGTCGCCATGATCCCGTTTTCCGTTCTCGACCTCGCGCCGATTCCCGCCGGCGCCGACGCCGCCCAGGCGTTTCGCCACTCCGCCGATCTCGCTCGGCATGCCGAGCGTCTCGGCTATCGCCGCTACTGGCTCGCCGAGCACCACAACATGCCCGGCATCGCGAGCGCGGCGACCGCCGTCGTGATCGGCCACGTCGCGGGCGCGACGCAGACGATCCGCGTCGGCTCGGGCGGCGTGATGCTGCCGAACCACGCGCCGCTCGTGATTGCCGAGCAGTTCGGCACGCTCGCGTCGCTGTATCCGGGCCGCATCGATCTAGGCCTCGGGCGCGCGCCCGGCACCGATCAGACGACGGCCCGCGCGCTGCGCCGCGACCTGATCGGCAGCGCCGATTCGTTCCCGGACGACGTCGTCGAGCTGCAGCGCTACTTCGCCGCGCCCGCCCCTGGCCAGCGCGTGCGCGCGGTGCCGGGCGCGGGGCTCGACGTGCCGGTCTGGCTGCTCGGCTCGAGCCTCTTCAGCGCGCAGCTCGCCGCGATGCTCGGGCTGCCGTTCGCGTTCGCGTCGCATTTCGCGCCGGACTATCTGATGCGCGCGCTCGACGTGTACCGCGCGCAATTCCGGCCGTCCGCCGCGCTCGCGAAACCGTATGCGATGGTCGGCGTGAACGTGTTCGCCGCCGACACCGACGACGACGCGCGCCGCCTCTTCACGTCGCTGCAGCAGCAGTTCCTGAATCTGCGGCGCGGCACGCCTGGGCAACTGCCGCCGCCCGTCGAATCGCTCGACGCGCTCGGCGCGACCGAGCAGGAGCTCGCGAGCGTCGCGCACGCGCTGTCGTTCGCGGCGGTCGGCTCGCGCGACACCGTGCGCGAGCGGCTGCGGCGGATGATCGCGCAGACGGGCGCGGACGAACTGATCGTCGCCGCGCAGATCTTCGATCACGGCGCGCGGGTGCGGTCGTACGAGCTCGCCGCGCAGGTGCGCGACGAGCTTCGCGACGAAGCCGGGGGGTGACGGGGGGAAGACGGCGGGGGCAGCGCGATGGCGATGGCCGCGTGGGGGTGATGCGCGGAGTCCAGGTCCAAATGTCCGGGCCCCGCCCCGCCACGAACGCCTACTCGTTCGCCGAACCCGCCGCGCGCGCGGCGGGCTTCACGTCCGCGAGCCCGTCGAGCAGCGCCTTGTGGAACGTCGCCGGGTCCTGGATCTGCGGCGCGTGGCCGAGCGCCGGGAATTCGTATAGCACCGCGCCCGGAATCGCCGCCTGCGTTCGCTTGGCGAGCGCCGGATAGCGGCCGAGCCTCGCATGCACGTCGGGCGGCGCGACGTCCTTGCCGATCGCGGTCGTGTCCTTGTCGCCGATGAGGAGCAGCGTCGGCACCCTGATCGCGCCGAACTCGTAGAGCACCGGCTGCGTGAAGATCATGTCGTAGACGAGCGCCGAATTCCACGCGACGACGTCGCGCCCCGGTCCGCGATACATGCCGGCCAGCATCTGCACCCAGCGCTCGTACGCGGGCGACCACTCGCCCGCGTAGTACGTGCGCTGCTCGTAGCGGCGAATGCCGTCCGCGGTCGTCTTCAGCTCGCGCGCATACCAGTAGTCGACCGACAGCGGCGGCACGCCGAGCGCCTTCCAGTCCTCGAGGCCGATCGGATTGACGAGCACGAGCTGCTGCGTGTCCTTCGGGTACATCAGCGCGTAGCGCGCCGCGAGCATGCCCCCCGTCGAATGGCCGACGATCGTCGCCTCCCTCACGCCGATCGATTCGAGCAGCGCGTGCGTGTTGTGCGCGAGCTGCTGGAAGCTGTATTGATAGCGCACGGGCTTCGTCGACTTGCAAAAGCCGATCTGGTCGGGCGCGACGACGCGGTAGCCCGCCTTCGCGAGCACGTCGATCGTCTGCTCCCACGTCCCCGCGCAGAAGTTCTTCCCGTGCAGCAGCACGACGGCGCGGCCGTTCGGATGCTCGGGGCGCACGTCGAGATACGCCATCTGCAGCGTCTCGCGCTGCGACGTGAATGCGTAG